>CASGAD010000037.1 GCA_949299335.1 uncultured bacterium | reverse complement strand
CATCAATATCTTTAAAGAATTGGATAATAGTTGGATGAATATTTCTATTTCCGTTCCTATCGATATTAATAATTGCGCTCATATTGTCAGTTAATACTTTTTTAGTCTTTCCACCAAAATATTCAAACGCATGAAGTAGACCCTTCAGTTCCACAGGCTTAATAAATATTTCTAAAACAAAAAATACTAGGATATTCAACACTCCTAGTTTTTTTGTTTCGAGCTTTTAAAGCGTTATTTTTCCTCTTTATTATTAGTTTCTTTATTAGAAATATTTTTAATTTTATTATCAAATTCTTCTTTATATTTTTTCACTTTTTCATGCATTGAAACTTTACTATATTTAAATGGAAAAAAGAAAGGCTTATGGTAGTTTTCATTTGATTCTTTAAAATATAACTCATGAGTTTTAGTTTTAACAAATTCTTTAAACTTATCGAGATTAATAACGATTTTAAGTTCTTTAGCAGCTTTTCTAATTTTTGTAGCAACATGCATAGAATAAGCAAAGTCTACTATCATCATTCCTATGACTATACCAATGAAGAAATAATAGAAATGAGTAGGATCTTTTGCTAGATAAGATATAAAATCAACAAGATATGGATTGATAAAAAAGTAATATACGCATGCAATTACGAGCCAAAAAAATGAAAATAAAGGGCATATTATTCCCATAATATTAAATTTTTGATTTGAGTAATCCCATAATTTAATCTTTAATCCTTTTATAAATATAAGACCCGCAATAAATTCAATAAAAATAAGTGAAAATGCAATAAATAGGATTTTTAATATTATTGTCCATGGACTTAGTTGATCTAAGCCAATAACTGAAAAATCTAAATTGCTTAATAAATATAATATAACTACACCAAATCCATATAGAGGAATGTAAGGACCAACCATGAAACCTGGGTTAATCCATTTGTGCGCACTGAAAAATCTTCTAAATAAGACTTCTATTACCCATCCAATTAAAGAGCCTAATACAAATAAAGTTGCAATTGTGATAAATGTTTCCATATTTATAATTATAAATATAAATAATAAAAAAGTTACGTATTAAATAATAATTGCTTAATTAATATTGCCAGTAAATAATGTAAGCGCTTCCAATTATGTCAAAAAAATGACTAGTTATTCTTAAACATATTAATAAAAATAATTGATTTATTTAAAGTAAACATGATAAAAGGAGAATATTGATTCATGAAATTTAAAAAATCTAGAATTATTGGAATTGGTTTTTCTGTCTTCGGAATTGCAGCGTTAATTACTTTAACAGCAGTTACTAATAGCATTGCTGAAGGGTATGCTGATACTTTAAAAGCTGCTTTAGGTGATTTGGGAAAAGGTCATACAACTGTTGAATATGAAGGAGTTGATCCAACTTATTATGAAGCAGAATTCAGTGACGAAAAAGAAAAAGAAGAATACCAAAAGTCTGTTTGTTATAATATCGTTAAAGAAGGTATTACTTTATTAGAAAAAGGAAATATACCATATGCTAATAACACCAAAGTCTCATTGTTTAGCAAGTCTTCTGTAAACTTTATATTTGGTGGAACTGGAAGTGGTACAGCCACAAGTGATCTCAATTTAAAAGATGTATTTGAGGATAATGGTTTTGATGTAAATGATTCTTTATGGAATTTTTATAAGGATGGTGGCGGTAAAAAATACCAAAGAGGTGTTGGCTCAATAAATTATGGCGATAGCGATGACTATAGTATTAATGAATGCCCGTTACCTGTTATTAAAGAAAACCAAGGTGTCGTAGATTCATTTAAGGAATACGATACTGCTGTTTTTGTCTTATCAAGAACTGGCGGAGAAGGAAACGATTTAGCTAGAGGAATGAATGATTATGTTGATACAGCCAAAGACTTATCAAGTGGTTATCATCCAGATGCAGAAAGCGACAAAGAAAAAAGTTATTTAGAACCTGATTCAATTGAATTAGAAGTAATTAAATATTTAAATGATAATTTTAAAGATGTCATTTTGCTTGTTAATTGCAATAATAGTATCGAGTTAGGTTGGATAAAAGACTTTGAAAATATTTCAACTGTTTTAAGTGTTCCTGGAACAGGAAGTTATGGATTAGAAGCTTTACCTCAAATATTAAATGGTGAGGTTACTCCAAGTGGCCATTTAACAGATACATACGCTTATAATGCATTTTCTTCACCTGCTATGATGAATATGGGTGATTTTGAATATTTAATTGATGGTAATAAAGTTCCTAATTACGAAGGCCAATCATGGGCTGATGGTTATTATTATGTTACATATAATGAAGGAATCTATGTTGGATATAGATACTATGAAACTCGTTATGAGGATCAAGTTCTTAATGCTGGTAACGCTAGAAAAATGAGTGACTGGGAAGTCAATGAATCTAAAGAATTAGGACATGATGAATGGAATTATGAAGATGAAGTTATGTATCCATTTGGATATGGTTTATCAACAACTGATTTTGAATGGAGTGAATTTACTGTTACTGAAGAAGAAGATAAATTCATTTGTACGGTAAGAGTTACTAATACAGGTGATGTTGAAGGTAAAGATGTAGTTCAATTATATGCACAAACTCCTTATGGAGAATATGAAAAAGAAAATAATATTGAAAAAAGTGCAATTCAACTTGTCGACTTCAAAAAGACAACAAAAGAATTAAAGCCTAACGAAAGCGAAGTAGTCACATTGTCTTTTGATAAAAAAGATTTAGCTTCTTATGATTACTTAAATAAGAAAACTTATGTTTTAAGTGAAGGACAATATTATTTTACAGTAGCAGAAGATGCACACGCTGCTGTAAACAATATCTTAAGAAAAAAAGGCGTTTCTGCAACGAATTTGATTGCTTCTCCAAGTGAAACGATTGCTGGAAACCCTGATTTTGTTAACGATTCATTTGTAAACGATGAACTTGATTATACTAGTTTTAGTCAAGATGAAACGACTAATGAAGATATTACAAACATTTTTGAAAGCGCTGATTTAAACTCATATGATGAAAATATTACTTATTTGTCTAGAAAAGATTGGGAAGGAACATACCCAAAAACTTATGGTGATGTAAGTGATATTAAGAGTATTCATAGTGAAAGAATTAATGGCGTTGATAAAAACGGAAATCCAGTTGGCTATGAGTACTATAAGGAATTAAGCACTGATAGTGAAATTTATAAATTAATTCAAAGTTATGATTCATTAAATCCATTAAAAGAAAGTGATATCACAGAAAATATTACTTGGGGAAATAGTGAAGTTGAATTAGATTTAATTGATTTAAGGGGCAGAGATTATAGCGATCCATTATGGAATATCCTGATATCTAAAATGAGTGTTGCTGAAGCTAGCGCTTTAATCCAAAATGGTGGATATAAAACAGAAATGGTTCCATCTATTAATAAACCAGAAACTAGTGATAAAGATGGTCCAGCTGGATTAAATTCAGTCGCAGGACACTTTGCTTTAGGTCCTACATATCCATGTGGATTAATCATTGCTCAAACTTGGAATGAAGAATTAGCTTATGAAAAAGGTAACTCAATCGCAATTGATTGCTATGATAATAATGTTACTGGTTGGTATGGCCCTGCTAATAATATTCATAGAACACCATTTGGAGGAAGAAACTTTGAATATTATAGTGAAGATCCAATTATCTCAAGTGAAATGGCTAAACAAGAAACAATTGCCGTTGCAAAAAAAGGAATCTTTGTTTATTTGAAGCACTTTGCATTAAACAATCAAGAAATCCATAGAGAAAAAGAAAGTGGATTATGCACATATTCAAACGAACAAGCTATTAGAGAAATCTATTTAAAGGCCTTTGAAGATGTCATTAAAGGAAATGAAATCGAAGAAACTTATTATGAAGTTGAAATCGATTCTAATGGCAAATTAATTAAAGATGAAAATGGAGACTATAAGTTTACAAAGAAAACAACTAAGATTAATGCTTGCTTAGGTGTAATGTCCTCCTTTAATCGTATTGGTCCAGTTTGGGCTGGTGGAAACTATAACTTGATTACAAGATTATTAAGAAAAGAGCGGGGTTATGAAGGTGCTGTGTTAACTGATTATTACCACACATGGTTTATGGATACAAAACAAGCTGTTATGGCTGGTGGATCAATGAGTTTAGATCCTACCGCCGAAGCCTTTACAATTGATACTAGTGATAAGGTATATTCATATCAAGCTAGAGAAAGCGTTAAATCAACTCTTTATATGGTTGCTAATAGTTATGCGATGAATGGGTATATCCATGGTGTAAAGCCAAAAGCAGTTACTCCAATTTATAAAGTTATTTTATATACACTTGATGGAGTTTGTGTAATAGGTTCGTTAGTCTTATTATTCTTAATTTATAGAATGGTAAGAAAACAAATAAAAGAAAATAATAATTTAAATCAAAATATCTAATTTTGGAGGGAATAATTTATGAAAAGAAGATATTTAAAAACTGGAATGCTTGTTATTAGTGGATTCATGTTATCATCCTGTTTTGGTCAAGATTTAAGTGATGCACCTGAATTTATCGCTTATGAAATTGAAAACTTTAATGCTGAATCAAAAATCTTTACAGCATCTAATGGATGGACAAATGGTTCACCTTTCGATTGCTATTGGACTAATAAAAACGTTAAATTTGAAAATGGTGAAGCAGCATTAACTGTTAGTAAAGATGGGGATAATAAGTATGGTGGAGAATTGAAGAGTAATGACCATTTCGGGTATGGTTATTATTCAGTAAAAATGAAACCAGCTAAGGCACCTGGAACATGCTCAGCATTCTTTGTATATACTGGTGAAAGTGAAGGAAATCCTTGGGATGAAGTCGATATTGAATTCTTAGGAAGTGATACAACTCGAGTCCAATTCAATTATTTTACAAACGGTAAAGGCGGAAATGAACACTGGTACGATTTAGGTTTTGACGCAAGTGTAGAATATCATGAGTATGGTTTTGTTTGGAGTGAAGAATCAATTATTTGGTATGTTGATAAAGAACCTGTTTACAAGGCAACAAACAATATTCCTTCTACTCCAGGTAGAATTATTATGAAT
The DNA here is from genome assembly GCA_949299335.1 of uncultured bacterium. Lineage (GTDB taxonomy): Bacteria > Bacillota_I > Bacilli_A > RFN20 > CAG-826 > Onthovivens. The sequence continues at coordinate 44,489 of CASGAD010000037.1, read as the reverse complement.
ACATGGTGTGGTGATAATACCGCAAGTGCTTGGATGGGAAATTTGACAAGTGATTTTACAAGTACAACAGCTTATTACGATCAAGTTAATTTTGCTCATTTAGATGGTAGTAAATATGAGCCTGTAATTAATGAACCAGAAAAAGTTATAGATCCTGAAGATTTTACTTGGACAAGTTTAGATACATCATTTGGAAGTACAGATAGATACACAGTCACTAATCAAGAGGATGGAAAGATTAATGTTACTTATTCCAATATGGGCGGAAGTGAATACAAAAACATTAATACAAAATTGCCAAAAGATGCATTAAATACTGATGCAATTAGATTTAAAGTAAAAAATAACGGAACAGAAGAAGTTAGCTTAAGAATAGATGTTAATGATTATTCTTCAGGTACTGCAAAATGTATAAACACAGTTGCTACTCAAGATGGAACAGAGATAAGAACTGATAATCAATGGGGTGGTAGTTTTGCAACTTTAGCACCAAATGAAGAAACAGAAGTAATTGTAAAATATCTCGGTAAAGCAACTGAACTTATGTTTATGATCGACTCTTCTGTAAACGATCAAGCAACCAGAAGTGGTGATATAACATTTAGTAATTTTGAATTAGGCGATTGTGGTGAAAACTCAAATCCAGTAGAACCAGATAATCCAACTGATCCAGAAGAACCTGTAGAAAATCCTACAGATGTTATTAATCCAGCTGATTATGCTTGGGAAACACTTGATACAACTTTCACATCTAATGATGTTTATACCGTTACAGCAGGTGAAAATGGAAGTTATACGATTGCTTACACTAATATTGCCGGAAATTCTTATCGAAATATTTTTTCAACATTATCTGCTGAAGCTGATGCTGGTAATAAAGATGCAATAAGATTTAAAGTAAAAAATAATGGAACAAGCGAAGTCAATTTAAGAATAGATGTAAATAGCTATTCTACTGGTTCAGCAAAATGTTTAAATGTTTTAGCAACTGGCAATGGTGTTGAACTTAGAACAGATACTGTATATGGTGGTAGTTTTGCTACAATAGCTGCAGGAAAAGAAACTGAAATTATTGTTAAATATACTGGAAACCCTTCAGAACTCATGTTTATGATTGATTCTTCAGTAAATTATAGTGATTCAACTTTAAGAAGTGGAAATATTACAATTAGCAGTTTTGAAATCGGTGATTGTGGAGACAATGAATATGTTGAGACCCCTGTTGAACCTGACGATCCAACTGATCCAGAAGAACCTGTAGAAAATCCTACAGATGTTATTAATCCAGCTGATTATACTTGGGGAACACTAGGTACAACCTTTGCTTCTACTGATGTTTATACTGTTACATCAGGCGAAAGTGATAGTTATACAGTTGCCTACACAGATGTTGCTGGAAATTCTTATAAAAATATCGTTACCACATTATCAGGAGAAGCTGATGCTGGTAATAAAGATGCAATAAGATTTAAAGTAAAAAATAATGGAACCAGCGAAGTCAATTTAAGAATAGATATAAATAGCTATTCTACTGGTTCAGCAAAATGTCTAAATGTTTTAGCAACTGGCAATGGTGTTGAACTTAGAACAGATACTGTATATGGTGGTAGTTTTGCTACAATAGCTGCAGGAAAAGAAACTGAGATTATTGTTAAATATACTGGAAACCCTTCACAACTCATGTTTATGATTGATTCTTCAGTCAACGATACAACTTTAAGAAGTGGAAGTATTACAATTAGTAGTTTTGAAATTGGTGATTGTGGAGACAATGAATATGTTGAGACCCCTGTTGAACCTGACGATCCAACTGATCCATCGACACCATGGGAAGATTTAAATTTATCATTTACTAATGATGCTGAATATGTAATTGCAAAAAATGATGATTCTTTAAATGTACAATATACAGATATTAAAGGTAATTCGTATAAAAATATGAACGCTGTTTTACCTCAAAATGCAAAAGATGCCACAGCTATTAGATTTAAGGTTAAAAATAACGGAGAAGCAGCAGTAAACTTAAGAATTGATATTAATGTTCCAGAGGGAGAACAAGGTTCAAGTGCAAATACTAAAGCAATTAATACATCAGCTACACAAGATGGTATTGAAATAAGAACTGATACTGAATGGGGTGGAAGTTATGCGACTATCGAACCAAATGCTGAAAGTGAAATTGTTGTAAATTATAAAGGCAACGCTAATACTATTATGTTCATGATTGATTCATCTGTAAGTTATGATGATGAGACTTTAAGAAGCGGAAACATTACATTTAGTGGTTTCGAAATCGCAACAAATACAGGTAGCGATGATACAGCAAATCCTGAAGAACCTTCTCAAAATGAATGGGTTGATTTTAATTTAAATATTGATAGCAATGATATTTATAATGTATTTTTTGATGAAACTACTAATTCGCATACTATTACTTATACTGATGTCGTTGGAAATTCATATAAAAATGTTTATTCACCTTTCCCAGCAAGTACAACTAGCTACAATCATGTACAGTTTAAGGTTAAGAACAATGGTGATTCGGTGATAAAAGCTAGAGTTGATGTAAATGCTCCTAATGTTGGTGAGGGAACAAGCGTTAACACTAGGTCACTGAATTTAAGCGCTACACAAGATGGTATAGAAATAAGAACTGATACTGAATGGGGCGGAAGTTTCTATGAAATTCAGCCAAGCCAAGAATCAATAATTGAAGTAGTTTATTCTGGAAATCCATCAGACCTTATGTTTTATTTTGGGAGTTCAACTGGTGATGCATCAGAACTTAGTAGTGGAAGTGTAACTATTAGTGAAGCTAAATTGCTCTATGTTGAACCTAAAATATAGAATGGTTTTATCAAATAAGAAAAATAGTGTTTCAAAGTACATAATTGATAGTTAATTAAAAATTAATTAGTTCTTTAAACAGCAAACTTCGTTAATGAATTTTGCTGTTTTTTATTTAAAAATTCTATTTTCGTTTTGCCTCATCTATAATATAAGTATGTTCAAAATAGCATTAGTAGATGATTCGTTGGAAGCATTGGACCAATTAGAACTATTTTTAGTGAAATTTTTTGTTGAGAAAAATGTTCAATATGAAATTAATAAATTTAGCCATGGTTTTAATTTTTTAGATTCCTTAAAAAACGATTATCAATTAGTCTTCTTAGATATTGATATGCCTGGGATAAATGGATTAGATATCGCTAGGAAAATTAGAAAGGTTGATACAAATGTTTTAATTGTGTTTGTTACTAATATGGCTGGATGCGCTATTAATGGCTATGAAGTTGCTGCTACAGATTTTTTAGTCAAGCCTATTAAAAAAGAGCAATTATATTTTTGCTTAAATAGGTGTTTAGAAAAACTTGCTAATACACATTATAAAAAAATAACAATAAAAACTAGTGATGGTTACATAGCTTTAATGGAAGATAAAATAGTTTATGTAGAAGTAAGACTACATTCATTAATATTCCATACAATTGATTCAAGTCATGAGTGTTATGGGTCTTTAAAAGATTTAGAAAATGTCCTCAGTCAAAATAAATTTTCTAGATGCAATAGCTGTTATTTAGTTAATCTAAATTATGTTGAATCTATAAATGGAGATACTTGTAAGCTTATAAATGCTGAACTACCTATTTCTAGAAGCAAAAAGAAGGTCTTTATAGAAAAATTTATGAAGAATATTTAATTGATTATGCAATTTATTTTAGATCATGAATATGTAGCGACTCTTTATATTTCTTTATGTGTTTTTCTTTTGTGTTTTCCTAAAAGAAAATATTTTTATGTGCCTTTTGCGGTTTCTTTTTTATTAATCGAACTATATTGGCATTATAGACCATTACCAGGACCTTTAGATTTCTTGTTTATTTATGTATTTGTTATTGCTTCAGTTTTTTTAATATTTGATATTAATATATTTGGAGTTTTATTTATTGTTACGACAACTTTCTGCGTTCAACATATTGCATATAAAGGAAGTATGATTTTAGTTACTTTAATTGATTATAATTTGCGTGGTGAATTGTTTTATGTTTTATGCCAAGTTGTAATTATTTTAATAATGAATACAATCATTTACTTTACGTATTTAAAGAAGTTTAAAAAAGATCCTGATTTAGAGATTAATAACTATTATTTATTGACTGTTGCTATAATGATTCTTTTATTTAATATTATTGTCAGTTATTTTGTTGAAGATCCTTTATTAGAAATTAAGCGTTATGATATATATTCTTTAGTTAATTTATATTCAATAATGGGCTCATTAGCTGGAATTGTTATTTTGTTTATGAGTAGTAATGAAACTAAGCTTGAAAACGAAAATAAAATGCTGGAAGTTGTTTTGAAAAATGACGAAAAGAAATATGAATTAGCTAAAATTACTCAAGAACAAATTAATATCAAATACCATGACTTAAAACATTTCATTAAGGAAAATAAAATAAATGAAGATGAAGTGCTTGAAATTGAACAAAATGGAAATGTTTTTAAGTCAATTTATTATACAGGAAACAAAGCTTTGGATGTTGTTCTACTAGAAAAGAACCTTGCTTGTCTAAAATATGATATTCATTTTTTAACAATTGCAGATGGCTCATTATTAAACTTTATGAAGATTAACCATTTATATTCGATGTTCTCAAATTTAATCGATAATGCAATTGAGTGTGTATCTAAAATTGAAGATAAAGAAAAACGCATTATCCGTTTAATGGTTTCTAAACAAAGGAATTCAGTATTAATTGATATTGAAAATACTTGTTTAGAAAAACCTGATATTAAAGATAATGAGATTTTAACTTCTAAAGAAGATAAATCTAATCATGGTTTTGGTTTAAAATCCATTAAAAATATAGTTAAAAGATATGATGGGAATTTATTAATTTCATGTGAAAACGAAAAATTTGTCGTTAAAATTGTTTTTCCGTTAAAAAATACCGATTAAATCGTATTTATTAAATGCTTGAAAATATATAAATTATTGCAAATTTACTAAAGTTTTTTGTTTTTTTAAACTATAAATTGCCAAAAACTTTACAGCATATAAAATGAAACTAAAGGAGTTTTTATATGTTAAAAAAGAGAAGTTTATTGCTTGTTTTAGGCTTATCATTTCTTTTGACTGGCTGTCAAAATAATAACCCGCCAGATGAAGATATAAATATCCCTGGTAATCCAGATAATCCAGAGAATCCAGGGGATGATAAACCAGATAATCCAGAAAATCCTGGGGAAGAAAATCCTGGTGAAACAGAAGAACCAACACCAGAAGAACCAACATTTGATGTAGAAGATATAATGGAATTCGAAGGAACCTATTATGGTAAAAATCAAACTCTTATTGTAGGTGATAATGAAGTCAAACTAGGAACAGAAGCAAATCCATTTAGTATTACTAATATCAAAGAAGAAAAGTTAGTTAGTAGCACAGGATTGTTTACTCGTACTGTCGCTTATTTAAAAAATGACGATGGAAAAGAATATAAAATGTATTATTCTCCAAGTTCATTTTATACTTTACAATTAGAAGAAAAGACTGCAGAAGGTTATAAATTAGTTAACGATTTTCAACCAGTTAACGAACAACTCCAAGGTGCATTTAATTCATATGGAGACGGAAGCCCTTATAATTTGAATCTTTATTTCGGTAGTGAGTTTGATAATACTTATGGTGTTTTCAAGATAAATTATGGAAATTATAATCTTTCTAAATCTGCTGATACTTATTATTATGTGACGTATTTTGGCACAGTGAAAGGAGAAAAAACTTTCTTCTTTAATATCTATGATTATTATGACAATTATGATTATGGAAGATATGGGCTAGTCTCTAGTAATGGTGTAGTAGGTTTATACTCATATGAGTATGATTATTTAGAATATGTAAGTGATACTGTTAATTTAAGTGATTCATATTTCTTTGAAGATGGAAGTGAAATTACTTTAAGTGCTGATACAGAAGCTAATACAGTCGTATATAACGAAGTTACCTATACTTATAGTTCTTCTTTTGATAGTAATGGACAAGTAATTACATTAAAAAGTGAAGGACATAATGATGTTACGATTAGACCTGATGTTTATGGCGCTACTTTTACTGAAGGTGATGTAACTAAGTATGGTGCGTATAATGAAACATCTTGTTTTGAAAATTATGTGTATGGCAACAAAGATGTTGAATTTATTTTCACACAAGACTTGGATGGAAATTATCTTTTACTAGTTAATGGCGAAGAAACTGAATTTGAATTTTTGATTAGTGATAAACGTAAATCTATCAAGTTTGTTCTTAATGGCAACACATATGTCGTTAGTCCAGAAAAGTTTACAGTAGCTTTAAAAATTACTAATGGCGATAATGTTGATTATTTAGTAAATGAAAGTTCTTATAAAAGTCAATTTATTTCTGAATTTATTAATGTTGTTGATGGTAAAAAATCAGTTTTATCTTGCGATTATAATTTGACTGTTACATATGGTGAAAATAAGACTGCAGATGGTTATTTATATTATGTTCCTGGAATGAAATCTCCTACGTTAAAGTATGAGGTTGATGGTGTTACTAATGAATTAGAAATTTTAGATGAAAAGAATAATATTTATTCGCTAAAATCTGGCGATACAGTCGCAACTTATTTTAATAAAGTAAATTTTGATGCAGGTTATGGAACATACACTCATAAATTTGAAAAAGAGATAGTGTTTGAAGATACAACGATTACTTATTATGGAGAAAAAGTTAATTATACTTTGGTCGCCGAGTATAACGCTAGTGCATTTAGTTATGATACTAAAATTGAATTTGTAATTGGCGAAGTAAAACATTCTTTATTATACACATCAACATTAGTTTTAAGTGAAGATGTAATAGAAAATGGAAAAGTTGTTGATTCAATAACCTATATTCAATACGAATACTTTGAATCATTATGTGGAACTTATTATTTTGATGGTGCTTATGGTCCAGAAAAGTTTAAGCTTACAACCGATGGGCATTTCTATGCTGATACATTTAACGATGAAACAAATCAATTAGAAGAAGTTGAATATGATTATCGTTTAACTATGAATAAGAATTCTTCAACAGGGCAATTAGAACCTGTAATTGGTTTTGAAGCATTGGAAAACTTTTTCGTTTTGCTATATCAAGTTAATAATGGTTTAATTTCATTTAATTCTATCTATGTAAGAGAAGATATATTCAATTTAAGAGGAGTTTATGCAACAAGTGATGAATCAACTGTTGTATATATGGTTGATAATCTTGTATATGTAAATGGTAAAGAATATAACATTACAAATATTGAAGTATTAACTGATGGTATCAGATTTGCTAGCGAAGGTCTTGGTAACACATTTACATTTACTAATGATGGCGAGTTAACGCTTAATGATGGCTCTCTTGATTTAGAACTAGCAAAAGTTGATTTCAATCCTGCAGATTATGCTGGTGAATATCATTTAGATAGTGATCCAACTTTAAGCATAAAATTTGAAGCAGTGACAGATATAATGACTAATGTTGTTAGCTATAAATTACGTAGGGGAGATACTACTTTAAGTTATATTGTTACTTCTTATGAAGGACATCTAGCTTTATCTTTTGCTAATGGCTTATCAACTTACTATTTATTTAAGGATGGAGATACAGTAGTGTATGTTGAGGATTCTGGCTTCTTACCACCTCCACCTCCACCTCCACCTCCTCCACTAATCTAGTAAATTTGTTAAAAGCTGCCATTTTATATTAATTTAGTGGCAGTTTTTTAATATTTTTAAAAAATAGAAAAAATGTTTCGCTTCTAATTGTTGTACTTATGAAAGGAGAGTAGGCATTTTAAATTCACGCCCTATCAAGAAATTTCTAGTAATTAGGCACTATAAGGAATTCTATTAGTCGACATTACCGGGTCTAACTACTATGGTACTAAAAGATATACAGATAGCAGGAATGACAATATTGTTTGATAAAACAAATGAGGCGTAGTTAGGTAAACGAAAGTTTACGAATTGTCCTTTGAGAGTTTATTATGTTTCTCGAATTTCCAGTATGATTAGTAATTCTTTTTGTGCTCTGCCTGCCTCTTACCTAAACCCGGTAGGAGGCAGGAAATATAAGGTTTAAGCTTTATATTTTTTTGAATGCAATCAATAAATTGAATGCTTTTTAGAATAACAATGCTTCGTTAAACTTACTAAAGAAATATATAAAATTATTAAAGTTAACATAAATACATAATATAGTGGATGGATAGGTTTTAATAAGAAAACATTGTTTAAAGGAGTGTAAATAAGAATAAAAATTATAATGGTTGATATAACCATTGAACATATCATTTTTATACTTATTTTTGACTTTATTAATTTTTTTGTTGTTCTTAAACTAAGAATAACGATTGATTGACTTATAAACGATTCAAAGAACCATAATGTTTGGAAAGTTAAAATAAATTGTGACTGATCAGTTAATAAATTACATTGTGCGCCAAATATGTATGGTAAGAATATAAGATAATTAAATATAAAAGTAGCAATATCGAAAATAGAGGAAATCGGTCCAAAAATGATCATAAAAGGAATAATTCCTTTTGTAGAAAAAGTCACAGGCTTTAATAACAATTCATCATCTACATTGTCACTTATAATTGCTAAGCAAGATAAATCATAAATTATATTTAACAATAAAATATGAGTAGGTAAGATAGGGAAAAATGGTAAAAATATCGATGCAAAGAGTATAGATATAATATTACCGAAGTTACTGCTTATCGTTATTTTTATATACTTCATCATATTGAAGTGTGTTTTTCTACCTTCAATTATTGCATTAACTAAGATTGACAAGTCTTGATTAAGCATTATTGCTTTAGAGGATTCTTTTGCGATATCACTAGCGTTATTTACAGAAATGCCAATATCGCTAGCTTTAAGAGCAAGTGCGTCGTTTATGCCATCTCCAATAAAGCCAACTTTATTGCCACCTTTCTTTAATGCAACAATAACTCTTTCTTTATTATCAGGGCTTAATTTAGCAAAAATATTTGTGTTTTGCGCAATTTTAATTAATTCTTCATCACTTAAAGTGTCGATGTATTCGCCATCAATAACAATAGGATTTTCAATATTTAATCTTTTTGCAAGTGTTAATGACACGTTTTTATTGTCTCCAGTAAGTACTTTTAAATCTACACCAAGTGAATTTAATTTAGTAATAGTCTCCAATGCACTATCTTTAAGTGGATCGAAAAAAGCTAAAAATCCTAAGAGAATAAGATCGCATTCATCATCAAGTTTGATGGATGATTTATCGATCTCTTTATATCCTAGAAGAATTAAACGATAACCATTTAAATTATATTTTTCATTTAAACTAAGTATTCTGTTAAGTTCATTTTCATCTAAATTATTTAATCCGTTTTTTGTAGAAACATATTTAGAAACTTTTAGCATATCCTCGACACTTCCTTTTGTTATGAGGATATTTTTATCGTTTTCTTTTATTAATAATGAGAGCCTTCTTCTAGAAAAATCAAAAGGTATCTCATCTAATTTTTTGATATCCTTTAAAGGGACATCGTGTTTAAATTCATGCTCACTTATAGCTTTATCAATTTGATTTTTTAATCCACTTTGTAAAAAAGAATTCAAATAAGCATAGCAAAATAATTGTTCAGAATCGTTATTAAAAGGGATGATTTTTTCTAGTTTTGAAGCGTTTTCTGTAATTGTTCCGGTTTTGTCACTACATAAAATATTTATTGCCCCTAAATTATTTATTGAGGAAAGATCTTTAACTATAAGTTTGTCGTTGGCGAGTTTTTTTCTTCCTTTAGCTAAGCAAGAAGCAACTATCATAGGAAGCAGTTCGGGAGTTAAACCTAGTGATATTGTTAAAGCAAAAATCACAGAATCAAAAATTGATTTATTTGTTAAAACATTAATTAAAAATATTAAAGGGACTATGATTGCTATCATTACAATGAAAAGTTTTGATATTTGATTTACACCTTTATCAAATGAAGTTTTTTCTTTTTTATATTTTGATTTTGTAATTTCACTAAAATAGGTGTCTGTCTTTGTTGCGATTGTTAATACTTTTGCATTACCACTTACTACGTTAGAACCTTTAAATAATATATTATTAATTTCGATTAGTGACTTTGTCTCGATAAATTTTTCGCTTTTTTCTTTTGGCAGTGATTCTCCGGTTAGACTTGATTCGTCGATAAATAAATCTTTGCTTTCAAGAATTATTCCATCTGTTGATATTATGTCGCCTTGAGAGTAAAAAATTATATCGCCTTTAACTAGATCGTTAACATCAATTTCTTCTTTAATTGATTCTCTTAATACAGTTGAGGTAGAACTGACTTCTTTAAGTAACTTATTTGTAGCAAAATATGAAGATAGTTCGTTAAATAAATGAATAAAGGCGCTTAGTAAAATTATGCCTAGAATAGTAGAACACTCTAAATAAGACTTATTGTCTGAAGAAGCAAATACAACATCGCTTAAAAAAGTAATAATATCTATTACAATTAGAATTAAACTAAAAGGGTTAAAAAAAGAAGATAATATTATTTTTAAAATTTCGTATTTATGAGTTCGGAGTTTATGGCTTTTAAGAAATTCATCTTTTCTTTTGATGACTTCATCATGAGTTAGTCCTTGCTCAGAATTGACTTTAAGTTCTTTTTCTAATTCTTCCAAAGAAAAGGAACTTAGTTTTAAATATGTTTCCTTAATAGCAAGTTTTTTAATTTTCTTTTTCATAACTAATCCCTCCTTTTAGAAGGCTCTTAGTCAAAGCTTGCTATAGTTACTATTCTATTCTTTCGATAAAAAAACCTATCAAAAGAATAGATAGGTTCATTAAACAAAATACTTAAAAGTACAAACTTTAACTTTATTAGGCGGTGAAACTATGTTATTTTTGGCCTTGATTCGACCAAAACTTTTCAAACCGATATTTAAAGTCTCCTTTAAAGTCGGCAATAGTCCATATCCTAATATGAGCCTCATCTACCTTTTACAAAGAAAATGATAATAAGAAAAGTCTTTATTGTAAAGCGAAGTTATAAAAAATGATTTTGAATTATTTAAATTGATGCTTTTATTTATGAAAATAATTATCTCTTATGTTAGTAAATTAAATTATTTATATAAAATAATCTTTCTAGTAAAGTATGTTAATTTGATCAAAATTTCGCACAGAAAACCTTTATGCTGCAGGGAAATTACTCGAATTATCATCAAATAGATCAATTATATCATCTAAACTAATATTAAGTTCTTTAGTAAGCATTTCATTTAACTCTTCTTTGCTTGTGATGATTTTAAAATCTTTAGCTTCCAATTTTTTAGGATGTAAAACTTCTAGTGATAAGCCTTCGTCAATTGTCAAATTCTCATTTTCTAATATATCAAAATATATAATAGTGTCAGGATTTTCTTTTCTCCATTTATTAAGTTCTGAAAATAAATCGATTATTTTATTTGTTTCAATCGACTTTCCATTTTCATTTCCATTAAGGTAATTGTCATCGAAGGCGACATATTTGCCTTTAGGAAGTTCATTTAATCCGATTAGGATGTTGTCTAAAAAATTTTCCTTTTCCATACTTAATATTATAGACTTACTAACACAAATTATTACTATTTAATGCATTAATTTCTTTTAATCATTACCATTAAATATTAAAATAGAGAAGAAAAGAAAAGGGGATGCTTATGGCGAAATTTTTAGTAACTGGCGGAGCAGGATTTATTGGAGGCAATTTCCTTCACATTATGGTAAATAAATACCCTAATGATGAATATGTTTGTCTTGATGCCTTAACTTATGCTGGTAATATGGAAACACTTGAACCAATTTTAAATAAACCAAATTTCAAATTTGTTCACGAAAATATTTGTAATAGAGAGGGAGTCTTTAAGCTATTTGAACAAGAAAAGTTTGATTATGTTATCAATTTTGCTGCTGAAAGTCATGTTGATAGAAGTATTGAAGATCCAGAAATTTTCTTAAAGACTAATATTTTAGGAACAGCAGTATTAATGGATGCTTGTAGAAAATATGGAATTAAAAGATTCCATCAAGTTTCTACTGATGAAGTCTATGGTGATTTACCATTAGATAGAAAAGATTTATTCTTTACTGAAACAACACCTTTACATACTTCAAGCCCTTATAGTGCATCAAAAGCTAGTGCAGATTTGCTTGTTTTAGCATATCATAGAACATTTAAGTTACCTGTAACAATCTCTAGATGTTCAAATAACTATGGTCCTTATCAATTTCCAGAAAAATTAATTCCATTAATGATTCAAAAGGCTTCTAGAAATGAAGCTCTTCCTGTTTACGGAAACGGAAGCAATGTTAGAGATTGGCTTTATGTAGGAGATCATTGTACCGCAATTGATTTAATAGTTCGTAATGGTAGAGATGGCGAAGTTTACAATGTTGGTGGTCATAATGAAAAAACAAATCTAGAAGTAGTTAAAACGATTTTAAGTACTTTAGATAAGCCTGAGACATTAATTAATTATGTTAAAGATAGACCAGGACACGATTTAAGATATGCAATCGATCCTAAAAAGATAGAAACGGAGTTAGGTTGGAAGCCTGAGCATAATTTCAAAACTGGTATTGCTGCTACTATCAAGTGGAACCTTGAAAATACAACTTGGTTACATAATGTAGAAAGTGGCGAATATCTTAATTGGATGAAAAAGCACTATTAATTATTTATTTAAGTAAAGTATTCTTGAAAACATATGGGTTCGAAAGAATACTTTTTATTTTATAAATAAATATCTAATTGAATTAGAATGTGGTAAATTATTCTTATAAGAACGGAGAAAAATATGGATAAAAAATATGAACCATTATTTATGCCTTGGAAAATAGGAAATTGTGAAATTAAAAATAGAATTGTTATGTGCCCAATGGGTGGTACATCTTTGTTTGGTTGGATGGAACCAACACATTTTGATAAGGAATCTGCAAATTTATTTCTTGAAATAGCCAAAAATAATGTTGGTTTAATTATTCCTGGAATAGCACCATTAAAGAACACAATTGGTGGAAGATGGATTTATAAAGCAAAATCTCCTTGGAAGAAATTGAAAACATTTATGGATGAAATTCATAAAACGGGCGCTAAAGTATTTATTCAGTTAACTGCAGGTTTCGGTAGGTCATTTGCAATTACAGAAGCACTAAGTATTTTATTAAAAAATAAAGCAGTTGGTGCAGTTGCAAAACCATTTATTGATGCTTCTTATCTTACCGCTTCACCTAGTGAATTGCCTTCAAGATGGGATGATTCAATTAAGGTTAGAGCATTAACAAAAAAAGAAATTAAGGATATGATTCACGCATTCGCTGAAACTGCTTACCTATGTAAAATGGCTGGAGTTGATGGAGTTGAGGTACACGCAGTTCACGAAGGTTATTTATTAGACCAATTTACTTTAAAATATACTAATCATCGTAACGATGAGTATGGTGGAAATTTTGAAAATAGATATCGTTTCCCAGTTGAAGTTGTTAAAGCAATTAAAAATAGATGTGGTAACGATTTTCCGGTGAGTTTAAGATATTCAGCCGTTTCCAAGACCAAAGGTTTTGGAGTTGGTGCAATGCCTGGCGAGGATTATGAAGAAGTTGGAAGAGATATGGAAGAATCTCGTAAAGCAGCAAAATATCTTCAAGATGCTGGCTATGATATGCTAAATACCGATAATGGTACATACGATGCTTGGTATTGGGCACACCCACCAGTATATATGCCAAAAAATTGCAATTTAAGTGATTGTGAGGAAATTAAAAAAGTTGTTGATATCCCTGTAGTTAGTGCAGGAAAAATGGACCCTTTAACTAGTGCCAATGCTATTAAAGAAGGAAAAATTGATGCAATGGGCGTTGCCAGACAATTTTTGACTGACCATGAATGGGTTACAAAGCTTATAAATGGTCGTGAAAATGAAATTATGCCATGTATTAACTGTCATAATGCATGTTTTACTATGGCTCATTATAAAGGTGTAGCAAATGATCAATCTTTTGATGATGTAGCACATATGGCAAGATGCGCATTGAATCCAACTACCATGCAACACAATAAATATAAAATCGAAAAAGCCAAGAAAGTTAAAAAGGTTGCAATTATTGGCGGTGGAATCGGAGGAATGGAAGCTGCTAGAGTTTTAGCACTAAGAGGTCATCAAGTTGACATTTATGAGAAGACAGATAAGTTAGGCGGAGTCTTTATTTATGCTAGCGCTTTTGATTTCAAAGAAAACGATAAAAAGTTAATTGAATGGTATAAATTGCAATTGAGTGAACTTAAGAATGTTTCAATTCATTTAAACACTGAAATAAAAGATATTAATGCTTTAAATGCTGATGAGATTATTGTTGCTACAGGTAGTAAAGCTAAAAAATTGCATATTAAGGGCATAGAGAATTCTTTAGAAGCTATAGATTATCTTAAAGGTCATGAAGTTGGAAAGAATGTAGCAATAATTGGGGGCGGACTTACTGGCTGTGAGATTGCTTATGATTTATATTTGAAGGGTCATAATCCTATAATCATTGAGGCGAAAAATGATTTAATCGCTGCCAAAGGAGTATGTTTGGCTAATTCTAGTTATTTAAGAGACTTCTTTACTTTGCATAATGTAGAAGTTCATCTTGAAAGTGGTGTAACTGAAATAAAAAAAGATAGTATTGTAATTAAAGAAAAATCAGGCGAAATCAAAGAAGTTAAAGTAGATAACATTATTACATCTATTGGATATAATGAAGATCCAAAATTCCCATCTTCACGTCATGTTCATATTGTTGGTGACGCTTATCAAGTCGGCAATTTAAGAACTGTTATATGGAGAGCGTGGAAAGTTGCAATGAAAATCTAATAGGAGTTAAAAGAACCTAAATATTTTCTAGCAGGTTAAAAGCCTGCTTTTTTAATAGAAAAGTTTAGTTTTGCGAGATATTTAGATTAATTAATATTATTTTTATTTTTATAACAGTTTGATAAAATATAAGTAAAGGCGAAAGGAGTGAACTTATGAAAGCTAAAAAAATAATGTTTTGTGCGTTAGCTAGTCTTTCTTTACTTGCGACATCATGTGGTTATTCCGAATGCAATAAAGAAGATGTTTTGACTATAATTAAAGAAAACGAGAAAAACGATGTCCCTTCTTATACTCAAATTGAATATGTAATAAGAGTAGATAAGCTAAAGATTAGTGGAACTGATGAAGAACTAGTAGCGACCATGAAAGAAGAAGTAAAAGATCAAGTTATTAGTTTCGGTGAAGGTTATACAGACTTAAAACTAGAAGAGGGAGAAAGCACAAAGTTTACTCAAGAATGTAGTGCACTTGATTTAGAAATGAATAAAATTACCGAAGAAAGTTTAAATTCATTAACTAATGTAGATTATTCCAAAAAAGGTGATTCAATTTGCTTATCAACAACATTAGAGTTGTTTGATGATAAAAAAGAGAATGGCCTTTCATTAACTGGGTTGCAATACTATAACAAATATAATTTACTAAGTAAAAATGAAACTAATATTTATTGTATAGTAACTGAAAACGATAAAAATGCTTCTATTGATTGTAGTTTATCAATGATATTGAATTATAAAAAATAAAAAATTTTTGAATAGAACCTTAAATAAGAATTAAATCTAATTTGTTTTTCAGTAAATTCATATATTTTTTTGTTAAATCTTTTAAAATTATTAAAGAGGTGTGCCTTATGAAATTATTATTAGTCGAAGATGAAAGAGATTTATCAAATGCACTGAGTGCAATTTTAAAAATGAATGGTTATGAAGTAGAACAAGTATTTGATGGTGAAGAAGGCTTAAAAAGTATTAATACTAAACTTTATGATGCTATAATTTTGGATTTAATGTTGCCTAAATTAGGCGGAATGGATGTTTTGAAATCTGTTAGAGAAAACAAAAATAATGTTCCTATTATTATTTTAAGTGCGAAAGGTGAAATTGATGATAAAGTTAATGGCTTGAATAGTGGAGCTGACGACTATTTAGCAAAGCCATTTTCTAGCAAAGAATTATTAGCTAGAATAAAAAATGTTTTAGCACATAAAAAAATTGATTCAGGTGAGGAATTTAAAGGGCTTCTTTTAGATAATGACAATTTAAAACTTATTTATGATAAAAAAGAAGTTAACTTAAATAGAAAAGAACACGACATTATGCGTCAATTAATGGTTTCGCAAGGTGAAATTGTTAAGAAAGATGAATTAATGTTAAAAGTTTGGGGGTTTGATGATTATTATACTTCCCAAGTAGCTTGGGTTAATATATCATCAATTAGAAAGAAACTTAAAGAAATTAAATGTCCAATAACTATTAAAATGAAAAGGAATGTTGGATATTACCTCGGGGAAGATTTAGGAAATGATTAAAAAATTAAGACGACGCTTTATTGAAATTTCGATGCTTTCGATCTTCGTCGTCTTATTTTTAATATTAGGAATTATCAATACTTTTAATATTATTTCATTTGATAGACAACAAAGCGATATTGTGCAGATAATTGGCGAAAATGATGGAAGATTCCCTACTGGAATAGGTGCACCTGAAGGTGGGGAAGAGAGATTTTCTACTCGTTATTTCACTGTAATTATTGGCGATGGTGAAATTATATCAATTGACACGACTTACATTGTGAAAATTAATAATGAACAAGCAAGTGAAATGGCCCTAGGCTTATATAATAGTGGAAATTTTGATGGATATTTAGATTACTTTAGGTATAAAGCTTTCGAAAAAGATGATGGTACATTGCTTTATGTTTTTGTTGATGCAAAAAAAGGATTAGAAACAAGTCATACATTTTTAATTAATTCTATATATATAGGAATAGCTGGTATGGTAATTTTCTTTGGACTGGTTGTCTGTTTTTCATTAGTTATTTTTAAACCAATTAAGGATAGCTACTATAAGCAAAAATTATTTATAACAAACGCTAGCCATGAATTGAAAACGCCTTTAGCTGTCATTAATGCAAATAATGAAATATTAGAAATGGAACATGGCGAAGAAGAGTGGATTAAATCTACAAAAAAGCAAATTGCCGGTATGGATGAACTAATTAGGCGATTAATTACATTAAGTAAACTAGATGAGGAAGGTAAAAAAGATTTTACTATTATTGATTTGAGTAGAATTTTATTAAGTGCGAAAGAGTCAATTAAGTCACTAGAAGTAACTATGAATAAATCAATTCAATACTCGATTGAAAACGAACTTTTTATTAAGGGTAGTGAAAAAGATATATATGAGTTATTTACTCTTTTAATTGAAAATTCCTTAAAATACGCATTAGATAATACATCCATTGAATTAGAACTTAAGCATAGAAAGAAGAATGCTATTTTCACGATAAAAAACGAAAGTAATAATTTTAAAACAGGAAATTTAAATTATTTGTTTGAAAGATTTTATCGAAGTGATAACGACTCTAATAAGTCAGGTTTTGGTATTGGGTTATCGATCGCTAAATCTATAGTTGAAAATCATAAAGGTAAAATTAGTTGTCAATGTTTAGAGAATAGATATGTTATCTTCACCATTTTCTTACCACTTACAAAGTGAGAATACTTTTAAGTAAAATTAAGTTAATAATAGACATATATAGTGTATATTTTAAGTGTAGGTTGAAATCCCGAATCAACTTACTAAAGTAGTAAAATCATTAGAGGTTGTTCCCCCTGCTAATGATTTGACTTTCATTTCACCCTTGCTGACCGATTTGACCTTTGTAGGTTAGCAAAAATTAAAAAGGTATACCGAAAAGTCGCCTTATAATTTGCTATCTTGGCGACTTTTTATTTTATATTCAAATTATGAAATATTTGCATAATAATTTATGTAATAATTGCAATGTTTTTCCAATTATATTGATTGAAATTACTTTTTTAATTTATTAAAATAGAAACATAAATAAATTAACGGAGAAAGAAAATATGAAACTTACTTTTCGTTGGTATGGTCCTAGTGACAGTATAAGTCTCAATTATATTAGAGAAATTCCTAATATGAGCGGTGTTGTAACTGCTTGCTATGATGTACCTGTTGGTGGGGTTTGGAAAGAAGAATCAATTCAAAACCTTAAATCGTTGGCTAATGAACACGGCTTAGAAATGGAAGTTATTGAATCAATTCCTGTACATGAGCATATTAAACTAGGATTAAGTGATCGTGATGAATTAATTGATAACTATGTTGAAAACGTTAGAAGATGTGCTAAATATGGAGTTAAGTGTGTTTGCTATAATTTTATGCCTGTTTTTGACTGGCTTAGAACAACAATGCACCATAAAAACGCTGATGGTAGTGATTCATTAGCATATTCTTATGAAGAATTTTTAAAGGTAGATCCAAAAAATTTACATCTTCCTGGATGGGATGAATCTTATACCCCAGAAGAACTTCAAAATTTAATGAAAATGTATCACGAAGTATCGCACGAACAACTTTTTGATAATCTTGTTTACTTCTTAAAAAAAGTAATTCCTGTTTGCGAAGAGTGTGATGTTAATATGGCAATACATCCAGATGATCCACCATGGGACATTTTCGGGCTTCCTAGAATTATCTCAAATGAAGCTGATTTAGATAGATTATTTGCTGCTGTTAAATCAACAAGAAATGGTTTAACACTTTGCACAGGCTCATTTGGTGCTGGGAGAAATAATGATTTAGTTCATATGGCAGAAAAATATACTAAACAAGGAAGAGTGCACTTTGTACATTTAAGAAACGTTAAATGGGAAAAAGATGATGGATCATTTACAGAAGTTGGACATTGTACAAAAGATGGCAGTTTAGATATGGCTGAAATTGTTAAAGCATTAGTTAAAAATGGATTTAACGGATATGTAAGACCAGATCATGGCAGAAATATCTTTGGTGAAGATGGAAAACCTGGTTATGGTTTATACGATAGAGCTTTAGGGGCAACCTATATTAATGGTTTATTTGAAGCTTTTGAAAAAGTATATAAGAAATAAATTGGAGGGAAATATATGAAATTACCTTTTAATATTGATTTAAAAGATAAAGTTGTAGTAGTTACAGGTGCTGGAGGAGTTATTTGCTCATATTTAGCACACGCTATTGCATTATGTGGAGCTAAAGTAGCTTTACTCGACTTACATTTAGATGCTGCTGAAGCATTTGCTAAAGAAATTATAGATGAAGGCTATGTCGCTAAAGGATATGAAGCAAATGTTCTCGATAAAGAATCACTTGAAAAGTGTCATGAAGCTATCTTAAAAGATTTTGGACCTTGTGATATTTTAATTAACGGTGCTGGTGGAAATAATCCTCGTGCTCAAACTGATAATGAATATGCTGAACTTGATGATTCTAAAAAAGATATTAAAACTTTTTTCGATTTAGATGAAAAAGGTGTAGAATTTGTATTTAACTTGAATTTCATTGGAACTTTACTTCCAAGCCAAATTTTTGCTAAGGATATGATGGGTAAAAAAGGTTGTTCAATTTTAAATATTTCAAGCATGAATGCTTATACACCTTTAACTAAAATTCCAGCTTATAGTGGAGCAAAAGCTGCAGTTAGTAATTTTACTGAATGGTTAGCAGTCCATTTCTCACACTTAGGTATTAGAGTTAATGCTATTGCTCCTGGATTCTTCTCAACAAAACAAAACGCAAAATTATTATGGAACGCAGATGGTACACCAACTGCAAGAACACATAAAATTATTAGTGCTACACCAATGGGCAGATTTGGAGAAGTAAGTGAACTTGTAGGTGCTGTTTTATTCCTTTTAAGTGAAGAGGCAGCAGGTTTCATTACTGGAATTTGTATCCCAATCGATGGAGGTTTCTCTGCTTATAGTGGAGTATAATTCATGAAAAACTTTTTTTCTGAAGATGTTTTATTAAAGTCTGATACGGCTGTTAGACTTTATAAAGAGATAAAAGATTTACCAATCATTGATTATCATTGTCATTTAGATCAAAAAAAGATTGCTAATGACGATAAATTTAGTGATATTGGGGAACTTTGGCTTAGTGGTGACCATTATAAATGGAGAGCTATGAGAATGTGTGGAGTTGATGAAAAATATATTACTGGAGACTCTACATATGAAGAAAAATTTATGCATTATGCAGAAATTTTGCCTAATTTAATGGGAGGACCTTTATATTATTGGACTCACATGGAGCTTAAACAAGTTTTTGGAATAAACAAGCCATTAAATAAGGATACTGCTAAAGAAATATATGATGAAGCAAATAAAAAGTTAGCTTCACTTAGCGTTAGAAAACTTCTTAAGCTATTCAATGTTGAATTTGTTGCAACTACTGATGATCCGGTTGATGATTTAAGCTATCATAAAAAATACGATGATACTTTAGTTACTCCAACATTTAGACCAGACAAACTATACAATTTTGATACAGACTATATAAATAAATTAGGTTTAGCGGCTAATATTAAAATCAATACTTTAGAAGATTATAAAAATGCTTTAAGAAGCAGATTAGATTTCTTTGTTAGCAAGGGATGTAAAATTTCTGATCATGGTTTTGGCGATTTTCCAAGTAGATTTGCATCAGAAGATGAAGCAAAAGACTTTTTTAAGAAAATAGGCAAGTTAACTAATGATGAAAAAGATGCTTTATTAGGATATTTATTTATCTTCTTATTTAAAGAATATAAAAAGAGAAATATTATTGTTCAATTGCATTTCTCTGTTACAAGAAACATAAATTCAGAAATGTATAAAAAGATAGGTGTTGATGCTGGTTTTGACGTCATCGGAAAAGAATGCAACCTTGACAATTGTATGAAATTCCTTGATAAATTAAGCGATGATGAAAGACCAACTATAATCCTTTATACCCTTAATCCAAACCAAATTGCTCCATTAAGTTGTATTTCTGGAGCTTTCAGAAATGTTTTAATTGGTGCAGCTTGGTGGTTCAATGATACATTATTAGGAATAAGAAGGAATTTAGAACTTGTAAGTGAATATGCTTGTATTGGGACTAATCTTGGTATGTTAACAGATTCAAGAAGTTTCTCAAGTTATTCAAGATTCGATTTCTTTAGAAGAATACTTGCTAATTTTGTTGCAGAAAAAGTTGATAATGGTGAATATACATTGGACGATGCAATTACACTTGTCAAAAATATTAGTTATTACAATATAAAAGGACGTTTAGGTATTTAATATGAAAGGTTATAAAAAAATTGAGGAATTAAAAGTAATTCCTGTCGTAGCAATCGAAAAGGTAGAAGACACTTTACCTTTAATGGATGCTTTAGTTAAGGGTGGCTTACCAGCTGCTGAGATTACCTTTAGAACAAGTTGTGCTAGTGAGGCAATTAAATTAGCTATTGAACACTATCCTGATGCATATATTGGCGCAGGTACTGTTATCAATAAAGATCAATGTGAAGAAGCTATTCGACTTGGATGCAAATTCATTGTTTCACCTGGATTAAGTAAAGAAGTAGCAGAAGTTTGTAAAGCACATGGAATCATTTACCTTCCTGGATGTGTAACTCCAACTGAGATAATGGAAGCAATTTCTTTAGGAATTAAAGTAATCAAGTTCTTCCCAGCTTCTAATTATGGTGGGTTAGCAACAATTAAAGCTTTATGTGCTCCATTCCCACAAATTATGGTCATGCCTACTGGTGGAATTAATGAAAAGAATGTTATGGAATACTTAGCTTATAAAAAAATTATTGGTTGTGGTGGAAGCTGGATGGTTAAAGGCACTCCAGAAGAAATCTATAATAAAACAAAAGAAGCAGTTGCTTTAATAAGAGGTAAATAATATGAAAGTTGTTACATTAGGCGAATTAATGCTTAGATTAGAACCATTTGACTATCTAAGATTTGTTCAAAGTGAAGATTTTGAAGCTACATTTGGTGGTGGAGAAGCTAACGTTGCAGTTTCTTTAGCTAACTACGGATTAGATGCAAAATTTGTTAGTAAATTACCAAAGCATGAAATCGGACAAGCTGCTATCAATTCTTTAAGAAAATATGGAGTTGATACAACTAGCGTAGTTAGAGGTGGCGATAGAGTTGGAATCTATTTTTTAGAAAAAGGTGCTTCTCAAAGAGCTAGTAAAGTAATTTATGATCGTGCTAATAGCGCATTTGCTTTATCTAACTCAAATGAATATGATTGGGATTCTATTTTTGAAGGTGTCACATGGTTCCATTTCTCAGGAATTACACCAGCTTTAGGTGAAAATGTTGCAAAATTAACAGAGGACGCTTGCATCGCTGCAAAGAAACATGGTGTTACTATTTCTTGTGATTTAAATTATAGAAATAAATTATGGTCAAAAGAAAAAGCTAGAGAAGTCATGACTAGATTAATGAAATATGTTGATGTTTGCATTGGTAATGAAGATGATGCAAATGATGTTTTCGGTATTACAGCTGAAAATAATGACACATCTGCAGGTAAGTTAAATAAAGCTGGTTATGTATCAGTTGCTAGCCAATTAAAAGAGAAGTTTGGATTTAAATATGTTGCTATAACATTAAGAACATCAATAAGCGCTAGTGAAAATAATTGGGCTGCTATGCTTTATGATGGAGAGAAAGCATATTTATCAAAAGAATATCATATGCAAATAATCGATAGAGTTGGTGGTGGAGATAGTTTTGCTGGTGGATTAATATATTCATTGGTTAATAATTATAAGCCACAAGAAGCAATCGAATTCGCAGTCGCTGCAAGTTGTTTGAAACATTCAATCGAAGGAGATTATAACTTAGTATCTGTTGATGAAGTTAAAAAACTTGCTGGTGGAGATGGAAGTGGTAGAGTCCAAAGATAGAAATTTGATTTTAATTAATACAAGAAAGACTTGCTAGTTTTTAGCAGGTCTTTTTTAGTTGCAAAATTTGATATATCGCAGTGAAAATTTGCCTAGATAATTAAAATTTATTGCAATAATTGCAATATAAATTTCAAAAAATGCAATGTAAGAAAAAAATGTTTGCATTTTTAAAGTAAAAAAATACTGAATTAGTTGTAATCGAATTTTATATTTGTTAATATACATTCGACCGATAAATAATAAAAAATTATTATGCTTAAAAAAGGGGCGCAAATATGAGAAAAAGTATCCTATTTAATAACGACTGGTTATTTGAAATGCCAGGCGAAGCATCTAAGAAAATTGATGTTCCTCATACTTGGAATGGAGATGATGGCCAAGATGGCGGAGATAATTATAAAAGGTGCAAATGTACGTATACGAAAACCTTCAAGAAAATCGAAGCAAATGAAGGTGAAAGAGTAAAAATAGAATTCAAAGGTGTTAACTCCGAAGCTGAAGTCATATTAAATGGTAAGTCATTAGCTTTTCACGAAGGTGGATATTCAACTTTTATAGTTGATATTACTGACTATCAAGAAGATGATAATACTTTAGTAGTTAAGGTAGACAATTCTAAAACAGAGAAAGTCTATCCCCAAACAGCTGACTTTACCTTTTATGGTGGAATTTATAGAGATGTTAATATAATCATTTTGCCAAAAAATCGTTTTGAATTTTTAAAAGACAGTTCACCAGCATTAAAAGTGACACCCAAAGTTCAAGCAAACGATGGCGTAATTACTGTAAATGCAGAAGTTACTGGCGATTTAATGCCTGTTATCTTAGTATTAGACAAGGAAAATAATGTTGTCGCTAAAGGCACAATAAACGAAGAAATTAAAATACCAAATGTTCATTTATGGAATGGTGTCAAAGATCCATATTTATATACTGTCAAAGGTGTTTTAAAAGATAAAGAAATTGAGGATGAGGTATCAACTCGAATTGGTTTTAGAACGTTTAGGGTTGACCCTAAAAAGGGTTTTATATTAAACGGAAAGGAATATCCTTTAAGAGGTGTATGCCGTCATCAAGACAGACCACATATTGGTAACGCTTTAACTAAAAAAGAGCACGAAGAAGATATTAAGTTAATTAAAGAAGTTGGTGCTAATACAATTAGGCTTGCACATTACCAACATGACCAATATTTTTATGACTTATGTGATGAATATGGTTTTGTTGTATGGGCTGAAATTCCTTATATTTCTAGATATATGCACGAAGCTGACCAAAATGCTTTTAGTCAAATGGCAGAATTAATCCATCAAAATTATAATCATGCCTCAATTGTTTGTTGGGGAGTAAGTAATGAAATTACAATGTTTAAAGTTACTAACGCAACTAGAAAACATCATAAGGAATTAAATGAATATTGTCACAAAGAAGACCCAACAAGATTTACAACTTTAGCGTGTTTCTCAGTTATGACAATCTTTAATAGAATTGCTCATATAACAGATGTAGCAAGTTATAACTTATATTGGGGTTGGTATGTGCCGATTACAAGAATTACTGGTTTAGTTTGCGATATGTGGCACTTATTTTATCCTCATGGACCAATTGGTTTAAGTGAGTATGGTGCAGAGGCAATGCCTAATTTACATTCATCACATCCTAGAAGAGGCGATAACACTGAAGAATATCAAGCAATTTATCATGAAAAAATGATAGATGTAATTAACAAACGTCCTTATTTATGGGCAACACATGTTTGGAATATGTTTGATTTTGCTGCTGATGCTAGAAATCAAGGTGGTGAACCAGGCATGAACCATAAAGGGTTAGTTACATTTGATAGAAAAACTAAAAAAGATTCATTCTATGCTTATAAAGCATATTGGAGCGATGAGCCATTTGTCCATTTGTGTTCAAAAAGATATGTTAATAGAGTAGGGAATAAAACTTTAGTAAAGGTTTATTCAAACCAAAATGAAGTATCTTTATATCAAAATGGAAAATTAATTGCGACTAAAAAAGGAAATAAAATTTTTAAGTTCAAAATTAAAATGGCTGATACTAACGAAATTGTTGTTACAAGTAGAGATTTAAAGGATAGTGGAATAATCAAGAAAGTCTCCACAAAAGATTCATCTTATATTGTTAAAAAAGGTGGAAGCAACAAGAGTTGGGAAAAATAGGTAATTATTTAGCATTAGCTAAAAGTTATATAAGTTATCATTTATTAAGTGTTTGCATCTAATCGTAATGATAGGAAAATAAATATTTCATAAATGGTAACAAAAAGTGGAACTTGTTGCGGTTAGTTTCACAAAAAAATGGAGGAAATTTATGGAAAAAATGAAAGAGTTTTTTAACTCAAAAAGTTATGGATTCTATGTAATTTTGCTAACAGTGCTTTTTACATTGTTTACCATCATTGCTTTCTTTATTGGAAATAAGGAAGGCTATGTATCATGGGGTTCATTTGCTTTTATGCTTATTTTAATTGTAGGTGACATTTTATTAATTGCTTTTAAGCAAGACAATTACGTTCCAGCATTAAATTTTGTTTGTAGTTTATTTGCTTGTGGTTTCTTTATTAATGCCTGTTATTCATATATCGCAACCGTTATGACTGGTATTGATATTGAAACTTTCTCAGTTGGTTTCATTTTAAGTGCAATCGGCAATATTTTTATGCTTGTATTAAGTATTGCTAGTGTTTTTACACCACTTAAAAAGAAAGAATTAAACTAGTATAAATATTACACCGCATAATATTTACATAGTTAAAATGGAGGAAAATAAAATGAAGAGATTTACTATAGGTAAAATTTTAGTTGTATCTACATCTGCATTATTTGGTCTTGCTTTACTCACAACAAGTATTGCAAATAAAAATGTCGGCGCGATTAATACTTACATGGGAACAAGTAGCTATGAGCAAATTAATAAAGGCGAATCAAACGTAGATACAGAATATTACAAATCAAATTATACAAAATTAGATGATGTAATCGCTGATACTGATAAACTTATTTCTGAAGTTGTTGGTGAAGGTGCAGTTTTAATTAAAAACGAGAATAACGCTTTACCTTTAACTGATGCTGCAAATAGAAAAGTTTCACTTTTCGGTGTTGGTTCATATCGTTCTACTTTAACAGCTTCAGGATCTGTTTTTTCTGGTGGTGGATGCGGAAGAGAAGTTAGTTTAAAAGAAGGACTTGAAAACGCTGGAATTGATGTTAATGAAGATATCTGGAATTTCTATGGAAGTGAAGAAATTCAAACAGAATATCAAACTATTCGTAATGGTATGATGGTTGAAGGACCATTATTAAGTAAAATTAATGAAGTCCCTTGGTCAATTGTCCCACAAGATAAAATTAGACAAGGTGATGTTGCTATTTATAACATCGTTAGAATTTCTGGAGAAGGAAATAAGGATGTTAATAGATCTGGTACAACAGATACATCAAATGGCGATGCATTAACCCTTTCAACTGAAGAATTAAATACATTAAAGGGTTTAAAAGCTCTTAAAGATGCTAATAAAATTTCAAAAATTATTGTTTTTGTTAACTGCACAGCAACTGTTGAATTAGATTTCTTAGATGATCCACAATATGGTATCGATGCAGCATTACAACTTAATGCAGTTGGTACAACTGGATTTAATGCTGTTGGAAAAATTTTAACAGGTGAAATTAATCCATCTGGTAAATCAGCTGATACAATTTGGTATGACAATGATCAAAACCCAACATTAGCAAACCAAGCTGGTTATGAATTCTTAAATCCTGAAGGATTAGAATTACATACTGCAACTAATGGACAAGGTGGGTATGAAGCTCATTATGTTGTTTATCAAGAAGGTGTTTATTTAGGATATAGATATACAGAAACAAGATATGAAGACTATGTCATGGGAGTTGATAAAGTTGGTAACTACGATTATTCCAAGACTGTCGCTGTTCCATTTGGTTATGGTGAATCATATACAGACTTTGAATATTCTAATATGTCAATTTCTAGAAAAGATGGTGACTATGTTGTCTCTGTTGATGTAAAAAACAGTGGTGATGTCGCTGGTAAAGAAGCTGTCCAAGTTTATTTACAAAAACCATATGGTGATTACAATATTCAAAATGGTGTTGAAGCAAGTTCTGTTGAATTAGTTGGATTCGCAAAAACTGAAGAGTTGGAACCAGGTGAAACATATAAAGCTACAATCACAATTGATGACAATTTATTTGCTAGCTATGATGCAAATAAAGCCATGACGTATGTTTTAACAGAAGGTGATTATTATTTATCAGTAGGTAATGGTGCTCATGAAGCTGTTAATAATATATTAGCTGCTAAAGGTAAGACACCAGGTAATACCAATGGTAGAATGGATGATGAAGGTAATGCAAACTTAGCTAAAGTCGCACTTACTCAAAAGAATTTAGATACAACTACATACTCTAAGTCAGATGCAACTGGTAAAAGAATCACAAATTTATTTGATGATTCTGACTTAAATAAATATTCCGAAACAAAAGATCTCTCCCCAGTTGAATACATTTCGAGAAACGATTGGGAGGGAACAGTTGTTTTAGATAATGCTGCTCATGATACATATACTAAAATTACAATGACAAAAAATATGCTTGAAGATTTTAGAGCAGCATATACAGAAACATTATTAAAACCAGACAATGTTGATTATCCAACATACGGAAAGAGCGCTGGATTAAAACTCGTTGATATGAGATATGATTCATATGGTAATAAGATTCCTTATGAAAGTGACCTTTGGGAGACATTCATGGATCAATTAACATGGGATGAAACTGTTGGACTCTTATCAGAAGGTATGAGAATGACAGCTGCTGTTACTAGTATTGGTAAAAACGCTACATTAGATCATAATGGTCCATTAGGTGTTACTGAACCATATGCTAATGGTGCAAACGGATTAGCAAAGAAAAATGGCGAATCTGCAGATAAAAAACCTTCTTCATTCCCATCTGCTGGTACACTTGCTGGTACAATGAATGAAGATCTTATTAGAAGAGTTGGTGAAATGCATGGTGAAAACTGCTTATGGGCAGGATATAGTGGAATGTATGGTCCAGGTCTCAATATCCATAGATCACAATATTCTTCTAGAAATACTGAGTATTATTCAGAAGATGGCTTCTTAACTGGTAAAGTAAGTGCTATTCAAGTTGCTGGTACTCAATCAAAAGGTGTTTATGTTTATATTAAGCACTTCGTATTAAATGACCAAGAAACAAACCGTTATGGTTTATCAACATGGTTAAATGAACAAAGCTTCCGTGAAATCTACTTAAGAGCATTCGAAATTGCTATTAAAGAAGGTGATGCTCATGCAATGATGTCTTCATATAATAGAGTCGGTACAAGAGTTGCTGGTGGTAAATCTAACTTACTCAATGATTGGTTACGTGGTGAAGCTGGATTTGATGGATTTGTTGTTACAGATATGTATCAATTACAATCATATGCAAGCTTAACATTCTATCTCGGTATGTTAAAGATGCCTAGTGGCGTATTCTGTGGAAATGATTTAGTTGATGGATCAATTACAAGTGCAAAGCAATTTGATCAATATAAGACTGGCTATGGTGAATTAGCTAATAGAATGAGAGAATCTGCTAAACGTATTCTTTACACAACGGCATTCTCAACAGCTGTTAATGGTCTTGATTCAAATACAGAAATTGTCCCTGTATTAACATGGTGGCAAAAAGCATTAATTGCTATTGATGTTATCTTTGGCGTAGCATTCGCAGCTTCATTTGGCTGGTTTGGCTATGAATTTTATAAGAAAAATATCAAGAAAAATAAAGCAGAAGGCGAATAATTAAAGTTCAATATGCGAATATAAAAGGCTCGCGTTAAGCGGGTCTTTTATTATTAAGAAAACGGTTACATAATTACTGTAAACGCTTTCTAATAGATAATACTTTACTATAAATTAAAATAAACCTTGTAAAACAAAGGAGGTTATTTATTATGATTTCATTAGTAAAGTCAATTTTAATTCTCATTAAATTTTACGAAAGAAAAATCTAATAAGAATTAGAAAAAATTAGTTTTAAAACAAGGTTTAATCCTTAACATAGTTAAGGAAAAAATATAAAATTTTAAATATGAACTTAAAAAAGAATTCACTATATAAAAAGATATTAATTTCTATTGTTACAGGTTTATTAGTTGGAATAGTAGTTGGTGTATATCAATTTATATTACCGTATGTAACTAAATTAAGTGAGATGGTGTTTTCTTCTAGAGAGTGGTGGGTAATTTTATTAAATGTAATCGTCATGATTATGTTAGCTATTTTAAATTTCTATATTTTAAAATGGGCCCCTTCTATTGATTCAAGTGGAATAATAGCAATTAATTTATCATTAAGACACAACGAAGAAATTAAAGCTGACAAAGAGATCCCTTTAATGATTATTAATTCAAGCATATCTACATATGCTCAATTTCCTTTAGGTAGTGAAGGACCATCAATAACTTTAGCTGGCAAATGTGCGGCTTTAGTAAATAAATTATTCAAAGTTAAGGATGATGACAATATAAAAATAGCTTTTGGGGCTGGATTTGGAGGAGCTTTTGTTTCGCCATTATCTGGCTTTTTTTATTCATTTGAAGAAGAGTTACATAAAGTAAATTTTGAGTTAATTATTCGTACATTTTTCACACTTATTTCTACTGGCGCAATAATAATACTATTAAATACACACCATTCTTTAGCTTTTGATTATATCAATTATTTGCCTATATTAAAGATCTGGGTTTTATTACTTGTTGCTTTATTAATTGTTGTGGTGGCACCTATTTTTCTTTTAACGATTAATAGTTTTAAAAGATTTTTTAATAAGTACGAAAATGTTCCTTTAATTAAATATCGTGGATTTTTATTCTTTATTTTGATGCTTATCTTTGGCTATACAATTTTACCTTATATGGGTGGAGGAGATAAGATTATTGATAGTGCAATGCTTTATAAAGATATCTATATAATTTTGCTTGTTTTAGTTTTTAGAATTGTTTTAACAAGTATTGTAGGCAACGGCAAAGTTAGTGGAGGATTAATTGTACCTTCATTATGCTTTGGCGCCTTAATAGGAGCGATTGGGTCACTTATATTTGAAAATAATTTAGGACTTGATTATGAGTATAGAAGTTTCATTATTTTAGCATCAATGTGCATGTTTTTTGCTTTCATTTCTGAAGCGCCTATAAGTTCTATGACATTATTCTTTTCGAATTTGATATATTCAAATAGTAATTTTAATTGTTTTAATACATCAAGTTTATTTGTATGTTTATTAATTGTCATCATTTATTTAGTATCAAAAGTCATGAAATCAAAACCACTATATGATATGCTTGTTGATACACAAGATGCTCATAATTTAACAAAAGTACAAAATTTATCCTAGATTTGCATAGTTTTTACTAAAATTTAATTGATTTTTCAATTTATTTAAAAAAATTGTCAAAGAAACTAACTTCACTTTATTTTAAAAATAATATTATTTATAATATTATTGTTGAAAATGAGGGTTTAAAGATGTCAAAGTATGATGTAATTATCGTTGGTGCTGGTCCATGCGGAATTTATGGAGCATATGAATTAATTTCTAAAAATAAAAATTTAAAAATATTATTAGTGGATAAAGGTAAAGATATTTATCATCGTACTTGTCCTGTTTTGGAAGGCAAAATTAAGCAATGTCCTCAAGACATATATGGAAATAGTGGATGCTACCCATCTTGTTCAATGACTAGTGGATTTGGTGGATGCGGCGCTTTTAGTGATGGAAAATTTAATATCACTAGTGAGTTTGGTGGTTGGATGGATGAATACATCCCTAAGGATAAGGTAATCGAGTTAATTAAGTATGTTGATAAGATTAATTTAGATCATGGCGCACCTGAAACACTAACTAATCCAAATACGAAAGAAGTCTTAGCAATTGAGAAAACTGGATTAGCTGTTGGCTTAAAACTTTTGCGTAGCGAAGTTAGACATTTAGGCACTGAAGTAAATTTAGCTTTACTTAAGTCAATTTATGAAGAGTTAAAAGAAAATGGTGTTGAAATGAAATTCGCCACTGAAATTACTGATATTATTGAAAATGATAGAGAAATTTGTGGTGTTATTGACAATAAAGGAAATAAATACGACTGTAAGTATGTTGTGCTTAATGTTGGTAGACCAGGCTCAAAATGGTTAAGTAAAGTTTTAAAAGCACACAAGATTAAGGTTAGCAACAATAGAGTCGATATTGGTGTAAGAGTTGAAACTAATGATGTCATTATGGATGAAATTAATAAAAATTTGTATGAAGGCAAATTTGTTTATTCTACCAGTGTTGGCACTACAGTAAGAACGTTTTGTTCTAATCCAAGTGGACATGTTGTGATTGAAAATAACAATGGAATAATTACTGCTAATGGACATGCTTATAACTCAAGTGAACTTGGTAGTACAAATACCAACTTTGCTTTATTAGTTTCTCATACTTTTACCGAACCATTTAAAGATAGTAATGAGTATGCTCAAGATATTAGTGCATTAGCTAATAAATTAAGTGGTGGAACGGTAATTGTTCAAAGATATGGAGACATTAAAAAAGGTAGAAGGTCTACTGTCAAAAGGATAGATGAAGGTTTTGTTGAACCTACATTAAAAGAGGCAGTACCTGGTGATTTAGCATTAATTTTACCTTATAAAACATTACAATCTATTATTGAAATGATTGAAGCTTTAGATCATGTTACTCCTGGTATTGCTAATGATCATACTCTCTTGTATGGTGTTGAAGCCAAGTTCTATAGTGATAGAGTCGAATGTTCTAATACATTTGAAACAAAAATTAAAAACTTATACGTAGGAGGAGATGGTGCAGGTATCACTAGAGGACTAGCTCAAGCTGGCGCTAACGGCGTTTATATTGCTCGTGATATTTTATTAAAAGAAGGGGCGTAATATGAGTAATTTATCTATTTTAGTTGACTTTAGCAACATATTTAGTCCATTTAATTTAAATTATTTACTTGATTTTATATTTTCTTTTATTGCGTTAGTCGCTTTAAATGCTTTTGTTGACTTTTTTGCAAAAAGAAGATTTGTAAATGTTTCACTTGCAATATTTAGTGTTTTGTTTTTGATTGCTGATATTTTTGTATTAGATGCTTTTAAGTATGTATTGATTGCGATGATTGGAGTTATTTCTATTGTTGCGATATTTGTTAATTTAGCTGAAACTCGTTATATTTTTGCTAATAAATTTTCCCAAAGAACAAACGACAAAGGATTAAACAAAAAGGTTTCTAATGTTGATAATTTATATTCACACGAGGATTTATATAAAACTATCAACGAAACTGTTTTGTATTTAAGTAAGCATAAAATTGGAGCAATTATAACTTTTGAAAGAAAAGATAACCTTACAGATATTTCTAAAAATGGAACTTTATTATATGCGCCAGTTAATTATGAATTGTTAGTAACAATATTCTATCCCGGAACAAGACTTCATGATGGTGCTGTTGTTATTAGAGGCAATACAATTTTAGCAGCAAGTGTTTACTATACTCCTTCGACAAAACCATTAATTGGTAAATATGGTTCTAGACATAGAGCCGCAATTGGTATTAGCGATATTTGCGACGCTATCACAGTTGTTGTTAGTGAAGAAACAGGAAGAATTTCAATCGCTTATAATGGTGAACTTGAAAGTTTTACACCTGAAACCTTCTATAATTCATTTGTTAATATGATGAGTGAAACTGATGTATTAAGTGCAGATTCTAATAATGGAGGCAAAGAAGTTGAAGAATAAAGATTTTAAATACATAAATTTTTATGACTATGTAATTAAAGTCTTGTCTATTTGTAAAATAGGTAAATTATTTTCTACTGATCCTTATGCCTTAGAAAATTATGATGAATTAGAAAAAATATCCATGAAGATGTTAGGGAATTTTGACTTATTAACATATGATAAGCCTAATATTTTCCTAAAAAATATATATCCTACTCCAAGTGTTTCTTGTAGATGTGTTATATTTAACGAGGATAATGAGATACTCTTTGTTAAAGAAAGTGTAGATGGCAAATATTCATTGCCTGGAGGATGGTGCGACTTATACGATACACCAAAAGAATCTATTCTAAATGAAATTTCTCAAGAAAGTGGAGCCGAAGTTAAAGATATTGAACTCATTGGTGTTATCAATAAAACTTGCGATGAAAGAAATTTCAAAAATTTCAATGCACCACATGAAATTATTCCTGAATATGCTTTAATATTTAAGGCGAAATTTGTAAAATTTAATAAAGAACACACCCACGAAACAACTAAAATTGAGTTTTATAAAAAAGATGAGTTACCTGACTTATCTAATAAGTTGAAAAAGACTGATTATGAGCGTATTATTAACGCAGCAATAAATGACAAAATGATACTAGATTAGGAGGTAGAAAAATGTCAACCCACATAAAAGACAGTGCAGTATTTGCTAAAACAGTTTTAATGCCAGGAGATCCTTTAAGAGCTAAATGGATTGCTGAAACATTTTTAGTTGACTATAAGTTAGTCACAGATGTTAGAGGTATTTTTGGCTATACTGGAAAAACAAAAGAAGGAAAAGAAATTAGTGTTATGGCTAGTGGAATGGGCGTTCCTTCAATTGGTATTTATAGTTATGAATTATTTACTTGTTATGGAGTAGAAAATATTATTAGAATTGGAACTTGTGGTGCTTACCAAAAAGAATGCCATGTAGGCGATGTTATTATTGCAACTAGTGCTTATTCTAACTCTAATTATGGAGCACATTATGAAGCTAAAGGCATTCATTTAGCTCCTTGTAGTGATTTTTCATTAATGTATAAGGCTTATGAAAATTCTAAAAAATTAGGAATTCCAGTTCACGTTGGTCCTATTTTCTCAAGCGATATTTTCTACGATCCAGATAAAGAATTTTATAAGACACCTCAAGAATTAGGAATTTTAGGTGTGGAAATGGAAAGTTATGGTTTATTTATTAATGCAACTAGATTAAGAAAAAAAGCATTATGTTTATTAACTGTTAGTGACACTTTCGTTAATAAAGACGAAAGAGATTTAACTCAAGAGGAAAGAAGTTCATCACTTAAGAAGATGTGTGAACTTGCATTATCTTTAGCGTAAGGTAGAATAATAGTACATGTATTCTTTTTTAAGCGTATTAACATTTGGTTTTTTAGATCAGGAGAATAATCCTAAAGGATTTTTCATCTTTGTTTTATGTGTTATTTTAATTGCGATAATAGCACTTATTTTGATTATTTTTCCTTTTGCAAGAAGACACTATATATTCAAGAACTTTCAAAAGATATATTATAAAAAAATAAGACAAATTGCTGACATTAATGACTACTATTTAATTAATAATTTAATCATCAAAAACAATAATCAACTTGTTTGTAGAATCGACCATGTTTTATTTGGTGATAAATATATTTATGTAATTAAAGATAGATATTATAGAGGCGCTATAAGTGGAAATAAAGAAGATACAACTTGGATATTTTATTCAAATGATGGGAAGAAATTTGAGATGGAAAATCCAATGCAAGTTAATGAAAAAAGGCTTGAAAAATTATCATTAATCACGCAAATCGACCCTAGTTTCTTTATTTCTATTGTCTTAATTAATGATAATTGTGCTATTAAAAATGCTAGTGAACTTAATAAAGAAGATAGTTTTATAGTTGCAAAAAAGAACTTAAAAAAAGTAATTAAAACTATTGAAAAGAGAAATGTTAAAAATATGGATCAAAAGCAACTTGAGTTTGCTGTTCAAGACATCTCAAGACTTTATGGTAAAAATAGCAACAAGAATGCTGATGACACAGGCGAAATTTAATAGGAATATCTATGAAAAGTATAAAGAATATATATAAAAAGTTTTTTAATGACCTCTCATTTACTCTCCTATGTAGTACTACCATTATCATAGGGGTGTTTTTAATTTACTTAATATTTGTGTTTATGTTAATGCAAATAGATTTAGGCGAAATAATGAGCTCATTTTTTGGCTTAATTTTACTATTAATCTGTTTATCATTAATTTTAGGGATCTTATCTCCATTTGTTTATAGTTTATTTGCTTGTAATGGGGTGTTACATACTAGAAAAAAAGACGATGTAAGTTATAAGAGTTTTTTAAAAACTTATCGAATAGGCGCTAGGATTCCATTTAAAGGGCAATTACAAGTATGGAATACCTTAGTAAATAGTTTTTTAATTTATATAGTGGTGGAACTTTTAATAATGTTTGCTTTATCAGCTATTGCAACAAATGATGCTTCACCATTTAAACCATTATTTGATGAATTAATGTTATTAGATTTTAGTTCAGTTAATTGGTATAGCCAAATGGATCAAATTTTAGCTAAATATGAAGATTTAATTAGACTTACAAGTTTAATTTCAACTTTCTTCTCATTATTTTTTGCCACCTATTATTTTTTCCATACCATCGCAAGAAATACTTTAAGATATTATTTAGCCCCAACTTTATTAAATGCACCTAACAGATTAATTACTTATGTATTTAAAGGAACTTTAAAACATCATAGAAAAGAGTATGTATCTAATTATTATAAAACTTTATGGCCTCTTACTCTTTTATATGTAATTTCATTTACTTTGAGTTATTTTTTAATTGGTTTTTATGGTCCATCTTATATTGATATAGGTCTATTAAGTTTAACCTCTATTTTGATATCATGCGCGGTGCTATTACCTTTCTTACCTTTAGTATTTAATTATCATGAATCTATTTGGAATAAATTTGCTTTATACTTTATGGAATTATTTTTAACCAATGCTAGTAGAGAATTAAACACTTTAAAGAGTTCTATGGATTCTGAATCTAGCATTAATAAGAAAAATATTGAAATCGCCGAAAAAAATATTGAAAAAATAAGACAAGCATTCGAAGAAAATAAAGATAAAGTAGTGACTCCTGAAGAGGATAATGAAAACAAGTCAACTGATGAAAAACCAAAAGATGAGAATAACCCATCTAATAAAGATGAAAATAAATAAAAAATAGGGTTTTGTTTAAAAAATATGCAAAACCCTTTTATTTTATTAAAAAAACTTGATTTATAAAAACAGCTTTATTGACAAATGAGATTTATAGTATTATTCTTTAC
This sequence comes from uncultured bacterium, assembly GCA_949299335.1. Lineage (GTDB taxonomy): Bacteria > Bacillota_I > Bacilli_A > RFN20 > CAG-826 > Onthovivens. Next base: position 8,347 of record CASGAD010000037.1, on the reverse strand, counting down.
AAGCAGTTTTATATAATAAAACTGAATCAAATTTATCACTTCACTTATCTAAGCAATAAAAAACCTCGACACGCAATCGAGGAATTAATTAGGTTTGGAGCAAGTGACGGGAATCGAACCCGCATAGCCACCTTGGCAAGGTGGTGTTCTACCACTGAACTACACCTGCGTGCTTGATTATTATATGATAAAAGAGAAAATCATGTCAATAGAAAAAAAGAAAAAAGAGAGGAAAAATATCACCATGGATTCAAGACAAGAATTAGCAGATCTTATATTCCCAAAAATTAATTTAACAATTGAAGATTTAGAGAAAAGATTCCCTGAAAGAAATTTAATAGAAGGTGCTAAAGTTACTAGATTTGCGCCTTCACCAACAGGTTTTTTACATACTGGAAGTTTATTTACTTCTATGATTGCTTCTAAAATTGCTAAAGATACAAATGGAATTTTTTATACAAGATTAGAAGATACAGACACAAAGCGTGAAATTGAAGGAAGTGACAAACTTTTATTAAGACAATTAAAAGAATTTGATATTATTCCTAATGAAGGGTATTATGGCGATTATGAAGAAGGAATTTATGGTCCTTATGTTCAATCTAAACGTAAAGAAATTTATGAAGTTGTCATTAAAGAGCTCATTGCTCGTGGCGATGCTTATCCTTGCTTTTTAAATGAAGAAGATTTAGCCAAGTTAAGAGAGAGTCAAACTGCTAATAAAGAAATTACAGGTGTTTATGGAAAATATGCAATCTATAGAGATTTAGATCCTAAAGAAGCTATTAAAATGATTAAAGAAGGTAAAAGCTTTGTAATTAGATTTAAATCTAATGGAAATCATTTAAATAAAATTAAAGCTCATGATGAAATTAGAGGTGACTTACTTTTAACCGAAAATGACCAAGATGTAGTTATTTTTAAAGGAGATGGTTTACCAACATACCATTTTGCTCATGTTGTTGATGACCATTTTATGCATACTAATTTAGTTACAAGAGGAGAAGAATGGCTCCCTTCATTACCAATACATATTGAAATGTTTAGACGTTTAGGATTTAAATTACCTAAATACGCTCATCTTCCTGTAATTATGAAACTCGATAATGGTAATAAAAGAAAATTATCTAAACGTAAAGATCCAGAAGCCAGTGTAGATTTCTTCTTAAAAGAGGGTTATGAACCAAAAGCTTTATTAGTCTATTTAATGACTATTGCTAATTCAAATTATGAAGACTTTATTGTTCAATCAAAAGATTATGATTTAAGTCATTTTAAATTCCAATTAAAGAAAATGTCTTTAGATGGCGCTTTATTTGATAATGATAAGTTAATTTTCTATTCTAAAGAAATCTTAAGCAAAATGACTAAAGAAGAAATCGGTGAAAAATCTTATGCTTGGGCTAAAAAGTATTCTCCTGAATTAACTTCATTTATTGAAAAAGATTATGCTCGATATCTAGAAATTTTAAATATAGAAAGAGAAAAGAAAAATCCTAGAAAAGATTATGCTAAATATAGTGATATATATCCTGTAATTGCTTTCTTTGATCATGATACTTTCTGTAATAACATTAAAAAAGAAGAGTATAACGAAAAAATATCTAAAGACGTTATTAAAGCTTTCTTAACTAAATATTTAAATAACTACGCTTTAGATAATGATGAAAATACATGGTTTAGTAATGTAAAAGCAATTTCTAGTGAGGTTGGCTTTTGCGCTGATAATAAAGTATATAAAGAGAATCCATCTAAATGGGCAGGAAATGTTAACGATGCCTGCGAAATTTTAAGAGTAGTTTTAGTTGGTAGAAAAGTAACTCCAAATCTATTTTCTATTATGAAAATATTAGGAAGTGAAGAAGTAACTTATAGAATTGAACTTGCATTAAATGAATTAAAATAATTATTTAATGATTCTAATAAAAGCGGTCAAATAAAAGTATTAATAAACACTATTTCAGAAAAGGCCGCTTTTATTTATTAAATAAAATCGAAATTAAATATCGCGTAGTAAAGTGATCGAAACTCTTTATAATTAAATAAATATTTATTTAATTATTTTTATTTGATAAAATAAATTCACTGCTCTGTTGGAGAAGCGGCTTAACTCAACGCCCTCTCAAGGCGTCATTCACGGGTTCGAATCCCGTACAGAGTACCACATTGAAAGCAATGGTTTGATACAGTGAAAATCGCTGGTCAAACCGTTTTTTGTGCCAAAAATAAGTGTTTTTAGCCTCAAAATGATTAAATTATGATAAATGAGCAAAAGCTCGAACGCTAGGACAAGCCTCTACTAGTAATCGTTAGTTTGCACAAAAAACTTTGGCTCTCTGATTTTTTGCGGGGTATTTACGGGGTTTTGTATAAGTTCTCCTTTTTTTATAGCAAAACAGACCCCGTAAAAAATTGCACAAAATAAAATACTCAAAATAATCTTCCGAATTATTTATTGAAGCGAATTTTTTGTCCGAATTGTTTTAGGTAGATGCTTTACAGATCGATATATAAAAATAAAAATTGATGGCAAAACGATTAATAAGACAATTTAGGAAGAATTAATAGTAAAATAAAAGCATAAAAAAACATTTCATTCGGTATCTCAAACTGCAGTCATTTGAGAAAGAGGATCTTTTTAATTTATAAAGATTTTAATCCCTTAGGTAAAGATTTAGGTGATACCGTTAAGTAGTGCCCCGTAAAAAGTAGAAGCTTTTTAAATTTTTAACACCCCGTAAAAAAACGGAGACCCAAAACTTTTTGTCCACAAAAAACTTTTTATCTAATGAGTACTTTTTGGGAGTCATTTTCTCGCTCCTGCAATGATTTAATCCTGATCATTTCCTCGAGTCGTCTCAATGATTGTCAATGTCAAACCAACTTTTTAATTATGGCGTTTACACATTACACAAAAACAAAAAAGATAATGTCGAGTTTGAAGTTCATTTTAGAGCGGATTATCTAGTATGTGATAGTTTTTTAGATCCTGATAGTGATTGACAGTTTGGATTTGTAATAATTTCATAAAATACATAATCATTAATTGATGAATATTATTCATTTTAAAATCTATTATTTTCTATAGTTTTATAAATATACAATGATTTAATTGGTAAATCATATGTAATAAATTATAATGTTTTTAGGAAGTTAAAATATGTTAGCTAAAATAGGCAAAAATCCGATTGCTATTTATTCTTTATGTTTCATATTTTTTGTTTTAGCGGGTATTTTTCAATATTTTGATGAAAATTTGCCAATGTTACTAGCCAAAATAGTTAACTTATGTGCTAATCTTATTTTTTTCTTACTGATTTTTATATGGGGATATACAATTAATAACCGTATAGTAAAAAAATCAATAAAAATAAAACTATTAATTATTGTTGCGTTAATAATTTTATGGCTATTAATTAGATATATAAAATACGAGTGTTTTTTTGATAACGAAATAGCTAGTCGATACCTATGGTACTTATATTACATACCACAATGTCTTGTACCTTGCATTGCGTTAATTGCAGTACTGGAATTTAGAAAAAATGCCTATTCTATAATAAATAAGTGTATATATGTTATTTTCATCCCTTCTATTATATTAATTGGATTAATATTAACTAATGATTTACATCAACTTGCTTTTTCATTTAACGAAAGTTTTGAAAATTTCAGTTCAGATTACACCCATGGTATTGTCTATTTTCTTACAATGTCATGGATAATATTGCTTATATTAAGCATGTTAATTATTTTGTTTTTTATTTGTAGCGTATCATCTTGTAAAAGAAGAATTTGGATACCCATTATATTTTTTATTTTTTCATTTTTAGTTTCCTTTTTATGTTATTTTTTTGTAACTCAAGCATATAAAATACCAGAATTAATTTCGTTTTCTTTTATTATATTAATGGAGAGTTGTATTTATATTGGTCTTGTTCCGTCAAATAGAAATTATGAAAAGTATTTTGCTGTATCTAATCTATCATCCATTATAGTTGATAAAAATATAAGACCAATTTTTAATACTAATAAAAAGATAGTGCTAACAAAATGCCAGTTTGAAAACGCAAAAATAAATGAAAGTATTTTTATTAATAAAAATACTCGTCTATCATGTAAGAGGATTTCAGGTGGCTACGTTTTTTATTTAGAAGATTTTTCAAGTGTAAATAAACTTGTAGATGAACTTATGTCAATAAATGAAGAACTAAAGGAAAAAAATGTACTTATCATTAATGAAAATAGAATAAAAGAAAAGAAAACGAAAATAGAACAGCAGAATTATTTATATTCACAAATATTTGAGATATGTGCTGATGCAATTGAATCGATAAATATTATTTTAAAAAATGTTGATGAGAATGATAAAGCATATAAAAAGAACCTTCACATTGCTTGTATTTTTTTAGTTTATATAAAAAGAAGAAGTAATCTTCAAATTATATTGAGTCAAAATGATAATGTTAATATATTCGAGATTAATTTATCTATCGAAGAGTCATTGAACTATTTATCAGATTGTGGAATACAAACTTCTTTTATTACAACTCCAGACAAAAAAATTAATACAGAAATTGCTATTCTACTGTATGATTTTTTTCATGAATGCATTAAAAATGGATTGCCAACTATTTCTGAATTATTAGTAAAAATTTCATTTTATCAAAATATCCTTTATATACGAGTTGTTTCATCTCATGCTTCTTCTGATGTCTCAAATTTTACTAATAAATTATTTGATAAAATTAATGCAAGTATTGATATTAAAAAAGAAGAAGAATGTCTCTATCAAACTTTAACTATTAAATTAAGAGGTAATGAGTAATGACATTTTTAACTTCGCCTTACATAGTTCAAAAAATAGTAGTTATAATAAACATTTTTATAATGTTAATTTCTTTGTTTGATTTATTCTTCTTTATAAAAAGAAGGGCTAAACCTTATTATGTCACAGTTTTAGGTATGATTAATTTCTTAGTTTCTAGTTTAATTACACTATTTCTAATATCTTTTATTAAATCTGATAACTTTGATAACATACCTCAAATTTCATTATGGGCAATTAATAGATCAATTTGGCTATATTTATTTGTCGAAATATTACTCCTGAGTTTATCAATCGTTGTTTTTATTTTAGGATATAAATTTGATAAAAACTATATTTCAAAATCGAGTATTAAGGAGGGATTTGATTATCTACCAACTGGTATTTGTTTTTATGAAAAAAGTGGAGTTTTAATGTTAACAAACATAAAAATGAATGATTTATGCTTAAAAATATTAAAACATCCACTTATAAATGGACTAGATTTTTGGAACTCACTAAGAAAAAAAGAGTTAATTTTTCCTTGTTTAAGATTAAATGATGAAGAAAAACCGATTATAAAAATAGATAATAATATATATAGTTTTAAACGTATAATACATAAAATTGATGGCGAAATAATTTATGAGATTGTTGCAACAGATATTACAACAAAATATAACTTATTGATTGATTTAGAGAAGAAAAATAAAGAACTTATATTGTTTAATAAGCGTATTCGTGATTATGGCGATAATATAAATGAATTAATAGCTAAAAAAGAAACATTAAATGCTAAAATTTATATACATGATGAGTTAGGTCGATTATTGTTATTAACGAAAAAAGCTCTATCTAAAGAAATGAGCAAAGAAGAAAAAAGTCAACTTCTTAATTTATGGCAAAGAGACTTACTTAGTTTTAAAGAAACAAAACAAAATAAAAACTTCGATACATATAATGGTTTATATTTAGCAGCAAAATCTATAGGGGTAATAGTAGAAATAAATGGCATAAAGCCGAAAGAAAAAAAGATAAAAAGTGTTGTTATTAACGCTTCAATTGAATGCATAACTAACACAATTAAGTATGCAAAAGGAAATATTGTAAAGGTTAATATCATTGATGAAAAAAATATTTATATAATTACGATTAAAAACAATGGAAATCAGCCAAATTCAGAAATAATAGAAAGAGGTGGATTATCATCTCTTCGAAGTTTAGTAGAAAGAGAAGGCGGAACTATGAATATAATTAGTTTACCTGAATTTGAACTTAAGATTATCATGCCAAAGGAGAAAGTAAATGACGAATGGGAAATTTAATGTATTGATAGTTGAAGATCAATTAATTCCTACCCAATTATTTAAATATTTAATTAGTTCTTCGGAGAAATATATTTTAAAGAAAAGTATAGAATGTGCAGCTTTTGCAGAGTTATATTGTATGGCAGGCAACATTGATTTGATTTTGATGGATGTTTTAACATCGGATGAAGCTAATGGATTAATTGCGGCAGAAAAGATAAAAAAGAAATATCCGGATATTAAAATTATTATTATAACTAGCATGCCAGAATGTTCATATTTGGATCGAGCTAAAAAACTTGGTGCTGAAGGTTTTTGGTATAAAGACAATAGAAAAGAAAGTCTTATTTCTGTAATGGATAAAGTAATGGAAGGACAAATTGTATATCCAAATAATTTGCAATTAGTTAACATAGGCGTTGCAAAAAGTAATGAATTTACAAATAAGGAACTAATTGTTCTTCGATTAATGACAGGCGGATACAGTAATCAAGAAATTGCAGACAAATTAGGTGTTTCTTTAAATGCTGTAAAAAAACATATTTCAAATATGTTATCAAAAACATGTTTACGTTCTAGAACAGAACTAGCAGTAAAAGCCAGAGAAAGTGGACTTGTAATATTAGAAAGAGCTGAGATAGATATTTAATTTTACTTAATTTATAATTAGAACTTTTATCAAAAATATATGCAGTATGGTACCTGTTTGGGTACTTTTATGGTTATTTTTTTATGCTAAAATGCGACCATAAGAAAATCGTATAAATGTAAAGAATGTTATAAGATAATAGCTATTTTTTCATTTGGATTTATTTAGAAGAAAGTGGGTGATGTAATTAATAAGCGTGATTAAAATTATTAATTTTTATTAATATTATTAATCTGTCATAAATAATATATTTTTAAAATTAGAATATATTTAAAAAGTATAAATTAGATTAATTTAATCCCCTTTATAATTTTTAACTAATTAATCTAATTTAAATAGGTTAATTAAACATTAAATCAATTAATCCGCTTAATAAAATAAGAAAATAAAGAATAAAAGATTAAATAATGAGTAAAATTGAATTTCCATTCAATAGCAAAGTATATGGAATATCAAATAATTAAGGAGAATGAAGTAATGAAAAAAATTAGTAAGATATTTTTACTTACAACAATTGTCTTTTTTCCTGTAACTTTAGCTTCCTGTGATTCATCTTCGCCTTCTACAGAAGTTACAAAGTTGAATTATGATATGTCTAAAGTTAAATTTGAAAATAAGACGGTAACATACGATGGTAGAGCGCATAAATTAGAAATTACAGGCACTTTGCCGACTGGTGTTAGTGTAACCTATACTAATAATAAATTGGTTGATGTTGGCACTTTAGAGGTTATTGCAACGTTCAAAGGGGACTACGAGAAATATAATGAAATCCCTGATATGAAAGCCACTTTAACAATTGTAAAGGGTGAATATGATTTATCTGGTATCACTTTTGAAAATAAAGAAGTTTCTTATGATGGAAGTCCACATTCTTTAGAGATCACAGGTACTTTACCAGAAGGAGTCACTGTTACTTATGAAAATAATAACAAAGTTGATGCTGGCACATATGAAATAGTTGCAAAATTTGAAGGAGATGAAAACAATCATAAGCCTATTCCTGATATGACTGCAACTTTAACTATTTTAAAAGCAGATTATAATTTTTCTAATGTTAAATTTAATGATGTTACAGTTACTTATGATGGAAGTCCACATTCTTTAGAGATCACAGGTACTTTACCAGAAGGAGTCACTGTTACTTATGAAAATAATAACAAAGTTGATGCTGGTACCTATGAAGTAGTTGCAAAATTTGAAGGAGATGAAAACAATCATAAGCCTATTCCTGATATGACTGCAACTTTAACCATTGAAAAAGCTAGATATGATATGTCAGATATTAAATTTGAAGATAAAACCGTTACTTATGATGGCACTGCACAATCTTTAGCAATCACAGGCACCCTACCTACTGGTGTTACTGTTACTTATGAAGGTAATGAAAGGACCGATGTTGGCACTTATGAAGTAACCGCACATTTTGAGGGCGATACAAACAATTACAAACCTATTCCTGATATGACCGCAACTTTAACCATTGAAAAAGCTAGATATGATATGTCAGATATTAAATTTGAAGATAAAACCGTTACTTATGATGGCACTGCACAATCTTTAGCAATCACAGGCACCCTACCT
>CASGAD010000036.1 GCA_949299335.1 uncultured bacterium | reverse complement strand
GATAACGTCTAACTAAGCTAATTTTAAAAGCCTCAGGATAAGTGTTTGTAATTACTCCCATAATTGTCTCCTTTATTTATGAATACATTATGAGGCTCAAGTGTTCGAACGAAAATAATGGTATATCTTTTACGCTTACATTCAATCTAATAAAATAAAAAACCGACATCACTTCGGACATCGGGACTCATTCAATTTGGTGACCTATACGGGATTCGAACCCATGAATGCATGCGTGAAAGGCATGTGAGTTAAGCCACTTCTCCAATAGGCCAAATAAGTGGCGCTGACTATAGGGCTCGAACCTACAACCGATCGGTTAACAGCCGATTGCTCTACCATTGAGCTAAGTCAGCACAACACTACGCTTAAGCGCTCAAATATAGTACCACATATTTAAACTAATGAGCAAGTATTATTTTAAACTTTTTTGATTTTTTTCTACCTATTGGAAAAGCGTACCTAACAATTTAAATCTTTTTATAAATTAAGTCTAAGAGTTCGCCAACTGTTTTAATACCTTTAGTTTCGTTTGACTCAAAAGTAATATTAAATCTGTCTTCTAAATCTAATAAAAATTCAACGACATCTAAAGAATCAAGTCCATAAGTCGAAATAGTTGCATCTCTATCAATTTCAGAAATTTTTAATTTCTCTTTAATCATTGTTTCGATTTCAGTTTTTTTATCTGCCATTTTCTTTATTTCCTTTCGCTATAATATTATAGCATTAATGAAAAGTAAAAATTACAAAATAATATTAAAATTAAATCAAAATTGATTTTGCACTATTTTACCTTATTTTTGCGAGGTTTTTCGTTAATTAAAATAATAAATTGGCATTATTAGAATTAAATAAACTAGTTTCTGTAGTAATTGTTGTTTCTTCTGAAACTTTTTGACTTACATTTTCAGTTGCTGTTTTAAAAGCTGCTAATAAAGCTGTTGAGACGGCTCCAAAAATTGCTAATACTAATACAATACCTAAAAGTTGTCCTTTAATTTCTGACATAAATTCTCCTTTCTGAATTAACCATATATATTAACGACTGCGTAACGTTTTACTTTTATTGGAATAGGAGGTGCCTCATAAGAAATTAATTTATATTCTTTTATTAAATAATAACTTAATATGGCTCCTTCTTCATATGCATGATCATTTCCAATAGCTTCTAAAATTACGTTATCATTTTTAAGAACGTATTCTTTTAATGAATCACTTATCTCACCAGTCTTAGAAATTCTATAGCTTACACTCGTTGATAAAGAATCTAAAGTTGTATAAGTTAATTGAATCATTACAAAATCTACACCAAATATAAATGCAATAAATATGAAAAACAAAGATAAAATCGTCCCTAATTTAGAAGCCACTAATCACTCCTCCAATAACATTTATAATTAAAATTAAAATGATAAACATGATGTATGCTCCTCCAAATAACGAGAAGGTTGTAAATAAATCCATCTTTTTATATCTTTTAGTTAAATCTTCATTGAGATACCTTGATTTAAAGTTATCAAATAAAGATATAAACTGCGTTAAATAGTATCCAGTAAATCCTCCATCGATCATTTGGTATAAAGAAATCATGACTTCTTCAATCACTTTGTTTTTAAATAACTTGCTAAATTCTATAAACGGCATGATGGTTTTATCATTGTCAATAGATTTGATGAATTTACTTATTTCATTTTTCATTTCATTAGACGTATATTCACTAGCCTGCAATAAAGCTCGATAAACATTTTCACTATTTGATAAATAAATTCTTAAATACGAAAACACTTCTATAAATTCTAGCTCAAGATTAATTCTCCTCCTTTCTTCTAAAATGTCGTATTTTTTAAAAAATAACGTTATTAAGACAAAAGCTAGACAAATTCCTGTGCCTAAAAACAGCAAATTTCTGGTAAAAAAATAAACTAAAATTGCTAATGATATTCCTAGAATACTAACTATTGTTAGTAACGTTATTTCTTTTCTTAAGTCCAAACCTAGGTTTTCTACTCTTTGTTTGATTTTTTTCATGATATGTTTCTCCTTTAACTATGAAACTTGTATCAAATATTTTTAATGCATAGAGGTAATAAACACCTAAAAATGCAACAAAATAAACTAAGACTAAAATAGGATAGTAAACTAATTCCTCTTCTATATTTTTTACTAAAGTACTTAATGAAAATTGCATTATGACTAGAATAAGGAAAGTTAATCCCCAACTTATTAAAAATTCTTTTTCTTTTTTCTTACTAACTATTTCAAATTCATGTATTCTATTTTCTAAATTTCTTGTGTCATGGATTAATAGTTGAGATATCTCTAATATATTTGTTCCTGATTCGATATATTGTTTAATGATATTAATAAAGACTCCATATAAAGGCAATTCAAAATAGGTGTTTAAATATTCAATCTTAGTTTCTACATCAAGATGTTCAATTGAATCAATTTGTAGCTTTAATTCATTGCTAACATTTTCTTTTAACTTATTGAACGTCGAATAAACCGAGTTTGTAACACTTAAAGAAATAATAAAATTGTTTATATAAGAAACAGCTTCAATAGATCTATTTAAAAATAGATAATATCTTTTTCTTTTAGTTTCATAAAATAAGAAAAAGAAGAGTGTGTATAGTAAAAAAACAACTATTGTATAAACCCAATTGAAAGTAATTAAATAATAAATTAAAGTAAAAACTACGCAAAATAGACTATTTTTTAAATAATTGTTCATTCTTTCTTAATCTCCGAATTATAGGATGAGTATTCTTCATTACCTAGTTCAAATTCCTCTTTAAAATTAAGTGGCAACTTAGTAAATTTATTTGGATATTTATATAATTCAAGGTAACTTCCTTTGTTATTAGTTCCTATCGAATCAACATAACGAACATATTTTTTCTTATTCAAATCATAATAAGACTTTAAATGAACAACTAATTTAAAATGGTCATAAATATCATCTAACGTTTCTTCATAAATTAAAGACTCATTACCAATCATAGCCATACGTGTCATTCTTTTATATGTATTTTCACCATTTTTTGAATGGAGTGTTGTAATTGTTGGATGTCCACTCATAGCACTATTTAATAAAGTAAGCATCTCTTTACCTCTTACTTCACCGACTATAATCCAATCTGGAGTGCTTCTTAAGGCGTTTTTAATTAAGATATTCATGTCTAATCCATTACCATTACTTAAAGATAGCCAAGTTACACTGTCTATATCTTTAACGAAATAGTCAGTCTCTAATTCATTAATATTATCAATAGTAACTAAGCGAGAGAATGGTTCAAGTTTACTTAAAATATATTTTTGAAATTCAGTCTTACCAACTCCTGTTTTACCACTTATTATTATTGAATTTTTAGCTTTAATAGCAAATTCAACTAGCTTTAAAGCTTTTTTATGTATAAATCCATCACCATCATGAATGCGCAATTGTTCATATCCAATTCTTATTGAAAAGGTAACTGCTTTTTCTCTATTTTTTCTACTTATTGAATAATGAGTAGCATTTATTCTATATCTACCTACGCTAACATCCAAAATAGGATCTTTATAACTAAATAAAGAGTCGGTTAAATTAGAGATTTGTCTTAAAAAGTTATATGCATCAACTTTAGATATCACTAAATCACTTTTTAACCTTCCTTTTAAGTTGTCCTTATAATAAATAGTCTCTCCGTTATATGAGATATCTGTAACATTCTCTTCTTTTAATAAATCTTTTAAAATGCTTTGCTCTATATATTCTATTAATTTTTCATTTTCCATTATATACTCCACTTGCTTTAAAATTAATAACCCCGCTAAAATCAAATATTTTGTTATATTTGCATTTAAAAGTTATATCTACAATTTTCGGGTATCTACCATAATCGATATAGTAATTGCCGTTTTTTTCTTCTATATACACAAATCCAATTTGATACTTACTAACTATATTTTTTAAATTTAATTTCAAATAATAATTTACATTTTCCTCTAACTTTTCTTTATTAAAATGAGGATCATAAAGACCATTAGTTGATACTAAAAATACTGCACTTGAAACAACATCGGGTGACATTTCATAAAAAGTCCTTCTTATAAAATTTCCGTTAATTGAAAACATCGAAACTGAGGTTATTGTCATCATCGTTGTTAAGGAAAAGAATAAAATTGCACTCATCATATTATTACTTCCTCCATATAAGGAGTGAATTCTTTTATTGGATTTCCTCTAGATACATCTAATGTTTCTTGAATGTGTTCATCACCAAAAATAACTAAAAAATCATAGACAATATCAGTTGAACTTCTTCCGGCATTTTTGATATATAATCGCATTGGAAAATATCGATACTCATCAAATTTATTTATTGGAAAGAATAAATCTCTAACAGCAACATAGTTCTTAAAATCATTTTTATTTGTACTCATCATTAGAGTTTCTAAATCTAAATAAAGCGCTTTTTGATAAAATAAACGCATTACTCCTTCAATTGGGGTGCTATCAAAATAATCTAAGTTCATTCCATAATAATCTGGGAATTGGCTATATTCATTAAATGACTTTTTTAAGTAACCTGGTTCATCAATAAAAAGTAAAAAGGCTTGTTGAAATTTTTGATTATTGTTATAGACACCATACTTAAGGTATAAATAATCGCTATACATCTTAAAATAGTTTTTAATATATAGCTCTTTAGGTAAATTAATAAATTCAAACCTTTCTTCATAGTTATGTAAAATATCATCTTCAAAAACAACATAAGAATATATCAAAGCATATTGCTCAGTAGGATAAATAAAATTAGGAGTCGTTAAATAAAAGGAAATAAAATCTCTATTTATAGCTCCATCTTGCCAAGTTTCAAAAATAACTTCACTTTTCATCCCTAATTTATTCAAAGGAAGATTAAATCCAATCGAAAATTCACCATGGTAGTTATAATCAGTAGGTTTATTTACCCCTTCTCCAACAATAGTAGTTTCACTATCGTTAACTATTTTCATTTTATAATTAATATTTCCATCATTATAATGACGGATAAACGGGATATAAATTTTTCCATACTCTAAACCTTCGAATTTTTTTAAATCAATAGTAAAATCTAAGATTCTACCATAAGGTGGATCTTGATAATGAAATTGATGGTCACAAGTATATTCATCTAATTTATTTTCATAGCTATAATAAGGAACGTTAATTTCTACTTCACTAACCTTATTAATAAATAAACTACCTGGGATTAATAAAAATAGTCTAAATAAACAGCTTAATTTCATAAAAGCATTTGTGTTACATAGCCTTATCATTTAAAAAGCTAAATAAAAGGGGGAGAATAAGACTATGTAACACTTAGGACACCTCCTTTCCTAATTTCGCCAACTAGTCTTTGATTGGCTTTCACTAGTACAACAAATTAAGAAAAATAATTTTTCCGTTTTCAAAAAATATTTTTTTATTTTTGTATATGATAAAATGTTAGCTATGATTATTCTTATTGGTCCTAGCGCAAGTGGCAAAACAGAAATTGCTAAAATTTTAATTAAAGACTATGGGTTTAAAAAGTTCGTAACCACAACTACAAGATCCCCTAGATTAAACGAAATCAATGATATGGATTATCATTTTATTTCAATAAATGATTTTAATAATAAAATTTCAAATAAAAAATTTATTGAATATGTTTTTTATAATGACAACTATTATGGAACTACTTTAGAAGAAATTGATGATAACAAAGTTCTTATTTTAGAGCCTAAAGGATTAAAAGAATTTTTAAAATTGAACGATAAAAATATTGTTTCTTTCTATATAGACGCATCCAAAGAAACTAGATATAAAAGAATGGTTGAAAGAAAAGACAAAGAAGAAGAAATTTTAAAGCGTATTCATAACGATGACAAATATTTTGCTGAATCAAAAAAAGATGTTGATTACATTATCGACAATAATAGTAATGAAACATCTTTAAATAAAATTGCTGCTCAAATTTATACTCTATATATAAATAAGATAAAATAATTATTCTTTATTTTCATTGTTAGAGTCATCATTAAAAACTTTAACTTTTAACTTTTCGATTGTAGATTTTTCATCAATAGCAATAACTTTCATTTCTAGATTTTTAAAATAAATCACATCGTTTAATTTAGCGAAATTATCGTCTAATAACTCAATACAAAAGCCTCCAATTGTAACATATTCTGTATCAATTTCACTGAAATCTAAATCAAAAAGGTTGCAAAAGTCCTCTAAATTCATTTTTCCATCAACTATATAAGCACCACTTCTAGTCTTAACAAATGGTTCAGAAGCATCATCACTTTCATCCCAAATTTCTCCAACAATTTCTTCTAAAATATCTTCCATAGTTAATACACCTTCTGTTCCACCATACTCATCTAAAATTACAGCGAAATGTTGATGTGTTTCTTTAAATTTAATAAGTATGTCATTAATTTCCATTGACCTAGGGAAAGTTAATGGTTCTAACATAATGTCTTTTAGCCCTAATTCCTTACTAGGATCTTTTTCCATTTCTAGATTGATTCTAACTAAACTCTTGCTGACTACATACCCAATAATATTATCAATTGAATCTTCATAAACAGGGATACGAGAAAATTTAAAAGTTCTCTCATCTTTTAATATCTCTTTTAAATCGTCGTTAATATCAATAGCATAAACATCTACTCGAGGGGTCATGACTTCGTAAGCTTCTGTTGAAGCGTAGTCAATCGTTCCATGTAATAATTCTGCTTTTTCTTCATCAACTATCCCTACTTCTTCGATTTCATCGACCATTTCATGAAGTTCTTCATCACCAATTTTTACTTCCTTAACATTTTTAGTAACCGGGAAAGAAACAACTTTACCAAATCCACTAACAAATATTGTAATTGGGTAAAATAAATAAGTTAAAAAATTAATTGTTTTACTATAAAAAATCGATAATTTCACATTATAGATTTTACCAATTGATTTAGCTATAATTTCGCCAAAAGTAATTTTAAAAAGTAAACAAATCAAAGAAGTTATTAAACCAAAAGTTTCGCTCATTTGGATTGCAATAGGATTATCTTTATACACAATTAAGGCAATATTAACACCTAATAAAGTTGCAAATGTATCTAATCCTGCATTGACAGTGTCGTTACATAATAAAATAGTTGAAATAGTTTGATCATAATCATTAGCCAATTTAAATGCTAATTTATGGCTTTTTTTATTTGGATTTTCATTGCTAAGTCTTTCTAATTTAGTTAAATTAACACTTCCATAAACCATATCACTACTTGAGAAAAACATGCTTAAAAACAGAAGCACAACTAAAATTAAAGAATAAACAAAAACTAGAATCATTTCCTTACTCATGTTTATTCTCCTCTTTTAAAACGTTGACACGCTTTTCACTAATTTCACCAACTAACTCTTCTAAAATATCTTCCATTGTCACCATACCAATGACTTCATCAGCAGATTTAACAATAGCAATATGTTGTTTCTCTCTATTAAATTCTTTAAAAATATCATCAACTTTTGCGTTCTTATCAACAAAATAAGGTCTAGTTAAAACACTTCTAATATCTAAATGATGGTCGTTAGAATATTCTTTAAAATAATTTTTAACATTTAATATGCCAATCACATTATTAATAGATTTATCATAAATAGGAATACGAGAATATGTCGTATTTAAAATATAATCATTAAGTTTATCAATAGTTAATTCGTTGATATCTAAAGCAAAAATTTTCTCTTTAGGAGTTAAAACATCTTTAACAGATATAGAGTCAAAATAAAAAGCTTGATTTAAAATTTTAATTTCATTAGGCTCAAATAGTTCTTGCTCTTCTTCACTTTTCTCATCGCTATTATCTTCTTCAGTTGTAACTGCTTCATCAGCACTTAAAATAAAATCATCTTTAGTTAAAATATTTTCATCTTTTATCTTGAAAATTTTATGAACTAAAACAAGGACTCCTTGGAATAATAGTCTTATTGGTGTCAAAATTAAGTACATAAAATAAACTGGATAAGCTAAAACATAGCAGAGCTTATTTGGTATCTCTTTAGAAATAATTTTAGGAACTGTATCACTAACAATATAAACTAAAAAGCCCATGCAAACTGTTGATAAAATAGCATCTAATCCATCAGCAAGACCATAAATTTGCACAAGATTATAAAATAACATTGCACTTAAATAAGAAGTCAATGTTTGGACAATATTATTTCCAACTAAAATAGTAACAAGTGTATTATCAAATTTAGTTACCAATTTCAAAATAATCGAAGCGGTAATTTTCCCTTCATCTGCCAAAACTTTAAAATGATACTTATTACAATTACTAAAAGCATTTTCACTAGCGCTAAATAAAGCGCTAACAAGTAATAATACGGCTATTATAATCCAGCAACCCCAATCTGGTATTCCATAAACATTGTGGTATTCGGGGTTATCAACTAAAACATTCAGAAAACTCGGCGACATAATAATAATAGTATAACAAAAAGATTACTTTTTTACAATATGGTGGTGTCTACATCTAGCTTCATAACTTTCGCTAGCACCTACTAAAACAACAGGATCATTAATAGAAGCTGGCTCACCATTGATTAATCTTTGAGTTCTAGTTGCTTCTTTGCCACATACAGTGCAAATTGCAGTTAACTTAGTAACATATTCACTTTTAGCTAATAATTTAGCAACAACCATGAATGGATCACCTTTAAAGTCCATATCAAGTCCAGCACAAATTACTCTTACACCATGATTTGCATAAAAATCAATAACATCAATGATGGACTCATCAAAAAATTGGACTTCATCAATACAAATTGCATCAAGTTCATCATTATAATATTCTAAAATCTTTTTAGGATCCATTAATGCGATTGCTTTATATGCACGATGGTTATGAGAGACTACTTCAGTCTCGCTATAACGATTGTCAATTGATGGCTTAAAAACCAAAAATTTCTTTTTAGCATATATTAATCTATTAATTCTTCTTAATAATTCTTCGCTCTTACCTGCAAACATTGGTCCACAAATAATTTCAATAGTGCCTTTAGCTAATTCTTCATTTCCCATAAAAAACCTCAACTCTACAAATATAATATAAAAAGCCCCTTTTTAAAAGGGACTTTTTACTATCTTAATTAAATATTAATTAGAGATTTTTAAGTTCGCTAGCGTAATCAACGTTTCCTTCTTCTGCGACTTTAGTAAGTCCATTAGAATTCATACAATCATTGACTAAATCCCTAGCGCGTCTTAATGATAAATCACTCTTGACTCTAAAGACTAATGGAATGTCTTTATATAAGTCTTTAAATGAAGCATCACCAACAGGAATAGCACTATTTAAATAATTCTTTGGATTAAGAGCTAAATAAATCTTTAAATGCGATCCACCCATTGTAATCTTACAATAAGTATTCTTATGCAATCTGAATGTATCTCCACTATTAGAAACTCTATCTTTTAATCCATAACTTAATAATAAGTTCTTTAATGAATTATAAGCTAAGACGATTTCAGATCCACTTGTTAAGAGTCTTTCACTAAAGTTAAGTTTAACTGCGTCAACTTTCTTTAATTCTTTTTCCTTTCCTCTTACTTCTGGTTGTTTAATTAAAGGTCTTTTAACTGGTTCAGCAGGAGTTTCTTCTTTTGCTGGAGCTTCTTCTTTAACTACTGGGACTTCCTTAACAACTTCGACAGTCTTTTCAACAGGGACTTCCTTAATTACTTCCTTAACAACAGGGACTTCCTTAATTACTTCCTTAATGACTTGTTGAGGCTTTTCGACTTCTTTAACATAAACTGGGACTTCTTGAACAGTTTCTTTTTCAACAACTTTAATATCTTTTAAAGCTTCCATTAATTGAGCAGAAACCATTTCTCTCAATGATGTTTCATCAAAACCATCATCTTCTTCTTCAGGTTCTTCGACTACTGGTTCGTCTTCTTCAATCTTCGCAGGAATAGCTACAACGATTGGAGGAATTACTCTCTCTTCATCTTCTTTTGGAGGAAGAGGTCTTTCATGACGAGGTTCAGGTTTTTCATGTGGTGGTTCAGGAATAGCAACAGCTTCATCTGGTCTTACCTCTTTAACTGGCTCTGGTTTTGGAGGCTCAACAGGTTTTGGTTCTTCTTTTGGCAAAAGTTCAGAAACACTGTCTTTAATTAAAGCTTTAAGATCATCCATTGAAAGAACATCGTATTCATCTTCGATTGTTTTTTCTTTCTTTGGTTCTGGTTCATCTTCAACGATAACGTTTGTTTCTTTTAAGATTTCTAAAATTGCATCTTTAATATCGTTTTTAGATAATCCTTTTTCTGGGTTGCTATTAACGACGATTGGTTGAGGAATTACTTGTGGTTGTGCTTTTTCAGGAGCAGGTGCTGGTCTTTCCTCAGCTGTATGGACTCTGCTTGTTCCATAAATTGAAGTGGTATTATCATCAATTCTTGTTGATTTTAAACCATTTCCTTCTGTTCCATTAGTAATATATTGAACGATTAATGGAGCATTATTTCCTGTATGGACAGTATTTCCGCCCATTGGAGGATATGTCATTGTAGGTGCACCATAGCCATATTGATATTGATAAGGATATGGATTTGCATATGGGTTAGGTTGTCCATTAACACCCATTGCGGCTTGTTGTTGTTGAACATATGGATTGTTACTTGCATATTCAGTAGCTTTTTTGCCTTTCTTACCATTTGGTTGATTAGCAATATTTTCGTATCCATGTGTTTTGTAGAATTTTTCTCTTCTCTTTCTTTCTAACTTTTCAAGATAATCGTACTTGTGAGCACTTAAGTATCTTGGTGTACCAATCCAAACGTTTCCGATTGTTTGATATAAAACAACGATAAGAAGAATAGCATAAACTGCGATAACAAAGTAAATACCGCCAAGTTTAACTTTTGTTAAATTTCCAACGCCAGTATTTGTAAAGAATGTGCCAGCGTTTGCGAACATAACATAGATTGGTGCAGTTGTTACATTTCCAGCATTAATATCAGCATATGCTGCATTACCATAGATTACTCCATGTAATCCAACGATTAAGAAAAGAATTACTGCTGTAGGAATAGCTGTCCAAATAATATTTAAAACAGCTGATTTTTTCTTTTTGTAAACAAATAATCCAAAAATTAAATAGTAAAGTGCGAGTACTGCATAAATAACTAAAACTAATGCAAAAGCCCAGAAAACTATTGAATTTGTGATATTATTGCTTGCCCACCAATTAACATCACCTAAGTGAACAAAGAAATTAAGGAATTCTTTGCCCCAATTTGTTAAAGCAATGAGCCAAGTATTTTTCCAAGCATCAGCGAATACTGCAGCAAAATCTTTGCTGAATAATGCGGTCATTGAAACAGGTTTTCCACCAAAAATTAAGGTATCAAAACCAACTTGAGTGACAGGTGTTGTTGAAAAAGCGAGTAAGAATAATGCAACCATGACTACACCAAAGATAGTAGTCAAAATTATACCTTTAAAAATTCTCCCTTTAGTCATAATTAATACCCCCAATTATTCTTCATCATCTTCAGCATCTTGACCATCATCTTCAACTTGAGTATTTTGCAAGTCAGTTGCCCAATCTTTTAATTGAACTTGATCAATTTGTTCAAGACCATGTTTATCCATACAGTCTCTAATAAGTTCTTCGCCTCTTCTTAATGAAAGTCCGCTCTTAACTTTGAAGACTAATGGTGTTTCTTTATAAATAGCTTTTGAAGAAGCATCTTTTACTGGGTAAGTTGTATCTGCGTAATCTTCAGGATTTAATGCTAAATATAATTTTAACGATTTACCAGCGATTGTAATCTTACAATAGGTAACTCTATGTAATCTAAATGAATCGCCACTATTTGAAACTCTATTATTGAGTCCATAAGATTTAAGTAATGATTTAATCTCATTATATGCAGCTTTTAATGAATCATCAGCAGCTGCCATTCTTGTTGTAAATGGAATTCTAATAATTTTTGGAGTTCCATTACTTGTTAATAAAACTTCTTTTTTTGGTTCTTCAGTAGTAGCAGTTTCAGGTTCTGTAACTTCCTCAACTGGTTCAGTAGAAGTTTCTGTTACTGGTTCTTCTTCAACTGCTGGTTCACTTGTTGGTTTTGGTTCTTCAACAGGTGTTTCTTCTACTTTTGTTTCCTCGACAGCTGTTTCTTGTGTTTCTTCATAAGCAGGAGCTACTTCAACGACCTTTTCTTCAACTACTTCATCTGCTTTGACTGTTTCATCAACAACGGTTTCTTCAACCTTTGGTTCCTCACAAACAGCTTCTGTAGCTTCTTTTGCATCTTCTTCAGCGTTTTCAACTGTTTCTTCGACTGCTTTAGTTAAAGTAACTTCAACAGGCTTTTGAATAATTGTTTCTTTAGTGATAACAAAATCTTTTAAAGCTTTTGCGATTTCTTCACTAATAATTGATTTAACTGTATCTTCACTCAATCTAGGCTTTTTTTCTGGTTTTGGTGCAACTTTTTTCTCTTCTTTAGGATAAAAGTCATCTCTAGCACTAGATGGCATTGCGAATACTATAGGCGAGGGATAAATACCTTTGTCCTCACCCTTCTCTTCTTTTTTTTCGCAAGCACAAGTCTCTTCACATTCTCTTCTGACTTCTGTAGGTCTATTAGCGTTTGTTGCTTTAACAATTGCTTCTGCAATCATCTTAGCGTTTTTTTCTTGCTTATATTCCTCAGCAAGTCTCATTGCTTCTTTTCTATCGAGTTCATCTCTAATAACATTTCTGATTTCTTCAGCACTTAATGGTTTTGAGATGATTGGTCTGTCATAACATTCGTGTGATTCTAAAACAGGACCATTGTGTCCGTACTTATTATATCTTCTAATAATAAGGACACCTTTTTTCTTTGCAGGTTCTTCAACTGGTTCAGTAACGACAGGTTCTGTTGTTTCAGCAGGAACTGCATCAACCTTGACTTCTTCTTTAACTTCAACGGCTTCTTTCTTGAATAATCTATAAATAGTTGTAAAGAAAATTCCAACGATACCGACAAAAGCTAATAAACAGCCAACCATGATTCCGTAAACGTAGAATGCCCAACCAAAGTTATAGCTTCCAGTTTCAAAAATCATCATGTTTTTGAATTCAGCGAATAATTTGCCAGCTGCAACGTATGATTCATTTAAGTAGTTTGTATAATAGAAACCAATGAATGCATATGCAAGTGCTAAGCAGAATACCAAATTCAAAACACTAACAAAAACGTATTTGCCTCTCTTTTTTGCACAAGCAATAATAAATGGTATTATGAATGCTAAAACTGTTCCGCAAACAGTTACATACCAAATTATGTCGGCATAAACATGGGTAAAGTCCCAAATTGTTCCATTACCTAATGATTGTAATGCTGCGAGATAAGTTCCAAATTCATTGAACCATCCAACGGATACAGGAACGACATCTTTTCCATTATTAAGACTGCCGGAAAGAATTGTTCCTAAAACAAGTAGCACCCATGTAACTACTAATCCAACGATAGCTACAATAGTAAAGTGCCTAAGCGTGTGGTTTTTCTTCTTCATAATCTCCTCCCCCCATCGCATAAACTAAGCTCCAGCCACAGAACCAGATTTTTCTATAACGGCATTTGAAACGTCTTTTAAGAAATTATCAAACGTCTCAATAAATGACATTTTTTCTCCGTCGTTAGACGTTGTTGAGATAATATAGAAAGGATCAAGTCCCATACTGTCAAGTAAATTAATAAGTGGCTTACATAAGAATGATGAATCAGCAATTGGATTTAAATTCTTAATGTAACCTGAAACTGTGTTTAACATGCTAGTAACATTGTCAAGTGATCCAGAGCCAAATAAATTGACAACTGCTTTATATAACTCTGAATTTGAATCTAATAAAGGATTAATAATATTTTTTTCTAATCCATAAACTGGTGAATATACTGAGCAGATGATGATTAAGCCAATAATTCCATAACCTACAGCACCAAGTACTCCACCAAATAACATTGGGATAATTCCTTTTCTTAAAATCTTTGGCATTATCCACCTTAAGATTAACCAATATAACACTGTACTAATAATAAAAGAAGCAAGTATTATCACTGGTAAACCAATAATTATTGCAATCATTTTGCAAAATACATCGGCAGTTGCGACAATAGTTTTTGGGTCAATATCGAAATTTTGAAGCAAAAGGAAGGCTTCTTGCACGGTTTCGATTCTTAAAGTAACACCAAACTGTTCTTCTAAATTTATTACAATTGGTTGCATGAAATTATTTTCAACCAACCAATTAAGCAAATCATAACGAATAAAATTAGAAAAATAGTCTACAGGACCCAAGTATAAATAAGCACAAATGACAATACTAAAAACAACTAGCCCAATTAACAATCTCCACCATTTTCTAAGTAGACCAATTATAAGACCAAAACCGATGAATAGTATTAATATCACATCTGCTATATTCATGAATATATTTTAAATAAATTTTTATATTTTATAAAGAGAAAAAAGATAAAAAATCACATTTTTTTAAAAATTCAATGAGTTTTTAAACACTTTTTCAAATTTATGGCTCATTTTTAACAAAAATGCAAACTGTTAGAAAAAGATATGTCCTATTCTTATAGTTTTATAAGAAATTTTTTTATAAAAAGTAAAAAAACTTCTTGCACGTATATAGGGCCTGTGATAATATAATAAAGCGCTTGGGTACTTAGCTCAGCTGGGAGAGCATCTGTTTGACGTACAGAAGGTCGTAGGTTCGATCCCTGCAGTACCCACCACTTAGAAAAATTGACATGGTTCGAAGCCATGTTTTTTTATTGCCAAAATACCTCATATTCTTAGTTTTTAACTTATTAAGGCATTAAAAAAGAAGCAAGTGAATATAATAAAACTTGCTTCTTTTTTGTTGTTTAATAAAATAAGTTAAGCTTTCTTTAAAAATGTCATATATGCTAAATATGCTTCAAAAACATCGATTTTTGCAACAATTTCCATTGGTGAATGCATATTTAATACAGCAATTCCTGCATCAATTACATCAATATTTAAATTCGCTAAAATATAAGCAATTGTGCCTCCGCCACCTTGATCAACTTTGCCAAGTTCAGCAGTTTGATAATAAACTCCATCTTCATCTAATATGTTTCTTAAGTGGGCAATATATTCAGGATTTGCATCATTACAACCTCCCTTACCCCTACTACCGGTGTATTTATTAAAGACTATTCCTTTATTTAAATAAGCACTGTTTTTAAGTTCATTTACTCCTAAGAACAAAGGATCGACACCTGCACTAACATCGCTTGATAACATTTTTGAATTTGTTAATGTTTTTCTTAATGCTAAATCACTATATTCGCCAGTTAATTCTAAAATCTCTGCTATAGTGTTTTCAAAAAATCTTGATTGAGCTCCAGTTGCTCCAATTGAACCAACTTCTTCTTTGTCAACTAAAATACAGCAACTTGTTCTATTAGGAACTTCTTTTAAATCTAAAATTGCTCTTAAAGATGTATAAGCACAAACTCTATCATCATGTCCATATCCAGCAACCATTGAACTATCTAAGCCATAACTTCTAGCTCTTCCAGCTGGTACAACTTCAATTTCAGCACTTAAGAAATCTTCTTCTTCAAAATTGTATTTATCTTTTAAAATTTTGAGAATATTTGCCTTAATTGCGTCCTTTTCTTCTCCTTTTAAAGGTAAAGAGCCAACTGTAACATCTAAATTTTCACCTTCGATAACTTTATTAGCTGGCTTAGTCATTTGTTCACCTGAAAGATGGATTAATAAATCACTAATGCCAACGACTGGATCACCTTCATTGTCTCCAATATTTATATCAATTTTAGTTCCATCCTTTTTAATAACTACTCCATAAAGAGCTAAAGGAATAGTAACAAATTGATATTTTTTTATTCCACCATAATAATGGGTATCAAATAAAGCAAAGCCAGTTGATTCATAAAGTGGAATTTGTTTTAAATCAATTCTTGGTGAATCAATATGAGCTCCTAAAATATTGAGTCCGTTTTCAACTCTTTCTTTACCAATAACAAATAAAGCAATGTTTTTATCTCTATTAATAACATAAACTTTATCGCCACTAGTTAGCTTTTTAAATTCCTTGATATCTTTAAAACCATTTTCTTTTGCTAATTTTAATGAATTTTTAACAGCTAATCTCTCAGTTTTTGAATCGCTCAAAAAGTCAATATAATCATCATTAAATTCAGTGACTGGCTTCATTAATCCGTTTTCATATTTTTCGTATGCATATTTTCCGTACATTTCTTTTACCTCCTAAACCACACTATTATATGTCATAAATAATATTAGTAAATAATAATGATTACTCAATTATTAATCCTAAATTATTTAATGTAATCTTAGAATTTAAATACTCTTTTATTAATATATAAAGATAATAGGTATCTTTAGATCCAATCACCTCAAAATTAGAGTGCATTGCTAATTGAGGTAAACCTATATCAACACTTAAAAGTGAAACATGGCTATTAGAAATATTTCCTAAAGTAGATCCACCTCTAGCATCACTTCTATTGAAAAATTCTTGATATGGTACATTAGATTTTTCTGAAATTGATTTAATTAAGGAACTGGATAAAGCATCAGTAGTATAAAACATATTTGAATTATGTTTTATTACAACCCCTTTATTAATTAAACAAATATTTTTATTATCGCTTAATTCAGGATGATTAGGATGAATTGCATGAGCATTATCAATACTAATCAAACTTGACTTAGCAATTGATTTAAAATATTCTTCCTCGTTATTAAATAAATATAAACTAATTCTCTTTAATGTGTCATATAAAAAGGTTGAATCTGCTCCACTAATTGATAAACTTCCAACTTCTTCATTATTTGAACCAAAAAATACATTAATTCCGTTATTATTTTCGCTATCAATGAAAGCTTCTAAAGATATAAAAGCACTTGCTAAATCATCTAATTTAGGGCTACCAATATATTTTTTATTAAATCCTAAATAAGTGGCTTTATTTCTATTATATAAATATAAATCTGTAGCCATTATTTTTTCGTCTTTACTAATAAAACTATCTAAAAATTTCTCATAATTGGATTTATTCTCACTTGTTTCACCAATTATGGCACATAAATCAATTTGATTATTGTATTTATAACCATTATTTATTTCTCTATTTTGATGAATTGCTACATTAGGAATAATTGCTATATCGCTATTTGAATCAATAAGTTTTGAATACACTTTCTTTCCATCATTTATTACAATTCTTCCAGCAATGCCTAAAGGTTTATCTAACCATGAAGAAATTATCATTCCACCATATCCTTCAACTTTAAGTTTTTCATATCCGTTTTCGATTAAAGTTGGATTTTCTTTAATTTTATAAGCAGGTGAATCTACGTGACTTGCTAAAATTTTAAAATAACAATCATCAAGGTTATTAGGAATTTTAAAAGCAATGATACCAGTTAAGTTTCTTATAGCAAAATATTTCTCACCCTTTTTTAATTCATAGTTTTTGCTTTCATCTAGTTCAATAAATCCATTAGACAAAAGAGTTTCCTTAATTTTATTAACACTATGGTACTCACTATGAGAATAGTTTAAATTCTCCATTAAAATTTTATTAATATCTTTCATAAATTCTCCATATTATTTTCCAAATAAAGCATAAGTCAATTCAAATTTAGATTTCAAAAGATTGTCATATTGTTTTGAGTCACTAATCTTATCTTTTAAGAATTTAAATATTTCTTTTGAAGCCTTTGACTTATATTGTTTATACCCTTGGGAGCCTACAAAATTTCCTCTGCTTGTAGCAATTTTAGTAACTAGAGCGCTGCCAATTCTAAAAAAACTAACTTCTTTAATATCATCTAGTTTAAAAGTAAATTTCTCTTCTAAAGTATCAAAAATAAGTGAATTTCCATGCAAAACTAGCATAACTTTTTGAAAATTAGCAACATTTTTGAACATAGTTTGTTCAGGATTAATTACAAAAATCGTCGTATTTTCATTTACTTCGTAAAAACTCATCTAGTAGACTTCCTTTAGTTAACTATTATATCAAATAAATAAGTAATTGTTATATTAAAACACTACTAATTTTTATTGATATTTTTTTCCTTAATTAATGTGTAAAAAATGCAAAAAATATAATTCAGTATTTTTATCCTTATTAATAAAAATTATTATTATTGATATATTTACTGAACTCATTTAATATATCTTCGTAAGTAAAATAATAGAAAGAGAAGGTATTAAAATTTATGAGAAACGAATGGCGCAATTTTACTGAAGGTCATTGGACAAATGACATAAACGTTAGAGATTTTATACAAAAGAACTATACTCCATATTCTGGGGATGAAAGTTTTTTAGTCGGGCCTACTAAATCTACTTCTTTACTTTGGAACGAAGTCCAAAAGCTTCAAAAAGAAGAAAGAAAAAAAGGTGGTGTCCTAGATATGGAAACAAAGGTTGTTTCTTCTATCACTGCTTATGATGCTAGTTATATCACAAGCGATAAATCATTAGAAAAAATTGTCGGACTTCAAACAGACAAGCCATTAAAAAGAGCTTTCATGCCTTTTGGTGGTATAAAAATGGCTGAGGAAGCTTGTACAACTTATGGGTACACTCCTGATCCAGAATTACATAAAATTTTCACAGATTATCACAAAACTCATAATCAAGGTGTTTTTGATGCTTATACTCCAGAAATGAAACTCGCTAGACACTCTAAAATCATTACTGGACTTCCAGATACATATGGAAGAGGCCGTATCGTTGGTGATTATAGAAGAGTTGCTTTATATGGAATTGATTTTTTAATTCAAAAAAAGCAAGAAGATTTTGCTAATACTGGATGTGGTATTATGACTGATGAAGTCATTAGATTAAGGGAAGAAATCACTGATCAAATTAAAGCATTAAAAGAAATAAAAGTTATGGCAAGTAGCTATGGATTTGATATTTCTAAACCAGCTACAAACGCCCATGAAGCTTTCCAATGGTTATATTTTGGTTATTTAGCAGCAATCAAAACGCAAAATGGGGCTGCTATGTCAGTAGGAAGAATTTCAACTTTCTTAGACATTTATATTGAAAGAGATTTAAAAGAAGGTACTTTAACTGAAGATGAGGCTCAAGAATTAGTAGACCAAATCGTTATGAAATTTAGAATGGTTAAATTTGCTAGAATTCCTTCTTATAACCAATTATTCTCTGGTGACCCTGTATGGGCAACTTTAGAAGTTGGCGGACTCGGAATGGATGGAAGAGGCATGGTTACTAAAAACGACTATCGTTTCCTTCATACCTTAGAAAATATGGGTCCTTCTCCAGAACCTAATTTAACAGTCTTGTATTCATCAAAACTTAATGAAAACTTTAAAAAATATGCAAGTAAAATTTCAATCACTACTTCTTCAATTCAATATGAAAATGATGATGTAATGAGACCAATTTGGGGAGATGATTACTCTATTTGTTGCTGTGTTAGTGCAACTCAAACTGGAAAAGAAATGCAATTTTTTGGTGCTAGAGCTAACTTAGCTAAATGTTTACTTTACGCTATTAACGGCGGAAAAGATGAACTTACCAAAAAACAAGTTGGCCCTGAGTTTGCCACAATTACAAGTGAATACTTAAACTACGATGAAGTCATGCATAAATATGATTTAATGATGGATTGGCTTGCAGGACTATATGTTAACACATTAAATCTTATTCAATATATGCATGATAAATATTATTATGAAGCCGCAGAAATGGCCTTAATTGATACAAATGTAAGAAGAACATTTGCTACTGGTATTGCTGGATTTAGTCATGTTGTTGACTCACTTTCAGCAATTAAATATGCAAAAGTAAAAGCAATTAGAGATGAAGACGGAGTTACCAAAGATTTTGAGATTAAAGGTGATTTCCCTAGATATGGTAATGATGATGATAGAGCTGATGATATAGCTGTATGGTTATTAAAGACATTCTTAAATAAAATTAAAAAATATCATACCTATAGAGATTCTGAACCAACCACTTCAATTTTGACAATCACTTCTAATGTTGTTTACGGAAAAGCAACTGGTACTTTACCAGATGGAAGAAAGGCTGGAGAACCACTCGCCCCTGGAGCAAATCCAAGTTATGGTGCTGAGAAAAACGGCTTACTCGCTTCTTTAAATTCATTAGCTAAACTTCCTTATGAATACGCTTTGGATGGTATTTCAAATACTCAAACTATTTCACCAAGTGCATTAGGTCATAATCTTGATGAACAAAAGAATAACCTTGTAAATATTATGGATGGTTATTTTGATCAAGGTGCTCATCACTTAAATGTTAACGTTTTCGGCACAGAAAAATTAATTGATGCCATGAATCATCCAGAAAAAGAAGAATATGCTAACTTTACAATTAGAGTTAGTGGCTACGCAGTTAAATTTATTGATTTAACTAGAGAGCAACAAATGGATGTTATTTCAAGAACTTGCCATAAAGTTCTTTAATAAATATGAGTTTAGGCAATATTCATTCTATAGAAACTTTTGGTGCAGTTGATGGACCAGGTATAAGATTTGTTATCTTTTTAAAAGGATGCAATCTTAGATGTAAATATTGTCATAATCCTGATACTTGGTGCTATAATCAGGCAAACTTAATCTCTAGCGATGAACTTTTAAAAAAGGCTCTTAGATATAAAAGTTATTGGAAAAATGTTGGAGGTATTACAGTTAGTGGCGGGGAGCCACTCCTCCAAATTGACTTTTTAATCGATTTATTTAAAAAGGCTAAAGAATTCAACATCAATAC
This sequence comes from uncultured bacterium, assembly GCA_949299335.1. Classification (GTDB taxonomy): domain Bacteria; phylum Bacillota_I; class Bacilli_A; order RFN20; family CAG-826; genus Onthovivens. The sequence goes on along the minus strand of CASGAD010000036.1, from coordinate 15,452 downwards.
ATGTATAGATACGAGTCTAGAGCCTTTCTCAGCAGATTCAAACTTTTTAAACAAATTTAATGATTTATTAAATTATACAGATTTATTTTTAGTTGATATTAAACATATTGATCCAATCGAACATATTAAACTAACTACTAAAACTAATACAAATATTCTAGAAGGAATAAAATACTTAGATTCGCATAATAAAAGAATGTGGATTAGACATGTCTTAGTTCCTACGCTTACTGATAGTTATTTAAATTTAAATGGAATTTATGAATTTATAAAACCTTTAAAAAATGTTGAAAAAGTAGAAATCTTGCCTTATCACACATTTGGTGTTTATAAATATAAAGAACTAAATTTAGTTTATCAGCTAGAAAAGATTAAAGAACCAACTGAGGAAGATATTTTTAAAGCAAAAAAAATGCTACATATTGATTAACCTAGGCGCTAGTCCTAGGTTTTTTATTTACAAGCCAAATATATAAACATTATAATTATTTAGATGAAGCCTATATTATCTAAAATAATTTATAACGTTATTACTAACATCTTTGTATGTTTTTTCTTATGTTTAGCCGCGGCTTTACTTGCTGATCCTAAACAAATTGATTGGGTTAATTTTGGTATTAATTATGCTGTTTCTTTTGTTATCGCAATGGCAATTGGCTTATTTATTCCTTTAACTAGAATTGGTAGATGGTTTACAGCCTTATTTAAAGTCGACAATAAAACATATAAAGGCAATATAAAGTATAGATTATTAGCTACTTTTATTAGTTCATTTATTTTCTTTATTATAATTAATCCTACTTTAACTATTTTAAATTACTTTATTTTACATGATATGACAGTTTATGAATGCTTTATGAATTGGTTAATTAATATACCATGTATGTTTTTAGTTGGTTTTTTATCTTCTTTGATATCAGATTTTGCTGGTTATCAAGTTGCACATAAAATAGATAATAATTTTTAATAGAGGTATAAAGATGGAAACTACATTAATCACTGGAGCAGCAAGTGGCTTAGGAAAAGAATTTGCTAAGTTATACGCTAAAGAAAGTGAAATTTTAATTCTTGTCGATAAAAACGAACTTGGACTTAATGAATTTAAAAGTGAACTTGAAAAAACTTATAAATCGCTAGATATTCATTTACTTATTAAAGATTTAACTAATATCGATGAAGTTAAAAGTGTGTATGAATACACTAATAAAGAAAATTTAAAAGTCACTACTTTAATCAATGCCGCAGGATTTGGAGATCGTGAGGACTTTAAAAATATGGACATCGATAAACAAATCGCTATGACTAATTTAAATTGTAATGCTTTATTATACTTCACTAATGTTTATTTAAAAAATATGCTTGATATGAACCAAGGACATATTATTAATATTAGTTCAATTGCTGGATTTATTCCTGGACCTTACATGTGTACTTATCATGCTACTAAAGGATTTGTCTTACTATTAGGCGAGTCTATTTCTTATGAATTAAAAGGTACAAATGTTAAATTATTAACCCTTTGTCCAGGTCCATTTAATTCAAACTTTGTTAAGCTAGCTCATAACGATTATACCTTTTCTAAGATTAAACCAGTAGATGCATCTATCGTTGCTAAATATGGATATAAAATGTCTAAAAAAGGTAAAAAAGTCGCAATAGTTGGCTTAAAAAATAAATTAACAATATTTATAACTAGATTTTTTTCTAGAAATTTTGTCACTAAAACTAGCGCAAAAGGAATCAAAAAAGGAGCTTAATATGAGAAAAAATTTAGGTGTTAAACAATTACTTTACCCTCAACCTGTACTAATGATTGCTACTTATGATGAGCATGATGTTCCAGATATTATGGTTGCTGCTTGGGGATCTATTGCTGATTACGATAAAGTTTTTATTAGCATTAGTAAAGACCATAAAACTACTAAAAATATTTTAGCTAATAAAGCTTTTACAATTAGTGCAGCCATTAAAAAGTTTGTTGTTAATGAAGACTATTTAGGAATCGTAAGTGCTAATGAAAAAGTTGATAAAGTTAAGCATAGTAGTTTCACAGTCACAAAAAGCACTTTTGTAAATGCCCCTATTATTGACGAACTTCCATTAACTTTAGAATGCGAATTAATTTCTTATGATGAAACTAGCGAATTCTTGTTTGGGAAAATAATTAATGTAAGTTGTGATGAATCAATTTTAAAAGAAAATGGTAGAATTGATGTTAGAAAATTTGAACCATTAATTTTTGATCCATCTAATCATAGATATTATGCCTTTGGGGAGGTTGTTGGTTCAGCTTTCTCAGATGGCGAAAAATTGTTATAAATAGTTATGAAGTGGAAAAATATCACTTCTTTTTTTATGTAAACGCTATCATATAAAATTTACTAATTTTATATTTACTAACAAATCAAAGTGAATATAATAATTCATTTGTAAGAGGAATTATTATGAAACTTGGTATTGTTAGTAAAGTCAAAAAACTATTTGAACCAGTAGACTTAACTAAAAATAAGCCTTATAAACAACTACTTATTTTTATGTTACCAATCTTAATTTCTTACTTATTTCAACAAGTTTATACAATTAGTGATGCAGCTATAGTAGGAAAATACTTAAGTGCTGCTGAAGTAAGTGGAGTTAATGTTGTTTATTCTTTAATTTTTATTGTTTTGCAGTTCGCTTTTGGATGTTCTAGTGGATTTAGTGTTATCACTAGTAATTTTGCTGGTGAGAAAAATGAAGAAGGAATTAGAAAATCTTTTGCTACTCAACTACTCTTATCTTTAATTATTTCTATAGTTTTAACGATTGTTGCTATACTTTTAATTCCAACTTTACTTGCCTATATTGATTTAAAACCAGGTAATGGAGATTATGAATATGCTAAAACTTATTTATTAATAATTTATCTTGGTTTATTTACTCAAGTTTTCTATAACCTTATTGCTAGCGTATTAAGAAGCATAGGAGACTCCTTAACACCTTTACTATTTTTAATCGGCTCAACGATTTTAAATATAGCCTTAGATTTTATTTGTATACTATTTTTAAAATGGGGTGTCGCTGGAGCTGCCCTAGCCACTATATTCTCTCAATTTGTTGCTTTTATTGCTTGCTTAATTTACTCATTAATAAAATATCCGTTTTTTAGAGTTAAATTAAGTGATTTTAAATTATCATCTCATTTTGTCTTTGAACACTTAAAACTTGGGCTCCCTCTAGCTTTCCAATTTTCTATTTTAGCAATAGGCTTAATTACTTTAGAAAAGGCTATGGTTAAATTTGATACCGGCAATGCTTTAGTCTATGGACACGAAATATTTGATTGTAAGTTAGCATATGGGGCTGCTGTTAAATTCAACGACTTTTTAATGTGCCCATTAAGTGCTTTAGGTACAGCTTGTTTATCTTATGCCGGACAAAATTATGGAGCAAAAGATGTTATAAGATTAAAAAAGGGCTTAAAAGAAGCTATCTTTTTAATATTTATAATCTATTTTATTTTATTAATAATAGGAATTGCCCTTTCAATCAATGGAACTTACACTTCGTTATTTTTAAGTGATAGCAATAATAACGAAAGAGTAAGATTTTATGCTTCAACTTATATGATTATTGATTCCTCATTATATTTTTTACTTGGATTACTATTTATTGGCAGAAATTATCTTCAAGGCTTAGGAAAAGCTCTTTATCCTTTTTTAGCAGGAGTATTCGAATTAATCGCTAGAGTCATGATTGCTGAATTTATGCCATTAATCGTAGATAAAAATAATCCTTATAGTGATAAGGCATTTGTCTCAGTTTGTTTTTCAGACTCTTTAGCTTGGTTATTTGCATTTTTAATCTTAATGGTAGGTATTTATATTTATATAATTAAAGGTAAAGTATTTAAAGAAATCGAAGCCTTTCCTAAGAAAATTCCTGCAGTAAAATAAGTAAAATTAGTGCAAAACCCTACTATTTTGTTTTTTATGGGCACTTCTTCTTTTAGCATTTTCTACAATTAACTTGGTATTTTCATTACATTCTTCAGGAAATCTAATGTATTTATCAATTTCACTATAAGAAATATTCATTTCTTCTTCATCGGTTTGACCATCCCATAAATCTGCGGATGGTTTTTTATTGATTATCTCTTCAATAATATTTAAACGTTTGGCTAAAATATAAACCTCAGTTTTTGTATATTTTAAAATTGGATCATAGTCATATCCACCATCACCCCATTTTGTAAAATAACCCATAGTATATTCACTTAAATTGCCAGTCCCTAAAACTACTCCATTAATTAATTGAGCAACATAATATACATTAATCATTCTAGCTCGAGGTAAAATATTAACTTTAGCAAGGCGTTCATTGCCGTTATATTTATTAAATTCACTTTTAATTTTGTCTTGTTCTTTAAGCATTGAATTGACCATATTAGTTATACTAACTTCGTAAAGTGGTATATTAATTGCTTCGCAATGTTTTTTAGCATCACTAATTCCTTTTACTCTTTGTTTAGAGGTATTTTCTTCATAAGGCATGGTTAATGCAATTACTTCATAGCCAGCTTTTTTGACTATAGCACTGCTTAAAGCGCAATCGATTCCTCCACTCATTCCAATAACAAAACGCTTTACATTGTTTTTTGTAGCAAATTCCTTAATTTCTTTTATTGTTTCATCAATATGAATATCAACATTTTTCTCAAATTCTAATAAATAATTTTCATACTTAGTCATAACTTCACCTTTAAAATTTAATTCCTTTTTCTTTTATATATTTTAATACATCTTTATCAAGCATATTACTTACATCCAATCCTTTAGTTAAATTTTCTCTAACTAATGTTGAACTCATCAATACAAGTTCCATATTATCCAAAAATATGAATCTATTTTTATATTTTTCATATAAAACTAAATCAGTTTTATTAAATTCGTTAGTTCTAGGATAAATAATTGGAATAAATTCAGTTAATAAATCATTAACTTTATACCAATTTGGTAAATCAAAATAGTTGTCTGTACCTATTAAAAAAGCTAATTCATCATTATATTTTTCTTTTAATAACCTTAAAGTCTCGATGGATTTAAGTTGCCTATTTTCTTTTTTAAAATAATTTTCTTCAATCTCTTCAATAATAAAATTTGGATGATTCTTAATAGCAAGTCTAAGCATATTAACTCTATCATTAAAGGAAGTATTTAAACTATTTTTACTATAAGAATCAGAAACAGGTACAAAAATAACTTCAGCATTATTAAAAACTTTACTAGCTTTACTAGCAATTTTTATATGAGCATTTGTAACCGGATTAAAAGTTCCAAAAAATACTATATGCATGATTTATCGTTCTCTTTTGCGATTAATTCTTTTTTGACTCTATAAAGTTTTTCTGTTAAATCAACAAAATGGATGTGAGGGTTTTCAAAACGTTTTTCTTCGTTCCAAGTTTTACTAAGTTCTTCTTCTGAATACTTTCTAATTTCTTTTAAAGAAGGCATTTTTTTAATTAATTTACCATCTTTAACGTAGCATACTTGAAGCTCCTTAATACTCCATTTATCTTCAATATGATAAAATTTATAGTCTTTTAAAGGATAAACTAGCTTTGTAGATTTATTAACTTCTTCATCATATAGACCTATAAAATCAAAGATTGCCATATCGTTTTCATCATATACTCTATATAACTTTTTATAGCCTGGGTTCGTAACTTTTTCAACATTTTCACTAATTTTAATCTTAGGAATAAATGCATCATTTTCTTGAACAGCACTTAATTTATATACTCCTCCAAATACAGGTTCTGATTTAGAAGTAATCATTCTTTCTCCTACACCAAATGAATCAATTTTAGCCCCTTGAGAAAATAAAGATTCAAGTAAATATTCATCAATGCTATTAGAAACTACAATTTTACAATCAGTTAATCCAGCTTCATCTAATTTTTTTCTAACTTTTTTAGATAAATATGCTAGATCTCCACTATCAATTCTAACTCCACTTAAGCGATAACCTTTTGGCATTAAAACTTCTTTAGCAACTTTTATTGCATTTTTTATTCCACTTTCTAAGACATTATAAGTATCGATTAAAAGGACACAATTTGTAGGATAAATTTCTGCATAAGCTTTAAAGGCTTCATATTCATTATCAAAAAATTGAATCCAAGAATGAGCCATTGTTCCTACTGCTTTTACCCCAAAAGCAATATCAGCACTTACTGTAGCAGTTGAATCAACTCCACCAATAAAACAAGCTCTACTTCCTAAAGTTGCAGCATCATATCCATGAGCTCTTCTAGCTCCAAATTCCATAACTTGCTTTCCTCTAGCAGCTCTCACTATTCTATTAGCTTTAGTAGCAATTAAAGATTGATGATTAATAGTTAAAAGTAACATTGTTTCAATGAGTTGAGCCTCACAAACTGGAGCAACAATTGTCACTAAAGGTGTATTCGGATAGACAACTTCGCCTTCTTTAACACTATATACATCACCAGTGAATTTGAAATTTTTTAAATATTTTAGAAACTCTTCATCAAACATATTTCTACTTCTTAAATACTCAATATCTGAATCTTCAAATTTCATGTTTAATAAATAATTAATGAACTGCTCTAACCCAGCAAAAATAACAAATCCACCATTATCAGGATTTTTTCTATAAAACATGTCAAAAACAACTTTAGTATCCTTAAAACCTTTTTTAAAGTATCCATTAGCCATTGTTAATTCGTAATAGTCCATTAACATTGTAAGATTTCTATCCATGCGTTACTCCTTAATATCGCTTAAATTTTTAACCATAACCCCTGATAATTCAAGTAATTTCCTTGCAAACTCGATATATTTTTCTCTTTCATGCATAGGACTATTATATGTATCACAGGCATCGTTAATTACAATAACTTTAGAATTTAAATTATATTCATTAAAATAAGTAATTAAAGCAAGTGCTAAATCCAACACACAAATATCATAGCAACATCCTGTAATGTAATAAGTTGAATCGTTTTCAACTAAATGAGCTTCCTTTAATTTATAAAATCCATTAGTAGAATTTTTTAAAATGACTTTTGTGTCTTTATCTTTTGAATTTACTAAATACTTTAATTCATCAATAATTTCCGATTCACTTGAACTAATTAAGCAATGAGGGGGAAAATAATTAAATTCATTACATTTTTCTAAATGGCAATCTCTTAAAAATATTATTTGAGCATCCTTTTTTCTATTAATTAACTCTTTAATGTTAGGAACAATTTTTATTATATTTTTATCCGATAATGCTCCTTCATTAATAAATCCATTAATCATATCTACTATGACGATTTTTTCTTTTTGCATAAATAGTCCTCTTTTACTATTATTATTTTATCTAATTTAATATATTAAACGCTAATATAAATAAAAGTATATCATATAAAATATCTTAAAATGCATTTTGTAAATCAACATTAATATTATTAAAAATAATGTTTAGCTTTATATTGTTATCTCTTGATAATGAGCATAGAATATCAAGCGTTATGATTAACTTTATTAAAAAGATTTTTTTCCTATTGACTTAACAAGTAGCAAACCTTGGAAAGTTATTTTGTTATTTGCGATACCTATTTTATTATCTAATATTTTTCAACAAATTTATAGTATTAGCAATGCAATTATAGTTGGTCAATCTATCCCTCTTCAATTTGCCGGAATCAATAATACAGGGCCTCTATCATTTATGATTTTAGAGTTTGCCTTTGGTATGACTGCTGGGATGAGTGTCATAACATCTAATAGATTTGGACAAAAAGATTATGATGGAGTTAGAAAGTCTTTTGCTAATTCAATTACGCTTTCGATTATCACTTCTATATTATTAACAATTATAAGTTTAGTCTTTAAAGACATATTACTTAGTTGGGTTGGAGTATCAAAAGAAATTGATGAAGTCACATATAAAGCAGCTAGTATTTATATTACAGTTATTTTTGCTGGATTAGTTTCTCAAATCTTTTATAACTTAATCGTTAGTATTAATAGAAGTATTGGAGATAGTATCACTCCTCTACTTTTCTTAATTCTTTCTTCAATAACAAATATCATACTTGACTTGTTGTTTGTAAATGTAATGCCTTCAATTGATTTAAATGTTGCAGGAGTTGCCTTGGCTACTATATTAGCTCAAGCATTAAGTGCTATTTTATGTTTTATTTACACATTTCATAAATACCCTTATTTGAAATTACAATTAAAAGACTTTAAACTTGACCATAAAGAATTATGGAATCATATAAAACTAGGTTTCCCATTAGGAATACAATTTTCTATTCTTGCAATTGGGATTATTGTAATGCAAGGTAAGATTGTAAGTTTTGATTATAATGTATATATTCCTGGTACAGATATAAATGCCCATTATGCGCAAGATGGATACGGTGCCGCTTGTAAACTTCAAAACTTTTTAAATGCTCCTTATACTGCAATATCAGTGGCTATGCTTTCTTATATTGCTCAAAATAAAGGAAAGGGAGATTATTTAAGAGTCAGAGAAGGAATTAAGGATTCTTACATTATTGGAATTATAATCTATTTAATTGTGATGACTATAGGGCTTTTATTAACAATTAATGGTGCTTTTTTATATATTTTCTTAAAAAATTCTCAAATATATAATGAGACTATCGCTTATGCAAATACATACTTATATACTTCATTAACAGCGGGAATATTCTTATATTTACTTTATATTTGATTGTTATCTAATCATTTTTTGCAATATCATAAATCACTTTTTTAATAAATTGCCTTAAATTATCATCTTCGCAATAAATGAAACAACCTTTTTGACCTCTCGTTAATAAAACTTTATATGTATTTCTTATTAACATATCTGCTAAAGCTTTATTTTTGCATGATCTTATACCACTAGTTTTATCATCTCTACTAGTGGCTTCTTGATTAGTAATTACTTTCCCGTTCTTATAAATTAAATCTTTTCCAATAAAAACTCCAACATAATCAAATTCCATTCCTTGACATGTATGAATACATCCTATTTCCTCAAAAGAACTCTTATTTATAGCCCAAATTGCATCTTTTTCTAAATTCCATTTAGCTTTAAAGTCAAAAGGTAAAATTATATCCCAATCTCCTTTTTTATTTTTAACATTCCAATCATAACAATATCCAGCTACCATACGACATTTATTTCTAATTTGATTTAACTTTCTTAATTCAGTTCTTAAGTCATCTGGGTCATCAAAAACTCTAAGATCATAATCATCCAAATCTATTGGTATATCACTAAATTCTTTTTTACCTGTAATAATATCAACTAATTCAATATAACCATTACTTCCATTGCATCTAAATTGAGAAGTAAGTTTAAAAGGTGTTGGCGTTTCAATTATTGCGTTAAAGAATTTTGCATATGCATAAATTGTTTCAATTGAATAACAATCTTTAACTGTAATTCTTTGATCTTCATCAACAAAGAATATTGAAACTTTACATGCATTTATAGCATCCATTAACATATCTTTACCTGGATACATAAAAGGTGATTTTTGCAATCTATGTGCTTCATCAAATATACCCACTTCAATACCATTATTAGGTGTATGAGGCAAACTAAAAGGTGATCTAATTGCTAATTTCAAATCAACTTCTTTTTTAGCGTTTCCTTTAGCTAGTAATGATGAATAGCAATTGCGTGGAGCTGAATTTTTAGTTATATATGATGCATTTAATTTTAATTTTGAAATGCAATTTGCGAGCAAATTAATTGCAAGAACAGATTTTCCTGTTCCAGGTCCTCCCTGAATAATGAAGACATGCTTATCATCGTCATTTAAAGATTTAATTATTGATTTCATTATTAAATCATAAGCAACTACTTGTTCATCGATCATTTTAAATTCTTCGTTTCCTGATAACATTGAGTCTAATGAATCTTGCAAATATTTTTGAGGCTTTATCCTACCAAAATCTATTTCATATAAGAGTCTGCCATCACTAGATTTTGCGCTAACATATTTTACTAAAAAATTTCTTAATTTAAGAACATCATTTTTTAAAAAAACAGGAGCTTCTTCAATCCACTCTTTATATAAAGAGTCTTCTAATACATCTCTATATGATTCGTTTAGATTATGTAGATAAGCACATGGTTTAATATTTTCCTTTAGTATATTAACATTATCACAATAGTTACTAATTAAGCTTTTATAAGAATACGCTTGATATGAAGGATGTGCAGTAGGTTCATGGTTTCTTAAATCTGAAAGAACAGAATGCTTTGATATATCATCGACTTTTTCTACTTTAGCCCATTGTTTTAACTCAACAATAACTAAATGATTTTCTTTTGACTCGCCTTGTCCCGAAATCATAAAGTCCACTCTTTTTGAAGTGTTTGGTATATTGTATTCAACTGCTACATCACAATCTTTAGAAATTTCAGGGGTATCAAGAACATCTTTCATAAAGTGTAGTGAATTGTTCCATGAATTAATTTCGCTAACTCCACCACCACTTAAATGTAAATCTCTCAACTTATCCAATAATTTATCTGAAATTACATTCAATTTAACATCTTCAATAAAATTTCCAAGTGTACTCTTATATATAATCATAAATTGCCCTTAATTATTTTAACATTCAATAAATTTTATTCATATTAAAGAAATATCAAGGAAAGCAGAAATAAATATAATTATCCAACTTATTATCATAAAGTTAATGCACTTATCTAATAAATTTATATGCTAGTGCACCATTTTCAAGGTAACAAGTGCACCAAAATCAAGATTTTGATATCTTATCATTTACTAATAAAATCATATTTACTAAGATAAATTCGTGAATTATCTTTTTAAGATATATTTATTTTTATAAAACATCTTAAAACATAAATTTTCATTATCATATCAATTGTGATTTTAAATGGTATTTACACTAAAAAAGTTAATATCCTTGCAATAGTAGCTTATTTTCTATTATTTTATTAAGTAAATATAATAGCTAATTCATTATTAATTTGTCTTATCAGTTTAACTAATCTTTAAATTTAGCTTATGTCAAATCTCATAAAGCAATTCTTATATTAAAATTATTAATTAGACACCATAATTTTCTAATTAATAAGATTTAATTTTTTAAACATCCAATTGGCACGACATAGATTCCATCGCTACGCTTATAAGCATAATTGCCTACTCCAATAAGAACCATTAAAAAGGAAGGTTGACCCATTTTGTCTTTATCAATCTTATTTTCCATTCTTTTTAAATTATTTACTCCTTCTTCAATTAATGTTTCTCCACCAAGTTTTATTTCAATTAATCCATATCTGCCATTTCTTAGGTGAACAACAGCGTCACACTCTTGACCATCTTTATCGCGATAATGATAGACATTTCCATTCAATGAATCTGCATACACTCTTAAATCTCTAACACATAGGGTTTCAAATATAAACCCAAATGTTTTTAAATCGTTAATAAGGTCATTTGGCCCAATTCCTAATGCAGCTACAGCAATAGATGGATCAACGAAATAGCGAGTGTTTGATGTTCTAATTGCAGTTTTCGACCTTAAATTAGGATTCCATGCTGCCATTTCTTCTATGACATATATTTTTCTTAATGCATCTAAATAAGTAGCGACTGTTTCATCACTTATTTCTGTTTCATTATTTCCAGTAACATCTTTAGCAAGAACTGTGTTCGCTATTTGCTCTCCTTGATTTCTAGCATAAGACCTCATAAATCTACGAATTTTATCTTGACTTTTTTTAATACCATCAACGCGATTTATATCATAACGAACAACAGCCTCATAATAATCAGTGGCCTGATCAAGAGCAATGTCCTGAGACATATCAATTGCTTGTGGCCAACCTCCTCTACAAGTAAGAAAAGATAGTCTTTCAAGATTTAAATTTGAAATGCCTTCAATAGTTTTAGGATTTAAAAAAAGATTTGCTAAACTTACATCACCTGTTGAATCACCAGATTCAAATAAGCTCATTGGTCTCATTATAACCCATGCGAATCTACCGGTTCCTGAATGAGAAATATTTTTTGTTTCTAAAGGTACAGCTGAACCAGTAAGTATAAATTGTCCTAACTCAGGACGATGATCAACTTCAAATCTAATCGCATCCCAAAGTTCAGGCGCAAGTTGCCATTCATCTATTAGTCTAGGTGTTTTGCCTTGAAGCAAAACTTTTGGATTTACTTGGGCCATTAAAATGTTTTGTGTTTTAAATTGAGGATCATCCATATATAAAACACTTGAAGACATTTGCTCTGCTGTTGTAGTCTTTCCACACCATTTAGGACCCTCAATCAAAACTGCTCCTTTTCCTTCCAACTTTCTTTTTAAAATATCATCAGCTATCCTTTTTCTATAAAACTTCATATTTCTATACCTATAAAAATTATAAATTAAAAAATACTATTTAAAAAGAACTTTTGGAAACTTGGCAATTTTTTATTTGGAATATTGGCGTAATTTCATTTGGAAAGTTGGCGAAATTTGATTTGAAAGACTGGCAAAAATAAATTGTTTATACACAATTGAAAGGAATTAAAACCATATTTAGTCAATTCTATTATCTAATTAATTATCTAAAAGTCTAATCACTTTATAGAAAATTTGTATTTAGAATGAAAGTTAACTTTTTGCTAAAAGATAATTTTATCAATATTACCAGAAATACTCTTCCTTTCATTTTCTAGCTATAATCACCTTAGAAAGTAAAATTTGATTAGTTCAAATTTAAATTCGAATAGGTTTTTTTCAAACGGTTTGAGGTTCGAATTTTACGCTTATTAAAATATCTTAAAAATTTGAAAATAAAAAGGCTTGACCAACTGTTTTTGCTGTATCAAACCTAACTTCATCAAACTTGGCAATAAATACCAATTGTGATGCACTTTCGACCCCTATTTACGATATGCAACACCTTTCCCAACTTTGCGACCCCCGTCAATCACGGATATAAAATGTACATAAGGGGATTTTTACAAAATTATTAACAACGATTACAAAAGAAAAAAGCCCCGATTTCTCGAGGTTTCTATGCTTAATTTCGACAGAGCAGATTGTATCAAAATATAACCACAATTATGGCTCTAAACGTATATATCGATACAACTTTATATGTCTACTAGAGAAACGCATACCCCTAAAGACATGAATTTTATCGATATTTTCCAAAATATTTATCTTCACCAGCTCTTCTTGCTTTTATTGCTTCTCTTTTATATTTGAACCTGCCTAAGAGATAGGCTTTGTTTTGGAACATAATCTGCGCTACCCATAGTCCTCGCTTACTATCAAAATGAACGCCTGTAACACCTGAGGTGTTGTTTTTGTTGCGTTTCCTATCCTTTTGAATAGCAGCCTTCATCGTTCCATCAATTAGTCCTCTATCTAGATTAGGAAGATTCGCTCTATTCTCATCATTCTTACATCCACATGAAACAGTCTCTCCTGTAGTAAGTTGAGCTGTTGAAACATAGCAGATATTTCCGCAATCACACTGACACTTCCAATAGTTCTTTCTATTTTTGGTATATGCAAACTCAAGAACAGTCAGCCTACCAAACTTCTGACTTGTAAAATCTCTCCACCTAAATCTTCTGCATCCACAGGATTTAACATGACCAGAATGTAGCTTATTGATATTAACTTCTATTTCCTTACCACTTATATATTGACTAATATTTAATTCGTTTTAACATATCTATTTGTATATGAAAAACTTACCAATTTTTAGACTATTTTATCAAAATAAAGAAACAATAAAATTAGCTCTGCCTGTATTTATAGAACTAATTTTAGGTGTATCAATTGGCTATATAAATCAATTTATGTTTGCTGGAATTCCACAAGCAACAAATGCCATCGGTCAAGTAAATCAAGTTACAAATATTTTTATTGTCTCTTTTACTGTATTATCATCTTCTTCTTTAATTTTAATTGCTCAACTTAAAGGTTCTAATAATAACGAAGGAATTAAAAAGATATATCCACTAACTTTATCAATTAACCTTATTTTAGGTTTATTAGTTTGTTTAGTTCTACTTTTAATTTCCTTTTTTATATTTAATTTAATGAATGTAGATACTCAAATAATTCCTCTTGCTAAATTATATTTATATATATCTGCACCATCTCTTATTTTTTATTCGCTAAATCAAGCATATTCTAGTTTTTTAAGAGCCAATAAAAAGATGGTTCAACCAACAATTATTTCTTTCGCAACAAATATATCTAATATAATAATTTCGGCAATTGTCATATGGGGAATACCAGACTTAAGTATTGAAGAAAAAATTATTGGTGTTGGTTTTGCTACACTTATTTCAAGATTTATTTCTTTTTTTGCTTCGTACTTGTTTTTTAAAATTAGTATAAAAGAAAAAATATCTTTAAAAGAATTAAAACCATTCCCTTGGAATTATTTAAAAAAACAACTTAAAATCGGCTTACCAACAGCTGGAGAAACACTATCTTATAATTTATCTCAGTTTGTTCTAGCAATTATTGTAAATATGTCATGCAATGTCTTAGATCAAAACTTAAGAGCTTATATCATGACCTTTACTTCTATAATATATTTATTTGCGAACGGAAGTGGTATTGCCATGCAAGTAATAGAAGGAAATTTGCTTGGACAAGATGATAAAGAAAAAGCTAGTAAATTAGTTTCTGATACTGGAAAAATGGCTAGAATTGTATCTTTTATTATGTCTATAATTGTTTTGGCAATAGCTTTCCCGGTGCTTTCTGCATTAATGCAATCAGCTGTCGATAGCCCAACTATTAATGTTAATAATGTAGATTCTATATATTGTGGGCTTACTGCTGTATATTGTTTACTTATAAATGTGGTTTTAGAGCAAGGAAGAGCTACAAACCTAGTTTATGTAAAAGGATTAGAAACTGCAGGAGATATTGCTTTTCCAGTAACAAGTTCAATTTTAACATCATGGATTTTAACAGTTGGTGTTTCAGTCCTCCTTTGCCTTGTGTTTAATTTAGGAATATACGGGGCTTTTATAGGGGCTTGCTTAGATGAATGTGTAAGAGGAATTAGTTTTTATATAAGATGGAAAAGAGGAACTTGGAAAAAGTTTAATTTATTAAGAGGTTTAAAAAATAATTAAAAATATAAATGTCATTTTTTTAAGTATAAAAAATTTTAATTATGGTAACTTATGCTTTCTATTTGTAAGCGTAAAAGATATACCATTCGAAATCAAGTTCGGTCTTTTTTAAAATTTTATTTTCCAAGGTAATAAGTTATCAAGCAGTTCTTTACTGATATTATTTGTAGTACCAAGAATGTTTATAAGTTTTATAAGATAATCAACTGGATTTAGATTATTAGCTCGAGCTGTTTGTTGTAAGGAGAAAAATATTAAACTACTTTCAGCACCATTTTCTGTGTTT
>CASGAD010000035.1 GCA_949299335.1 uncultured bacterium | reverse complement strand
TAAATAATTTAGCATATAAAAAGTTTTTTAATATAGGAAAATTCAATATTTGTAGACTTTTTACAATCCAAAATCCAAGACTAAATTCAACTCTAAATATCCGGGGGCTTAACTGTTGAATTAACTTTTACACTTCACCCATTTTTACTATCCTTTACTTGATGGTGACAAATATCAAGTTAATGAAATGAACATTAGTATAAAGCGATACAAAGATATTAATGTTTTAAGTGATAAAAACTTGAAAGCGAAGTCATGGAAGAGCGGAATTTAATTCTTAATTTTGAAGAGTCACTTTTAATTAGAAAACTTGATATTGATAATAATCTTAAAAAGGATAGAATCATTGAACTAATTAAAGAAATTAACAACCTTCAAGAGTATATTATTAATTTTAAATTCTATCGTTTGAAACTTGATAATTATAGTAATTACTTTGATACTAAAAATGATATTAGTGGTACTACTAATCATATTTCTGATGAATCAAACAAAATTGCTGTAAAATTTAAAGAGCTTTTTAATTAAGGTGTAAATTATGATAGATAACAATATTGACTTATATAAAATTGATGAAAAATAAAGAATAAATTCAAATGCCTTGCCTTAATGGTTGTTAAAGATATGAAATTTATTGCAGTTAATGGTTTTAACGAAACATGTGAAGATTTAAAAAAAGTTGATAAAATTGCTAAATATTTCTTTGGAGATCAATTTGTTATTTGTAGTTCTTCTAATTCTATAAATCTTGTTAAATATTCACTTTTTTCAGGCGAAAATGTTTATAAAAGCATTATGGCATATTGTGAATCAATTGAGTTGCATTTAAATAGGTATAAATACTATAAGTGGAATATAAATGATTTTATTTTTTTAACATTTGATGAAAGTATGGCTTTTCAGCATTGTCATAGATTTTGGTCTTGCGCAGAAAAGAAGATAGTTGGTTATTTTTACCTTAATTTTTTTAAAAATCCTTATTCATTAACTTATTTTTCTCCTAGAGATAAATTGTATTTGTTCTTTCTTTTCAAAGAATCTTCATTCCTAAACACTATTTATGTTACTAAGATGCCATGTGCCATTTGCATGCCGGTTATAAAGGAAGCTGTTTATTTAAACAAGGAAAAAAATGCGATTAAACGAATAGTAAGCATGCCTAAATGGCATCGATATAATTATATAGAAAATGTTGTTCATCTTTGTGTCTGATTGCTTGATATTTGTAGTATTATTTACATTATGGCTTTGAATTAATTTGAAATTAAAAATATGCGACAATAACATTTTAATTGTTGAACACATTTAAGATTATATTTAACAATCGATAAATGGATTATGTGGATATACCGTGGATTAAAAAGTTCATTTTTGACATCGTTTGTAATTTTTATTATTTTATGTAAGATGTTTAATAAAAAGTTTGAACATAATAATATAAATGAAATAGCTAATGAATATGTATCTACCTTAAAAGATATAGAGCTAAGTAATAATATTAAAGATAATAACTATTAATGGATTATTTCCTAAGTTATCTTTAAAAAGTGCAGCTACTAAAATAAAGGATATATCTATTAATATTAATGACTCGTATCTAGTTAAATACTTAAATTTAATTGACTAGATATTTTTAATATTAGTATTAATACTATGAATATCTAATTTAATATATTCATTATTAAATATATAAATACATAGTTACTAAATAAGAGTATATGTAGTAATTAAAAAATAGAGATAATATTAATATACTTTAAGTAATGGTGCTAAAGTATTATGAAAGTTAACACTAAAGGATGAATTAAGAAGCACATGTGAAAGAGGATAAGTTAAAGATATATAAGAAATATGCCGTATTTAATCTTTTAGTATTAGAATGATTTAGCTTATTTATGAAATTAATAACGCAAAACTCACCTATTTTTATTATTTAATAAGAAAAATGGAAATAATATAAAGGAGAAATTGTTGTACTTATAATTCGCGATAATTATAAGTTAATAGGATTACTTATAATAGAGTTCTTTGACATAGTTTTAAATTCTTTCTTATTTGTCGTTCTTACTATTTAGTATATTTGCAAATAATCAGAAAAATAGCAAAAAATTTTTAAGTAAATATATCTATTGTTTCTTTTGCGCTACTTCCTTTTGAAAGTAACCTAGATAAAGTTAAGCTTTTTCGAACATTAAACTGAATACCTTTGTCTGTCCCATATAATATATGCATCACCTTTTATTGTTTGGGTACCTATATAATACAAAAAGGAGAACCTGCATTTAGTTTGTCAGATAGCGTTATTTTTTAATTATTTGTATTTTTTCTTCAAAAAAATCAAAAATATTTTATTTTTTTTGACTTTTTTTTATAATATTTGTGGAGGTTAAGCCATGCTTATTGAGTTTACATTTAAAAATTTTAAGGCTTTTCGTGATGAAGTTACACTTTCAATGAAGGGGAGTTCTTTTAAAGAACACGAAAATAATTTACTAACTTTTAAAAGCGATAAATTGTCAAAATTGAAAATCATATATGGCGGCAACGCTTCTGGGAAAAGTTCTTTAATTCAAGCAATAGGATTTGTTAAAGAGTTTTTTGTTAACTCAAATCTATTATTGGAGAGTTCTAAAATTAGAGTCATGCCATTTAAATTTAGAGAAAAATATTTGGATGAACCATCTAGTTTTAAAATAACTTTTGCAAAAAACAATAAAAAATATATATATTCTTTTTCTTGCACGATCAATGAGGTAGTAAGTGAAAGATTGGATATTTATTATAGTAATAAAGCTACTAATATATTCATAAGAAGTAATACGGATGATTATAAGTTTAATAGTGATTCTAAACTTTTAAGTGATATAAAAACAAAAAATACTAAGAATAAGCTTTTTCTGGTAACGGCAGCAACTTGGAACTATGATGTTGTAAAACCTGTTTATGATTTTATTGTAAATGATTTAGTAATTATAGGGAGCAATACCCCTGATAATAAATACAGTTTTGATTATTTATACCAAAAAGGGGATTATGAGGAGTATAAAAAATTTGCTGTTGGTTTTTTAAATGACGCTGATATTAGTATTACTGATATAGAAGTTGATATTAAAAAAGTGAAGGACACTAATAATTCGGAGTTTATGAAAATTTTAGGTGTGTTGACAAATAACAATGATGAGCAAATGCATGCGTTTGAAGAAGCGAATATTTATAATTTTATGTTTAAACATGAAGTTTCGGACTCAAGTGCGAAAAATAGTTATTTTCTTTCTCTCAATGAAGAATCATTAGGAACTAGTCAATTATTTTCTTTATCAATTATTCTTTTTTACGCTTTTAAAGAGGGAAAAGTACTTGTAATTGATGAAATTGATAAAAGTCTGCACCCTTTACTAGTAAGACATATTATTAGAACTTATATTAAAAATTCTTGTGATGATGTTCCTTCACAACTTATAGCGAATACTCATGAAACAGACTTACTTGATTTAGACCTATTGAGAAGAGATGATATTGTATTTGTTGACAAAAATTTTGATTCTGGAGTCGCTAGTCTCTATTCATTAGCTGATTTTTCTCCGAGAAAAGAAGAAAACATAAGAAGAGCTTATCTTATAGGCAGATTTGGAGCTGTCCCTTTTATAAAGGAATAATGATGAAACAAGGTAAATATAAGAAAAATAGAAAACCAGTAATATATTTATTATTTGAGGGTAGAAATGAAACTGAATATCTTTATTTTTCGCATTTTTTGAATAGGAATAATAAGTTTGTTTTAAAACTTATTAGATGTGAAGTTACTGATATAAAAAGAATTTATAACAAAGGATTAAGAATTGCGAAAGATAATGATTTAGATAACCGTTTAGGTGATAGTATAATTTGTGTCGTTGATGTCGATTTAGATGTATCTAAATATAAATTAATCACTATGTTTAAAAATAAACAAAATAAGTTTAGAATTGATTTTATAATTTCCAATCCTTGTTTTGAAATATGGTTGCTTTTTCATTTGACTAAAAATCCTAGGGTGTTAGGCACTTCTCAGCTTGTTAAAAAAGAACTACAAAAGTTTGTGCCAAACTACACTGAATCGTATGATATATTCGAAAAAGAAAAATTAGATGTTATGTCGGCAATGAAAAATGTTAAAGAGAAAAACAAACAATATGGAGACAAGCCGGTCATTGATAGAAATCCATACACTGAGGTGGATAAATTAATTGATTTATTTTTCGTATTAAATAAGTGATTTATTAAAGTAAAATAATTATGCACAATCAAGATTAATGACTTATTTAAATGTATTTATAGGTGTCGATATTAGTTAATGGATTAAAAAGACCCCTAAAAAATAAATTTTCAGATGAAAATGAATATCTTAAAAGAGTCGTTTAAAGAAAGTAATATACTTTATGCATTTAGAAAGTATGTAGATGATATAAACTTTAACTAGTAAAAATAATTTATATAAACATTATTATGCCTTTAAGGACCTTACTTGCTAGGGAAGTTATATTTTTTAGTGGTAAGACCCATTTTCTTTTGTCTTATGTAATTATTTGTAAAATTTCATTATGTAATAGATTAAGCAATTCAATTATGATTGTTTGAAGTTTACAAATTTAGAATTTATGGTATCCAATGAGCAAGAAATAATAATACAACCAAAAGGAGCAATTACAAATAGCGGTTATTTAAATTTGCTTAATATCGAGATGAAGCTTCTTGTTTTAATAATTAATATTTTTATTATAAAAACATCCCCTTTATTTTTAAAAAGTTTCTTATAGTTATGGAATAGAAGTAGCCTTGCTAAAAATCTGGGAGTGACTAAATTTTTGTTTACATATTTTCAACACATTAATTAAACTCAGCATAGCGAGAAAGATTGGATATTTTTGTTGAATGAATTATTTAATATAAATGATTTAATATATTCATTATTAAATATATAAATACATAGTTACTAAATAAGAGTATATGTAGTGATTAAAAGAAAATAGGGATAATATTAAATATGCTTTAAGTAAGGTGTATGGAGTATTAAGAAAGTTAATACTAAAAGATGAATTAAGAAGTGCATGCAAAAGAAGTTAAGTTAAAGAAATATATAAGAAATATGCCGTATTCAATCTATTAGTATTAGAATGTATTTACTTTATTTATGAAATTAATAATGCAAATCTAAACTATTTTTATAATTTAATAGGAGAAAACGGAAATAATATAAAAGAGCAGTTGTTGTACTTATAATTCGCGATAATTATAAGTTAATAGAATTGCTTATAATATAGTTCTTTGACATAGTTTTAAATGCTTTCTTATTTGTCGTTCTTACTATTTAGTATATTTGCAAATAATCAGAAAATAGCAAAAAACTTTTTAAGTAAATATATCTATTATTTCTTTTGCGTCGCTTCTCTTTAAAAGTAGCCTAGATAAAGTTAACCATTTTTGAAGATTAAACTGAATTCCTTTGTTTTTTTCATATGATATAAGCGCCTCATTTTTATTGTTTGGGTACTTATATAATACAAAAAGGAGGTCTGAAAGGCTAAAAGCCGCATTTGCTTATGAACCTGCATTTAGTTTGTCAGTTGACGTTAATAATTTTTTCTTCCCTATTAAAGATAAAATGTTAATTATATCTTATATATTAAGTAAAAAATGATATAATAAAAAAGCACGAGATAAGAATTTACCATTGTGTTTCGCAATGATGGATGGGTAGATAGAATTTCTATGCATTCGTTTATTATTACAAGCTTTATTTGTTGTGATTACTTTTGTGTAATATATTTCGCATAAAGAGTTACCTCGTGCTTTTATTATGAAATTGACTGAAGTTAAATATTTATCAGACCTTCCAATCTATTTTAGGATGTCAAAGAGAAAATTTAATTATCTCCTGTATTGTGTTCATATTGAATCAAACTATGATGAATATGTGATACCAAAAAAGAATGGAGACGAAAGAATTATTGATGTTCCTAATAAATATTTGCATTATATGCAATCAATTATTGCAAAAGATCTGAATGAGTTGATTAATAAAAAAGATATTTATGCACATGGATTTATTAAAGGAAAATCTATTTTTAGTAATGCACGAAAGCATGTTCATAAAAAAGTAATTATTAACATTGATTTAGAAAATTTTTTTGGAAGTTTTAACTTTGGTAGAGTCTTGGGATTTTTAAAGAAAAATAAATTTTTACTTTTCGATGACAAGACTGCAGTTGTTCTCGCAAGATTGATGTGCTATAAAAATTCTTTACCTCAAGGCGCACCTTCATCTCCAGTAATGACTAATCTTATTTGCAATAAATTGGATTTTGATATACATAATCTGTCTAAACGTTTTCACTTAACATTTACTAGATATGCTGATGACATAACATTTTCAACTAATTGGTCAAAGTTCGATAATGATATGTATAAGATATTTTTAGAGGAACTTAAACAAATAATAAATGAGGCTGGATTTAAATTAAATGATAAAAAAACTAGAATTTCGTTTTCTCATTCGAGACAAGAGGTTACAGGTTTAATTACTAATAGTAAAGTGAATGTAAATAGAAATTTTTATAAAGTCACTAGAGCTATGGTCAACAAGTATTATTTTATGGAAAACGATGAAGATAAAATTAAAGTTGGAAAAGTAATT
The DNA here is from genome assembly GCA_949299335.1 of uncultured bacterium. Taxonomy (GTDB): domain Bacteria; phylum Bacillota_I; class Bacilli_A; order RFN20; family CAG-826; genus Onthovivens. The sequence goes on along the minus strand of CASGAD010000035.1, from coordinate 5,970 downwards.
CAAGGAAGACTATCATTTATAGTAGATATTTATAAGAAAAGTAATCAATATAAATTGCAATCAAAATCACCTAATAATAGTGGTGAATCAAGAGAAGAACTGCTAAAAAGATTTAATTTTTATAATCGCTTTTTAAATAATAACAAACCTGTTATTTTTACTGAAGGTAAAACAGATAAGTTTTATCTTATTGCTACTTTAAAGAAATTTTACAAAGAATTCCCGAAACTAATTTCTATGGGCGGAGATGGGTTTTTTAAGTTAAATGTTGAGTTTAAATCAATGAGTAAATATATTCCAAATAGTGGCGGATTTGGTGAACTTAATTCGATTATTCAAAAGCTTAATAAATCTTACTTTGATAAGTATCTTAAAGAGAAAAATAATAATTTTGTCTTTTCTCAATTTCCAATTATTTTTCTATATGATAGGGAAAACAACGAAGAAAGTAATGCTTTAGCAGTTTTTGAAAAAAGTAATAAAATATGTTTTAAAAAAGATGAATTCAAAAATTTATTTGATGATTCAATCGGAAATTATATTAAAATTAATTCCCAAAAGCTTTCATATGTAATGACGTTGCCATTAGTTGATGGTCTTGATAATACGCAAATAATTAAGAGCAAAGATAAAGGGCCGGATAAATATAATTACGAAATTGAAGATCTTTTCAGTAAAAGTTTTCTTAGTTCAACTTTTAATGGAAAAAAGTTCAATAGAAATGGTGATATAAGCAAGGATGAAATTAATAAAAATGGCTTTTCTTTATATATTTATAATAATTGGCAAAATATTCCAGATAAAGAATTTGATTATTTTAAAAAATTACTAGAAAATATTTCGAAGTTGGTAAACTGATATCTTTTGTAAAATTAATAAAACTGATCATAAAAATTTAAAAGAAATATTTATTAAGGCAAACAAAGAATTCTTAAAAAGGAATAAAGATATACTTGTTTTAGATTTGTCAGAAAGGACACTTTGCGGAGCCCTAATATATATATTGCAACTTACTTTAGAAAAGAATTCTTTAACAAATTATTTTGTTGATATTGAATATAATAGAGTTAAGAATGGCTGTAAAAAAGTAATAACATATGATAAATTGCGAAAATCAATTGTTTGCGATTTGATTGTACATAGTAGAGGAAATTTAATAGAAAATGATAATCTTATAGCTCTTGAAATGAAAAAAAGCTATCGTTCATACAAAGATAAGGAAGATGACAAAAATAGACTTAAATTATTAACAAAGCAAGACGATTATTATAAAAATTCTGAATTAACCAGATATACATCTTCATTTAAATATATTCTGGGAATATATTATGAAATTAATATAAAAACTATGCATATCTTAATTGAATTTTATAAAAATGGGGTAATGGATGAAGTTATAAACGAAACTTTATTTGAATATTAATTGTATTAATTTGTGCTTTAAAGTTTTTACAAAGAGAGTATATGAAGCTTGTTTTATTGCGCAATAAAATAATTAAGTAGTTACATTCTTGATTATTTAATAGTCACTTATTAATAAAAGAATTTATAAATTGTTTAATATAAGAACTAATGATTCAAATATTAAATGTAAAAAAATGACTTAGATATATCCTTTTTATTGTTTTCGATGAAAGATTGTATGTATTAATTATTTAATTTAGAATTAGATAATAAAGTTTCCATAACTATATTTAATATGGTGGTATAAAAGAATTATGTATATACTGCCTAGTGAATATCATATTAATACAATATAACTAACTTATTTGATTTCATACAATATTTGAGACTATGTACTAATAATGGGTTATTAAAATTTTAATAAATATTTAATTTATCGTTACTTATCTTAATATTATTTTTAAGATTAATAGTATTTAATAAACTAAACATCACATAATGTTATTGTTTACTATATACAGATAAAAGAATCATCTAAAAAACATACCGATAATCAGTTAAAACATGTTATTCAAATAGAAGAAGAGTCTAAACATAAATACTATATACTTTTAAAAGGGAGACCTAGTAAAACGTCTTAGATACTTTAACAAGTAAAAATTATTATTTTAAGCATGATAAAGCGGCAAAACGCTTATATTTTACTAAATATAATGGAGACAAATTAGATTACTATATAAAGAAGATTCTATATATAAAATAGCTTTATTAAATAATGCCTATTATAGTGGAGAAATTCCTAGACTAAGAAAAATAATGACATTAACTGATTTAGTAAATGCTAAAGTCAATTTTATTATTTTAGAAGCAGCGAGAACTACTTTTGCTTTAGAAGATAGTATTGATAATACTGAAATAAATAATCTAGAAATATTTTCTACTTATAAAGAGTTACTAGAAGAATTTGATCTAAATGAAGACATTTTAGAAAAGACGTATATATATAACTCACTAGATACTACTAATTTAGATGACATTAATACCCACTTAGATTTATCTTTAAATACTAAAATTATAGGAGTATCTAGTGCTGTAATTACTAAAGATGGTTATTTACTTATAACTCATAGAAATAAGGGTGTAGTAGATAACTCTACTTTATATCCTTCATTTAACGGACATAGTGAAATCTATGATCCTAATGTAGAGTTTTATAATGAATCAACATATGAATATTTACCTACTATTACTGTATTAAATGAAAATAGACTAGACTTTAAAAATGAGTTTAGTAGAGAAATGTATAGTGAACTTTCTATTAGTTGATTTGAAAAAGAATTTAATTTATTTGGCTTATCAGTATTAAGCATGGATCAAGACTTAAGGAAAAAGAATAATCTAGATGAAACTAATACTCAAAGAAGATTACATTTTAATTTATTATCCAGACATTACATCAAATAAATTATTGGATGAAATGTTAAGGATATTATCTTTATTACACTATAAAAATTATTTTCTGAATGTATCATCCAAAATAAATATAGCTGGATAAATATGTGAAAATCTATAATATTAATTGGATGAAGTATTATTTAGTTTTTCTAAGTAGTCATTTATAGCAGGTATAATAATTTCATTGGCAAACTTGCTGTATTGTGCGCCACCATATCTAAATTTATTTTCTTTGCAAGAAAAGTCGATTTTCATTTTTTTGAAAGCATCATAATAAAATGACTCTTTTTGTGGCCCATCGCATTTTTCAAGAGTATCCCTATATGCGATTAGAAAAGCGTTTAATGAAATTACTTTTAATAATTTTGAGTTTTCATTCCAACAATCCGAAAATGTCTTTTTTATAGCTAAAAAGTATTGCGATAAATTATAAGCACAATAATTAACATAGTCTAAAATTTGTTCAGAATCTTTAAGCAAAAAGTCGTTACTTAAGTTATTTTTAAGAATCCAATAATAGTAGAGTGTAGTTTTGGTGAACTTAGTTGATAAAAGGCTTGATAAAGCGTATTGGATTATTGAAGCAACTTTAATTGGAGCTTTTTCGACTTTAGATAATTGAAACATTTCTTTAAATGGATCACTTTTATTCATTTTTTGAATGACTTTTCTCGATAAAGCTTCTCCGGAAGTAGGATTAAGTATAGATTGTACCTGGATTAATGTATCTGAGTCGACTGATTTCGCGTTTTTATTTATTGAAACAAAAAGGTTGCTTTCAAATTTTCTTCTTTCGACATTATCATCAAATATTGTCTTTTTTGGATAAACTATACCCGTTACAAGTAAATTTAATTGATTTCGCAATAAACTGATTGTTTTCTCTGATTCGTTATTATTATCAAAGTCTTCATAATAAGCATATACTCTATGTTGACCATCGATAATGACTATTGAGTTAAATTCACTAGGAATGCTCATTTTTATGTTATTTTCATACTGTGTGATGTCATTGATACTTATTGTCTCATTATTTTTTTCAAATTTTATATTATCAGGCAAAGTAACAATGATATTATTCAAAAATGCACATTTGTTTTTGTAAACAAAATTTCTTATTTGTCTAATTCTTTTAGGTTCAATTAATCTTTGATATAGATCGATATTTTTTTGCCAACTATCCTTTCTTAGAACGCAGGCATTTTGCAGTAAATCAATTGGCTTCATCATAAAAGAAATCATTCTTACACCATTCGAATAACCAGTTATTTGTTCAGGGTATATTATTGAAGCTGAAATAGTTTTGCGACAATCTGAATATGGTTCAGCGATGCCAATGTCAGATTGAGAAAGACTAAGAAATTTAAATATCTCGTATCTAAAAGATGCTCTAATACTTTTCGACATTATATCAAAATAGTTTAATGTTGATTCATCAATGAAAATAAGATTGCTATATCTTTTTTTAGTTTCTTCGTTAATATTTTTTGCGCCATATTCAAAATATAAGTAAAAAATTTTAAACCTATTATCGTAGTATTTATTTAAAAAAGTGTTGTTTGGATTCCATTGCTTAAGCATCTCTATAAAATCATTTTGATTTTTGCTAATGCATGCTGCTGTTTCTTGTTTTCTAAGTTTGTGCGACTCATCTGAACCTTGCTCAGATTGCTGTGGACTTACTTTTTTTGTTGTGTCTTCACAGATAATAATTATGTTCTCATAAATAAAACAATGATCAATTTCATGGTCTCTCGAGCTCATACTAAAAGTCTTGGTGGTAAGGTAAGTGAAGCCACTTTTAATAAAAATGCCTTCTATTTTCTTTCTAAATTTTTTTCTGACCTTTTCATACTCTTTATATTGACGTTCAATGTTGTTAAGCTTCTTCTTTTTCATATTTTAATTCTCACTTAAAGTAATCTGGTTTCCTTGCAACTTTAGATTTTGGGTCTGGTATCATAACAGGGCAGTCTTCTCTAATTTTTAAAGTCCCACTAAATGCAGACTCTACTCTATTTATTGAGACATCATAATAGTCCTTGTTTAATTCTGACCCGATAAAATTTCTACCATTTAAATAACATGCCACAGCGGTTGTTCCAGATCCTGAATATGGGTCAAAAACTAAGTCACCTTCATTTGTCAAAGCAAGAATAAGTCTTTGAACTAATGCTTCAGGAAATTGACATGGATGAATGGTTTTTTCCACATGGTTGCTTTTAACATTAGGAATATCCCGTACATCAGATGGATTTTTACCTAGAGGGTTGCCACTAATTTGTCCTTTCTTTTTACCTTTAAAGTATGTTTTTCCTGGATATTTTTGTGGAACACGAACACAATCAAGATTAAAAGTGTTATTTAGTCCTTTTGTAAACCGCAATATTGTTTCATGTCTTCCGCTAAAGCGATTTTCAGAATGAAGACCATGGCCAAAAGTCCAAATAATTCTATTTCTTAATAATAACTTTTCGCCTGGAGGCAAAGTTTCATTTAGTTTATTTACAATATTATAAATAATTATATCAAGAGGCACAACAATACTATTCTTGACATGATAGCCAACTTGCCAACAAAGGCTGCCTCCTTTTTTTAATATTCGAATGCATCTTTTTAGTATTTTTTTATTTGCATTTTCAAATGTCTCCAAATCCGCATCAAGATCTTCATAAGCTTTTTGCATACAATAAGGTGGTGATGTAATAATTAAGGACACACTCTCTGTTTCAATGCTTTCGATTAAATCACAGCAATCACAATTTTTAATCTTTATCCCGTTTTTATTATAGATACTCATAGTATTATATTTTAACGTTTTTTTATTGAAATGGTATAATAAATCAATTTAATTTAGTATTAAATATACAACTTAATATAAGGTGTAAAATATTTTCCTGTTGTGTTTCACTGGTAAACGAAAAGTAGACACTAAAAAATATAACAACATTAGTTTTGTTATTATATTCAAGGAGGTAATTAACTATTAGAAATCAAGGAAAAAATTATTTATATGACAAAAAGAGTTCTTAGTGCAGAACTTTCTAAATTAGGTTGCAAAGTAATTATTTGCTACTAAAAATTACTTTGAATTATTAGGGTTGAAACAAG
>CASGAD010000034.1 GCA_949299335.1 uncultured bacterium | reverse complement strand
GACACCTTTTTTATCATAAGTTATGAACAACTAAATGCAACTTTCTGATTTGTTATGAAAAAGAAAATTAAACTTGAATATTGTGAAAGACTAAAATCAATTTTCGCGGGTTTACTGTTGAATTAACTTTTACACTTCACACCTATTACTTTCCCTTGATTAATTTAATGATAAATTTTATGAATTTTATTAAAAGACCAAGAATTAAAGCTATTACAATTATCCCTAAAACAATCATGATTGCTTTAACAACAGGATTATCAATAAAATCTTCTATAAAATTAGAAACGTCGTTGATTAAATAATCATATAAAGTTGGGGCGGCATATCCTGTAAATGAAATGTACGAAAGATACTGAGGATCTCCAAGACAATTAAAAGTAATTTTATTGCCGTTATTTTGCCTAGCAGTCGCTTGTAAAATAGCAGCTCCATAAATTTCATGGCAGGTTGTAACTCTTTTAATTAATGTTTCATAAACATTATAGGCATCATTTTGATGGGATGAGTAAACATTAACCACACCATCATCAGTGACTGTTCTTTTGCAATATTCATCACTATTAGCGCCATCAATCATAACCGCAAATTGATAATCTTCTTTACAAGAGTCAAAAAATTCTCGACTTAAAAGATATTCATCAGAATTATATTCTTCGCTATACGTTGTGAGATTCACTATCGGTTCAAAAGTGTATTCGCGCAAATAAGGATAATGGCTCCATTTGGAGCTTAAGTTACTTTCTTGTTTATATGTATAGTTTTCTTTATCATAATCAGAATAAATAGTTTTGGAATAAAATTCGCCATTATTGAGTAATTTAAAGTTTTGGAATCCATTATAAAGAGCGTTTAAATTAGGATTATAATAATGCCTTACTATAGATCCTGATTGTTCATCTTTTTTTACTCCAGAATTATCAGTTAATGACTCATAATTGTCATAATTTAAATTAAGTGTTTCTGTTGTTCCATCAGATGAAAAAACTTTTACATCTTCACTATAGTCAATTAAATTTGTTTTTTTGCCGTTGGCTGATACTCCCTGACTTAAAGTTCCAAGATCAGATTCATACAATCCACAATAGATGTCACCATAAGAATCTGTCTTATCTTCTTTGTATGTCCATATAAATGATTGTTCAGTCGAGGACACAGGAGCATATCTAACATACTCATATTCAGCTTTTAAATATTGAACATCTACTGAAATTAATTCTGACAAATCTAACCTATCATCAAATTTTACCAATAAGTAAGTTATTTCTTGCGCTGACTTTACTGTGGTTTCTTTAGCGGTTTCCCCGTAAGAAAATCCGAAAATTTTAGGGAAATAGTCCTCAGCTTCAAGCACACCTAAACACATAACTAGTTTTGCATCATATGTATAAGTGTTGTTTTCGAAATAGTAAAAATTTCCTTCTAACCAATCTGTCCCTTTCGGATAAATCAATTCTGGATTCTCATGAACAACATATAATTCTTTAGTTCCATCAGCTTCTAAAAATTCAAAATTATATAATTTTGCTCGAAGTAAATCGCCTTCCTGAATTGAATTATAGTCACTTCTTACATTGTTTAAAGCAAATTTATAAAAATACGTGTTTTTATAATAATAGTAGTTCACTTTATCACCAGCATTGGCTAAAGCTATAATTTTTGTTCCATTAACATATTCGTTTTTTTCAGCATTAAAATTTGTTGAAAAATCTATCGTTACATATATAGTTTTGTTTTCAATTAAGAAATCAGTGGAAAAATAAAAGTATAGATTATTATTATCTGGCTTCATCGCCAAAAATTTAAATGATTCATCTTCTAAAAAACACTCTTCAAAATCATAATTAAGGTATTCGCTTGAAGAAATTTTGCCATCTTTATCTTTATCACCGAACAATAACCTCAGATCATAACTAACATTAATTTTTCCAAAATCAATTGTTGTATTAATAGGTGAAGCATTTTGCATAGCAAAAATTGCACCTTCTCTTAACACTGGTTGAGCATTAAGTAGACAAAATAAAGTTGCAAAAGCATTGACTAATTTAATCATAACGACTCCTCGTATTTTCCCGTTAATGGATTGAAATAATATATTTTTTCACAATATAAACGAGCATGATTATAATTAGGTTGCTTTCGTTCGTTGTCCTCTGGCGTTGTACTAATTGTTGAAAAATAGTAATAACCAGATTCTTTTATTGAAGTACGTAATGTAATATATGTCCCATCTTCAATTTGTCCATAAGAAAAAAAGACATCTAATTTGTTTCCATCGTGAAAATAATCATCTATACTTTCATAATTTGTTAAATTTTTAAAAATTTTAGAAACGTCATAAAAAGCCAAAACGTTGCCATTTTCATCGGTAATCGAATCATCTATTTTTACTAGTCCGCTTTCAGCTAAATTAATAGCTTTATCATAATCAGAATAGTTTTCTAGATCATAATTTTCATTTTCCTTGTAAAAATCTAAATACAAAATGTTTTCAAATTTACCTGCAAAATCACTTTGGACAGTTGGATAACTACCAATCAGTAATTTTGTTTCATCGATGATACTTTCTTTTTTTACAATTGAAAAAGAGGAGGAGCAACTTGACAATAAAGTTGCTCCGAAAAGCATAATTAAATATTTTGTTAAATAAGCTTTTTTCATTCAAATACTACTCCATTTTCGTTAAATGTAATTTCTCGAACAGGTGTTCCTTGAATAACATTAATCGAATTAATAATTAATGCAACGGCAGCGATAACGAAAAGAAGAATTATTACTACAAGGAAAGTTTTAAGTAATTTTTTCGTTTTCTCGCTTTTCATTTTAATCACCTATTCAAAAACAACATTTGTTTCATCTAAAGTTATAGAAGAAACAAAAGTATTATCAACCATTAATCCAAAAGTAAAATTGTAAGTATTACCACATTGATTTCTTGTAATATCAAGAATTGGGATATAAGTTCCTACTGTTGCACTAGAAGCATACGTATCTAGCATTGATTTAGCTTCACTAGCAGAATATGCTAAATCCATTTCTATTCTATCGCTAGCGACAGAATCTGGATCGAGATAAGATAACCATTCTCCTACAGCCTGAGCATTTTGCTCTGATAAATAACTAGTATTCCAAGTGGCAGAAAAAGTTGCTTCTGTTGCACCTGAATAATCAACTGTTCCCTCGCTATAATTAATTTGCCCTGTAAATACATCAAAAAAAGCTATTGCACTAATGTAATTTTCATAAATTGAACTAGTGTTTAAATACATTCTTTTTTGTGCTTCATCATATTTAACTGATTTTCCACTTCCAGCTGAAGAAGTATCTAATTCAGCAGAATTAAATGTTACATCAACAGAGTTGACTATTTTTTTACAATCAACGGTACAAGTAGCACTTAGATTAGTTCCGTCTTTTGTTGTTGCAGTTACTCTAATTTGTTTCGAGAATCGTTGTAGCATTTGAATAGTTGCTTCTTTCCCTGCTGGAGTTAAAGTAACGTAAGAAGTTACATTTTTTCCACTTGCCCAACCAGTATCGTCAATAAAAGCTATATTCCAATCTAATTCTTGATTAGTAGCTGTTGCAGGTTCAATAGTAGCAATAAGCTTATAAGTGTCGGCACTTATTCGTTGCATTTGTATATGATGCAAATCAGATCCAGTTAATTCTGAATTGCTCGATTCGACAATTGTCAAAGTTGCAGTATAATCTTTCGTCTTTTCATTAACTTTTACTTTTACTTCGTAAGTATAAGTACCAACATTAATACATTCGTTGACAATATCTCCGGCAGAATTTTTTATTACAACTTCGTATGTTGCTCCTTCAGGAACGATAATTTCAAGTTCCTTCTTTGCGCCATCATACTCAAAGGATTTTGACTCAATTTTTACATCTTTGAAATCAGGGTCTACTTGACTAAACCATCCTTGTTCATGTCCATAAAATCCAATAGTTCCGGCAACTCCAGCAACAGCTAAAATTGCAATTGTTGAAGCTAATACTACGACTACTTTGTTACTTTTCTTTTTCATGTTGTCCACCTCTATAAAAACCATTTCTGGTTAAAACCTAATCGCACCGCTCTCTTTTCAGTCATGTAATTAAAGCATTTCAATTAACAATTAAATTTAATCCGTTTCAATAAATGCTTTAATTAAACTCCGCGCACTTACGTTACACTAGTGCGGTCAATTATTAACTAAAGCCTTAATTGAATAGGACTACTTACTTTTATAGTAAGTAGGACAATTAAGGATTTAATTAATGAATGATACCTTTAAGGGCTGTGGGCTATCGATTCCATTCAAGCCAGCCCTTTAAACTGTCCTGGATCGTCCTTGATAATTTTTTAAGCAAATTTCCTCAAGGAAGGCTCTTTGCTCTTCTCTAGGGTAATGAAGATTTCATTGCCTTAAACGTTTGGAGTTCATTACGAATCTCAAAATATGTCCGTTTGGTCATATCCATAATTTAAAAATAATCCATATTGGAACATAAATCAAGCATTTATATCACCATTTTGGTCGTTTTTTTATAATCAAAGTATGACCAATAACATTAAAGCAATATGCAAAAGAAAAGGAATTACCTTTTTACAAATGAGCAAAGATTTAAATATTTCGTACAGGAGCATACAAAGATATTCATCTGGAACGCGTGAACCCGACTATAAGACAATTGTTGATATAGCAAATTATTTAAATGTCACCGTTGATGATCTTTTAAACGTGGAAAAAAGTAATATTATTCCAATTTCCTTGGAAGATTTTAACGAGATTAAATCGCTACAAAAAAGAATAGATGAGATTTATAAAAAGTATGAAAAATAAGCTAAAAGATTTTCGAGTTAAAAATGAACTAAATCAAAATGATGTAGCTAAGATTATTGGTATTTCGCAACAACAATATAGCCGATATGAATCTACTTGCTCTGGCTTAACCATTGATAAAGCGATTACTTTAGCTGATTTTTATAATGTTTCCTTAGATGAACTTTTTGGACGTGACTCGGTGTCAAAACAAGATAGAAAAAAGCTTCTTTTGTTAATGAACGAAATAAAAGCTGTCTTGGAAAAAATTAAAAATTAAATTAATTTTTATTATCAAAAGTTGTAATGGTCAAAATTATTTACTTAATTATACTTCTTAGATAAGTAAATAATTATGGTCAAACGCTGCGAAGAGGCACCATTGCAAATTTCCTCGATTTAATCGAGGTTTTTTATTTTTGTTTTTCGAATTTTGCTAAATTCCTTTAAAAAATTCGAAAGGGATTATCATTAAGATAACCCCCATTGTAAATTGCTTAATACACTGCTATGGCACACATAGCTTACCTTGATAATAGAATATACTAAGACTTACTCTTTACAAATTTATTATATTCACCACCCATTATTTTGTCAATACATTTGTATATACTAAAAATATGATGCTAAAGGAAATACAAATATATCTTTAACAACATTTGAATCAACAAGTTCTAAAAAATCTGATTCAAAATTTTTAGTTAGCAAATCTGAATAGAATAAATTTGAAAAGAAATCTGCGATTTGAATAAGCTTTACATTTTTCGAGTCATAATACTCAGCTCTAAATCTGGTTGCGAAAAAATTTTCAACACTAAATTTAATATTTAAATAATCCTCAAGTGATTTTTTCGAATCGTTTTTAACATTTCGATTATCAATGTATAAAAAATATTCATCAAAGCCAAAAAGTTTCTTAATAAATAAATGTTCAAAGTCTTTCCCGATTAGATAATTGAATGCTCTAGCTTTATTAGCGTATATCTCATCGTTATCTAAATGTTGATTGACAACTTTAATATAAAATACTTCTAATAAACCTGGTCTATTAAAATACTTGGCCAAATATTTTTTTTCATCTCTATTTAAGTGCGATCCCTTTAACTCATATTTATTATCTTTTGATCTAACAAACATACTTTTATTAGATATAAATAATTTTTTATAAAGATGTTTTAACTTCGTAGCGTCTAAGACATTAATAATGCAAATTACAAAAAAAGGGAAACTATTTGCATATTTTTTTGTCATACTACCACTTTCGTCAATATAACAACTAATCATTAACAATAACTATTTTTATAAACGAATTGTGATAAAACAAAGTTGCCTGAAGACTCAATTTGACAAACATTAGTTAATTTCTTAAGAAGCAATAAACCATTCTTCTTGTTCACTTTAAATATTAGTTGATAATTAGTATCTTCAAACAATGCGTTTAAATGGATTTCTTCACTAAAGACATTGCAATGTATAAAAGTAATGTTTTCTAAAATTTCTGACAATTTTAATATACTCTTATACCGCCGCTTTAAGTATTCGATATCGCTCTTATATCTATCATATTTATTTAATAAAGCTTTTGGCATTATAGCTATAAGATACTCTTTTAAATCTAGACCACATTTTTCATAAAAAATTTTAATAACTTCTTCGTTCATTTTTCCAAGACAGCCAATAAATTTCTTGTTTTTAGTTTTGTTAATGTAGTTTAAATAAAGATTGATTTTTGTTGTATTATCAACAAAAACAATATTTGAAATTGATTTAGCAATTTCGTTTTTCTCTTTTTGACTTAAAGTTATAAAATTACCTATTTTAAATATTTTGGCTTTAACTCTATTATTGCCGCTTTCTATATTTTTAGAATATATCATATTTTACTCTCCGTTTCTTTTTTATTATTGATTTCAGAAGCATTAATTGCCTGTATTCTTAACTGCCTAACTCCATAATTCATCAAATTTTTTGCTGCATTAACATCTCTATCAGCCACATACCCACATTCGCACTTAAAAGTTCTAATTGAATAATCTTTCATTTCGTGGTGAATTGTTCCACATGCGGAGCAAATTTGACTTGACATAAATGTCCTATTAGCGCGTAATACGATTTTTTTATATTTATGAGCTTTTTCTTCAAGAATTTTGAAAAATTTTCCAAAAGAATTCTTTTGCAAATTTAATTTGGATTCTCTTTTTCTAAATAGTGTTTCAAAATCCAAATCTTCAATAGTTATAAGATCATAGGTGAAAACTAAATTAAGCGCTAATTCATTAAAAAATCTTGCTTGTATATTTGAGATCCTTTCATATACTCTCTCTAGTTTTAAAAGTATTCTTTTATAATTTTTAGATTTCGCATAATTTGAATTTTTATTCTCAATATTAACTAGTGTCTTTTTATAAAAACTTGCTTTTGATATTAAGGTATCAACTTTTTTATTTTCAAAATTAATTTTGAAAACTTTATCATCTGAATCATAAATCGTCGCATAATCTTTAAAACCAATATCTATGCCACATGCTTTATTAGTTTTATTAATGTTTTTAGTCATTAAAGATCTAACAACTGTTAAATAATATTTTTCATTTTTCTTAGTTATATTGACGAATGATATTTCTCCTAAATTATCAACCTTAGGCCTTATTTTAAATTTAGGAATATTTTTTAAATAAAAATATCCGTTCATAATAAAACAAGAAGGATCTGATATTTTTACTGTGACTTTATCCACAAGATATTTTTTGATATTCTCCTTCTTTCGAAAGAAATATTTTTTTAATATATTTTCTTTAGCAAATGAAAAGTGGCAATCACAATAATATTTTGAAAAATCAAATTTTTTCTTTCGCACTGCTTTTCTAAACTCATCACAAAAAGAAGCCACTTCTTTATAAGAAAATTTATACAAACTAGAAACTTGTTTACTTTTTATATAGCTAATCAAGGCTGCATAATACTTTTTATAAAAATTTAATTCCTTTTTTAAATATGTAACTTGTTCTTTTGTGGGGTAAATCCTAAATTTTAAAATTTCTAAATATTTATTTTCTAACATAATCCATAATCGTGTAGTAGAACTACTTAGTTTATTCAACCTTAGGGCGCCGATTACGCCATTTATTCCTTTCACTAGAACAACATTAGTAAATAAATATTTTTTCCATTTTTTATAAAAAAATTCCTAGATTTTTTTCTAGGAATCTTAATCTATTTCTTTTGCTAATAAATCATAGACAAATGCGTGTGTAATTTCTATATTCACAACATCACCTACTTGGTGCCTTTTATCTGACTTTAATATCACATTACCGTCTATATCATCTGGAGCATTATAATCGCATCTAACATAATAATCATTTTCATTAACTTTGCTTACTAAGCCTTTAAACTGTCTCCCAATTAATTCCTTATTTAATTCATAAGAGATTTTAGCCTGGGTTTTCATTATTTCTTCTTTTCTCTTAACTTTAGTATTTTCTCTTACTTGATGTGGCAAATAATAAGCTCTTGTTTTTTCTTCTTTACTATAAGTAAAGCATCCTAAATGATTAAACTTATATTTCTTAATAAATTTTAATAGTTCGTTAAATTCTTTTGTTGTCTCACCTGGGAATCCAACAATTAAGGTAGTTCTTAAAATAGCATCAGGTATATCTTTTTTTATTTTATTAAAAATCTTTTCAGTGGATTTTTTGTCATCACGCCTATTCATCAAATGCAAAATTCGTGTTGAACAATGTTGAATAGGAATATCAAAATAATGGGATATTTTCTCATTTGTTTTAATAAAGTCTAAAAGCTCATCAGTAATTCCATCTGGATATAAATAAAGTAATCTAATTTTAAAAATCTCAGGAATTTTAACTAATTCTTTTAATAAAGTGACTAAATTAATATTCTCATTTTTTAAATCTTTTCCATAGCTAGTTGGATCTTGTCCAATTAAAACTATTTCTTTTGAGCCACGTTTTGCGACTTTTTTTGCGTAATTAACGATTTTTTCTAATGGATAAGAAACAAATCTTCCTCTAATAAAAGGGATTGCACAAAAAGCGCAAAAGTTATCACATCCTTCACTAATTTTAATATAGGTAGAATAAGAAGATTCTTCTACTCTATCAAATATATCGAATTCCGGTTTAACTTTTTCGTCTTCAAAAAGGCTTTGAATCATAGAAGGAAGTTTAGTATATTCATCCTTAAATGGAATCCACATATTTACTTCAGGGATGGATTCTTTTAATTCATCGAAATATCTTTCTACTAAACAGCCAATTACAACTACTTTTTTACCATATTGTAAAGTATCTAAGATAGTGTTTATCCCTTCTATTTTCGCACTTAAAATAAACCCGCAAGTATTGATAATTATTACATCACTCTCTTTTAAATTAGTAACAATCTCAAAATCAGGTTTCTTAAATAAAGCTAAAATAGCCTCGCTATCAACAGTATTTTTAACACAACCAAGCGAAATTAAAGCAATTTTTTTCATCTTTTATATTTTGCTAAGCGCCCTTTTATATCGTTAATATTTTTAATAAAGTCGCCGAATGAAGTAATTCTAAATTCCCAGTTAGGAGATCCGCATGTGCCAGGTGTATTCATTCTTGAACTTGAATCAAGTCTTAAATAATCCCAAATAGGAACACATGCATAGTCACAAACACTTGATAAAACATAATTTAAAAGTTTATCAAATAAACTTCTACCTACTGCATTTTTCTCTCTTAAAGCGATTTTTAAAATTTCTCTATCGCTTTCTTTTAAAGAATTAATCCAACCTTTCAAGGTATCATTATCGTGGGTTCCAGTATAGATTATTTGATTCTTAATTTCCTTTGCTTCAGGATCTAAAATTGTGAATTCAATAACATTCATGCCTGGTAAATTATATTTATCTCTTAAAAATATTACTCCAGGTGCTGGTTCGCCTAAGTCTTCAGCAAATAAAGAAATATTAATATTTGCTTTTTCTAATTCTTTAAAGAATTCATCACCATAAGCCTTTTTCCATTTACCATCAATAGCTGTTGGACAATCAGGATTAATAGCCCAATATGTATCAAATGCTCTAAAATGGTCTATTCTTAAATAATCAAAAAATTTAGCCGCATGTTGAACTCTAGAAATCCAGAAAGTAAAATTGTCATCTTTCATGTATTCCCAGTCATAAATTAAATTTCCCCATCTTTGACCATTTTCATTGAAATAATCTGGTGGTACACCAGCAATTTTTCTTGGTCTATCATTTTCATCTAGCAAAAATTCATCTTGATTACTCCAAGCATCACTACTATCACCTGAAACATAAAATGGAATATCGCCCATAAGCTTAATTCCGTTATCATTTGCATATTTTTTAAGCTTTAAAAATTGTTTATAAGCAATATATTGACACCATTTCGTAAAAAGGATTTCATTTTCATATTCAGTATAGTCAAAAGAATTTTGATAATAATCATATCTTTCTTCCTTTGGCCAGAACCACCACTCTTTATAATTATTTTTAATAAGTAATACTAAATATTTTGCATAAGCATCTATCCATGGATTATCTTTAATAAATGTCTTAAAAGCAGGTTTTTTTGTATCACTTTCTCTAGAAAAAGCTTCACGCAAAACTGACATCTTAAATTCTCTTACTTTTGGATAATCGACACGTTTCTTTTTTTGATTAAAAGTTTTTAGTTCATCTACTAAGCCTTCATCATAAAGTTGGTTTAAATCAATATAAATAGGATCTATTGCAAAAGAGCATACAGATTGATATGGTGAATTTCCTCCCCCTAAAGGATTTAAAGGCAAAAGTTGCCAAAATTTAATTCCAACCTTTTTTAATAAGCTGACAAATTCAAAACTATTTTCACCAAAATCGCCTATACCATGTTTACTTGGTAAACTACTTAAAGGCATTAAAATTCCATTCGTTCTCATGAGGAAATTTTAGCAAAATTATTAGAATATGTAAAAATAAATGAAACAAATTATTTTCAAATTTAAAAAAGTATGAAAATATTTTCAAGTAATGAAAATTTTTACATTTATATCAACTCTAACCATTTACCAATCTCACTATAATCATCAATCCAAATGGTAATTAAATCATAAGAAAAGAAATAATTAGTGACTGTACGATAAGTTTCTTCGTTAAATCCATCTTCTTTTTTCATAAATATAAAATTAAATTTTAATGGATTAATCGATACTTCTAATAATCTTTTCATGTTAGGATCGGTTAAAGAAACACCTATAAATAAACATGTTCTAAAAGTGAAATCATGCATTTGCTTAGAAATGTTCCATGAATACGGATTGTTATATAAATTAAAGTACTCAGATTCATTAAAAACTAATGAATCAAGATATTTTTGCTCTTTGTATTTATCGAAAGGCAATAATCCATGAACATGATAAATTGTTACTAAACTATCATTATGAACAAAACCATTCTCATCATAAACGCTAGTATATTTAATACCTCTTTTTTTGAGAAGATATTCTAAATTAGTATCATAATTATACGTGATAACTTCACTTTTAGGATGTTTAAGTAAATAATTTACACAATTATATAAAGTTGAAGTAGAATCATTGAAGCTTTTAGCTTCTTTAAATAAGTATAATTCATTATTTAATGACTTATATGTGTCAAAACCACTAGTTTTTAAAACCTTACCATTGACAAATAATTCATCTCCAACAAAATGCTTAATTTGATTCATTACTTTATCATCGTTTTTATAAAATTCATTGTTAAGTGCTTCAATTAAATGTCCCCAATCTTTGGCTCCATAATCACAATTAATTCCGGCGCCCATAATTAGATCTGTTTCAATTTTTTCAGTAAAGAATCTAAGTAAATATAAAATAAAGTTACTAGCAGATGAATTAAAATTTTCATACTTTGTATCATTACTTAAATAATAAAGAATCTCATCTTTAAAATATGTACCATTAGTTTGTAGTAGTTTATACTCAATAAACTTCCCTTCCATATATCCATACACTAAAAAGTTAGACTCATCAAAGTAAATATTTAAGGAGGAAGAAGGGATAAATGGATCAACATTTTTTACATTTTTAGTTTTTATAAAATTTACATTGCCCATTATATCCAGTTCTTCTAAATTAACTCCACGATTATTAAAAAATATATGGATTACATATTTATGGATATGGTTATTTTTAGAACTCACTATTGCCTTAAAGTTACAAGTAGGATCAAAATGAAAGCCAAAACTTCTAAAAATAATCCCGTGATAATCAACGTTATTTATATAAAAAAGATATAACAATATTAATAGACACTTCTTCTTAAAAATATAGTTGTCTCGTTCAATTTTCTTCATGATAATAGTTTAAATCTTTAAAGACTCAAAAGATATTAAAACAAAATTAAAAATAATAAATTATTTGACAGTTGAACAATCGTTCAACTATACTATTGTTAGTAGGAGGTAATTAACTATTAGAAATCAAGGAAAAAATTATTTATATGACAAAAAGAGTTCTTAGTGCAGAACTTTCTAAATTAGGTTGCAAAGTAATTATTTGCTACTAAAAATTACTTTGAATTATTAGGGTTGAAACAAG
>CASGAD010000033.1 GCA_949299335.1 uncultured bacterium | reverse complement strand
TTTGTTTAATTTTCTTTTAAAATGACTTATTTAAATATCATTAATGAACTAAACGCAGTTTTGAAATGCAAAAAACTGCATTTGGTCTGGCAAACTGCGCATTTGCTTATGAACCTGCATTTAGTTTGTCAGTTGGCGTTAAATTTGTATTTAATAATCGAAATATAATCTTCCAAATTTATATTTTTACTTTGTTTTTGCATTATATTTACTTAAATAGTAAATTTTTGCAGTCTTTTTTTCTTTAAAAACAAAATCAAAAACTATACAATAAAGTCATGAAGTTATTTACATTAATACCAATTATATTTTTAAGTTGTTCAGCAGGTAATATTCCTCAAAAAGCACCCACATCTTCTTCCTTAAATACTGAAGGAACTATTTATTATGATTTAAGTAAAGAGGAAATCGAAGACTATTATTCAACTTTAAGTAACGGAGATAAGGGGGAAGAACTTTTAACAAAATTGCAAAGCATTTTAAAAGAAGGCCAAACAAAGTTAAAGTACGAATCTGGTAATACATCCTCAACTGACTGGGATGGTTATTATCTTTTTGAAAGAAATTTTGACTTGTCTCCTTTAGAAGAAAGCGAGTTAGGTGGAAATTATAAAACTTCTGGAATACGGCTTAATATTTTATATTCCTCATCACCTATTTATATTGATAACAAAATAAATAGTGGCGAATACAAATATTATGATGAGGATGGAAATATAGTTACTGCTCAATTTTCTTCTTATACAGCTCAATTTGATAGAGAACATGTCTTCCCTAAATCATATGGTTTTAATGGAAGTAATGATGCATATAAAAAATATACCGCTGGATGTGATGTCCATAATTTACATGCTGGTGAACATAACGGAAATTCTAGTGGTCACAAAAATTATCCTTATGGAAATGTAGCAAATAAAAACGCTAGTTCTACTAAAGCAATTACTAGTGGATTAACTGGTGAAATTGTTGGATATTTAGGAAATAATGCTGATGGAATCAAGGTTTTTGAACCATTAGATGAAAATAAAGGGGACATTGCAAGATCCATATTTTATATGGCTGCTAGATATCATACCTATGAAGAAATTAGCTCTACAGATTTATCTCCAAGTTTAACCTTGGCTGATGGAGTCACTTCTGGAGGAACAGTTGAACCTGATGAAACTATTTCTTCTCCATGTGCTTATGGAGAATTAAGCGATTTATTGGAATGGAATGTTGAAGATCCTGTAAGTGAATATGAAATTCATAGAAATAATCTTATTTATAATTCCATCCAAGGCAATAGAAATCCATTCATTGATTACCCTTCGTGGGCTGAAGCTTGTTTCACTCCCGAAAAAAGTGAAGGTATAAGTTTTGGAGAAACAGGTGAAGACCCTTCTACACCTGACAATCCATCTTCTCCAGATGACCCTTCCGCTACTTATTCTCTATTTATAGAACAAACAGATGATTTTAAATCCACTTATTATCAATTTGAACAATTTGATCCAAGTGGAATAAAAGCGACTTTATTAAAAGATAACGAGTTAGTGACAGATTTTACATACACTCTTTATATGGGTGAACAAGTCATGACTGAAAAATATATGATTTTAGGTCTTGGTGAAAAAGAAATTACTGCTAAAGTTGAAATTGATGGAAAAATAATAACTTCTACTAATTCATTAAAAATTAAATTAGAACTTTCCTTGATTCAAATCTATACTCTAGTTGCGATAATTGTTGCAATATTAATCGTTATTATTTTAATTATGGTAATGAGTAATAAGAGAAAAAATAAAAAGAAAATAAAAGCATTTTCAAATAAAATATCAAAAAGCAAAAAATAAAAATTCCTTAGAGTCAAAATTCTAAGGAATTTTTTAATTAAATAATTTTATTAGCAGAATGGAACTACCCTTCTAGCAAACCATAATGAGAATTTCATAAGCCATGTGCCAAATTTACCATCGCACATGACAAATCCACACATACTAAAATATTTCAATTTTTTATATAACCTTGGATGTTCAGTTTTAACTTCTTTTTTAAGATTATGATATGCTTCAATACCTTCTTTTGTTCCGTTTAATCGAGTATAAATAAATCCAATTGAATTAATTAAGATTAAATGATGCATTAAAGTACGATAAAGTCCTTTATTTGTCTTTTTATATTGGAATATATCATATTCATTGTTCATTAAGTGGGCAATTAAATAATGGTCTTTAAAGCGTTTTTTCATTTGTTCTATTCCAACTGATTGGCCTGCTCTTCCAATAAAATACATATAAAAAGTCATTGGAATATAATACAAGGTATTTACATAAGGTAATGATGCGTAGATAAAATAGTTATCTTCATAGAATGTATGCTCTGGTAAGGTAACATTTGATCTTTTTAAAACTTCACGTTTATACATTACTGAATGTAAAGTTAAATATTCCCAAGCCATAAAGCGCTTTACATTGTTCCGTTTAAGCAATTTATTTGATTTAAAAACACTGTTAAACTTGATTATTTTTTTAACGCTATCAACATAAAAATATGCGTAGTTCATAATGAATAAATCGATTTTATCACCATCAATTTCAATTCTTTTTAAAACTTCTGCATAACCATTTTGATCAACCCAGTCATCGCTATCGACAACCTTAAAAAATTTGCCAGTTGCTAATGATAATGCTTTATTAATTCCGGCTCCATGACCACCATTAGGTTGATGGACTCCAATGACACATTCAGGGTATTTAGCTGCGTATTCATCAACAATTTGAGGCGTGGAATCCTTACTTCCATCGTCGATAATTATTATTTCAACCTTGTCTTTTTGTGTTAATAAAGAATCCAAACATTTTCTCATGTCTTTCTCTGCATTATAACAAGGCACACAAAATGAAATTAGTTTTTCACTCATAATATTCCTCACTATCTTTTGTGTCAAAATAGTACCGAATTTGTTGCATTTTGTCTATCAAAATACGAATATTTGTCACCGTGAAACTTAATTTTTACGTTTTTCAATTACTCTATATTTACTTTCCTTTGCAACTTTAGGTTTTTTACCGCTCTCTTTGCAGAATTTATTAAATCCTTTAAAGAAATGACCATTAAACATTAAAATCATTCCATCAAGTTGACCCATTGAAATAATTCCATTAGTCATTCTAGAAATACTTCTCATTGGTTGATTTATAACACCCATTACTAAAACATTAGCAGTATCTTTTTTGCCTACTTTTGTTAAAAATTTAATTGCAAAGCGAATTGCCCAAGAGAATAATCTTCCAGTCCGTCCTTTAGCATATTTAAGTTCGATTACTGAGGTGTTATAGTCAACAATAATTCTTTTCTTTTTAATAAATTTAATATTTGAATCAGGAAGTTTTCTTCCAAGTAAAGCTTCAAATTCTTCATCGCTAATATTTGTTACATCCGCTTTATAATATTTTGCAAGTTTTTCCTTATCATAAATATCATCAGCTAAAACTACACCTTCAACTTTGATTTCACCAGTTAGCTTAATATCGTTTATATTAGCTCCAACATAAATTGAATAGACACCATCTTCTACTTCAAATTTATTATCTTTAACATTAAAGAATCTAAATGTATATTCATCAAATTTAAGAGTTACTTCTTTAGTTTCGCCTGGTTCTAACTCAATTTTAGTGAATCCTTTTAATTCTTTTTTAGCTCTAAAGACTTTTGAGTTATTTAATCCTACATATAATTGAGGAACTTCTTTTCCTTTAACCTTACCAGTATTTGTAACTTTAAAGGTGACTCCATCTTTAGAAATAATTAAATCACTATATTCGAAAGTTGTATAAGATAAGCCATATCCAAATGGATATCTTACATTTTTATTTGCTGTATCGTAATATCTATATCCAACGAATAATCCATCTTTATAGAAAGAATTAAATCCATGGGCTGGGAAATATTTCTCTGTTGGAGTGTCATCATACTTAATTGGATAAGTCTCACTAAGTCTTCCACTTGGATTTACTTTACCAGTTAAAATTTCTAATGTAGCACCACTTCCAGCTTGTCCATTTAAGCAATTAAAGATGATAGCATCAGCATATTTTTCAAAGTCTAATTCAATAACGCTACCTTCGCTTAATACAACAACCACTTTTTTGCCTAATGCTTTAATAGCTTTTAATAGATCTATTTGATTTTGATTGATTCTGATATTCTCTCTATCAAGTCCTTCGGCTTCTGTGACTTCGTCTAAGCCCATGTATAAAACGACTGTATCAACATGTTTTGCTAATCCCATAGCATTTTCAAACATTGCTTTCTTCTTTTTTCCATAACGATTAAAGCCTTGTTCATAGCCTATATAATTAATTCCACAATCTTTAACTAAATCTAAAGTATTATCTAACTTAGTTGGATTAACAATACTACTTCCAGCACCTTGATAACGTGGATTTTTAGCAAAATCACCAATAATTCCCACTTTTTCTGTCGAATTTAAAGGTAAAGCATTATTCTCATTTTTAAGTAATACTATTGACTCACGAGCAGCTTCTTTAGCAATTTCGTGATGAGCTTCTATATTAACTTTATATTTTTTACCCTCTTCGAATGGTTTAAAAGTATGATCATGTAAACTTAATAATCTATCAACTGATTCATCAAGAATGGCTTCATCAAGTTTATTATTTTTAATAGCGTTAACAATTTCTAAATCTGTTTCACCATTATTTGCTGGCATTTCTAACTCATTGCCTGCTTTAAGACCTTCGATTCTATCATTATTTCCGCCCCAGTCAGTAATTATTACTCCATCGAATCCAAAATCATCTCTTAAAATTTCTTTTAACAAATGTTTGTTTTCATTAGCATATACATCATTAACTAAGTTGTATGAAGACATTACACATAAAGGTTTAGCTTCTTTTACTGTAATTTCAAATGCAGTTGTATAAATTTCTCTTAAAGTTCTCTCATCTAATACACTATTAGAAGTTAATCTTCTCTCTTCTTGATTGTTACATGCAAAATGTTTAATACAGCTTGCAATGCCGTTTGATTGTATACCTTTTACATAGCTAGCAGCTATTTTACCAGCTAAATAAGGATCTTCGCTATAATATTCGAAATTTCTTCCACAACGTGGATTTCTTTTTATATTAATTCCAGGACCTAAAACAACATTAACACCTAAAGCAAGTGCCTCTTCTCCTAATGCTTTGCCAACCTTTTCAGCAAGATCAACATTAAATGAGTTAGCAATTGTGGCACTAGTAGGAAAACATGTTGCTGGCAAGGATTTATTTAAGCCAAGATGGTCAGCAGCTGCAGCCTGTTTTCTTATTCCATGAGGGCCATCACTTAAAAACATTGATTTGATTCCTAAGTGCGGAATATTCATTGTCTCCCAGAAATTTTTACCACTAGTCAAACTAGCTTTTTCTTCTACAGTCATTTTTTTAATAAGTTCTTCATGCTTCATAATTAGATCTCCATTTGTAAGCGCTTTCAATATGTAAAAATTTTAAAATAAATAATTTAATTCTTATATCAATTTAATCAATCGAATATTAAATAATGAAACATTTATTTGTATTTATATAATTAATAACGATCTGACTTTTTAGTTAAATTCTTATTTGGTCTATCTTTCATAAATCTAAAGAAACCACGAATAGAATTTCCATTAGCCATAAATATTATATCATTTAACTGATACTCACTTATAATTCCATTTGACATTGTAAATAAAGATCTTAATGGTTGATTTAAAATTCCTGAATAAATATTGTTAGCCTTAAATCCTCGATTTTGTTTATATAATCTATTCACTTTATAAATAAAATACTTTATAACATTTCTAACTAATAAAGACTTACATCTAACTAAATCCATTACTAAGGTATTTTTATCTACCAAAATAATTTTCTTCTTTTTATCGAGCATTTTTTTATTAGATAATTTAACCTCATAATTAAGCGAGGCTAAGAAATCATCATCACTCAATAATTTAAAAGAACCATCCTTATATTCTTTTAAATAATTATATTCATGATTTGTTTTTTCTTTTTTTATTTCGATGTTCTTGCTGAGAATATCAGTATTAACATTTTTAGAGATAAAGATTGTATATCTTCCACCCTCTTCAAGATATTTATCCTGGTTTTCATCATAAGTTAAAAAAGTCCATTCATCATAAGGAATAAATAAAGTTTTGGATTCTCCTGGCCCAAGTTCATATTTTATATAACCCTTTAACTCTTTTTTAGGTCGTAAGTAGGTTGAATCGTTTTTAGATATATATAGTTGGACTACATCCTTACTTTTAATTAAGGAATTATTAGTACTCTTAAAATAAACTCCATTTTGTTCGATTTTTATATCACTATATTCAAAATTAGCGTAACTTAAGCCATATCCAAAAGGAAAAAGAACTTTCTTATCAAATGTATTAAAATAACGATAACCAATAAAAATGCTTTCTTTATATAAAGCGTTATTAATGAAAGAATCCTCTTTATTAAAAATATTTGAATTAGGATAGTCAATATAATCTTTAGCCCAAGATTCAGTTAATCGACCTGAAGGAGCACTTACTCCAGAAAGAACATTTAAAATAGCTCTACTACTTTCCATTCCAATTAGCGGAGCATAAATTAACCCATCAAAATAATCTAAAACATCCTTTAAATAAACAACTCCTCCAGAACTTAAAACACCTATTAGAGAGACATTATATTTATAAATTTCTCTAATAAAATTCACTTGATTTGCGTTCAATTTGAGCGATTTTCTATCAATTCCCTCATTTTCATCAGCATCTAATAATCCAAAAAATACAATTAAATATTTAGGCTTAAATAACTTAATATGGTTAATTGTTTCTCTAAGTAAATCTCCATCATAACTTGATTTTGGGAATTCACTAAAGCCTTTCAAAACTTTAGTAATATTCAAACTATACTCTTTATATATATCTATAATCTGTTCACGCTTAATTGGTGTAATTGTACTACTTCCGCCACCTTGAATTCTATTTTTAAAAGCAAATGGACCAACAATAAATCCTTTATCTTCACTATTTAAAGGTAAGACATTTCTAGCATTCTTTAATAAAACAATACTCTCTTCAGCAGCTTCTAAATTTACTCGTGTGTGTGATAAATTACCTTTCGAATTAATTAATGTTAAATTAGTTTTTTTATCTAAAGCTACTATTCGATTATAAGATTCAAGAATTTCTTTTTTAGATATTGCTTTATCAATATAGGCATCATAGATTTTTTTATCATTTACACTATTACTTGAAGGCATTTCCAAATCATTAGTAGCTTTAAAGGAATTAACTCTATCATCAATTGCTCCCCAATCACTAATAAGTACGCCATTAAAGCCGAATTCATTTCTTAATTTATCAACTAGTAAATACTTTGATTCATTAACATGCTCCCCATTAAAAGCATTATAAGAAGTCATTATTGAAGATGGATTTCCTTCTTTAATAGCAATTTTAAAAGGCAAAAGATAAATATCATGTAAAGCTTTTTTATCAACTATTACATTACAGTTAAAACGATTACTTTCTTGATTGTTTAAACAATAGTGTTTAGGACAACTTGATATTCCTTTTGATTCAATTCCTTTAGTCAACGCTCCAGCCAATTTACCAGTTAAATATGGATCTTCACTAAAGTATTCAAAATTTCTACCACATAAAGGATTTCTTTTAATATTCATGGAAGGAGCCAATAATACATTAACTCCATAATAAATTGCTTCTTCTGCAATTGCTCGACCAATGTTATAAACTAATTCATTATTAAAAGTACAAGCTAATGCCGTTCCACTAGGAAAAACTGTGGCTGGGTGACCTTTTCTTAAGCCTAGTTTAGAAGCCTCTTCCATTTGTTTTCTTATACCATGACCACCATCAGCAAGATACATTCCATTCAAATTTAAATCATAACTAGGAATGGTTTCCCAATAGTTTTTTCCACTAAAACAGTCAACTAAAACATCAATATTTTCAGAAATATTAAATTTTTCTTTATCCATACAATTAATTTTACAATGTTTCTTTAATCCTTCAAGTAAACCAATTAATTATTTGTTTTCACTATTATAACTAATTTTAAACTATATTTTTTCCATTTTTTAACAAATTATGCAATTAAGGGCATTAATAGTGCATTTTATGCATTTTTTTGTACATTAAATGGACTTTTTACTATAAAATTAAGTTATGAGCGCAACAAAAATTAAAATTATAGAATCTTATGATCAAGATTATATTGATGATTTAATCTTAAGTACACATAGTGGTGAAACTAGATTTTTAAGTTACATTAAAGATGGTCGTTACCAAGATATCGAAAATGAGTTTAAAAATGCCGATATTCAATTAATAGTTGGCAAGATGTCAAACGATGCCATAAGACAATTGAGATATGCTGCTGTTAGTGGCGTAACTTTATTTTCTAGAATTGCTATTGCTGGAGGTATGTATCAAAAAGAGTCGCTAGCTTTAAGTGATAAATTCATTCAAACTATTGATCAATATCAAAATACAGATGATATTATTAGAGCAATTTTTGAAGTTATGATTACTTATGCCAAAGCAGTTCACGATTCTAAATTAAATAATGTCACTACTCCTATCGTATTTAGAGCAGCAAACTATATTCACAATAACTTAGAAAAAAAGATTTCTAGCGCTTCTGTTGCTAAGCAAGTTCATTGTAGCGAACAATATTTGGGTAAATTATTTAAAAAAGAATTAAATACATCAATTTCGCAGTTTATCTTAAAAGAGAAGATTGAACGAGCTATTATTCTAATGAAGGAAAATAAAATTCCTGTAAACGAAATTCCTTATCAATTAAGTTTTTGTTCCCAATCACACTTTATTCAAAGCTTTAAAAAAATCACTGGAACCACTCCAGCAAAATATAAATCCTTGATTAATAGTTACAATTCAAATAATTAATGAGAAGCGCCTCACTTATGAGGTGCTTTTATTATTTTTTAATGTTAACTTATTAAAAACCTCTATCAAATAATTAGATAAATCTCTAGCTAGTAAAGAATATTCATTTATAGCGTCAATAGCTAAATCACCTGCTTCACCTAAAATAAACGCTCCGCAAGCAACCCTCTTTAGTAATTCAGTTTTTTTATTAAGTAAAGAAAGGGTGACTCCACTCAATACATCTCCACTACCACCTTTGGCAAGTCCAGCATTGCCATTAACATTAATAATTGCAGATTCGCCATCAGTAATTATACTAATATCATTTTTCAAATTTAAGATGACTCTATACAATTTAGAAAATTCTTTTGCTTTAAAAATATAATCTTTTTTAATTTCGCCTAAAGAAATATTGCTAAGTCTAGAAAATTCTTTTAAATGTGGTGTTAATACTACATTACATTTATGATTTTTTAAAATTGCAATGCCAAATTTTGCTAAAGAATTTAATCCATCTGCATCAATTAGCAGGTTTCCATCGTAGTTTTTTAATAAATATTCAATTATTTTGTAAACTTCTAATGATGTGCCAATTCCCATGCCAATAGCAATAGCATCGTAGTTTAAAAGTTTATCTATTTCTTCTTCACTAAAAATCACTTGTCCGTCATTATCGCTTAGTAAGTTATAAATATTCTCATTATTTTTTAGGGCATAAATCGAATATAAGCTTTTAGGAATACATATAGTAGCGTAGCCAACTCCTCCACGTAAAGCAGCTAAAGCGTTAAGAGATAGATTTAAAGCGCCAGGAGTTAATTTACTTCCACCAATTAAAGCTACTCGACCATAACTACCTTTATTAGTATTACGATTGCGTGTTGGAAAAAGTGCGCTATAATCATCAAAATTTAAGATTTGTGCATAATTAATGTCTTTATTTAATTTAATTCCAATTTCAACTTTTTTTAACTCTTTATAATAAGAAATTCCATCATTAAAGAAATGACCAGTTTTGTAATTATTAATTGCTATAGTTAAATCTGAAGTAAAAACTGTTCCTAAATTTTCTCCGGTTGAAGCATCAACTCCGCTATTTACATCAATACTAATTTTATAAGCTTTAACTTCGTTTAACTTATTAATTAAATCAATGTATTCCTTTTTTAACGGATTTTTAATTCCAACTCCTAAAATTCCATCAATAATTACATCGAATTTATTAATATCCTCATTACTTAAATCAATTATTTTTTTGCCATGATAGCGTTCTAAATTTATTTCTGTTTCTTTTTTATAATGAGATCCAATTAGGTTAATGGAAACATCGTAGTTATCATTAAATAGATACCTAGCAATAACTAACCCATCTCCTCCATTTCCGCCACTGCCAGATACAACTAGAACTTTATCTGTTTTTTTAATTCTTGTCTTAATAATTTTATAGCATTCAAGCCCAGCTCTCTCCATTAAATCAATCGAAGGGATAAAATTCGAAATTGTATAAGCATCAGCATCTTGCATTTCTTTGCTAGTTAAAACATACTCCATATTAAAGCTCCACATCAAGTTCTATTGGACAATGATCACTACCAAATATTTCATTAAGTATTTTAGAGTCTTTAACTTTTGACATTAATGATTCACTAACGACAAAATAATCAATTCTCCAGCCGGCATTATTTTTTCTAGCATTAAAACGATAACTCCACCAAGAATATTTAACTTCATTAGGATATAAAGTCCTATAAGTGTCAACGAAACCATTACTTAATAAATTTGTGAAGGCGTTTCTTTCTTGAATTGTGTATCCTGGATTATTTACATTCGCTTTAGGATTTTTAATATCAATTTCATTATGAGCGACATTTAAATCACCTGCATATATAAGAGGCTTTTTACTATCTAGTTCTTTTAAGTAACACAAAACATCTTCTTCAAATTTTAATCTAAAATCAAGTCTTTTAAGTCCCTCTCCTGCATTAGGAACATAGGCAGCAACATAATAAAAATTCTCAAATTCAAGGGTAATAACTCGACCTTCTTCATCATACCTCCCGTTTTTAAGTCCATAAGATACACTTATAGGCTCTTTTTTTGTTAAAACTGCTACTCCACTATATCCCTTTTTAATATCACTATTAGTATAATAAACAAAATATCCTTTTGGTTGAAAAGGAAATTCAAAAACTAAATCAGAGGTAAGTTTTGTTTCATTTAAAGAAAATATATCAGCGTCTAAGCTCAAGAAATCTTCTTTAAAAGTTTTTGATAAAATAGCCCTAAGACCATTTACATTAAAAGAAATTATTTTCATTAAAAAACCTCCATGCGATATATAAATTTTATCATAAATAGGAGGTTTTATATTAACTTATCTATAAAATATTGTGATTAATACAACAACAATTAGAACAATTAAAGCTAAAATGCTTAATACAAATCCAGAATAAGCGAAATGTGACCCGTTTTTAATATTATGTTTAGTCTCTTTTATACCAATTATAGAAAGAACTAAACTTATAAGGCCAAATAAAGCTCCAAAAACTGCAAAAGGAATTAAGTTAATAAAAACAAATGCATCAAAAAAGACAGCTAGAAATGAAAAAATAAAACCTGATAAAGCGACATATGATAAGACATATTTCCTTGTCTTTTTAACTTTGTTGTTTTTTCTTTCTTTTATATCGATCATCGTAGTAAAAGATGTTGTTTCTTTTCTTTGATCAGCTCCACAATAAGGGCAAAAAGATTGTCTATCTGAAATTTCTTGTCCACATTTTCTACAATACATTTGTTTACCTCAATTAATTTTAAATATTCTATCATAAGAGAATAAAAAAATAAATATTCTTAACCTTAAAATAAAAACCCAGCATTTGCTGAGTTTTTATTATATTTTAATAGTTTATTCTATTAAAGGCCGAACTTTTTAATTCTTTCCCATCTATCTCTAGAACATTGTTCATTCTTCTTGAATAATTCTTCACATTCTGTTGGATTAATCTTTGGAAGTTGTGAATATCTTGTTTCTTTCATAATGAAGTCTCTGATCTTAGAGAAATCTGGTTCTTTACAATCAAGTTGTAATCCTGGTTTACCTTGTGCGACTAAACGTGGATCATATCTAAATGTTGTGAAGTAGCCACATTCAACTGCTTCTCTTTCAACTTGAATTGAGTTGACCATACCACCTTTAATACCTTGGTTGATACAAGGAGCATAGCAGATAATTAAGGATGGTCCGTTATAACTTTCAGCTTCTTTGAATGCTTTAATTGCGGCCATTGGGTTAGCACCTAATGAAACTTGAGCAACATAAACATTGCCATAAGCCATGGCCATTAAAGCAAGGTTCTTCTTACTTGTTTTCTTACCACTTGCTGTAAATTGAGCGATTTGTCCTGTTTGTGATGATTTTGAAGCTTGACCACCAGTATTGGAGTAAACTTCAGTATCTAAACACATAACATTGATATCATCTTCACTAGCTAAGACATGATCTAATCCACCATAACCAATATCATATGCCCAACCGTCACCACCGACGATCCAAACACTCTTATCAAGTAAGTCTTTTTCATAATTTAAGACTTCTTTAACAGCTTCATCTTTACTTGCATTAACTAATTTAACAAGAGTTGGGATGACTTTTCTTGCTTCATCTTTATTCTTAATATTAGTTAAATAAGTATTGATAGTATCTTTTAATTCTGATTCTACAGTTTCACTTGCGAGAGCAGCATTTAAGATTCTTGCGATATTAGCAAGTTTATAATCTGTAGCAAGTCTCATACCATAGCCATTTTCAGCATTATCTTCAAATAATGAGTTAGCCCAAGCTGGTCCGTTCTTTTCTTTATCGTTGACAAATGGAGTTAATGGAGTTGAACCACAGTAAATTGAAGAACAACCTGTAGCATTAGAAATCAATAAGTCTTTACCAAATAATCTAGAAAGTAAGTTGTAATATGGAGTTTCACCACATCCAGCACATGCACCACTAATTTCCATATAAGGCATTAAGAATGCAGCACCTTTAACAGTTGTAACTGGGAACTTATCAGCTTTGTATGCTGTGTGTTTATATAAGTATGTTGCGTCTGTTTCTTTATCAAATTGTGATTTAGCTTCGACAAGTTTTAAAGCAAAGTGGTCATTACCAGCTTTTTCTGCAGCCTTATTTGCCAAACATTCTTTGACACAGAGTCCACAACCAACACAGTTCTTTGGTGATACTTGAATGATATATTTGTAGCCCTTGACTGTTGGTCCTTTTGCATCTACAACTTTTTCTGCTAAACCTTTAGGTCCATTATTAACTTCTTCATCAGTAAGTAAGAATGGTCTAATTGTTGTATGAGGACAGACAAATGCACATGTATTACATTGGATACAATAATCTTTATTCCATTCAGGAACTCTATCAGCAATACCTCTTTGTTCACTATAAGTTACATCTTCTCTCATAGTACCATCAAGTAATTCATATTCAGTGAATTTACTGACTGGTAAATCATAACCATCAAGAGTATTGATGAAATCAACATAAGAATCGAAGTAATCATCGCCGATTGTTGTTCTTTCTCTATTGTATGGTAAGTTAGCCCATTCTGGTTTAACTTTAACTTCTCTTAAGCCTTCTGTACCTTTATCGATAGCTTTGTAGTTGAGTTCAACAACATCGTTACCTTTTCTACCGTATGTTTTTAAAGCTAATTTCTTCATCCAAGTATTTGCTTCATCATAAGGCATAATTTGTGGATTAAGATAGAAGAATGCACTTTGTAAAATAGTGTTGGTATGTCTTCCCATTCCGATTTCAAGAGCAATCTTATTAGCATCAATAACATAGAATTTAGCTTTTTTAGTTGCTAATTGATATTTAACTCTATTTGGAAGTGATCTTTCTAAATCTTCATCACTCATATCAGTATTAAGTAAGAATGTACCACCCTCACTTAAATTCTTGAGCATATCAAATCTGAAGACATAAGTATCAAGTGAACATGAAATAAATGCAGCATGTTCAACATAATATGTTGAGTGAATTGGTTCTTTACCAAATCTTAAGTGAGATCTTGTAACACCACCTGATTTACGACTATCGTAAGCAAAATATGCTTGAGCATATTGATGGGTTGCATCACCAATAATCTTAATTGATGATTTATTAGCACCGACAGTACCATCACTACCTAAACCATAGAATAAGCATGATGCATATGTATGTGCGATTTCGTATTTTTCATCGACTGGGATTGATAAGAATGTAACATCATCATTAATTCCGACTGAGAAATTGTGATGCTCTTTTCCACTTAACATCCAATCAAATACTGATTTAATGTGTTTTGGTTGAGTATCTTTTGAAGATAATCCATATCTTCCACCAATAACTTTAATTCCTGTAACACCTTCAAGTGTTAATGCTGCGCAAACATCTTCGTAAAGTGCTTCACCAACACTGCCTAATTCTTTTGATCTATCTAAAACAGCAATTTCTTTAACTGTCTTTGGTAAAACTGAAACTAAATGTTTAGCTGAGAATGGTCTATAGAGGTGGACTCTAACCATACCAACTTTTTCACCTTTTTTGTTTAAATCGTTAACTACTTCGTAAGCTGTTTCGTTAACACTACCCATAGCAATGATAACTTTGGTTGCCTTTGGATCACCATAATAAACAAATGGAGCATATGTTCTGCCTGTCATTTCGCTTACTTTAGCGAAATACTTTTCTGCGATTGGTAAAACATTTTCAAAATGTTTATTTTGTGCTTCTCTACCTTGGAAGTAGATATCATCGTTTTCAGCACCACCCTTTGTAACAGCGTGACCATGTGGGTTTAAAGCTCTATCTTTGAATTTTTTAACTTTATCCCATGGAACTAATTTCTTCCATTCTTCATCAGCAAGGAATTCAACATTTTGAATTTCGTGTGAAGTTCTAAATCCATCAAAGAAGTGACATACTGGATATTCAGCATCAATTGCTACTAAGTGAGCAACTGAAGATAAATCAGCAACTTCTTGAACTGAATCACTACAAATCATAGCGATTCCTGATTGTCTAATTGCGTAAACATCTTGATGATCGCCAAAAATAGAAAGGGATCTTGTAGCTAAACTTCTAGCTGAGACATGTAAAACAGCTGGGAGAAGTTCACCACACCACTTATAGATGTTTGGAATCATTAAGAGTAAGCCTTGGCTTGCTGTATAAGTTGTGGCTAATGCACCACCGTTTAATGCTCCGTGAAGTGCACCACTTGCACCTGCTTCAGATTGCATTTCACAAACCTTGACAGTGCTATTAAAGAAATTCTTCTTTCCTTGGGAGGCATAGATGTCAACGTAGTTTGCCATTGGTGAAGATGGAGTAATAGGATAAATTGCTGCAATTTCAGTAAAGTTATAACTCATTAAAGCAGCAGCGGTATTACCATCAACACTAAGCATAGTTTTTTTAATTTCTGCCATATTAAAAAATTATCTCCTTTTCGTACGCAAACATTATACTACTTTGTAACTTCACATTTAAAGTAAATTTAAATATTCATATGTATATATGAAATAGTGCAACTACTTTTCTTTATCTATAAAAGAGTTCTTCATTTTAAAGATATTAAATTTTAGATTAAAAAGCAGACAATATTTGCCTTTTTTAATATTTAGCTAAAGTCATATTACTCACAAAAAGAACGCAAATCTTAACCAAAAATCTTAGTATATGTTTTTTTCTTTTAAACACATAAATTAAAATTTCATCATTACTACTTCAAAAAAGTTTAGATAGAAAACATAAATTTAAAGGTTAAAATAAAATTGTTTCTAAATTCGATATTTTTTCGTTTAAAACATGATATAATTTTCTCACGAGGTCAAAAATATATGGATAACATTCTGTCATATCTAAACGTTTTAACAACCAGTGGCTTACATACTGATGATGTAACTACGATTGATAAAATAATTATTGATTTTTTTAATAGTCTTTTTGGAGGAAATGGATTTGGTAATTTATTGCTAATCATTCTTTCGTTTTTACTTTGCTTAATACTAGTAGGTATTATCGGCTACCAAAGAGAGGCTCAAGGTCATAATGCTGGATTTAGAACTCACCTTTTAGTTGGCATGGGAAGTTGCTTAATTATGGTAGTTTCTTTATATTCTTTAGGCTATTCTGCAGATAAATATGAAACTATGAGACTTGCCGCTAGTGTTCCTACTGGAATCGGTTTTTTAGGCGCAGGTGTTATCATAAAAAATAGAGCGTCAATTAAAGGTTTAACAACCGCTTCTACTCTATGGGTTTCTATGGCTATTGGATTAGCTTGTGGAAGTGGCAATTTTACAATCGCAATCATTGGCTCACTAATGATTTATTTAATTCTTTTTGTATTTTATAGATTTGAAATTCATGCTGGTAAAAAGGCTAATAAATTAATTATCTATTTAGAAAAAGATTCTAAAATTAGTTTTAAGGAAATCATTGATTGTATCGATGTTTTTCAATATAGTATTAAAGAAAGTTATATGAGAGATGTGACTTTAGACAATAACGAAGTATTAGCCATTACTATTGAATTTAATAATTGTTATAAAGATGTTTTAGAATTAATGAAGCGAGATATTACATTAAAATTTAATCCTCTAAAAGTAGATATTGAGTTATACTCTAAGGAGTCGAAAAAAGTCTCTAAGTAGGAGACTTTTTCTTTTACCTTTTACTAATTGTTTCATTATCTAATTTGAATAGTTTTATATCTTTTTTAAAAAATCTTGAGTCATGGGTAGCAATTATTACTAAATGATTTTTGCTATATTCTTTTATTAAATTAAAATAAATCTCAAAAGCATTATTATCCAAAAAATTTGTTGATTCATCAAGTATCAAAATATCTCTTTTTGCACTTATAGCTACAGCAATAGAAATTATTTCTTCTTCTCCACCACTTAAATAGCTGGACTTTCCGTTTAAATTAACTTCAATATTAAATTTCTTAAAGATTTCTAGTGCCTGACTAGAGTAATAATTTAAGTTTTCTAAAGGTGTTAACTCGTCAAATAAATTTCCTTTACTGGATAAATAAATAGAATTACTTAAAATACTTATAACTTTTCTATCTTTTAATGCACTTATATAATCATTTCTTTTTAAAAGGCTAGTTAAAAATAATGTTTTTCCTTTTCCGTTTTCACCTTTAATTACGTTAATATTGCCACTTTCAAAACAAATATTTTTAATTGATAAAATATGCTTGGTTTTAAAATCAATATCTAATTTTTCAATTTTTAATTCGACCATTTACGATCTCCTAATATACTCTATAACACGCTTTTTTGATATTAGGCTTAATCCAATTATTTGCACGATAATAATAAGAAGCAAGATGACACTTATATTAATATAAGAAATCGCATTGAAATAATAAATATTGATCGCAGTAGATGAAATTAAATTCATTGAGTAAATTAATAAATATCCAATGGCAATCGAAATAATATAGCTAATTAAATTAGAAAATAAGAGAACTAATGCACTTATATTGGCATATTTTTGCAAACTTCCTTCTCTTTTAAAATAAATAGCATAATTTTTAATATTTACCTTGGTATATAAATAGGCAATGAAAAAATTAGCAAAGATGGCTATTAAATAAATAATCAAAACATCGCTACCATTTAAATAAGAATCACCACTAAAACTATTTACATAGATTCTTACATCATCAAATAAATTATTTTTAAAAAAGGTATAAGTATAATCTTTATTATCATATTTTTTATAGAGATTATATAAATCTAAAATGGTATCTTCATTAACTGGATAAAATAATGATCCAGAATTAAGTGTATATTCATAAGATAATCCACTATGTACATCATCATTTAGTACTAGAATATTGGTTATCCCTTTAATATCAATAAACGTATCAATTTCATTAAGCACTTCAAAGTTTATAAGAGTATTTTCTTCAAATTTGATATCAGAAATATCTATTTCGTTATTAATTACAATACACTCATCATTGTCTAAATTGACATTAGTCTCATTAAGCTCGTTATAGTGTGATTCATTCATAATAATAAATGTTTCATCAATGTTTTCAAAAATACTTGAATTTAAATATATTTCATTATTCCCGCTTTCTTTAATACGCTTTTTTAAATAGTTATGAGAAATAAATTTTCCTTCACTTGAAAAGGTATTATTCTTAACCTCCAAAGTAAATCCTACTTTATTATCCCCTGCATTGACTTTTTCATTTAAATTATAAAAGTACTCATTAGAAACATATAATCCATCCTCAAGAGAATCATCAAAATATATATCATTTAAACCTTCAAGAATTAATGACTCGTCAAGATTATTTTCAAAAAATTCTTTTGCCTCTAAATAACCACTTTTGTTTGAAAATCCATACTTTGAATCTAAAGTAATATAATCTATATTTTTTCCTAATATTATTTCTTTAACTAGGTCATCTGTTAAATAGTTATTATTTAAAGAAGAACATAAAAATATACACATTACTAAAATAATAATGTTGATAAAAGACGTAATAACACCAATGAAAATATTCTTTTTTAGCGCAAAATAAATCTTTTTTATCATCTTTCTACCTTCCTATTCATATAACTAAATGTTTTATAAAACCCTAAATAAATTATATTAAGTAGAATAATTATAATTAGTAAAGAACACATAAATATCAATCCAAAATCTCTATAAGGTGTTTCTATATAAATCGAGATAGAAGGGACAAGAGGAGACAAAATAAAAGTTAAAATTAAGCTAATAAACTCAACTAATAAATTCTCACTCAAAACAAAAATTTCTTCGGTTTTACTTTTATAAAAGTTTCTTCGCAATATATCAAAATCTTTCCTATTCAAATTAGATTTGCTAAATCCATAAATAGCTAAAATTAATATTAAAAGAATATAAGAAAGTATTAAAAAATTTAAACTTGAGATGTTTACATCAAAATTTCTATAAGCATTTATAGATAATATTTTCTGTTCTGCTTCCTTTTGAGTGATTTTTGAACTATTTCGACTCATAGATAAATTAAACAGTTTAGAATTAATTAATGAAATTATTTCTTCTTTATTATTATCATCTGCAATAAAGGTAAAATTATTTATATAATTTCTTACACTTACTAATTTATTAAAATTATTTTCAGAGATTATTATTTCATTTTTTCCTAATGAAGCAGTTTCTTCGCTTGGCTTAATAATATTTAAATCATTATTGATAAATTTAGATATATCTTGATGATGATTACCTTCCCCTTCTAATTTTATTTCTTCAAAGCTTAAAAAACTTATTTTATCTAGTGAACTCTTTTCATTTAAAGAAGAAAAGATAATTTCTTCATCACTAATCGATAATTCGACAGATAAATCATATTTATTTAAAAATTGTTTTGGTGTTAAAAAGATATATGTAAATTCATCACTAAAAAGATTTGATTTATTTATAAAATTATCATCTGTTTCAAAATAGGTCGAATAATTTATATAAGGATAATTTCGATAAAAATTAGTTAGAAATGTTTCGTTAGCATGTAAATAAGTATCATTAATATTTTTATCAGTTGAAACTGATATTATTGCTGAATAATTATTATTAATAGGCAAAGTCGTATTGCCCGATTGACCTTTATAATAAAAACCATCTCTAACATTATTATCGATTTTTATATTATCAATATAATAAGTCGCATTATTAGAAAAATTTTTAAGAATCGGATTATATTCATAAAAGGTTTCTTTGCCATCAAAGATAAATTCATTTGTTTTAGTACCAAAATTAAAAATTAAACCATCAACTAAAGTATTAAGATTGATAGTAGAATTATCGATATAATATCTTGTGCCATTAACACACCATAATGTAACTAAAAATCCAAACACCAAATAAATAAAATTAGAAAGTAAATTTTTCTTTAAATATTTAAAAAATAATGCAAAAGGTGCTTTTTTCTTCTTTGTTTTATATTCAAAATACGAATTTTCATCATTAAATGCATTATTAATTTTGTTGAACTTTTTATCAAACAAAGCTATCTCTTGATATTTATTTAAATCGACTCGGGAGTCATGAGTAGCAAATATAACTAATGAGTTTATACTTAAAGACTCGATTTTTCTCATGACTAATTCAAAATTTTTATCATCCAAAAAAGAGG
Organism: uncultured bacterium; assembly: GCA_949299335.1. GTDB lineage: Bacteria > Bacillota_I > Bacilli_A > RFN20 > CAG-826 > Onthovivens. Next base: position 27,320 of record CASGAD010000033.1, on the reverse strand, counting down.
TTACTTCATCAAGCAAAACAATAGACTTATTTCTTGAAATACATCTATCAATTAATAAAATTATTTTTTCACCATCACTTAAACTTTGAGATTTTATGTTAATATCTTCTTTAAGAGTATTTTTAAATAAAAATGTATCAAGATTGTAATTTTCTAAATAATCAAGATAACTAATAAAATTGTCCTTTTGATTAATATATTCAATATTGTTTTTAAGTTTATTAATCAATTTAGAATTAGAAAAATCAACTTTTTCATCATCAAAAAAGATTTCACCGGAATAATGAGAATCATTTAAAGATAAAATATTTAATAAAGTTGTTTTTCCTACTCCATTATCCCCTGTTAAAATGTATAAGCCTTTTGAGGAAAATGAATAAGTGCAATCAATTAGAATTTTTTTGTGTAAAAATTTTTTATTAAAGATTCTATCTTAATCATATTAAAAATTATAAAGCATTTTAAAAGTTTTGATTTTACTTTTTTTAAAATCGTAAACTAATATAGTTACTTTCTTTAACTAAAAAAATATGTCAAAAAACAATGCAATAAACGATTCTATCCTTTTATTAACTAAATTTATCCGAATTATAAGTACAACAAATAGAGAAACTATTTTTTCCGTTTTAATTATTTTCATCATAAATAAAAAATGTTTAATATCTTAGATACTAAACATACTTCTTAAATTGGCTGCCCTAGCTGGACTTGAACCAGCAAGAACCATGTTTCAGAGACATGTGACTTTACCATTTGTCTATAGGGCAATAAAAGAGTCTATAGAAAAATACTTCCTAATAGACTCATTAATTAATGAATAAATTTACTTATTATTTGTTCTTTCGAACTCTGCTTTTTGGAAATTATAACCATCTCTACAAGCATCTTCGATATTATACTTGCATTTGAATCCTAGTTCTTTTTCTGCTTTTGTTGTAGAAGCATAATTTTCTGGAACATCACCTGCTCTACGTGGACACATTTCGTAATTAATCTTAACACCAGTTGCTTTTTCATAAGCTTTGATGACTTCTAAAACGCTTGTGCCTCTTCCTGTTCCTAAGTTATAAATTACAAGTCCTGGTTTAGTGGCAAGTTTCTTTAAAGCTAAAACATGTCCATAAGCTAAATCTACAACATGAATATAATCTCTTACTCCGGTTCCATCGACTGTTGGATAGTCATTTCCAAAGACGTTAACTTTTGGCAATAATCCAATTGCGACCTTATTAATATAAGGTAATAAATTATTAGGGATACCATTTGGATCTTCTCCTAATAAGCCAGATTTATGAGCTCCAATAGGATTAAAATATCTTAAAATTGCTACATTATAATCTTTATGAACAAAAGCGACATCAGTTAAAATTCTTTCAATCATAACTTTTGTTTCTCCATAAGGAGAGGTTGCACTTTTTACTGGTGAATCTTCAGTTAATGGTACGCTATCTGGTAAGCCATAAACTGTAGCACTTGATGAAAATACAATATTTTTAACTCCATATTCATCCATACACTTTAATAAAGCAAATGTTGAATCAAGGTTATTTTCATAATACATTAATGGCTTTTGAACGCTTTCACCAACAGCTTTATAACCAGCAAAATGAATAATGGCATCGATATTTTCTTTTTTAAAAATGCTACGAAGTGCTTTTAAATCTTGGACATCATTCTTATAGAATTTTGGTCTAACTCCGGTAATACTTTCGATTCTATCAAGTACTACTTCTTTTGAGTTATATAAGTTATCAATGATTACAACATCAAACCCATTTTCAATTAAACTTACACACGTATGAGATCCGATAAAACCTAAACCACCTGTAACTAAAACTTTCATTTTAATACCTCCAATTACCTTACTTTAAGTTGATCTGCTTCCTTTTTAATCTTTATATTTTCAATTCTCTTTTCAACATCATCATTTTTAATAGCTTTTGTTGGTAAGACTTCTTTTGTAATTCCGCTCATTAAAGAATCTGCGATTAATTTGTTAACTTCGCTAGAAACATAAAGTTTAAGTGCTAAATTTGCAATATTTAAATTAAATCTGTCTTCTTTATTTTTACTATCTTTTTCATCGTTATCATCATAGTTATTTAAAAAAACTTCTATTTTACGATTTACATTAGAAAGAATCTTTTTAAATTCATCGTCATGTATTTCTTTAAATAAACTATATAAATCACTTTTATCACTTTTATATATTTGATTATCAACCTCTATTAAAGCAGCTAGATTTTTCATGCTAGCACTAGTTTTTAATAAAGAAATAAAAATTAAATAACCAATATGATTAGTATCGTATTTTTTCTCTTTAGGTGGAACGACTATTTTAGCTTTAACATAGTTATTAACCATATATGGAGTGATAATTGTTGAGGCATTATTTTGAAATAAAGGCATTAATGTATCGCTAATATATGTTGTAACTTGTTCCATATAAAGAGGGATCTTAGGTAAATCATTGTAGTTTGGTAAGGTATAATTACTTAAACTACGAATGTACTCTATTAATTCGTCGAAATCCTTTTTCATACATTAATAGTTTACTACTTTTTTAATTATAAATAAAATAAAAATAAAATTTGAAAAACCTCGATTTTATCAACTTTAATATTTAAGTAACTTTATTTAACAATCTTTTGAAGACTTAAATTAATAAGAAAGTTTTGAATTAAACAAATAAAAATCTTTTATATGCGTATCTCCATAAGGATAACCATTGTTTAAAGCTAAATTATCATTAAATTCGTAATTTAAATGGCCATCCTTAGATAAAACATAATTTCCTTCTTTCAATTTATCGCAAGCAATTGACAATGTTAAAGATTCATAAGATTTTGGCAAAATCAAAGAAGTGACGAATTCATCGCTATAAAAATGCAAAGCAGAATATTTTTCAAAGCTATTATCTAGCTTAATATCATAAACATTTTCAAATTCACTTTTAGGGAAACAAGTATTCTCATCTAAAGAAATTAATGTGCTATTTAATAGGTTAAATGAACTATTTAAGCTAGTAGCTTTAGTTTCATTATCTTCACCACTAAAAAAAGTAACTAATGAATCTTCAATTGTTAAATTAGAATCAATATTTACTCCTTTGACTGAAGAATTTATATATAATCTTTCCTGGTTTTTAATTAATATGGAAGCTAAATTTTGTTCATTAATTCCATTAATCCCAATATTCGAAGAAATAATATAATTTGATCCTCCGTTTAGTTCAATATTATTTGCTAAAAGTCCTTCATAAGAAGAAGCTATTTTCAAGTAACTTTCTCGATTCTTTTCTCCTACAATTTTAATTTCGTTACTTGCAAATAAGCCTGTATTGCTAGATTTTAGACTTATTTGATTATTTGTTGAATAAATATTATTAGCCTTTATTCCATAATCGTCAGAGTCTAAAAAGATTAAAGAATTAGCCATATTGATATCGTTTAAAGCGTTTAAAGAGGTTGCACTATTATCTAATTTATAAAGTGTTTCTATACCATTATAAGTAGATAAATCTATTCTTATATAATCTGCTTCGTTTTTAATAAAATAAGTCACATTATAATCTAGTGTCGACAATTCATAATCTACCTTATCGTAGTTTCCATTTGAAGTTAAATATAAACTGGCGTCGTTTATATTTAATGAGTCGCCATTAATTGCGTCCCCATACGAATTAATAACTAAAATAGAATCATTAATAGAAACATCCTTTTTAGCAAATATACCTCCGCTAGTATAACTTATTTCTAGATGAGCATTATAAATATTAATATTGTTTAATGATTCTATACTTAATCCATTAGCATATGAAATTTTTATATGTGTGTTATTTATAGAAATGTTTCTTGAAGAATAGATAACTGGTTTACTTGTTGTAAAGAAAAAATCATCTGGAAATGAATTTAAATATAAATAACCTATTCCATAAATGTTTACTTCTGAATTTGCATAAATAGCTGCATTTTGTTCTGTACTTAAAGATTCAGATATATAATTTTTAGTTTTAGAAGGTATATATAAATTAAATTTTGAAGCGTTGGTGACATTTATTGGATTACTAAAAGTGGAAATAATCTTAGTATTATTTAATATAAAAGTCACTTCTTCAAAACAATCGATTTCGAAGGAAATGTTAAAATTTTCTCCAGTTATTAAGTATTCTCCACCTCTAGTAATTTTAATTTTATTTCCTTTAGAATATTTTGATATATCTATTTTATTTTGATAAATAGATAAGTCTTCCTCGACTTGTGTTTCATAATCATCTTCTATACTTCGAATTTCAGGTTGAGTAGGCATAAACGAGGTATTAAAGAAATTCTCACCTGAAGTAAAACTATATTCATCCGTGACTAAAATACTACTAGCACTGCAACTAGTTAGTCCAAAAAATAATACAAAAATTCTAGTTAAACGCAATAAATTCATATTTTCTAATATAATAAAATATGATAAGAAAAAAATACCTTAAAGATACTTAAGATTTTTATTTCTTATAACTTTTCTATCAATAAAGTGACAAAAGCTATTTGTTTTAAAACATCCAAAATAAATAAAAAGTCTGCAAAAGCAATATAAAAAGAGAGTTTTATCTCTCTTTTTATATTTTTTTAATAATATTACTTTTTATTTGCTTTATATAAAGCCACCATTGCATTGACAGCTTGCTCAGCGGTTTTATAGGCTGGTATGCCGTGCTCTCTTAATAACATAATGGCTTCTTGACATTCTGCACCGCCTTGGCAAATCATAATAAATGGCTTCCCTAATCCTTTTATTGACTCATAGACTTCAATTGCTGCTAACGCAACACCCTTAACATCAGTCACTGCTGTAGGACAAATTGCTCCTAAAACACCATCAACATTAGGGTCTCTAAAGGCTTGTTGGAAAGCACCTTTATATTGAATAACAGAAGCTGTGCCAGAAATATCTACTGGATTTAAAGGCGAACCAAACATAGGCATATATGCTCTAATTTTTTGAGCTAATAAAGGTGAAATATCTTTTAATTCATGAAGTGGCATACCAAGTCTTTCAAAATGATCACAAGATAATAGTCCAGCACCTCCACCATTAGTAATCATAACGATATTATCGCCTTTTAATTTTGGCTGATAACCTAATGCTAGGCTGACATCCAAGAATTCTTGCCAAGTAGTAACTCTAATTGCACCAGCTTCTTTAATAATTTTATCGTAATATTCATCAGTATTAGGATTTTCACTAGCAGTATGAGCAAAAGCAGCTTTTACACCAATTTTACTTCTACCAACCTTTATTACAACAATAGGTTTAGTGACTTTTTTGCTGGCTTTGACAAAAGCTTCTGGAGAATCTAGTCCTTCTATATAAATTGCTAAGCACTTCGTATTTGGATCTTCTTCAGCATATTGAATAAATTCTGAAAAGTCTACATCAGCTTTGTTACCTAATCCAACGAAGAAAGACATACCAAAATGGTCTTCTTGAGAGGTTCCTAAAGCAACAAGTAAATTAGCTCCAGATTGAGAAATCATTGCAATTGGTCCACTTACTGGTAAATAAGGAATAAATCCGCAGTTGAAATTTTGATAAGGTGAACCCATACCAACTAAATTAGGCCCAATTAATGGTAATTTATTTTCTCTACAATATTCAGTGATATCGTTTTGAAGTTCTCCTCTACCAATTTCTTTAAAAGCACTAGTTGCAATAACAAGCATTTTGGCGTTTATTGCTTTAGCATCTTTAACAATAGATGTAACTAAATGAGCCGGAACAGCTACAAAGACTAAATCAACTTCATCTTTAATATCTCTTAACGTATGATAAGCCTTTAAGCCCAAAACTTCATTTGCTCTAGGATTAACAGGATAAATTTTACCTTTATAACCCCGTTTCATTAACTCATAAACAACTTTATTACCAACTTTTGAAGGATAACGACTTGCCCCAACTACAGCTATAGAACGTGGATTTAAAGCATATTTGAGATTCTTAACCACATATTCTCTAGGTTCTTTAATTTCCATCTTTTGCCTCCTGTGTTCTATCTAATAAAACATCATCTGTAAAAACACATTCTTCATATAGACCATTTTCTTCATCCAATCTACAAGTCCAACGTCTAAATTGTCTTGGTGATGAAGCTTCTAAAACTTCTTTAACTTCGCCATAAGAAAGTAATTTGTTTTTAATAGCTTCTAAATCATTACCCTCTTCATAAACTGAAAGCATAAAATTATGGTGTGCATCTGAAAAATCAAAGAAATTAACAAAGTAATCTTCCTTCGCTAATTCATCTGCAATTTCCTCACTTCTCCACGTTTGAGTATTTTCAAACAATGAGACTAAATAGAATCTTTGCTTTAAATTTAAACTCTTATAATTAAAGTAAATCATTGGGATGACACCCTTATCATTATCAACAGCTTTAATTAAATCGTTTTTCATTTCTTCTGCATTCAGTCCTGATAATTCTGCAAGTACATTATAATCAAATAAATCTCCAATCGATTTAGTATTATTTAGTGCTTCTATAATAGCGAAATCTTTTTCGTCCATTCCTCTATTCAATTTAGCAATCTTCTTAGCTAGTTTTTCATTAAAAAAGTAGTGTCTAAAATCATTTTTAGCATCGAATTGATTAACACTACTCTCTCTAATTAGTCTTCTAACAGGAACTATATGTACAAACTCAATACATCTTCTGAATTTAAATTTCTCTAAAACACCAGAAACTAAATTATCAAAATTACGCATATGGTTGCCATTAAAATAATCAAAGTCGCCACCTTCTTCCATCATATAACCAGTGCAAATTTGATCATTATTTTGAAACCAATCAGTTAATTCAGCTCTTTCTTCTTTTGTAGTATCTTTCTTTAATTTTACTACCCAATAATATAAGCCAAACCCCATAATGTTAACGCAAGAATTCTTAACAAGCATTATATGCTTATCTTCGTACATTTTCTTTATTCTTATCTTAACATCTTCTTTTGATAATCCTGTTTTTTTAGAAACATACTCCAAATCAAATACTTCAGGATAAACTTGATAAAACGATTTAGCAATGTTAAACGCAACAAATTCTTTAGCATCACTTGCAATAACTCCTGGTTCTAAAAAAGCTAATCCTTTTGGATTATAATTATACTTTTTTAGGTATTCTTGTTGTTCAGGAGTGCCTATTTTGTAAAGCTTTTCCATCTTCGCCTCCTAAGGAATTATTATTTTCCTTTTTTATTTGTTACTTTTATTTTAGCACTATAAATTTTAAAAGTATTAATGTTTAAATATTTTTATTTCAATAAAATGAAGAAATAAATAAAAGAGGTGTTTTGCGCTATTTTAGAGCAAACACCTCTTTTTAATTATTAAATATTTACTTCATATGGGAATGTACCATCTTGCTCAATTATAAACCCAGTCGAACCTTTAACACTTAATCCACCATTTGAATAGTTTGAATCTATCCACACTGTAGAATATTTATTCTCTACTGTAATTTCAATATTAGAGCAAGAATAGCATAAATCATCCATTGCCATTAAGTTAGTATTATCAGTAAATCTAGGGACAAAATACTGACCGAGTGTTTTCACAGCACTTTTTACTGCCGTATAGGTAAATGTCTCAGGATTATAGTCAAAAATATTTGCATTAATACCGCTTAGAATAGGCGCAACTGTGTCATAAGGAACCCTTGTATAATACATCTCCATAACTTCTGGATCATTAATAACCCATTCACCTTCCATATAGTAATATAGGTCCATTAACTTATCATCATTTTCAACAAAAACCAAATCAAATTCTTCTGGAGTATCACTTAACCCTAAGCTAGAAAAAGGCATAAGTATCATATTGTCCTTAAAATAATATGGTATTGTTGATTGTCCAATTGGATCAGTTTTATCTAGGTATGTAGTTAACTTTACATTTCTATTATCCAGCGAATTTAAAAATTCTTTTAAACTACTATTCTCAGTTTTCTCATTCTCTGGAGACAACCTATTTTCAATAGTTAATTCATCTGTATTAATTTTAAATTCACCATTAATTGTTGTTTCTCGTGGGGTATAAGTTCCAGAACTTATAAAATAAGAGTCCTCAATAGCACTTTTAATAGCAATAGAAGTTAATTTGCTATCATCAGAAATATTAAAAGTTACAGTACCATTCATAGTGTTTTCAGATGTTAAATAATAAATAAACTCCCCAGCCATCGATCCAGAAACTTCAAAAGTATTATCATCAATTTTCGAAAAATCACTTTCTTCATCAACAAAAACAAAAGGATTTATAACTGTGTTAGCATATATTTTCGCTGTTCCATAAGTATCTCTAATTGGCATAAGACCTATTGTATTATCAGCTTTTAAATATTCTTCACATAATAAACCATCTTCGTTTTTAAAATAGGTTACAAAAGTTGGATCAAATGTCTCTTCCTCTGTTGATTCCCTAGTTAGCTTACTTTGAAATGCATCTTCAACAAAGGTGTAAGAAGCATCAAAATTAACTACTTGATTATTTGATTGATAGTATTGATTTTTATAATAGATATCCCTTGATAACTTGCCAGAAGCATTAAAGCCGCTTAATACTCCTTTTATAGCTTCAGAAATTGAAGGTTTAGTTTCTTCCTTCTCATCTTCTTCGTTTTTGTTTTCATCTCCAGGAAGTTCTGTATCTGGGGTAGGCACATCAGTAGTACAACCAGTAACACCAAAAATAAAAAATGGTAATAATAAAAATAGTGATTTTTTCATATAAATTCTCCTCAAAAAGCAACTATTAAAACTATAAAAAAATATGTTACTGAATGTGAATTATTTTTATAAACCTTAATATTATCTTAATTTTCAGCGTGTAATGTCTAAATCAAGTTTAATTTTATCCATTTCAGTTTCTTCGTTACTTCTAAATTGTAACTCATATAATGTTTTATAAACACCACCTTCTTTTAATAATTCCTCGTGAGTCCCTTTTTCTTTAATCATTCCATCTGAAATTACCATTATTTCATTAGCATTTCTAATTGTAGATAATCGGTGAGCAACAATAATTGTTGTTCTTCCTTTACATAGTTCATCTAAAGCCTTCTGTATCAATAATTCAGTAGTATTATCCAAAGCACTAGTCGCCTCATCTAATATTAGAATGGATGGATTTTTTAAGAATATTCTAGCAATCGACAATCTTTGTTTTTGTCCACCAGATAATTTAACTCCTCTTTCCCCTATTTCCGTATCAAAACCATTAGGTAACGATTTTATATAATCATATATGTTAGCTTTTTTAGCAGCTTCAATTAACTCTTCTTCACTAGCTAATAAATTACCATATAAAATATTATCTTTAATTGTTCCTCCAAAGAGAAAAACATCTTGTTGAACAATACCAATTTGTTTTCTTAAAGAATCTAATGTGAATTCATTTATATTTACACCATCAATCAATATTTTACCTTCTGTCGTATCATAAAATCTTGGTATTAAATGACAAATGGTAGTTTTACCTCCCCCACTAGGTCCAACAAGAGCTAGTTTTTCCCCTGATTTAATATTGAAAGAAATGTTTTTTAAAACTTCTTTTGAACTTTTGTAATGAAATGATACATTTTCAAAGAAAATATTGCCTATAACCTTAGGACATATTTTATTCCCTTCATGAAGATTTTCTTCTTCCTCATCCATGATCTCAAGGAATCTTTTAAACCCAGTGGTTCCATTTTGAAATTGTTCAACAAAATTTATTAACTGATTCATAGGAGAAATAAACATATTAACAGATATAATAAATGTAGAATAATCTACTAAATCAATAATGCCGTTATATAAAAAAATGCCTCCCGCAAGTAAAACAATAATATTAAAAACATCAGTGATAAATTGCGAAGAAGCAAAAAACTTACCCATAGCATCAAAAGCGCTGCTTCTTGCTTTAACAAATTGTCTATTAGTATTTTCAAATTTTTCTTCTTCTTTTTTTGTGTTCGTAAAAGCTTTTGTTACTCTTATTCCTGAAATCGATGATTCCAATGATGAATTTACTTCAGCAATTGCAATCTTAGATTGCATCATGGCCATACGCATTTGGTGTCTAAAATGAGAAGTTACTATAAAAAGTAAAGGGACACAAGCAAAAATAATCAAAGCCAATATCCAATTTATCAACATTAAATATATAAAACTTGCTAAGAGGGTAAAACCTGCAATAAAAATATTTTCAGGTCCGTGATGTGCTAATTCGGAAATATCGAATAAATCATTAGTCATTCTAGACATTATTTTCCCTGTTTGATGTTCATCATAAAAAGTATAAGGCAGCCTTTCCAACTTATTAAACATATCAGAACGCATTTGAGCTTGCATCCTTACGCCCATTGTATGACCATAAAACTGAATAAAATATCTTAATAGCATCCTAATTAAATAAACAGCAAACAAAGAAACTCCACAAATGATCACCAAATCTATTTTTTTATTCGGTATAAAATCATTTAGCATATACCTAGTAATAATTGGATATCCCATGCCAATAACTGCAACCAAAAAAGATGCAACCATGTCTAATATAAATATCTTTTTATGTGGCTTATAGTAGACTATAAAACGTTTTAATAAATTCATATTATTATCCATACTTTCATATTTTGTACGGCGTAATTTTTTTAAGAATTATTCTTGTTTCTTCTACGAAATCTAATAATTTTTGTGTCTTTAATTCTTGTTAAATTATTTCCGGCAATAATATTTAATACAATGAATATAATTGCATATATTACTACAATTAAAGCCATATAGGCAGGAGAAATAGTTAAATTAAAAAAATTGTAGTTAAAGCCAAAATTATTTTCTAACTGGGCTATTAAATCTCCTCCTACATCAAGTCCGTTATTTGGATCCAAAACAAATGTTTTTAAGTTTTCAAACGGAGTAACCAAAAAAGAATATCTTAATAGTCCGCAACAATGCGTTGCTGGAATAAACATACAAATATTTCCAACTAAACTAGGTAGCATTGACATTGGCATATAAGCGCCAATCAAGAACCCAATCGCTGTAGAGAAAATAGCGATTACGGAAGTTAAGCTACTTTCTTTATTCATAAAAGAAGTTATGAAAGTTGTGCATAAAGTAGCAGAGATTACACTAAATATAATAACAACAAAAATGATTAAAAAATCCGCAAAAGTTAACATAAATTCATTATTACATGCTAAATAAATAAAACACACAAATAAAAAAATCACATTAATTAACAATGTAATTATAAAATTGGACAAAAAATAACTGCCAATTAAAAGCGACCCCTTAACAGGTGAAGATAAAAAGTCTCTATTTATACCTGTATCTTTATCCCTAACAAATATATAGTTAGTTTGAATAGAAACGGTAACTGATGTGACAGCACAAATTCCACTTAACATCCACGAATCTATAACAGCACCTAAATGTCTTTCTAACTCAGGATAATCCATCAAAGAAATATTTAAATCTTGTAAAATTGTTCTTACACTAGAAAACTCTAATTCACGTAAAAATAATATATATATAAAAAGAACAATAACAGGAACAATTAACGTGTATAAAACTGTAATTTTTGAACGAAAGAAAACAATTAAGTGTCTTTTAGTTAATTGGAAAAACATATTAATATTTCTATTTTTAGAATTAGTCATTGTTCTCTCCATTCTCTAGTACAATATTTTTACCAGTAACATTTAAAAAGACATCATCCATGTTTCCCTTAAGTAACTCAAAATCAATAATATAATCACTATATTTATTAATTATTTCCTTTCCTTTAAGAGAGTCTTTCACATAAATTTTATATGCCTTTTTGTCTAAATCATAAATAAATTTAACACTATCATTATTGAGCTTATTATCAAACTCTTTATTTCTTTTTAAAAAAGCTAAAATATAATCACTACTATATTTGTTTTTCAATTCATTAGGTGTACCTCTAGCAATAATATTTCCCTTGTCCATTATAACGACAAAAGTGGCTTGATCAGCTTCTTCTAAATAATGTGTTGTTAAAAAAACGGTCATTCCAGTTTTTTCTCTGATCTCATCAATTAATTTCCAAACATTTTGACGTGTTTTTGGATCTAGTCCGGTGGTAGGCTCATCTAAAATTAATAATTTAGGCTCGTGTATCATTGCTCTAGCAATATCAACTCTTCTTTTTTGACCACCACTTAATTTTTTAACTTGTCTTTTTAATATTGGTTTCAAGTCTAAAAGCTCAATTATTCTATCAAGTTTTTTGCTAACTTGATCTTTATTCATTGAATAAAATGATGTTCTTATTTTTAAATTTTCTAACACTGTCAAATCATTGTCTAATACACTATTTTGAAAAACAATTCCTATTTCTTCTTTAATTTTTGGCAAATCTTTATCATTGTCTAAATCGTAACCACAAACATTAACTTTTCCACTATTTTTCTGCAATATTGAACAAATTATATTAATTGTAGTAGATTTCCCAGCGCCATTAATTCCCAAAAAAGCAAACAAACTTCCTTTTTTAACTTTAAAAGAAATATCATTAACTGCATTAACATTTCCATATGTTTTTACAAGATGGTCTATTTGTAAAACATATTTTGATTCACTAGATATTGCATCTTTAACTTTTTCATATTCTTTATATATATCATCAAAACAATGAATCTTTAACTTATTATGAACTTTTTCTATTTCCCATTGCTTTATATTATATACGTGGAAAAATGGAATAAGTTTTATTCCTTGACAAAAATGCTTTATGACTGTATCACTTTTTACATTTCTTTGCTCGTTATACTTTCTTGGCAAGTAATAAGTGGCTCCAATTTTTTTAGCTATTTTATTTAATACTGTTTGATCATTAAAATAATACTTCTTCCTTTTAACAAGAGATAAAACATCATCAAAAAAAGAAGTTTTTTTAGCTGCAGCTAAATCAATTAAAAGTACTCCCGCATTAAAGTAATCTTTTCCAATAAAATATCGACCCATAACATCCAACACAGCTCCTATAAACTTATCACCCATGTTTAGTGAAAATAAGTCATCCAAAGAGCCATTAATCATAATGTCTGAATCTAAATAAAGTACCTTTGATGGTAAAGAGTCAATTTTGCCAATAAATAAACGCAACAAAGTATATGGGGTATATGAACTATCAAGTTTAATTAATAGTTCTCTATTTTCTAATATAGGTTTCTCTTTATCAAGAAGATACACATTCGTGTTTGCGTTATATTGTCTAAGTACCTTTTCAACTATTGCCCTATCTTCTTCTAAAACTGGCGAATAAACACTTTTATATGAAGAAAAGTCCATAGTTAAAATATAAACATTAATATTCCTATCTTTATTATGCATAACTAGCGATAAGGTAGAAAGCAAAATAGCATCAACTCTTGCTCTATTGACAGCATACACCACATTTATATCATTCATAATCATTTCCTTAAGATATATTTTATTATAAATGATATCTAGATAAAATAGCTAAAGACAAATTAAAAAATAATTATTTTATTAAATTGTTTGGATTGCACTTATTATTACATTAGATTAAATTAAAGTATTATATTCCTTATTTTTAGGTAAAATAAAAAATATAATATAGAAGAAAGTATTGATTATGATTTTATATTTTTCTAGTAGTGGTAATAGTGAGTTTATAGCCAACTGTATTAATAAAACTTTAAATGATGAAGTAGTTTCTTTAAATGAAGTAATTAAGTTTAATAAGACTTTAGTATTTGATTCAACTTCTCCTTATATCATTATTGCTCCTATATATGCTTGGAGATATCCTTTAATAATTGAAGAGCTAATTAAAAAAGCAAAATTCCATGGTAATAATAAAATATACTTTATTGCATCAATGGGTCAAAATTCTGGAGATGCTCAAAGGTATTTAAAAGAGATTGCTTTAAATAAAAAAATGGAATATATGGGATATAGTAAAGTTATTATGCCAAGTAACTATGTAGTATCTGAAAAAGCTATAATTAAAAATGAGGCTATTAAAATTATTAATAATGCCTTACCTATAATTAATAATTTAGCTTTATTAATTAAAAATAATCAAAAGTTTGATAAACCTAAAAAAGAACATTTCGGGAAGATGTATTCTTCTTTTATTAACTATGGATTTAATAAGTACTTTAAATCTAGTAAAAACTTTAAAGTTAGTGATTCCTGTATTAAATGTAAAAAGTGTATTGAAGTATGTCCTTTAAATAATGTTAGTTTAGTTAATAATAAAATTACTTTTTCTAGTAAATGTATGTTTTGTTTATCTTGTATTAACCATTGTCCTATAAACGCTATTACTTATAATAACAAGAAAAATGGTACATATTTATTTGATAATTTAAATTTTAAAACTGATAAAGAATAACATAATTGTTAATTTAATATAGTTTTTGCATACTTTTTTAATATGAATACACAATATTTTATATTACCTTTATTCCACTATAAAAAGCTTTAATTACTTATAAAAGTCACTTAATGAATATAAGATATATTTATTTATATCTACTTCATCATCAAATCCATTTTTTGATATAAACCCTAATTTATAGAAGTTAATATCTAAATTTTTAGTTTGATCAATTTCTTCATTAACAACTTTATTATCTATCTTTGAATTAGTAAATTTGCATTCATAAGATATATAACCATTTTCATCTAGTGTAACTAAATCAAATTCGCGATTAACTCTATTTCTTCTATCATTATAAAAATATTTGCCAATTAATCTAATAAAATGTTTTACTTTTCCGTTTATATTAAGTCTTAATAAAAACTCTTTTGATATTTCTTCAAATTTATATGGTATATATTCTTTGATAAAATCTTCTTTAATAAAATTATCATAAAATAAATCTGGATTTACTCTCATATAAGAATAAGAACATAAGGAAATATATCGATAATAAAAATCAAAAAAATTATCTCTAAATCTAAAAAATGTTAATTTTTTATTATTTAAGTCATTTATTGGAGTATATTTTTCAACAATATCCATATCAATCATTCTATTTAATAAATATTTTGGGTCATTAACTCCAATCGCTTTTAATGCTTGATTTAAATCACTTTGCTTCTTTTTTCCTTTAGCAATAAAATAAATAGCATCATTTAAATTTTCTATTTTACTAGTTTCTTCTAGTATCATTTGATTGAGTTCAATTTCTAAAATTGAATCTTTTTTTAAAATTAATCTTTTAATATTTTCAATTACTGAAATATTAGGATTAATTAAACTATTAAAGTATGGCAATCCACCAAACACTGAATAGGCAATTATTTTATCTTCATCACTATAATTACTATAAAATAAAGCAGAATCATAATAGTCAAATGGGGCAATTTTTAAAATATGATTATATCTTCCAAAAGAATGTGAACCATATTCAAGCATCTTTTCAATTAGCCCAACATAACTACCTGAAATAATTAATTTCATTTTTGATTTTTCTTTATATTTATCAATAGCACTTGCTAAAAAAGACTCTATAGAAAAATCTTTCTCTATTAAAAAAGTGAATTCATCAATAACTAATACAAATTCTATTTTTTGTGAAAGATCGAAAACATATTCAAAAAAAGCATTAAAATCTCTAAAATAAATTCCACCTAAAGATAATTCATGACTTAAAAGTTCAGTAATCATTTTTAAATTTGTAGCAATCGATACTTTCTTACACTCGTAATGTATGATTTTTAAATTACATTCTTTAAGTGCTTCATTAATGATTGCTGTTTTGCCTACTCTTCTACGGCCATAAATTAATGCTGCTTCCATTTTGGAAGTAGAAAACATCTCTCGAAGTTCTTTTATTTCATTTGTTCTGCCTATAAACATTTTTTTACCTCAAGTTTATTATACTATATTTTTATAGGAAATCAATTTCCGGGAAATGAATTTCCCATAAAATATAAGTAATTATTTCTTCACAAAATAAAATGTTAATTATATTATTTCATTTTTTTAAGAAAAAAGATGGATTTGCATAGTTATTAATGAAATATAATTTTTTAATAACTCATTTAAAAGACCGATTTATTTATTAATGTATAGGAATTTTTATTACTAAGTCCACCAACAAGTTTAATTTAATCTAAGATTATTTAAAAAAGTTGTGATTTTAAAATCACAACTCATAAAACTATTTAATTTATACTCTATTCATTAAATTTAAATAATTGAACTTTTTCTCCATGTAATATTGGGTAGTGAAATGTATAATCACCTACTATTACTTCTTCAATAGCTGTGCTTCCATCAACTAAATCATTAAAGCGTATTGCATAATATCCATTATATATGCCACAATATTTAGAATTATCTAAGCTATCAATATTATTTCTAACGTCTAAATTATCTTTAGATTTATCTAATAAAATAACTTTATAATTTTCAATAATACTATCTTTAGTTTCTTCACTTAATGTAATTAATTCTTTAATAGTAAAAGTAGATTCATCTACTTCTTTATCATTTTTATCATAGACAACTTCGTTATTATTCCAATAAAAAATATTTAATAGATCACCACTTAAAAAATAATCTCTTAATTACTAAAGATAAAAATATAACATTATATAGTTTTAATAAATTTCATTTTGCTATAAACATATCTAATTTATCACATTTTTTCATTAAACATATCATCCAAACTTATTAAATGCAAACGATTGTCATTTACCTTTTTTAAATCATCACTAAAGCCATTTGCACCAAATAAATAAAGTTCAAATTCTTTAAATGGTTTAAAAATTTCGGCTTCTAAATCCTCTAACATGTTTTTATAGTCTTTTAATGTTCTTTTATTTTTAGAAAATTTAGTCTCAGCAATTAATATTTTATTTTCATTCTTTGATATAACATCTATTTCAACTGTTCTACCTAACAATTTACTTTGAAAGCAAAAATTTTCAAACTCAATAAAAAATCCATTAAGTCTCATATTCTTACTTAAGTATTCTAGATATGTAAGGCATAATTTTTCAAAACCTTTATCAATAAATTCACTTATTGCATTTTTATATTTTTCTTTTATTAATCTTCCAAAGCCACTATGTATATTATTATAATTATCTCTAATAAAACGATAATAAAAGCCAAGCATTGGATCTAAAATTTCATACGAAGTCTTTTTAGTACTTTGAAAAGAATTTCTTTTTATTAAAACTCTATCATCTAATAGTTCTTTAAGATATTTACTAATTTTAGCGCTTTCAATATCTAAAACATCTGAGAGCGATTTTATATCTTCATATCCTAAAGCAATATATTTAATAAGAGTCGCATATAATCCCCCAGTAGCTTTATCGCTAGTGATAATCTTACTTGGAGCTTCAGTAAAAACAGCATCTTGATTAAAAAATAAATTATCTAAATTCTCATCAAATGTATTAGATTCATTAATTAAAGAAATGTAATAAGGGAAAGTATTTGTTAAGCATAATGTTTTTGCTTTTTCAAATTTATCTTTTATCCCTTTTACTCCTTCTAATGCCTCATTAAATTCAAGTTTTTCGAGTTTTAATGCAAATGTATTTCGTTGATATAAAGGTGCTTTACTATCAATAAGCTCTTTACTTAAAAAAGATACATTGCTGCCAGTTAAAATTAAGGTGAATTTTCTTTTTTTAAATAGAAGATCTATAGCTTTTTGTAGGCATGAATCAAAGTCCGTTTTCTTTCTTTTCCCATCTCTACCAATAATAATGTTAGGAAATTCATCAATACAAATAACAACTTTTTCATTTCCACAAAATTTATCTAAAGCCTCAAAGAAACTATACCAGTCAGTATAGATTGAATTCGAATAACCTAGTGCTTCGTTTAAAGTATTTGAAAAAGATTGTCTTATATCTATATCAGCCGAATCGCTAGCATATAAAATTATACTTTTTTTATTTTTCGTAAACATTGATAAAAGTGAACTTTTCCCTATACGACGTTGACCATATAAATATCCAAATTCAAAGTTATCGCTATTAAAACGTTTATTAAGTAGATTCAACTCTTTTTTTCTTCCATATAGTTTTTCCATATATAGTCCACCTTTTATAATAAATTACTAACTACGTGGTTACTAACTACGTTGTTATTATAATTTTATAATACTATATAGGAATTAGCAATCCATTGTTCTATATTCATTAAAAGGAGCAAATAATAAAATATTGCCTATATTTAAAGAAAAAATATTTTATAAAATGTTTTTTGTGTTATATCAAAATGTAGAAAGTTATTTTCTATATTTATATAAAATTAGTATAAAAATCTTTAATTTGCGGAGTTTTTGTTTTATTAATGTTAATTACTCACTTATAGTTACGACTTTAACTATCTTAAATTTCATTAAAAATCAAGTTTATTTTAATATTTATAATTTTTATTGCGAGCTTATATTTGATAATAAATTTAGTTTACTATTAATCGCTAAATTTAAATAATTGTACTTTCTCTCCATGTAACACTAGATAATGGAATGTATAATCACCTATTGTTACTTCTTCAATAGCTGTACTTACATCAACTAGATCATTAAAGCGTATAGCATAGTATCCATTATATACACCACAATATTTAGAAATATCTAAGCTATCAATATTATTTTTAATATCTAAATTATCTTTAGATTTATCTAATAAAATAAATTTATAATTTTCAATAATACTATCTTTAGTTTAATCACTTAATTTAGTTAATCCTTTAATAGTAAAAGTAGATTCATTTACTTCTTTATTTTTTTATCATAGACAACTTCATTATTATTCCAATAAGAAATATTTAATAAATCATCACTAGTTAAAGTTTTATTAATATAATTCTTCTAATGAAAAGAACTCTCGTTTTTTATAGTTAGAAGCAAATGAACATGATGTAGTTAAACAAGCAGCAATAAAGCCAAAAGCAAATAATTTTCTAATATTAATCACCTTTTTTCTTTTTTATCGAATAACGTGTTTTTTTGTAAATGGTTAAAAATTAGGTGAATACCATAAACATCATATGGTGAATTATAATTTTTATGTATACATATCTATTACTTATTTAGATTTAAGTATATTTATACTAGCTTCAATTTGTGTGCTAAGCCAAGTTTCTATATCTCCAAAGTTATTATTAATATAATCTTTTAAATCATTGTTTAATTGTTTTAAAGCAATATCTTTAGCTTTATTAAAAGCAATTAGTTGATCCTCTTTATTAAATGTTCCCTCTTTTTTAAGTGCTTCAACATAAGTTTGAAAAACACATCTAACAGCATCCAAAACTATTGCTGAAGCATTAGCAAGGTATTTTGAAGCTTTTTCATTATCAATTTTACTAGAAATCCATTTTATTAATTTAGTTCCTAGTAAAGTAATAAGTGGCACAATAATTGTAGTTACAATACAGCTCAAAATACTTAATAAAATATCATTCATGATTCTTTCCTCCTCTTATTTCATCATGTAATTCAGTGATTCTTTTATGAGCGTTTTTAGTGCTTTCTTCGACTTTTACAAGTCTATTTGAAAGTTCAGAGTATCTCTCTTCTAAATGATCTAATGATTTTTCAATCCTATCTATCGAAGATTTAATATACCCAATTTCACTAAGCATCACTCCTTCACTTTTTCCTTCATCTTTATTCTCTTGTTTATTACTTCTTTTAAACGCTAAATAAGCAAATAAAATGCTAGAGATAGTCCCTAGCACCGATATGATAGTTAATACAATATCTACACTATCCATTTTCTAAATACCTCCATTATAATATGTTGCTATATATTGCTAATAAATCTTGAATCATAACCATTAATACTTGTGAAGTCTTATATTTTTAAAATTAAGTCAGTTTTACCTAAAAATATGCAATTCTTTAATATTTTGTAAAAAACTTAAAAGATTATATTTATAAATCATCTTTTGTAACTACGTTTACATATGAGATTAACTTTATTATTAGTGCTCTCATTTTAAATCGGTAAATTCACCAACTGTTCAGTTAACCCTTTAATAATAAATTTTTAAGAGTTCATTCTAGTAATATTCAAGGACTTAATTTCAACATCAAGCCCACTTTAAACATATTTGATTTATTTTTTCCCAAGTATATTTTGTAGTTTTCACATGTATGGCTCTAAAAGCACTCAATATCAACTCTATAACCGAACTGAAATCATTATATTTGCGTTTCACTCTAAACCAAGAAAAAAGGAACCATTATCTAGTTCCTTCAAAAATTTTTCATACTTCCTGCATCTTCTTTTCGCCTATAGCAAGGATATTGAAGTTAATTATATCAACTAACTCAAAGTCACCATTCCCGTTTATGGTTATTTGGTACCTTTCATCGATCTTGTTATATAAGGATTTTGTTTCCTCGCTGAGGATACTAAGCTTTTCTTGTAATTTTTCTAATGACATGATCCATGACTCCTTGTATATATACATCACTCTAAGAGGCGGTTATATCAAACAATAAAAACACTATTTTTGCAAAAAATTTCCTATTATAGAAGTCAATATTTTGGTAAATAGCCACGTTCAATTATTTCTCTATACACTTTTTTTGAACAATAAATTCTAATATTCGAAATAGAAGAATCAGGTCGTTTATATGTTATTTCCATACAATTTAATTCACTTATTGGATTTGTTAAATCAAAGAAATTAACTTTATTTAAATATTTTGCATATAAAATGTGTTTATTTTCTAATATTAACTTTTTTTTGCTTTTATGTATCTTTAATATTTTTTCTCCATCGATATAAACGTACGTTTTATTGATTAGATTTAAAATTAAATATATTAATATGGCTAAGAATATAACGCCGAAAATAATTGATAGATATATTAAAAAATTGAAGGGATTAATTTTCCATCCAAGAAAATAACCAAAAGTAATTAAGAAAACAAAACCTATCAGTATTATGACAATAATGTCTCGATACAAAATTTGATTATACTTGAATTTCATATTAATCCCCTTTTTAATTAAAATTCTGGAAAAAGTTTATCAAGTGCCCATCTAATTATAGCTCCAATACCACTTATAAATATACCTTTTGAAATTGTTGGACCAAAGATTAGATTAGAAATATAACTCATCATTTTTAGCGAATTCATACCACCAAAACCAGTATAAAACGAATCCCAAGTTGCAAAGTTTCCGATTTTGTTATTAAAGAATCCAGCCTTCCCTCCTAAATAAGATAGCCCAAATGTAGCCAGCCCTTGGATGCCTCCTTGTAACATTTCAGTGAAATATCCGGAAAAAGACCATTCTCTAGGACTAAAAGCACAATCAAGTGAATATTTTGTCGCACTACCAATTGCCATTCCTCCAACCGATATTGCAATTGCACTGCCAATAGAAATACTAGCACTACCTATAACCGCACTACCAGCAACGGCACTAAGTCCAGCTGCACCACCCAAAGCAACAGTTGTTCCAACCGTAGCTCCGAAAAGCATGCCGCCAATAGCATCCATTGCTAAATCGGCACCACGTTCACCTTCGCTATAGGCTTCTATTCCTGAGGTTACGCCACCAACTATAGCACCAGCTACAATACTACCGATTAAAAATATTAATGATATCGCAAAATTACCAGTTGGATCGTATTTACCTATCGGATCATTTAAAGAATAATTAAATAAATTAAGACTAACTACATACTCAAAATTAAGTTCACTTGGCGAATCAGCATTCAACCATCTACCCCATAAAGGAACATAATAACGAGTCTTGCAGTAATACATTCCAGACTCACCATCATAATAGTATCCTTTATATCTAAATGGATTTAAACTTCCAATACCAGAGGTAGTATCTTGCTTGATGCTCGTTGCTCCCCAAGCATCATAAGAATATTTTACCACAATTTTGCCTGAAATGTCTGCAATTCCTAAGATATTTTGTAAAGAATCACGTATATATATGTATTTTTCAGAGCTATCCTTTACAAATCCATATAGAATACCATTTTCATCATATAAGAAATCTAAAGTTGTATTAAGGTGCTTCTCTTGTATCAACCTATCACCATCATAAGTGTAATCCCAAGTAACTCCTCGATAGTCTCTCTTTTGGATTCTTAAACCTTGATCATTGTACACGTAATCATAATAATCAATGCCATGAGTCCATCTAACTAATCTTCTACCATCAAATTTATAGTTTTTAGTGCCATAAGTTTTAGGATTTAATGGATTGCTAGAATCATATTCAATTTTTACACCGTTGAAAGCAATCAATCTATCTTTAATTACTGAATCATATGAAGCAAAGAAATTACCTTTTTTGACAATATTTCCATTCCCATCATATTCGAAAGTTTCGCCATCAGCTTTAACCAAAAAACCTCTATAATCATATTCATAAGTATGGCTGCCAAATAGGCTATCTGTTATCTTAGTAATATTTCCTAACGCATCGCTTTCATAGTTTCTATTGATTGTCGTAGTTCCACATTTAATTATTTCTTTACTGATTTGTTTGGAAATATATTTGGAATTAGAACTCCTCTTTTTATATTCATAAGTATTAGTTAAAATTGATTTACCGCATTCATGGATATCAACCTTTTTTAACATACCGAGTTCATCGAATTCAGACACTTTAGTTAATCCTATGAGCTCGACTCTTAATGTGTTTAATGTAGAAATTTCGCAATAAGCAGGTCTTGTTGCAATCATTTCAATTTGACCCCATAAAGGATAATTTGTTCTGTGATAACCAAAATTTGAAGATATTTCAGTTTCTTTATAAGCTTTTCCAACTAAAAATTTTATATTTCCAAAACTTGATGGTATACCTATACTTGTATTCCAACTATCCTCATCAACCATTATTCTTACATCAATACACTTATATTTACCCTGTGAAGAAGATGCTATAGATTCTTTAAATGATAATGCAATTGTATGCCATTCATTAGGATTGAATTTAAGTCGAGTTTGTATAGACGCTTCGCCAACAGAAATACAAATATAGTCTTTACTATCTTTGTATAGTTTAATAGACTGATTATTATCGTCTAATCCATCAAGAATATATTGAATTTCACCACCTACATCTGTATATACTCTCATTGCAATTGTACCCGCATCTGAAATACCAAAGTCATATATTAGATCTTCGCCATCAGCTACGTATGCATAACGTTTAATGTCGTTATTAAAATTAAAAGTTCTATCTTTGTCTAAACTGGAACAATTTCTAATGTTGAATTTAATTGGTTTTTTACCATTTAAAGAAATAACATTATTTTGAAGTGGGTAAATTTCAAACATGTTAAGTATACTTTGATTAATAGTAAATAAGCTAGTTTGACTAAAATCAACTGTTTTTGCATCTTCATCAATTAATTGATTATTAATGATGTAATCTTTAGTTAATCTATAATATTTTAATATTGTTGAATTTTCTAAATAAATACCCCTTCCAAAGATTAAGCAAGCAATCTTTCCATTAAAATCATAACTGCAACTAGTTCCTCCCATGTATTTATGACCAATATTCATAGGTGAATAAAATCCACAATCTACATTTAATCTAGGGTCTTGTTTTTTATAAGCAATTCTATTTGCATTAACGAAAAGATCATACTCACATATATCTGGATATCCAGGACCATCACATCTATTGATGTAGTTTAAACCAATAAAATTCCACTTAGTTAAATCAAGTTTATAATTAGTTTTTATTAACTGATAAGCATTTCCTTTATAATCTATCGCTTCTAAGTATACATATCCATTTAATAGATAAATTCCAATAAAATCCTTATCATTAGAATCTTCCATATGTGTACTAAACAAATATTGCTTACTAGTAGATGTAGAACTATTAGGTTTAAACCAAAAACCAATCATCCCGCGCGGATCAATAAAATCAGTACTTAAACTTTGTGGCAATTTATATGTTAATCTTTTATTTGAATTTATAGATACACAAGGGACTACCCCATCCATTTCAACACTTAAATTCTCCTCCACACTAGTATGATTGATAATAGGATTTAATCCTTCCTTAGCTTTTTGATGTACAATCATTCCGTTTTCATTAAATAAACCAATATATGCGTCAAACTTTTGAAGTGTTTCATAAATTGAACCAGGATGAGATCCTTTTGACCTACTAATAGTATCAAAAGATGAATAATAATTTTGTCCATCTATATTAACAGCTTTTGTTACAACATTTCCTAAATTATCATATGTATTCTTTATTGTTGAATTTACTGTTTTAATCAAATTAATTCTATTATTTTGATCATATTGATATTCATTAAGTAAGTTTCCGCTTTCATCTTCAACTTTAACCAATTGTTTATCATTATTATAGTAATACTTGTATTTTAATTTTTTATTTTCTTTTTTTACTTGATAATAAATGTTTGTTATCAAATCATCTTCGTTATATTCAAAAATAAATGAATCGCTATTTGACCCATAACTTTGTTTCACTAAGTTACCAGTAGTTAAATCATATTCATAAGTAAAAATAAGAACATCATTTAACTTAATTTCTTTTATATTATTTAAAGAATCATAAACAAAATCGTAAATTGAACCATTGCTTAATGTTACTTTAGAAAGTCTCTTCTTCGAATCATAATTATACGAAACAAACGTTGAATCGGCGCCAAGGCTTAATAGAATTTTATTTAATGTACCATCACCATTATATGTAAATCTTGATGCAGCATTTAAAGCGTTTGTAACCTTTATAATTTTGCCAAAAGCATCATATTCATTATATGAAGTAACATTTCCCAACTCATCTATCGTTGAAGCTACAAATCTGCCATCACTTGTATAAGTCTTTTTTGTTTCTAAGACCTTGCTACCATCTTTACTAGTTACTTTATTAGATGTTAAATTTCCTTTATATACAGAGTGATATATATTTTCGATTTTTGCTCCATATGCAGTTTCAGCACTAATTAAATTACCATAGTTGTCATATTTATAATTAAATACTGTTGAGTCAACACCAAGTGAAGATGAAGGCAAATTAGCGCTATTATAACTCATACTTGTTGTACTACTTCCGCCACCCATTTCACTAACATTGCCGTTTTGATCATATGTATAGAAAGCAGCAAATTCTTTATTAGCAATTTTAATTCCACCAATTTCTATATCAGCGTTGCCAACCAATTCAATCTTTAAAGTGATGATTTCAAAGCTTGAATCAGATGAAGTCCCAAGTGTCATAAGTTCAAATTGATTGTCAATTTTTGTTTTATTAAATTTGTCGGAGTCACTTCCACCAGCAAATAAAGAAACTTTTACATACGAACTATCACTTGCTGGTGTTAGTTGTTTGCCAAATAAAACCGCTAAAGTGCAGTCACTTGCCATGCCATTTATTGCAATTGTTTTTGTTAATGTTCCAGTTCCAGAAATCTTGTAAACACTATCGCCTAAAATAGGTGCAAATTTATCATCGCTTTGAGTAACTTTATTAACTACTAAACCATTATTATTAAATGACGCAACATCATTCGAACTAAATAAATTTTCTAAGCTGTTAAAAGAAATGGAACCACTACTTGATTTTAAGTCCTTTGTATCCTCATCATATTCTGTTTCAATTATATTATTGTCTTCATCCATTTCAAACGATGGCAGATTATTGTTATTAAAGAAGCAATATGATTTTTTATTTTTATAGTTAGTCAATAAAGAATAGCCATCAAAATAGTCAATATTAGATAAATGTCCATTTATAAATGTTGAATCATAACCATCTATAAAAGAGGTCACTTTATTGTTTTCTACAAAGTACTTAATTCGATATCCACTTAAATCATCTACAACTGTTATATCAGTATCAGTAAAAACTAGCGAAGTCGTCGCAACAATCGTATTTCCGTTTTTATATGTTAATTTAGAAATGTAGCCATTAGCATCATAATCAATAATTACTGAGCAAACTGTTGAACCATTGTGTACATATTCAACTAAACTTATATTTTCTTTTCCGTTTTTTGTAAATATGATTTTATCACCACATCCATTTTCTATATATTTTGTCGCTGCAATAAAATCAGATGTTATTTTATATCCATTTTTGTATGTAATTTTTCTTGGATATGACTGATTTCTATTAAACTCTAATAAATTGTCATATTTATCTTTAACTTCGAAATGATATGCTCCATATTCATCATCAGTAATGGCTCGTACTTCTAACCCGGTCTCTTTGTTTTTAAAACTTTCGGAACTTTTATATAGATCTGTTGACCCATCAGCGTTTTTAACTTCAATATTTCCACCATTTAGTTTTATATCTTTACAAAAATTTAATTTAAAACCTTTTCCGAATAATCCAGTCACATTTTTATCTTGTAAATTAAAAATTAAATTTGTTTCAATTGGGCATAACCCAACTGAATTTATTAATGGTATAGAGATATGTAAATTTGCATCATCTTTATTAACATTAATAGTTGTTTCAGCAGCATTTCCAACCGTTAAACTAATTTGCTTAGTATATTTTTTTAAACCTTTATTCATTTTATTTCTCCTTTTAAAATATGTTTTTTACATAAGTAATCTTTTTAATAAATTCATCGTTTAGATATTCACTAACCTCACTTACATCAATAAAGCGATTAAATTTATTAAAATAAATCTTCTTAAATTCGTTTATCTTGTTTCTTTTATCTAAACTAGTAAGATCTAATGAAAACGAAGCTAATAAATCAACATCCGAATCAATTCTATTTATTCCTTTAGCAAATGAACCGAAGATTGATAAATGTTTTATTTCAAAATTATTCTTTAAATATTCTTCATCTTCTTTTAAAGCTTGATAAATTTCTTTTATTGATATATCTCTTAAATTTTGATAATAACTTTTGTCTTGAACTTTTCCGTTTTCAATTAACTCTAAAAAGAATTCATATAAATAAATTTTGTTCCCTTTTAAATATTTTTCCTTTTTCTCTAAGTACAAATCAAAATCAGCAGACATAAACTTAGAGGTTGGAATGTCGTTTTTCGCCAAGACGTAATTATAAAATATTAGCGAAATAACTAACTTATCCTCATCATTAGCGCAGTCTATTTCATTAAATACGTAATTAACTATTAGAAATCAAGGAAAAAATTATTTATATGACAAAAAGAGTTCTTGGTGCAGAACTTTCTAAATTAGGTTGCAAAGTAATTATTTGCTACTAAAAATTACTTTGAATTATTAGGGTTGAAACAAGTATGGCTTGTTTCTAACTTATAAATGAGTCTTACTAGTTTACGAGCTACGTGAGACAGGGCA
>CASGAD010000032.1 GCA_949299335.1 uncultured bacterium | reverse complement strand
TGATTATCTTATAAAACTTATAAACATTCTTGGTACTACAAATAATATCAGTAAAGAACTACTTGATAACTTATTACCTTGGAAAATAAAACTTTAAAAAAGACCGAACTTGATTTCGAACGGTCTATATTTTACGCTTACGATTGAATGTTTGAACTTTTTAGTATAGATGAGTCGATTTTTAATTAAACGAGGATTTATAATTACTTGTATAGAAAAATAAAATAAAATTAGATGTATGAAAAACCCTTTTTTATATTATTTATTTGGAAGTATTCTTTGCATAAGTAGCGCACTTATCATTTTTATATTTTTATTATTGCCATCTTTAGTCCCTGAATATAGTTTTATGGGTTGGATTTCATTTGGCGTTACAATTGTTTTTATAATTGTTTTTATCTATGGAATTTATTTACTTAAAAAAGGAAATTTCATAAAGTTAAATAAAAATACTGATTTAATAAATAAAAAGATTGAGGATGAATTGCTTAAAAAAGAGAAAGAATTAAAACAAAATCATGACTTAGATGAGTAAACTAAAATAAACCTTAAACCTTAGCAGACTACTTGACAGAGTGCTAAAAAGAACTAGAATATAGTTAGCACTTAAGAAGTGAGAGTGCTAAAGATTATTGGAGGTACTTATTATGAGTAATATAATTTCAAGAAATAATTTTGATCCATTTTATGATTTATTTGATTTTCCATTTGTTGATGAAAGAAAAAGTTCTTTTATGAAAACTGATATCGTAGAGACTAAAGATGCTTATAAATTAAGCATTGAAGTCCCAGCTGTTAAAAAAGAAGGCATTAAAGTTTCTTTAAAAGAAGGGTATTTAAATGTAACTATTGAAAAGAAAAATGATAATGTTGAAAAAGATGATGAAGGAAAAGTCATTCATAAAGAGAGATTCTTTGGAACATATAAACGTTCTTACTTTGTAGGTGATGATATTAAGCAAAGTGATATAAGCGCCGCACTTGATAATGGTGTCTTAAAAATCGATATTATTAAACCAAAAAAAGAAGAGCGTAAGGAAGTCGAATATATCGATATTAAATAATAAAACCCAGCAAATCGCTGGGTTTTTTCTTTTTGCCTATTGAGTTATAATATTAGCAAAGAGGTAAATTTATGGCTTTAAGAAAACTTAGACTTATGTCTGGAGAATTCATCCCAGAAATTGGTTATGGAACGTATTTAATTAAAGGTGAAGATTGCTATAATGGCGTTTTAACTGCCTTAAAAAGCGGTTATAGACATATCGATACAGCAAGTTTTTATGGTAACGAAGAAGAAGTTGGCAGAGCAATAAAAGATAGTGGAATTGATAGAAAAAAATTATTTATCACGACAAAAGTATGGAATACATCTAGAGGTTATACTAATGCAATTGCTTCACTTGATGAGTCTTTAAAAAAACTTGACCTAGATTATGTAGATTTGCTTTTAATCCATTGGCCTGCTAACGAAAAACAATTCCCTAATCAAAGCGATGCTATAAATTTGGATACATGGAAAGGGCTTATTAAATGCTATAAAGATGGGAAAGCTAAATCAATTGGAGTAAGTAATTTTTTAAAACATCATTTATTAAATTTAATGGAAAATAGTGAGATAGCTCCAATGGTTAATCAAATTGAGCTTCACCCTGGACTTATTGATGATGATTTTTTAAGTTTCATGAATGAAAATAATATTATCATAGAGGCGTGGTCACCACTCGGGAGAGGTGACTTATTAAATAATGAAGTAGTTTTAGACTTAGCTAATAAATATAATAAAAGTCCAGTTCATATATTAATAAGATTTATTATTGATATAGGAGCTATTCCGTTAGTTAAATCGAAGACTCCTTCAAGAATTGAGGAAAACTTGAATTATACTGATTTTAAGTTATCAACTGAGGACATTAAAAGATTAAAAAAAGTTGTTACTGGAAAAAAATATAAAAATCCTGACGAAATTGACTTTTAATGAAATACAAACTTTTTTACTTATGTAAAAGAATGTTTATCACTTGACTTCTTAAGACAATAAGAATTTAATTAAGATTTATCAAAGGAGTGCTTCTGATGGATTTTGGTAAAGTAATCGAACCTCTTACGTGGGATAACCTCCCACCAGAATTTATATCAAGTGTTATAGCTATGTTAGCTATAATAATTTTAAGCATAGTTATATATTTTAAAGTTAAAAAATACGATCCATTAGAAAAACCACATGGATTTATTCATATTGTCGAAATAATTGTTGATTTTGCTGATAAACAAGTAATGGATTTAATGGGTCCAGTTTTTAAGAATTATGGCGGATACATTATTACATTAGGATTATATATTTTATTTGGATTTTTTATTGGAATGATTGGGATTCCAAACTTTATGCAATCTAATTCAAGTTGGTATCTTGAGCCAATTCCTAATCCATTTACAAATTTAGCAATGCCTTTATCAATAGCTCTTGTGACTTTCTTTTTAACTCACTTTACAGCTATTAAATATAAAAAGTGGAAATATTTTGAAAGGTATATCGAACCAATGCCACTATTT
The DNA here is from genome assembly GCA_949299335.1 of uncultured bacterium. GTDB lineage: Bacteria > Bacillota_I > Bacilli_A > RFN20 > CAG-826 > Onthovivens. The sequence goes on along the minus strand of CASGAD010000032.1, from coordinate 8,602 downwards.
TTGCCAATTAATTTAATAACGATGTGGTCAAGTGTTCTTTCTTTGACATTACGTTTATTTGGCAATGCACTTGCAGGGTATTGTATTATTACATTGATTTATGTAGGTTTAGGTACGGCTTTGCCGCCAGATGGGAGTCTTACTGGACTTGCATTAACCCCATTATTAGCACCATTTGCTCATTTATATTTCGATTTATTCGATGGATTGATTCAATTAGCAGTTTTTGCAATGCTCACTATGATAAATATTTCAAATGAATATGTTTCGGCAGAAGATTTGGCTAATGAAAAAATGGAACATGAAAAACATAAAGAACTTAAAGAAAAAAGAAGATTAGAGAAAAAACTTCTTAAAGATAAAAAAAGAATGGAGGAAAAAATATGAATTTTATTGGTTTAGGAATTGCTTGTATTGGCATGGGACTTGCAGCATTAGGTGAAGGATGGTCTGTTTCTAAAGCTATGGATGCAATTGGTAGAAATCCAAGCGCAGCAAAAGACGTTAGAACAACCATGATTGTTGGTGTTGCTTTAATTGAAACCGTTGCTATTTATATATTAGTTGTTGCTATCTTAATGGCATTTGTTGTTGCCTAAGGCTTTATTATGGTTAAAAAGAATAAAATATTTTTCACTTTTATTTCTTTAGTTGCATTATTGTCATTAACAAGCTGTGATACATCAGCTATTAGTGATCGTTTTGTCACGACCTTAAATAACATGTTGCCTAATCTTTATATTACGTTAATGCAACTTTTACTTTTTGTAATTACTGTTGTTGTTTTTATATTTTTAGCTTATAAACCTTTAAAAAAGAAACTTCAAGCTAGAGCCGATTATATTAAAAATAATATAGATGAAAGTAAAAAGAAAAATGATGAGGCTACTGAGCAATTGAAGAAAGCTAATGAAATCGTTTTTCAAAGTCAAAAGAAAGCTGGTCAAATTATTCAAGATGCGCAAATTACAGCTGAAACAAAGAGTCAAAATCTTGAGAAAGAGCTAGCAAAAAGTATCGAAGCGCAAAGGCAACAAGCTCATAAAGATATTGAAGCTGAACGTGAAAAAATGATTAAAGAAGCTAAGACGCAAGTAGTTGATGCTGCTATTAATACTTCTAAAGAAATATTAAAACGTGAAATTAAAGTAGAGGACAACGATCGATTAATTAATGAATTCATCGATTGTTTAGATAAATAAGTATGACTAAGGATGCACTATTAAGTAAGGTTGCTGAAGGATTTTATCGTAGCGCGATTGAACATAAAGCCGTTCCAGCATATAGGGAAGACTTAAAATTTTTTGTGCGGAATTTAGAAGTTAACGATTCTTACTTCAAATTTTTAAAATCACCTTTTGTCGATTATAAAGATAAATGTGCATCATTAGATAATATTTTTGGAAAAGTCTTTATTCCTGGAATGTTAGCTTTTATTAAAATTTTAATTACTAAAGGACTCATTTCTGATATTGAAAAAATAAGGAAGATTTTTAATAGATTAGCTGATAAGGATGCTAACATTCTTGAAGGTAAAATTTATACACCTTTTAAATTAACTGATGATCAATTATTTAGAATTTCAGAGGCTTTTAGTAGGAAATTAGATAAAAAAGTTATATTAAAAGAAAGAAGAGATGAAAGCCTTATTGGCGGAGCAAAAGTAGTTTTAGATGGTGTTGTATATGAATATTCTGTAAGTTCTAAACTCGAAAATGTTCGTAACAACTTAATAAAAAATATAACTAAAACGGAGGGTGAAACAAATGAATGAAAAGATGAATTTAAATTCTTTGTCAGAAATTATTAAAGATGAAATTGATAAATTCGATCATAAAATTGATACCGCCTCTGTTGGTCAAGTAGTTTCTGTTGGAGATAATATTGCTACTATCTATGGATTAGATGAAGCAATGTATGGGGAACTTATTGAATTTCCTCAAAATACTTTTGGTATTGTCATGAATATTGAAGAAGATAGTTTAGGTGTAGCTATTTTTGAAGGAGATGCCGAGATTAAAGAAGGCGATATTTGTCATAGGACTAATAGAGTTGTCTCTGTTCCGGTTGGTGATGAATTATTAGGTAGAGTGGTTAATGCTTTAGGCCAACCAATTGATGGAAAAGGGAAAATTATTTATAAAGAAGTTCGCCCTGTAGAACTTGTTGCTCCTCAAATCATGGACCGTCAAGGAATTAACCAACCTTTAGAAACTGGAATTAAAGCAATTGACTCAATGATTCCAATAGGAAAAGGGCAAAGAGAACTAATAATTGGGGATCGACAAACTGGCAAAACAGCTCTTGCAATCGACACAATTATTAATCAAAAAGGTAAAAATGTATATTGCGTATATTGTTCAATCGGACAGAAGAATTCCTCATTAGCACATATAGTTGATAGATTAAAAAGAACTGATTCATTAAATTACACTACAATTGTTAGCTCAGGGGCTAGCGAAGCTTGTTCAATGCAATATATCGCACCATATTCTGCTATTTCTATTGCAGAATATTGGATGCATCAAGGTAAAGATGTTTTAGTGGTCTTTGATGATTTAAGCAAACATGCGGTTGCTTATAGAACACTTTTACTTTTATTAAGAAGATCACCAGGAAGAGAAGCTTATCCAGGAGACATTTTTTATTTGCATTCTAGATTATTAGAAAGAAGTTGTAAATTATCTGATGAACTTGGTGGCGGTTCAATTACAGCCTTACCTATTGTTGAAACATTAGCTGGCGATATTAGTGCGTATATTCCAACAAATATAATATCTATTACTGATGGTCAATTATTTTTAAATACAGATATGTTTAATGCTGGTCAAAGACCTGCTATTGATTCAAATTTAAGTGTATCTCGTGTCGGAAGCGCTGCCCAAACTAAGGTCATGAAACAAGTTAGTAAAAATTTACGTATGGCTTTAGCAAATTATCGTGAAATGTTAGATTTTTCTAGATTTGGAAGTGATTTAGACAAAACGACTAAAAAGGTTTTATCTCACGGAGCAATACTTTTAGAAACTTTAAAGCAAAAACAATATAGACCATATGAAACATCTAGAGAAGCTGTGGAAATTTTTGTGAGCCAAAGTGGCATTTTAGATGATGTAAAAATTGAAAATGTCCATCCGATTATGAAATTGCTTTATAATACAATTCAAGCCCAAGATCCTAATATTTATTTAGCAATTGATAAACTAGATACCTTTGATAAAGATGCGCAAGAGAAGGTTCTTGAGTTTGTTAAATCAATAAAAGTTAATTTTGAAAGCGTAGAAAGAGAATAAAAGATGGCAGAATCCCCATTAATTATCAAAAATAGAATTCAAGCAGTTGAATCAATTAGAAAAATAACTAAGGTTATGAAGCTAATTGCTTCCAGTAAATATACCAAGCTTAAAACTCTTTACGATGGGAATTTGGAATATGTAACGCAATTAAAAAAAGCTATGAGAATCTGTTTGAAGTATAATCATTATTCTCAATCAAAATTGCCTACATGTTTAACTCAAAATCCCGGCAATAAAAAGTTATTTATTTTTGTGACTTCAACATTAGGACTTTGTGGAGGTTATTATTATAATTTGGAAAAAATAGCTAAAGAAAACATATCCTCAAATGATGATGTAGTTTTTATTGGAGAAAGAGGCTATCGAAGTCTAAAAAATAAAGTTCATAAAGCTTACTTAGATTATTTGCACATTTTAGATTCTCTTTCATTTGAAAGAGTAAATGCCTTTAGACATTATTTAGATAAGTTATATAGAGATGAAACATATTCTGAAATAGATATAATTTATACTAAATTTATTAACGCAATGGAAACTAAGGCAGTTTGCGAAAAACTATTGCCACTTAGTTATGAAGTCAGTAATGAAGTAACTAAAGAACCTTTATTTGAAGGAACAAGTGATAAGGTTGCTGATTTAATTGTTCCTCATTATCTAGATGCCTTAATTTATCGCTATTTATTAGAAAGTTTACTTTGCGAACAAACTAACAGAAAGAATTCTATGGAAAATGCAACTACTAGTGCAAATAAATTACTATATGATTTAATTTTAGAATATAACAAAGTAAGACAGCAAAGAATTACAGAGGAAATGACTGAAGTTACTAATGGTAGTGGAAGTGGTTCTAATTTGAACTTTATATAAGGAGGAGTTGAATATGATAAAACAATATACATATGATGCTAAGTTAAAAGAAGCTAATACCGGATATGTTGTTCAAGCAATTGGACCTGTAATTGATGTTCGTTTTGATATCGGATTAACTCCTTCAATTAGAACAGCATTAAAAGTTAAGTTAGTTCACATGGGTGTTGAAAGTGAGCTTATTTTAGAAGTTGCTCAAGACATTGGTCACGATACAGTTAGAACTATCGCTATGGGGCCAACTGAAGGTATAAGAAAAGGCCTGATCGTAGTAAACACTCATGGGCCAATTAAAGTTCCTGTTGGAAATGAAGTTTTAGGAAGAATGTTTAATGTTGTTGGGAAGCCAATTGATAGATTAGGTGATTTTAAAGGAAAAGAATACGCTTCTATTTATAATGATCCACCATCATTTGCTGATCAACCAAATACAATCCAAATTTTTGAAACTGGAATTAAGGTTTTAGATTTATTATGTCCATATGTTAAGGGTGGTAAAGTTGGATTATTTGGAGGAGCAGGTGTTGGGAAAACAACTTTAATCCAAGAATTAATTCATAATATTGCTACTGAAAAACATGGTACTTCAATTTTTGCTGGAGTAGGTGAAAGAAGTAGAGAAGGCAATGATTTATATAGAGAAATGAAGGAAAGTGGAGTTTTGTCAAATACTGCTTTGGTTTTTGGACAAATGAACGAGTCTCCAGGAGTAAGAATGCACGCTCCATTGAGTGCTTTGGCTATGGCTGAATGGTTTAGAGATGTTGGACACCAAGATGTTTTATTATTTATTGATAACATTTTTAGATTTACTCAAGCAGGTAGTGAAGTCAGTGCTTTATTAGGAAGAATGCCAAGTGCTGTTGGATATCAACCAACTCTAGCAAATGAAATGGGTGAATTACAAGAAAGAATTGCTTCCACTAGAGATGGTTCTATTACATCTATTCAAGCTGTCTATGTTCCAGCAGATGACTTGACTGACCCAGCTCCTGCAACAACCTTTGCTCATTTAGATGCAAAAACTGTTCTTGATAGAAATACTGCTGCTTTAGGAATTTATCCAGCAGTTGATCCATTAGCTTCTTCATCGACCATATTAGATCCTAATATTGTTGGTCAAAAACATTATGAAGTAGCAAGAAAAATTCAATCAACATTACAAAGATATAAAGAATTACAAGATGTAATCGCTATTTTAGGCATTGATGAATTAAGTGAAAATGATAAATTAGTTGTTAATCGTGCTAGACGTATTAGAAATTTCCTTTCTCAACCATTCTTTGTTGGTGAACCATTTTTAGGCATTAAAGGAAAATATGTTAAACTGGCTGATACAATTGATTCTTTTGATAGAATTTTAAATGGTGAAGGAGATGATTTACCTGAAAATGCTTTCTTATATGTAGGAACTTTTGATGAAGCAATTGAGAAAGCGAAAACTTTAGAAGGTGAAACTTCAAAATGATAAATAAATACCTTACTTTAAAAATAGTGACTCCAGAAAAAGTTTACGATGAAGAAGAAGTTTCTAGTATAACTGTTGTAACTGATAATGGCGAAGTAACGATTTTACCTAACCATACAGAGTATTTAGCTAATGTAGAAATATCTCTTTTAAATATTAATAAAGATGGTAATGATGAAAAGTTTGCTGTTGGTGGAGGAGCAATTCGTTTTGATGAAACTAGTAATAGTGCTATTTTAATCTTGAATTCTATTTGTTCTTCGGATGAAGTGGATGTAATTAAATTAAAACGTCAAGAAGATATTCTTCGTAACGAACTTTCTAGTGCTAAATCACTTAATGAGCAAAAAATTGCTGAACGAAATCTTAGAGAAATTTTAAATAGACTATCTTTAAAAAATTAGGAAATTAATAAAAAAATGTGCAAAACTCAATTTAAAATCATAGAAAATGAAAATTTTGAAGAAGAAAGAAGTCTTTATATGCTTTCTAATTCAAAAATTTTTAGTTGCACATTTAGTGGGCCAAAAGATGGAGAGTCACCTTTAAAGGATGCTTCCAATATTGAAATTAAAGATTCAAAATTTGATTTAAGATACCCTTTATGGAGAACTAAAAATGTTAAAGTAGAAAATACTTTATTTACAGATAAGTCTCGTGCACCATTTTGGTACAATAAAATTTTTGACATCATAAATTCATCTATTTATAGCGTAAAAGCATTTAGAGAATGTTTTGATTTAAACATTCAAAATTTAGTTATAAATTCTAGTGAAGCTTTTTGGAAATGTAAAAAAGTAAAAATTAATAATACAGAATTAGATTCAGAGTACCCATTTTTTGAATGCAGAAATTTAAAAATTGAAAACTTAAAAATGGATGGAAAATATTCCTTTCAATACTCTAAAAATATTGTTATTAAAAATTCATATTTAAAAACTAAAGATGCTTTTTGGCATTCAAAAAATGTAACAGTTTATGATTCAGTAATCGAAGGAGAATATTTAGCCTGGTATTCAAAAAACATTAAACTTGTCAGATGCAAAATTATTGGAACTCAACCATTTTGTGAAACTAAAAACCTTATTTTGAAAGATTGTACAATGGAAAATACAGATTTAGCTTTTGAGTTAAGCGTTGTTAAAGGGAGCGTCCTCAATGAAATAGAAAGCATTAAATCACCAAAAAAGTGTAATATTACATCTGGTGGAGTTAAAAATCTAATTATTGATAGAACTTTAGTTAATCCAAAAAAGACAAAAATTAGTGTTAAAAAATAGAAGTATAACCTCATAATGTCATTAAACCATTTAGTGAAGAGAATTTTTGGTATACAATGAAATAAAGGGATAATTATGAATAAAATAGGCAAATTTAAAAAGTCCAAAAGGAAAATATTTGGAATAGCAGTGTTAAGTGTTGTCGTTTTAGCAGGTGCAACCTTTGGGGCGTTATATGGTTATACCATTACTTATAGACCAGAAGCACCTAAGAGTAAATCTAGTCGTACAAATGATTTATTTTTTGCTGAGACTAGAGGAATTTATGATAAAGATGGAAATCTTTTTGAAATAAAAGGAATAAACGCCGGTAATTTATTTTTACAAGAAGGCTGGTTATCGCCTTTTGCTTTAGAACCTTTGAAAAATGAGGATGGGTCATATCAAAAAGATGGTGATAATAACATCCAATACCCTGAATTTTCGCAAGAGGATTTTTTAAACGGATTAATTACTAATCCAAATTGTGGAAAAGAAAATTTAGATGAATGGCTTGATTATTATTATGATGCTTGGTGGAATGAAAATGACTTTAAAATAATAAAGGATGTTGGTTTTAATACGATAAGACTCCCATTTTATTGGAGAAATATTTTAAATGACGATTTTTCATTAAAAGATGAGGATGAAGCTTTCTATTACTTAGATTGGTTCATTGAAAACTGCAAAAAGAATGATTTATACGTTATTTTAGATTTGCATGGAGCTCCAGGAAGTCAAAATGGTTATGAACATAGTGGAACTAATAATAAAGATCCTGAATTGTGGACTAATGAAACTTATAAAAACGCCACTAATTCTTTATGGGACTTTGTTTCGACTCATTATTCAACTACAAGAAATGATTTATCTTATACAATATTAGCTTATGATTTATTAAATGAGCCAACTGAAAATTATGGTGATAACACGACAAAGATTTGCCAGGATTTTTTAAATGTTTTATATCAAACAATCCGAGAAAATAACGATAATCATATAATTTCAATTTGTGGATGCTGGGATTTTAGTGATTTACCAAATCCAAAGACATATGGTTGGACAAATGTTTTATATCAATATCATTTCTATAATCGGTATCGTGATAATTTACCTTACAACCTATTTTGGGCTTATCATCAATTAAAGAATATAGGTCGACAATACGAAGTACCTGTTTTAGTTGGAGAATTTACTTTCTTTAATGATAAAAACGATTGGAATGAAGGATTACAATATTTTAAAGAAATGAGTTATGGTTGGACTATATGGACTTATAAAGCAACAGTAACTGGATATTGGGATACTTCCTGGGGGTTATATACGGCTAGACTTAGACTTGATACTTCAAAAGAAGAGCTAAAATGTAATGTTTCAACCTGTACTTATGAAGAATTTAAGTCAACTTGTGATAAAGTTAGAACAGAAAATTGCGAAAGCGAGTTTTTACTTGATACAATGAACGAATATTTCGGCAATTAATAATTTTATTTGTCGTAAAAATTAAATATTTTTTAGTGTGCTTTTAAATATTAAAGTAATACGCCAACTGACAAACTAAATGCAGGTTGATAAGCAAATGCGCAGTTTGCCAGACCAAATGCAGTTTTTTGCATTTCAAAACTGCGTTTAGTTCATTAATGATATTTAAATAAGTCATTTTAAAAGAAAATTAAACAAAAATGCGCACACAAAAAGAATTGCATGAATGC
>CASGAD010000031.1 GCA_949299335.1 uncultured bacterium | reverse complement strand
GATTATCTTATAAAACTTATAAACATTCTTGGTACTACAAATAATATCAGTAAAGAACTACTTGATAACTTATTACCTTGGAAAATAAAACTTTAAAAAAGACCGAACTTGATTTCGAACGGTCTATATTTTACGCTTACAATTATATGGGGTAAATAGCTTCTATAAAAGTTCAAAAAAAGAAAAAAGTGCTGATTTATTCGACCAGCACTTTGTTTTTTATATTGGCGGAGTAAGTGAGGATCGAACTCACGCACCGGTTACCCGATCTACTTCCTTAGCAGGGAAGCCCCTTCACCACTTGGGTATTACTCCATAGCCATAAAATTATATCAAAGAAAAAAGTCTAACGCAATATATAAAAATTGCATAAAAATCCATACTTAAGTCTGCTATTTAAATGAATTTTTAGCCATTAATATCTAAAATTTAATCAATATATATTGTAGGTTCTATTAATGTAGTTTAGAATAATAAGTGTCCTAGTATTAATTACTAGATTGGAGAAATTATGAGTGTAAAAGAAATTGAATTACCTGATTATAAATTACGTCACGAGTTATGGAACTCGATAAGCCATGGATTAACTGCTCTTTTTGGCATTGTTGCCTTAATCTTAATGATTATAAAAATTGCTGGTGTATTTACTCCAAATGGACTTCATATAGCCCAAAACGATCCTTATGCTTATGTTGCTGTTTCAATTTATGGTTTTTCTATTATTGTATGTATGACTATAAGTTGTATATATCATTCTTTAGCTAAAAATAATGGTAAAAGAGTATTAAGAGTTCTAGACCACGATTTTGTATTCCTTTTAGTCGCTGGAACATATACTCCATATTGTTTAATTACGATGAGAGATTTACCTTTATGGGGAATAGAAGGCACAAATTGGAGTGGTTGGTTAGTTTTCGCTTTAGTTTGGAGTTTTATTGCTTTAGGTATCACGATGAATTCTATTAATATAAAAAAGTATAGTGCTTTATCGATGATTATTTATCTTTGCGCTGGCTGGATGATTATTTTTAATTGCATCGAGCTATTTGATGCACTAGGAATGGAAGGATTTTTGTTACTTTTATTTGGTGGAATATCATTTTCTATTGGCTCTATTCTTTATGGAATAGGTAAAAATCATAGTGTTTGGTTTCATACAGTTTTCCATTGGTTCGTAACCCTTGGAATAATCCTGCAATTCTTAAGTGTTTACCTTTATATATTATAAAATTTAAGCTTTGTTTTTGACTGTGACAAAATAAAAAGCATACCTCAATTTAAAACTACTAAAAAACTACTAAAACTTTGATTTTGGTAGTTTTTTAATTTTAGCTTATTGTAAAAAATATGCTTTGCATATACCATTAAATAGCAGTCAAAAATAACAATAAGAGAGGTGATTGTTGTGGTAATATCTGGTTTGCAAAAACTTACTTTACTTGATTTTCCTAACCATGTTGCATGTACAATTTTCCTCAAGGGCTGTAACTTTAAATGTCCATTTTGCCAAAATAAAGATTTAGTCTTACCTGAAGCAAAAACAACAACATATTCTGAAGAACAAATATTAAAATTTTTGGAAAAAAGGAAAAAAGTACTTGATGGAGTATGTTTTACTGGTGGAGAACCAACGTTAAGCGCAGGGCTAGTTGATTTCATCAAAAAAGTTAAAGTTTTAGGATTAAAAGTTAAACTTGATACAAATGGTTATAACCCAGAAGTATTAAAAGATTTAATTAATCAAAACTTAATTGATTATGTAGCAATGGATATTAAAAATTCATTCGAAAAATATGATTTAACAACAGGTGTTAAATTTGTGGATGTGTCGAAAATTAAGGATTCTATCGAGTTTTTAATAAGAGGCAATGTTCCTTATGAGTTTAGAACCACAGTTGTTAAAGAGTTTCATAATGTGGGTGATTTTGTTGCAATTGCGAAATTACTTCAAGGCTGTTCAAAGTATTACTTACAGAAGTTTGAAGATTCCGACACTTGCATAACTAGGGGTTTACATGCACCAAGCGATGAAGAAATGAATAGTTATCTTAATGTATTGAAAACCTTAGGAATTAATGCGTTTATAAGAGGAAAAGAGTAGGAGAAAAGTATGTACAAAGTATTAAAAAGAGATGGTAGCGTAGTTTTATTTGACATAACAAAGATTTCAAAAGCAATTGGTAAAGCTTTTAAGAGCGTTGAAAGAGAATCAGATCAAACACAATTAGATATGTTAGCTTTACAAGTTACTGCAAGATTTGATTCAAAAATTAAAGATAATAAAATCTCAGTTGAGGATATTCAAGATTTAGTTGAAGAGGTCTTGATGGAAGCTGGTTATGCTGATGTAGCAAAAAGCTATATTTTGTATAGAAAAAATCACGAAAAATTAAGAACAATTAATACTACTCTTGACTACAAAAAGATTGTTAATAGTTATATTAAAGAAACAGACCGGAGAGTTAAGGAAAATTCAACTGTAACTTATTCCATTGGCGGACTTATTTTATCTAATAGTGGTGCTATTACTGCGAATTATTGGTTAAGTGAAATTTATGATGAAGAAATTGCTAGAGCTCACCGTAATGCTGATATTCATTTACATGATTTAAGTATGTTAAGTGGCTATTGTGCTGGTTGGAGTTTAAAGCAATTGATTCAAGAAGGATTAGGTGGAGTAAGTGGAAAAATAACAAGCGCTCCAGCAAAACACCTTTCAGTTTTATGTAATCAAATGGTTAACTTCTTAGGAATTATGCAAAATGAATGGGCAGGAGCTCAAGCTTTCTCATCATTTGATACCTATTTAGCACCTTTTGTTAAAGCTGATAATTTAACTTATGAAGAAGTTAAAAAATGTATCGAATCTTTTGTTTATGGATGCAATATTCCTGCTAGATGGGGAACACAAGCACCATTTACAAATATTACTTTAGATTGGACAGTTCCAAACGATTTAGCTGAACAAAATTGTATTGTTGGCGGTAAATTAATGCCATATAAATACAAGGATTGCAAAAAAGAAATGGATATGGTTAATAAAGCATTTATCGAAACAATGATTGAAGGTGATGCTAACGGAAGAGGTTTCCAATATCCAATCCCAACCTACTCAATTACAAGAGACTTTGATTGGAGCGATACAGAAAACAATCGTTTATTATTTGAAATGACAGCAAAATATGGAACCCCATATTTCTCAAATTATGTTAATAGTGATATGCAACCAAGCGATGTTAGAAGCATGTGTTGTAGATTAAGACTCGATTTAAGAGAATTAAGAAAAAAGAGTGGTGGCTACTTTGGTAGTGGTGAATCAACAGGTTCCGTTGGTGTTGTTACAATCAACATGCCACGTATTGCTTATTTATCAAAAAACGAGAAAGAGTTTTACGATAGATTAGACCACATGATGGATATTGCTGCTAGATCATTAAAAATTAAAAGAAAGGTTATTTCTCAATTATTAGATGATGGATTATATCCATATACAAAACATTATTTAGGAACATTTAATAATCATTTCTCTACTATAGGTTTAGTTGGAATGAACGAAACATGTTTAAATGCTAATTGGATTAAAGCTGATTTAACTCATGAAAATGCTCAAAACTTTACTGAAGATGTTTTGAATCATATGAGAAATAGACTTGTTAAATATCAAGAAGAATATGGTGATTTATATAACTTAGAAGCTACTCCAGCTGAATCAACAAGTTATAGATTAGCAAAACACGATAAAGAAAAATATCCTGATATTATAACAGCAACTGAAAACGGTAGAACCCCATACTATACCAATTCAAGCCATTTACCAGTTGGCTTTACCGATGATATTTTCGAAGCCTTGGATGTTCAAGATAGATTCCAAACTTTATATACAAGTGGTACTGTTTTCCATACATTCCTTGGAGAAAAATTACCAGATTGGAGAGCGGCTGCAGCATTAGTTAAAAAGATTGCTGATAATTATCGTTTACCTTACTATACAATTTCTCCAACTTACTCAGTTTGTAAAGAACATGGTTATATTAAAGGTGAAGTTTATACTTGCCCACACTGTGGAAAGAAAACAGAAGTTTATTCTAGAATTACTGGATATTATAGACCTGTACAAAACTGGAATGATGGAAAGCTTGAAGAATTCAAAGATCGTAAAACCTACGATGTAATGAATAATAAATACCAACCACACAATCACGCTATTAATGAAGAACATTGTGAATGTGAACATCATGAAAATGTAAAAGTAGAAACAAATGATATTATTAGTCCTTTATCAAGTGATGATGAATATGTTCTCTTTACAACACCAACTTGTCCAAATTGTAAAATAGCATTAAGAATTATGCATGAAAAAGGAATTTCAGTTACGACAATTGATGCAACAGCAAGAGAGGATTTAGTTGATAAATACCATATTTCATCAGCACCAACTTTATTAGTATCTCATAAGAATAACGATAAGTTTGATATTATATCAACATTACCTAATATTCTTAACTTCATTAATAAATAACCTTTAAATATTTTTATGGTTTTGAAACTTCTAAAAACTAGAATAACCCTATAAAATCAAGCAGGGAGGGTTATATTAAAAGTCTCGTTAAATTTAATCCAAGTTAATTAGGTTACACTCTAAGGTCGTCATATTAAATTGACGGCCTTTTTTGCTACCTTATTTATTTTTTATGGATTATATTGTTAAAATCTTTACGAAATATTAAATCTATAATAGTTTGTTAGGAACATATATTATTTAACATAGTCAAAATGAGGGTATTTAATAGAACGTAATCAATTATTTTGGAATAATGGAAATTCTATTGAAATAGTCGTATCATTTTTGTATGGAAAACTTTTATAGAAAGTATTTTGACATTATATATTTCACAATAAATTTTGTCGCTATAGGTTTAACCTTAGTTTATGGACAAATTTTAGAAGCAAATATTGGGGAATTTGGTCCATTTATGGTTTTTGGAGCGCCATTACCATTATGGGCTATAATAATTATTCCTATTTTTATTACTATGATATATGCCTTTACTATTTTTATTGCCTATAGAAATAATTTATTAGACTTATCTAAAAAGGGAATATGTTTTATTTCTATTTTATTAGTAATGCTTATATACATGCTTTTACTTGTGGCTTTAAAAGATAATTCTTATTTATATTCAAGTGAATTTCAAAACGCAAATATACCTTCAATTAATGATAGGGTTTATTCGATATTTGCATTTTATCTAGAGTTATTAATGATTTATGCCTTTTATGCCTTATATAAAAGAACTGAACACCTTAAACTTTTTATAGAAATTATACTAATATTAGTAGGAATATATGCTTTAGTTTCTATAATCTACTCTTTATCAGTAGAATATGACAAGTACGTTTACTTAGTAAATAATTTTACTTGGTTTGACAAAGAGTATGGAGATGATAAACTAATTAAATCATTTTATGGTATTGGTAATGTTTTTGGTCATACTGTTTATTGTGGCGCTTTAGCCATGATATTTTTAGCACTAGTTACTAAAAAATATTATGTTGGTTTTTTAAGCATTGTTTTTATCCCATTTATATTTTTAAGTAAAAGTAGAGCTGGAACATTATCTATAATTGTCTTTTTTGCAGTGTTTATGGTTCTAATGACTTATATATGTTTTAAAAAGTCATTAAGCATTGGAATTTCTTACTTATCTATAATTTTAATAGTCCTTTTAATTCTAATTTTAGAAGCTTACGTTTTTAAAACTATTAAATTTGATTATGAAGGCAACACATATTATTTAAAAGATGCCTTATATATTTACTTTAAAGGACTAGATGCTGACCGTTTTTCTATTTTAGAAACGGTATTTAAAAATGCTACGGTAAGTGATTATTTATTCGGCTTAGGATATGGAATAAGTCTTATTCCTCCTAGAACATATGGTTTTATATATTATATGCATAATACATTTGCAGAATATATTGCTATTGGTGGAGTAGTATATGTAGTCTTTATAGGGATGTTTTTTGTTACTTCCTTTTATAAAGCCATTTCAATTTTTAAGAAGAATCCAATGGTCTTAATTTTATTAACTTCTTTAGCGCTTTCCCAAATATTTTATGGATTATCTGAATCAATTCCTGTTTTAAGTGCTAATTTCTTTGGAGCGGTATTTGGCCTATATTTCTTTATCATACCTAATTTAGAGTATAGTGAAGCCAAAGAGGAACTTTATGTGATAAGACCATTTTATTTTTTACCTAAAAAGTTTAGTAAACTTGAATAAATTAAACTAATATATAAGTATGAAGATATTTAGAAGAATTGGACTCGCAATTACATTAATTATTTATTTTGGGCTATGTGCTTTAATAGTCTATTTATCTTGCGCAAACGGAGTAACTAGTACAGCTCAAAGTAATGTAATTACTGAAATAATTGCTGAGAGCTTAACATACATAAATGTCACAATTGATCCAACTTCAAGCGAAGTAAAACACTTAGTAAGGAAATTAATTGGGCATTTTGGATTATTCTTAGTTACGGGTGTCTTTGGTATATTTTCCATAATTCTATTAAGAAGGAATAGAAGGATTAAGACATTTAGTTTTATAGCACTTTATATTTTTGGTGCTTTTATCGCCATTATTACCGAAGTAATTCAAATGGTTAGTGAAGGAAGAGGGCCAAGTGCTAACGATTCTATGATTAATTTAAGTGGTTATTCTATACCTTTTGTAATATATTTAATTTATATGATTTATATTCATTATAAAGAGAAAAAAGAAGGCTATTTATTAGAGTTATAAGTATGAGCGAAAAGAAAAAATATAGATTTACTATTTGTGGAATTGTTGGATGTGCATTAAGCGTTGTATCTTTTATTTTTGCTTGCCTATCTTTTGTTTACTTATATTTATGTGTTGTTTCTTTAGTTCTTTCTATTGCAGGAATAGTAGTGAGTTCGATAGGAGTGCACTTTTCTAAAAAAGATATCAAAGAAGGCAAAGACATTTCTAATTTTGGAATGAGTTTAAATGTAATTTTGCTCATTACCTCATTAATATTATTTGTGTATTTTTTAATCGCAATGATTTAATTTTTAAAAAAATAGAAAAAATAATAAATTACATATGTTGTACTAGTGAAAGGAGATCAAGCTTTATTCGCTCACGCCCTATCATGAAATTTCTAGTCGTTAGGCACGTGAATGAATTCTCAGAGTCGACAAGCATGGGTTTAACTGCTATAGCGCTAATTGATAGACAGATAGCAGGAATGACAATATTATTTATTTTTAATAAATAAGGCGTAGTTAGGTAGACGAAAGTTTACGAATTGTCCGTTGGAGTGAGTAGTGCTCTTCAAATTTCCAGTATGATTAGTTACTCTTTTTGTGCTGCTCGCCTCTTATCTATATCTCGGTAGGAGGCGGGGAAACCTATATCAATAATTACAACTTTTTTAAATAAAGAGCTTTTGTATGGAAATAAATAAAACTCGCCTCTATGGCTTAAATTCTAAATTATTTTAGAACTAAATCATAAAGAGGCGAGTTTTTTATTTTGCTGAAGCAACTAATTGTTCAAGGCTTGCTAATGGTCTAAAGCCAGAAGCAGTAGTAATAGCTTCGCCATCTTTAAATAAAACAAGTGTAGGCACAGCTCTTACATTAAATTCTGCAGCAAGTTCTTGAAATTCATCAACATCAATTTTTACAACGTTAATTGTAGGATCTTTTTCAGCAAGTTTTTCTAATTCAGGTCCTAACATTCTACATGGTCCACACCATGTTGCAAAGAAGTCGACTAAAACGACACCCTTACTGACGATTTCTTTAAATTGATTTGTATTTCCTAAATGAATTAACATATTTTATCCTCCTTAAATTAAACTAATTAAATAGAATACTAAATAGATAATACAAATAGATATAGGGTAATACAAATAAAATGCACCCTGAATTATTTTGCTATTTTTACCGATACCGCCATTATATAGAATAATAGGAATAATAGCGAAAATAAAATAGGTATTCAAAGCCAAATCAGTATTTAAATTTAATCCCTCAACATAGGTTAATGCGTATAAAATAAGAATTAAAATGATAACAGCAAAAGAGTAAATGTATTCTCTTTTAATAACACTAGGAGTATATGCGTAATTTAAATCATTTTTATCAACAATATTTAGTTTTTTAATGTCATAAAAATTATATGAAAAAGTGATTACAAAAAATATAACAAGTAATAGAGGAGTTACAAAAGAATATTGTGGAGCTAATCCTGAAACCAAAGCTTTTAATAAGCTATTATTTATTGAAAATATATTTATTTGTAATAATAAAAATATAACAAAGTATCCTATTAAAGGAATTAAAAGCAATTTATATAGCCGCCCCTTTTTATTTATTAAGTATACAAATAACAAAGCAAGAATTAGATCGATAAATATATTTCCAATTTTTAACGGCTCAATATTTAATGAATCTATAGAGACTAAGGACAATGTAAGTAAACCTAGATAAACGATTAGAGCCATTATGCCCAACCTAAGAAAATAGAGTTTAATATTTTTAGTATGATAAAATCCTTCGATTACTAAGAATAAAAATATTGGAAAAGCTAGTCTTCCAAAAATAGTAAGAATATAACTTAAGATGCTTAAACTTTCATTTGTAGGAAAAAACAAAAGAATCATTCTTCCTATATGGTCTAATGTCATTGAAATTACTGCAATTAATTTCAAATCAAAGTGAGTTAATATTCTTTTCATAATAAAGCAGAACTCAAAATTTGAACTAATATAGCAATAAAATTATTGGTGACATGAGCAACTGTGCTTACTCCAATCCCTTTATAGTCATAAAAATAACAGAGGAGCAAGCCACTAACTATATAACTTGGAATATTAATAAGCTCACTTACAAAACTTTCGCCACCAATACTTCCAAAGTCGAAGTGAATTAAGCCAAATATTATAGCAGTCACAATATAGGCAGCTGTTCTATTGTACTTTTTTATAGCAGTGAATAATCCAGCTCTATAAGTCAATTCTTCGCAAATTGGACCTATTATTCCAAAAATAAGCAATGAAAGAACAGGATAAATATCAGTAATTGCATCAACACCTTGCTCGTTTGCGTTTGATCCGGTTGAGGTATCGAAAAATTTAAATAATAAGGTTACAGCACTTGAGACTATCATTAAGAAGAATCCAAAGCCTATGCCATCAAGTGCTAGAGTTTTACTTTTAAATGATTTAAAAAATTTGTCTAAATCAAAATTTAATATAATGAGAAAAGCACCAAAAAGGATTGCGTAACATGAAAAGTTAATTGCAGCACTCGCTTCAAGGTTATTAATAAAATAAAGATTGCCAGTAGTTATACTAATTAATTCAAATAGTAACCCTATAAATTTTAATCCTATTAAACCAAATAAAAATAAAACAATTGATTTAGTTATGCTTATATCCAAAGTTCTTGAAGGAAAACTAAAAAAAGAATGGCTTTTTGTATTTGGTGCCTCTTTAATTTCTTCATTTTTATTTTCAATTGGATGAGTTTCTGTGTCATCTTTTTGTGAATATCCACAATAAGGGCAGGTTTCTAAATCATCATCAATCAAAAGACCACATTTCTTGCACTTAATTTTTTCTTTCATGATTTTATTATTATATAATAAAATAGCAAAATGGAAACAATTTTAACGATTAAAGAAAGAAAGATTAATGAAATAGAAGTGGATAAATCAAAATTTATCTCTATTATTTGCCCTGTAAAAACAGAAGATGATATCTCAAAAGTATTAGAAGAAGTAAAAAAAGAGTATCCAAAAGCTAGACATTATTGTTATGCATACATTTTAGACAAAGCGGAAAAATATAGTGATGATGGTGAGCCTCAAGGAACAGCTGGTAAACCAATTTTAAGTCAATTAGAAGTTAATAAGTTAAAGTTTACATTGCTTATTGTAGTTAGATATTTTGGTGGAACTTTGCTAGGAAGTGGTCGCCTTTTAAGAACATATTTAGCTAGTGCTAAAGAGGTGATTAATTTAGCTAAGAAACAAGAGTTACATAAAATGTATAAATGGAGAGTACAAATTGATATTGACACATATCAAAAATTTCTTAGTTTCCTAAATAAGCAGTGTTTTATTATTATGAAACAGTCATTTAATGATAGAATATCATTAGATTTTTTAACACCTCTAGAATTTAAAGATGATTTGAATTCTATGTTCTATGGAAAAATCGATGTAATTGGGAAAATAGAGTATTTATACGGAAAGGATATATAAAAATGAGTGAAGGTTGTACACATAACTGTGAAACATGTGGAGTAGAAGGCTGCCACGATAGAATAGAGAAGGTTAAGCCTAATAATGAGACAAAAATAAAGAAAACGATAGCTGTTGTTAGTGGTAAGGGAGGTGTTGGTAAATCATTTGTTACCTCTTTGTTAGCTGCTAAACTAAATAAAAACGGACATAAAGTTGGAATTTTGGATGGTGACATTGTTGGTCCATCAATTCCAAATTCCTTTAATATTCATCAAAGTGCATATGGAAATGATTTTCAACACATTATTCCTGCCGAAACATTAAGTGGTATAAAAATTATTTCTTCAAATCTTTTATTAGAGCATGAAGAAGACCCTATTATTTGGCGTGGTGGACTAGTATCCTCATTATTAAAACAGTTCTATACAGAGGTTGCTTGGGGCGAATTAGAGTATTTATTAATTGATATGCCACCTGGAACAAGCGATGTAACTTTGACTACCTTCCAATCTATTCCATTAGATGGAATTATTGTTGTTACATCCCCACAAGATCTAGTTTCTTTAATCGTTAAAAAAGCAATTAACATGGCTAAAATGATGAATATACCTATTTTGGGCGTAGTTGAAAATATGAGTTACGTTGAATGTCCAAAATGTGGTGAACATATCGATATTTATGGCAAATCAAGATTAGATGAGTTTGCTGCTGAAACAGGATTAAAAGCGTTAACAAGATTACCAATTCGTCAAAGTGTTGCAGCACTCATTGATGAAGGAGATACAGAAAGTATTGTAGATTTAATGCCAGAAATCGATAGTGTGGTAAAAGTATTGGAGAAATAATATGATTGAAGTTAAGGAAATTGCTTCTCGAAGAGAGAAATTATATGAGTCACTTGAGGATAATTCAATCCTAATTCTTTATGCTGGAGTAAGTAAAAAAAGAAGTGCTGATGAAACATATCCATTTGTTGTAAATAGAAATTTTTATTATCTAACGAATATTAAACAAGAAGGTTCAATTTTATTAGTCGCAAAACAAGATGGCATAATTAAAGAATATTTATTCATTAGCGAATACGATGAAGTTAAAGAAAAATGGACCGGGAAAAGATTAAGACCAAATGAAGCTCGTGATTTAAGTGGTATCGATAATGTAATGTATTTAAATGTTTTTGAAAGCGAATTAGACTTATTAATTTGCAAAAAAGATAGCGCTTTTGCAAAGATTTCAACCATATACTTTGATTTAGAACCTGAGAATCTAATTGATGGATTTAAGACCATCGAGGAAGCTAAAGATGTTTTATTAATGAATTATCCTCGGCTTGAAGCTAAGGATATTTACAATAGAATCATTAGTCTAAGAATGGTTAAAAGTAAAGATGAAATAGCCGAATTAAAAGAAGCGATTAATAAAACTAACATTGGCTTAAAAAATATTCTTAAGAAAATTAGACCTGGTCTTTATGAATATCAATTATCAAGTTTATTTTATTACACGATTCAAGACTACGATAATAGTGAATTAAGTTTCTCAACAATTTGTGCCAGTGGTGTTAATGCAACATGCTTGCATTATCCAACTCCTGTAGCAAAGATTAAGGACGGAGACCTTGTTTTATTTGATTTAGGTAGTCAAAACAATTTATATTGCGCCGATATTTCTAGAACATATCCTGCAAATGGAAGATTTACTGATTTACAAAAGAAAATTTACGGCATTGTTTTAGCATGTAACAAATTAATAATTGATTCTATTAAGCCTGGAATCACAATAAAAGAATTAAACGATATAGCTACAAACTTTATGGCTAGACGCTGCGTCGAAGAAGGATTAATGAGTAATGAGTCTGAAATTCGTAAGTATTATTTCCATTCAATTGGACACCATCTAGGGTTGGATACACACGATCCTGCTAATAGAGACCTTCCATTAGTTCCTGGCAATATTATTACAGACGAACCTGGATTATATTTTAAGGAATTAGGAATCGGTGTAAGAATCGAAGATGATATATTAGTTACGGAAGATGGAAGTTATTGTTTAAGTGGTTCAATTATTAAAGAGATTGATGATATTGAGAAAGCGATGGGTTCACGCTAATGATTAAAAATATATTTTTTGATTTCAACGGGACCATTTTAGATGATACTGATCTTTGTTTTGATATTGAAGATGAGATGATAAAAGAAGAAGGCCTCGCGCCCGTTACTAAAGATTTTTACCTTAATAATTTTTGTTTTCCTGTAAAAAATTATTATAAATTGGTCGGATTTGACATCTCCGGAGAAAATTATCATCGTATTTCAGAGAAGTTTTTTAGTAAATATTTGTCTCGTGAAAAGCAAGAAACTTGTTTACATGAAGGAATCGAAGAACTTCTTAAAAAGTTAAAAAAAGATGGCTATAATTTATACATTTTAACCGCTTCTGAAGAAAGCATTCTTATTAATCAATTAAAGCAATTAGGAATACTTGAATATTTTGATGGCTTTAGTGCTAGTAATAATATCGCTGCTCTTGGAAAAATTGAATACGGAAAGTTATTTATCAAAAACCATAATATTAATGTCGATGAATCTATAATGATTGGAGATACATTACATGATTATGAAGTGGCTAATGAATTAGAACTTAAGCCAATATTATTTTCGAAAGGGCACAATTCAAAAGCTCTCCTTCAAACTACTAATGCTAAAGTTATAGATAGTTTTGATGAGTTTTACGATTACCTTAAAAATTTATAGTTTTAGTTCTTTTTTAGTTAAAAAAGGTTATTTTTTAACATTTTAAAAAAAACTATTGTTATAATTATTTCATGAAGAAAAAAGAAAAGGTTTTAAGAAAAGTAAAGAAAAATTCACCTGTTAGACTTTTAATATCTGTTTTAGCTTTTTTTCTTGGAACCTTAATAATAGTAGTGCCTTTAACTTTGGTTGCAGTTGGTAGTGCGTTCACTATTTCAATTTACATTTCTTTAGGTATACTTTTGGCTTTAGATTTGTGTTGTGGAATATTTATAGCTAATAGTGATGTCCAAGTCGATTTTAAAGTTAGTTGGTTGACAGTTCTTTTGTGCTTGCCTTATGCAGGTGCTTTTTTGTATTTACTTTTTGCTCAAAAAGTAACTACCCAAAGATTAAAAAGAAGAAGACTAAGCAAAATAAATCTTCAATTAAGACAAAGTGTTGATGATACATCTAAAGTATTAAATCAATTAAAAGAGGAAGATAAAAACGCATATTCAATTTCACGTTATATTTATCGAAGTGCGCTTAGTGGAGTGTATCAAAATACTTATTGTGAATACTTTAAATTAGGTGAGTTAGGATTTCCAAAAATGGTGTCTGAACTTAAAAAAGCAAAGAAATTCATTTTTATTGAATATTTCATTATTGAGAGCGGTGAATTTTTTGACACTATCTATGAAATCTTAAAGCAAAAAGTAAAAGAGGGCGTTGAAGTACGTTTTATTTATGATGATTTTGGTAGCGTCGCTAAAATTGATAAATATTTTTATAAAACGGTTAGAGCCGATGGTATTAAATGTTTAGTTTTCAATCGAGTAAGGCCAATAGTTGATATTAGACAAAACATGCGTGATCATAGAAAGATTTTGGTAATTGATGGCTGCGTTGGTTTTACGGGGGGATGTAACCTTGCTGATGAATATATTAATAAAGTAGAAAGATTTGGTCAGTGGAAAGATAATATAATTATGTTTAAAGGTGAGGCTGTTAATGGCCTTACAAATGTATTCCTAAGCTCTTGGGCTTTAAATAGCAGATTTGAAAATAAAGATGAAGATCCTAAACAATTTCATTATGAATATAATAAGGATTTAACAGAAAAATTTACCCCATTAGCAGGATACTATCAAGCATTTGGTGAAGTGCCGTTTGATGGAGAAAATACGTGTAGAGATGTTTATCTAGCAATGATTAGTAGGTCAAGAAAATATTGCTATTTATCAACTCCATATTTGATTCCAGACAGTGAATTGATTACAGCTTTGCAAAATGCTGCAAAAAGTGGAGTTGATGTTCGAATTGTTACTCCTGGTATCCCAGATAAAAAAATGGTCTATTGTGCCACACGCAGTTATTATGCAAAACTTTTAGCTAGTGGTGTAAAAATATATGAATATACACCAGGATTTAACCATACTAAAATGATGGTATGTGATGATGAGATTGCCTTAACAGGAACATGCAACTTTGATTTTAGAAGCTTTTATTTGCACTTTGAAAATTGTGTTTTTATTGCAGATTCTCCTGTTATTCAAAATATGCGAGATGACTTAGAAGAAATGACAAGAAAAGGTAAGAGGCAACTTGCAACTGATTATCTAAATAAGCCATTTAGAACTAAGTTATTATGGGCATTTTTAAGAATTATTGTTCCTTTATTGTGAGGTTGAGATATGGAAGAAGAAAGACAACTAATTATAGAAAATATTTCTAAAGTTTATGGCAACGCCAAGAAAAATGAAGCTGAAATTACTGCTTTAAAAGGTGCAACTTTTTCAATTCGAAAAGGAGAACTAGTTTTTATTTTAGGGCCTAGCGGAGCAGGCAAATCGACCTTATTAAATATTCTTGGTGGTATGGATAAAGCTACAGGTGGAAAATACATTCTTGATGGCAAAGATGTAACAAAAATGAACGAGAAGGAACTCGCTAAATTTAGAAGAAATGATATAGGTTTTGTTTTCCAGTTTTATAATCTAATGCCTTCTTTGACCGCATATGAGAATGTTTATATTGCATCCGCATTAGTTGAAAAGCATTATGATGCAGCAAAAATGCTAGAACTTGTTGGATTAAAAGATAGAGCTAAAAATTTCCCAAGTCAATTATCAGGCAGGGAACAACAACGTGTAGCAATTGCTAGAGCTTTAGTTAAAAATCCTACATTATTACTTTGTGATGAACCAACAGGAGCGCTTGATAGTAAAACAGGAGCCTCTATTTTAAATTTATTATATAAAGTTGCTAAGCAAGAAGGTAAAACAGTAATAATTGTTACTCATAATAGAGCTTTGACTGTTGTTGCTGACCGTATAATCGAGATTCAAGATGGCAAAGTTGTTAGCAATTTGATAATTAAAAATCCTAAAACTGTTGATGATATTAAGTGGTAGTTTATGAGATTGGCTAAATCGTTATTTAAAAAGTGCATTAGAGATATTTTTAGAAATATAAAGCAATTTATTTCTATTATTTTTATTATCGCTATTTCTTGTACACTTTATATAGGTCTTGAAGCTAATGCTGAGGGCTTTGAAAAAAGAGTAAATCAAGTTTTTATAAACGGAAACTTGAGTGACATTTGGGTTACTGTGAATCCTATATTAAATGATTTTAATGAAATGGATGAGGATTTATTGTATGTTGAATCTATTGGTGGAGAGAATTCTTCAAGTGAAACTAGATTATACATACCTTCAGAAATTTTTAGTTTTAGTACGTACGGCTTAATTAGTGAGTCTTTCCCAACAATTAATAAACCATCTGAATATAGTTCTAATGACTATAATGATAATAATTTCTTCTTTATAGATGAAACATTAGCACAAAAATATAAGGATTCTACAGGGAAAACAATTAGTTTAGGGGATTTTTTACCAGTAACTTTTGAAACATCTACTTTAAAAAGCACAGCTTTACAAGTCGTAAGTAATGAGGAAACAATTGAATTGCTTGTTACATCTTTATTAGATAATTTGGAAGTTTCTGATACAACATATGGTTTACTTAAGTCTATTTTGTTATCTGATGTGCCGCTTATTCAGGAACTTTTATCAAATTCTATTAACAACTATTTAAGTGAAGATACAATAACATTTAATATACAAATTAATGGAATAATGGAACATCCTGAAAATGTTGATAACGGGCAGTTTTCTTCATCGTATTATTTATTAAGTTCTAGAATGTTACTTTCTACAATAACAGAAGACATTTTTGATAATATTAGTAGCGCAAATATTATTGAAACTTTAAATGACTATAAAGAAGCATATGCCAACAACGCTATTGTGGTTTTGCTATTAGATGAAGTAATTAATATTCTTAGTGATGAGAGCAACAGTCAAACTCTTGATCAAATTATGATGTTAGTCTCGAGCGATATAACTTATGCAATAAATCATAAAACAAATTCGATGATTGAAGAGTTACTTACACATCTTTATAACCAAATAGTGTTAAAAGTTGATTCTGAGCTTGATGTTACTCTAATTACTAATCAAATTTCTTCATATTTTAAAAGAAAAGAAAATAATAATTTATTAGCTGTTTTTGATAGAGAAACTAATAGTAGTATTGCTAGTGTTACTAACGATATTAAACAAGCAAAACAATTAACATATGTATTTCCTGTTATTTTCTTTATTGTTGCAATATTGATAGTTTTGACTACTATTGCTCAGTTAATATTAAGAGAAAGAACACAAATTGGAACAATGAAAGCTTTAGGCATATCTAAAGGAAAAATTCTTCTTTTCTATATGACAATAATGAATATAGTTGCTGCTGTTGGATTGGTAATTGGTTTTATTTGTGGACCTTTAATTCTTCCACAGGTCATGAATATTAAATATGGAATATTATATACATTACCTGAACTATCATATGTTTTTCCAACTAAGGTTGCTTTAATTCTTTTTGCGATAATTCTTTTATTAGTTTCATTTTTGACATTTATGTTAATTAAAAAAGAGTTAAGTTATTCAGCGAGTGAATCTATGAGGGTCGCAGCTCCTTCCTTTAATTTGAAAGCTGGTAAAAAGAGTATCAAAAATACATCATTAATGATGACTTTTAGAAATATTAAAGTTCATTTTACTAAATCCATCATGGTCATAATTGGTGTATTGGGTTGTACGGCTTTATTAATTTGTGGAATGGGTGTAGATGATACAATTAATTATGGAAAAGACCAAGATTTAATTAATTTCTATAATAGTGATTTAGTTATTAATTTAAATACTGGATTAACACCAGGTGAAGCTGCTGAAGAACTTATGACTATAGAAGGTGTTGCTTACGCAGAAGAATATTCTTTAGCTCAAACACAAGTAACTTGTAATAATAAATCTATTAATACTAATGTATATTTTGTTTCTGCCGAATCTCAATACTATAAATATGACGATTATCTTGGAGATGGACATGGCGATTTAGAAAAAGTAATTTTAACAACACAAAAAGCAGAAAAATTAGGTGTAAGTGTTGGAGATATTGCTTCTTTTAATATTGATGGTGAGATATATGAATACGAAATTGGAGCAATATATTATGCATTTTCAACTAATGGCTTGATTGTTTACCAAGAATCACAGCCAGCATTTTTAAGAACTCCAAATATTGCATGGGTAACAGTTAAAGAAGGATATTCTGCTGATGCAGTAAAAGAGACAATCCTTAATGAATCTAAAGTAGCCTATAGCATAATGACTAATGATGAGACAATTGAAAGAATAGATGGTTATATGTCTAGCGTTAGTCAGATGACTAATACTATTAAAGTGTTTGCAATTTTGTTAGCTGTAGTTGTATTAATCAATTTAGCCATTTTAAACTTTAATGAAAGAAGAAGAGATATTGCAACATTAAGAGTTCTAGGCTTTTCAGTTTTTGAAATTTCTTCAAGCTTAGTTTATGAGGTTATGATATTAACAACTCTTGGCGCTGTGCTTGGGCTTTTCTTTGGACTCCCTGTAGAAATGTTAGTTTTAGGAATTAACAAGGTTGATTTAATAGATTGGGAATATGTGATTTACCCAATGACATATGTGATTGCTTTCCTAATAAGTTTTTTGACGGCATTTGTTGTTAATTTATTAATATCATCAAGAGTAAATAAAGTATCAATGGCTGAGTCACTAAAGAGCATTGAATAAAGCAAATAAAAAGACCACATTTGTGGCCTTTTTTTCGTAAATATAATAATTATTGTTGAACTTTAAATTTTGCTTCCCGTTTTTTACGCTCAGCATTATTTAAAATTTTCTTCCTCATTCTAAAATTATTTGGAGTAACTTCTACAAGTTCATCGCTATTAATATAATCTAAGCATGCTTCAAGGGTCATTTTTCTAGGTGATTTTAAAACGACAGTTTGGTCTTTATTAGCGCTTCTTTGGTTTGTTAAATTTTTGGTTTGACAAACATTTACACTTAAATCAGTATCATATTTATTTTCCCCAACAATCATACCTTCATAGATTTGAGTGCCTGGGTAAATAAACATTACGCCTCTTTCTTCAACGTGTTGAATTGCGTATGGGGTTGATTGTCCGTTTTCGGTAGCAACTAATACACCAACAGCTCTTTCACCAATTTTACCTTGAGCAATAGGGCGGTACTCTTTAAATGTATGAGCTATAATTCCGTATCCTTTAGTAAGTGTTAAGAAGTTTGTTACAAAACCAATAAGTCCTCTTGATGGAATGACATAATTAATTTTTGTATTAACATCACCAGCATCCATATCAATTAATTCAGCGTCTCTTGATCCTAAAGAAGTCATAATATCACCAACAAATTCGTTAGGGACTTCAACACTTAAATCTTCGTAAGGCTCTTGTTTGACACCATTTACTTCTTTAATGATAACTTGAGGTCTGCTTACTTCAATTTCGTAGCCTTCTCTACGCATGTTTTCAATTAGAATGCCTAAATGTAATTCGCCTCTTCCACTGACAATCCAGGTCTCACTATTAGGAACTCTTTTAACTTTTAAAGAGACATCTTTTTGAGCTTCTTTATAAAGCCTTTCTTCGATTTGCCTTGCAGTTAATAGTTTTCCATCTTGTCCAGCGAAAGGTGAGCTGTTTGTACCAAATGTCATTTGTAAGGTTGGTTCATCGATGTGTAGTAATGGAAGTGGTTCAACATTAGTAGTATCACAAATTGTTTCACCAATGTTTATATCTGGTAAACCAGCAACAGCGACAATTTCGCCAGCATGAGCTTCTTCAATTTCAATCTTCTTTAAACCATAATATCCGATTAATTTAAGTATTTTGAATTGTTTGGAAGTTCCATCAAGTCTTGCACATGATACGGTAGAACCTACTTTTATAGTTCCTCTTTGAATTCTACCAATACCCATTCTTCCAACATAATCATTGTAATCTAATAAAGCAGCTTGAAGTTGAAGTGGTCCATTTTCCTCTACCTTTGGCTCAGGAATTTCATTAATAATTAATTCGTATACAGGATCCATACCAGGTTGTTGAGTAGATGGATCACTACTTAATGAGCTTGTTCCGTTTAAAGCACTAGTATAAGCTACCTTGAAATCAAGGAAATTATCAGGTGCACCTAATTCCATAAATAATTGTAAAACTTCATCAACAGCTTTATCAGCGTTAGCATTAGGGCGGTCAACTTTGTTAACAATAACAACAGGTTTTACACCAGCTTCGATAGCTTTTTTTAAGACAAATCTTGTTTGTGGCATCGTTCCTTCAAAAGCATCAACAAGTAGCAAGCAGCCATCAACCATATGCATGATTCTTTCGACTTCTCCTCCAAAATCAGCGTGTCCGGGAGTGTCTAAAATGTTAATTTTATAGTCCTTATATTTGATACTTGTTGTTTTAGCTAAGATTGTAATGCCTCTTTCTCTTTCAATTGCGTTACTATCCATGGCTCTATCTTCTAATTTTTCATTTTCTCTAAATGTTCCGCTACATTTAAGAAGTTGATTGACTAAAGTTGTTTTTCCATGGTCAACGTGAGCGATAATAGCGACATTTCTCATCTTCATACTAAATACCTCCAAAAAAACTAGATATAAAAATATCACAAATTAATGTAAAAATATACATAAATGTATATTTGCCATCAAAAAAATAGACTTTTCGTGATTTACTCATTAAAAATATTGGAAATTTAAGTTTTCAATAAATACAGAGAAACCCAATTTAAGGCATCACACTTTTATTTAGATTGTTTTGAATATATAATTTTTACTATGGCTATAAATGAGATTAAGGTTAGAAAGGCTAAAGTTAACAATTTAAAGAATATTGATGTAACTTTGCCAAAAGAAAAGTTGATTGTCTTTACAGGTGTAAGCGGAAGTGGGAAATCCACTCTAGCTTTTGACACTATTTTCGCAGAAGGACAAAGAAGATATATCGAATCGTTATCAAGTTATGCTAGACAATTTTTAGGAAATTATGAAAAGCCTGATGTTGAAGGTATTGAAGGACTTTCACCAGCAATTGCTATTGATCAAAAAAGTGTTTCTCATAACCCTAGAAGTACTGTTGGCACAGTTACTGAAATTTATGATTATTTAAGACTTTTATATGCTCGCATAGGCGTTCCTTATTGTCCTACACATAATGTTCCAATTATCGCTTTTTCAATTCAAAAAATTACTGATATTATAATGAAAAGTCCGCAAAACTCAAGA
The DNA here is from genome assembly GCA_949299335.1 of uncultured bacterium. Classification (GTDB taxonomy): domain Bacteria; phylum Bacillota_I; class Bacilli_A; order RFN20; family CAG-826; genus Onthovivens. The sequence goes on along the minus strand of CASGAD010000031.1, from coordinate 51,951 downwards.
ATTCAAATCCTTTCACCTATAGTTAGAGGCGAAAAAGGTACATTTAAGGACACATTAACAAAAATTAAAACGAATGGTTTTACTAGAGTCAGAATTGATGGAGAAAATTATTTGATTGAAGATGTTCCTGAACTTGAAAAAAATAAAAGACACAATATCGATATTGTTATTGATAGAATTGTATTAAAAGAAGAAAGTAGGAGTAGAATTTTCGAGGCTGTTGAACTTGCAAGTGAGTGGGCAAATGGTTTTGTTTTGACTTTAATTAACGATGAGGAACATTTATACAGTGAACACAACGCTTGTCCAATTTGTGGTTTTACTGTTCCTAAACTTGAACCAAGATTATTTTCTTTTAACTCACCTATGGGATGCTGCCCAAGTTGTAATGGACTAGGAATTTCTCAAGAAGTTGACTTATCTTTGCTTGTTCCTGATATGAATAAAAGTATTAACGAAGGAGCTATTGTTTATTATAAAAATGTTGTTGGAACAAATAATTTAGATTGGCAAACCTTTGAAGCCGTGTTAAATCATTATCACATTTCTCTAGATAAACCTTTTAAAGACTTAACTGATGAAGAAGTTGATATTATTTTAAATGGAAGCAAAGAGCCATTAGATATTACTTTAAAAAGTTCAAGTGGGAATATTTCACATAGAAGAGGTTTTGTTGAAGGAATTAAAACTAGAATTGAAAGGTTATATAAAGAAACGACTAGTGAATTTTCTAGAGAGTGGTATGGTTCATTTTTAAAAGATAAGGAATGCACAAAATGCCATGGCGCAAGATTAAGTGAAAAAGTTCTAAGTGTTAAGATTGAAGGACTAAACATTTATGAAATGACATGTTTATCGTTAGACAAACTTTACGACTTCATAGATTCGTTAAAAAGTAAGCTAACTCCTTACCAATTAACTATTTCTTCAATGGTAATTAACGAAATTTTAAATCGTTTAAAATTTTTAATCGATGTAGGACTTGAATATTTGACTTTGGCCAGAATGTCTATGACTTTAAGCGGTGGTGAAAGTCAAAGAATTAGATTAGCTACCCAGATTGGATCTAAACTTAGTGGTGTCTTATATGTACTAGATGAGCCATCAATCGGATTACACCAAAGGGATAGTGAAAAATTAATTAATTCTCTAAAAGAAATGAGAGATTTGGGAAACACTTTAATTGTTGTCGAACATGATGATGAAATGATTAGAAGTGCCGATTATATTGTAGATATTGGACCTCGTGCTGGAGTGCATGGTGGAGAAGTTGTTGTTTCAGGGACTTTAGAAGATGTTGAAAATTGCGAAAAAAGTTTGACTGGCCAATATTTATCTGGGAAAAAATATATTCCAGTTCCTTTGGAACGCAGAAAAGGAAACGGTAAATTTATCGAACTTTTTGGATGCAAAGTTAATAACTTAAAGAATGTTGATGTTAAAATCCCTTTAGGAGATTTTGTTTGTGTTACAGGTGTTAGTGGAAGTGGTAAATCATCGCTTATTAATGAAACTTTATATAACGCTATATTAAAAATTGTTGAAAACAAAAATGTTGATGTTGGTGTATATAAATCCATAAAAGGACTTGAAAATATTGATAAAGTTATAAATATTTCCCAGGAACCAATTGGTAGAACTCCACGAAGCAATCCTGCAACATATGTAAAAGCGTTTGATGATATTAGAGATATTTTTAGCCAAACAATCGAAGCAAAAGCTCATGGTTTTGATAAATCTAGATTCTCATTTAACATTCCTGGTGGAAGATGTGAACACTGCCAAGGTGCTGGTGTAACTAGAATTCCGATGAATTTTTTGCCTGATGTATATGTAAAATGTGATGAATGTGATGGCAAAAGATATAATGATGAAACATTATTATGTACATATAAAGGGAAAAATATTTATGATGTTTTAGAAATGACTATTGAAGATGCTTATGAATTTTTTAAGCCTCATATAAGTCTAGCAAGGAAATTAAAAACTTTAATTGATGTTGGACTTGGTTATATTAAGGTTGGACAACCAGCCACAACTTTAAGTGGTGGAGAGGCTCAAAGAGTAAAACTTGCTTACTATTTGCAAAAAAGACCAACCGGCAAAACATTATATATTCTTGATGAACCTACAACAGGTTTACATACCGATGATGTTAAAAAGTTGCTCGAAGTATTAGAAAGAATCGTAAATAATGGAGATACAATATTAGTTATTGAGCACAATTTAGATGTTATTAAAGTAGCTGACTATATTATTGATTTAGGACCTGAAGGTGGAGATAAAGGTGGACAAATTATAGCAACAGGAACACCTGAGGAAATCAGCAAGATTGAAAAAAGCTATACAGGACATTATTTAAAGAAAGTCTTAGAAGAGGATAAAAGCAGAAAGAGCAAAATATAATAATTTAAATTAAGCACTTTTGACTATAAAACGTTGCAAAACAGCTACAAAAAAGTGCATTTTTCTTTAATTATATAGAATTGTTTTTTAAATTTATAAACAAGTTGAAATATTTAAAATATTTTTTAAAGACTTGAACAATCAAAATGTTATATGATATTCAATAGTAAATAAGATTTACTATTAAATGAAAGAGACTATGTATGAGTGAAGTTATTTATTATTTAGCAATGGCATTGTTTGTTATAGGGGCAGTTAGTTACGGAGTATATTTTAATTTTATGGTAAAAAATAAACTTCGTCTCCAAGGAAACATTTTAATAACAAAATGTCTAGTTTATCTTGGAATATGTTTTTTTGGTATTTTAATTGGACTAGTCCTTTTTACTGTGGCCTTTTATCTTGATCCTGCAACGATAAGTTTGGTTGAAAATAATAATTTAACAGTTGATGCTGGTCATCAATTTCTCTCATATTTTTTTATTATTTTATTTAGCGTATTTTGTTTCACTTTTTTGACTTCTTTTTTATATTATTTTTATTTGCCAGAATTAGATTCTTCATTAAGAAAAGTATTTAAAATAATAATGTATTCATCGATACCTTTAATGGTTGTAACTTTTATTTTATTTTCCGAAGGGAATGCTCCTTATTTAAGTTATCCGTTATGTAATTCAATATATATCGGTAAACATGGAATTAAGTTTATTAATAGTTATGTTCATCCAGAACCATATTACACTTATAGTGGAGAAAGTTATTCACTAGATGGTGGCATTTCAATTGCTTTTTACGCTATTTTTATTCTAAGCGGAGCATTTTTAGTTTTAGCGATTTGTGATCATTTCATTTATAAAATTTATGGAAAACATGATATTGTAACAACTTGCTTTTTTGTCGCTTTTCCTTCTGGATTAGTTGGTGCAAGATTATGGTATGTTGTTTTGGACATTTCTAAAGAAGGTGCCTCATCCCAATATGTTAGAGATTGGACAAAAATATTTAGTGTGTGGGATGGCGGATTAGGCATTATGGGTGGAGCAATTTTAGGCATTATTGCTGGAGTTAGTGTAATGCTAATTATAAAGTATTGGAAAAAAGACCCTGTATATCAAAAAATAAGTTACTTAAGACTAGCAGACATTATTATTCCTACAATCTTAGTAGCACAAGCAATTGGAAGAATTGGAAATTTCTTTAATTGTGAAGTTCACGGGAATCAAATCCCACTTGATAGCATCGCTTGGCTTCCTACTTTTATAAAGACAAATTATCAATATAATTACGCCACTCAAATTAGTAATACCACTATGGCTTACCTTCCTTTAGCAACAATAGAAACAATCACAAATTTAATTGGTTACTTCTTTATTTATTTTGGTATATGCAGAGGATTAGGAAAATATCATGCTGAAGGAAGTGGTGCTGGATGGTATTTAGTATGGTATGGAGCAACTAGAGCACTTTTGGAACCACTTAGAAGTGGAACTTTCCAATATGATTTAAGTATTTCATCTTCCTATTTTATGATTGGAGCTGGCTTATTCATTGTTTTAGTTTTTGCAATTTTAAAGTATCTTAGAGAAAAGAAATTATGGCTATTTAAAAATTATAATTTTGTAGATGAAGTACTTGTACAAGATACTAGAGATGAAAAGACACTAAGAAGAGATATTATTATTGTCGCTTCTATCGCATTATTGATTGTTTTGGCAATAATCATTTTATTTAATATATGGTAAAACTTTTAATTTTTGATATGGATGGTACTTTGATTGATACTGATGAAGTGCTATTTCAAACATGGAAAGAATTATTTCTTTTATACAAGCCCAAAGATTATGTAATTGATAGAGAGTTTGTAAGAGGATTTTCTGGGCCACCCGTTGAGGAGTCGATAGCTCGAGCTTTCCCTGAAAAAGATCCAAAATTCATTTTAAACGAATATAGATAAAGAACTAAAAAGTATTACGATTTATATTTGAATATATTTCCAGGAGAGTTGGAAGTTCTTAAAAAATTAAAAGAAGATGGATATATCTTTGCTATTGCGACAAGCAAAAATCGCGAAATGGCAATTAAAACACTAGAAAAATATAATATAAATCAATATTTTTCTTATATCTTAACTAGTTCTGATCATTTTAAAACTAAACCAAATCCAGAAATGATTAATTTTATAATAAATAACTTGGGTATTAATAAAGAAGAAGCTCTTATGATAGGCGATACTAAGTATGATTTTTTAGCTGCACAAAATGCTAATATCAAGTGCATTCTTTTCAAAGGAGCTCCTAGAGTATATGACAATGAAACTAAACCATTTGCTATCGTTTCGACTTATCAAGAATTATTAAATGTTATTGAAAATATAAAATATTAGAAAAAAATTAAATTTGCACTTGTTGTAACTAGTGAAAGGTAATAATTACACAAGTGTTAGTCATTAAGCAATTAAAAAAATCTTATAAAGTTTCTTCTACTAGAAACAGTTTAATTTTAAATAATATAAACTTTACTTTTAATAGTAAGGGTCTTTATTTTGTATTGGGAAAAAGTGGTAGTGGGAAATCTACATTAATAAATATTTTAAGTGGTTTGATTAAAGCTGATTCCGGTGAAGTTTTATTTAATGATAAAGATATTTTAAAATTTAATAAAAAGCAAATAAGAAATTATCTTGAAAAAGACGTTTCTATTTTGTTTCAAAAATATAATTTATTTGAAGATATGACTGTTCTTCAAAACATACAAATAGCAAAGTCTATTAAAGGAATTAATGATAATAAATTCGTTGAGGATTTATTAATTCGATATAAATTAGATAATAAAAAGAATCAACTTGTTAAAAAATTAAGCGGAGGAGAAAAACAACGTCTTTCATTAATTAGAGCTTTAATTAATAAGCCTAAAATATTGTTTTGTGATGAACCTACAGGAGCTTTAGATGAAGAAAATTCATTAAAACTTATGGATGATTTAAAAGCTTTATCTGAAGAATTCTTGGTAATTGTTGTTACACACAATTTAAAGTTGTTTGAACTCTATAAATGCGAATACTTAATTTTAGAAAATGGAGAAATTAAAGAAAAATGTTTTAAAAATATAAATGAGAAAGACTGTACTATTAAAAGCCATGAAAATAAACTAAATCGAAAATACATCTATAAAATTGCAGAGAAAAATGTAAGAAATAATTGGAAAAAAGATATAATTAATCTTATTTCTGCATGCTTTTCAATGGTAGTACTTGTAATTTCGATATTTTTTAATTCCTCTATAATTGAATGCAAGGATGTGCTATTAGAATCATATGGCGACGCAAATACTTATGAGATTTCTTTAACGAAAACTGAAGAAATTAAAGATTCTCCGATTGATTTAGTGAGGAGTGAAAGACCATCTTATAGTTCAATTTATCCTATTTTTAGTGATTATAATTGCATGATTGGTTACTCATACGATTATTTTTTCAAATCGACTAAAAGGATAAAATTCAATAATAAAAGTTTTGAAGATTTTGAAATTAAACCTTATATAGATTTAAACTTGCCAATTAACTCATTGATTATTAATGATAAAATGGCCGACTTACTTGGTGAAGGTATTTTGGGACAAGATCTAAGCATAAATATTAAATGTGACTATAACTATATTAGTGAAAGAACAAACATAACTATTATTGAAACTTTTGAGGCGGAAATACCATTTAATGTGAAGGAAATAGTAAAAGAATTTAATTACATGAATAGTCCATGTATTTATTATTCACAATTATATTTTGAGGAAATATTAAAAAATACAATCGCGTTAAATTCATCAATTGATAGAAATAAGAATGTTAGCTTTTATGATCTAGTAAGTGAAGCAAAAGATGATAGTGAAATATCTAATTACTCATACAATATATTTTCTTTTGGGAAAGAAACTAATCTTAAGTTGAGAAAATTTATTAATAGTGATGAGCTATCTTTAATAAATCTTGAATTGACTAGTCGAGGTTATACTTTAGTAACTTCATTTATTACAATCAGTGAGAGCTTATTCCTAGGAATGAATTTTTTTATAATACTCCTAGTTTTAACTTCTTTATTTATTAGTGGGTTTTTAGCTTACTCTTCAATAGTTTCAAATAGAAAAGAGATAGCAATACTTAGATGTCTAGGAGGACATGAAAATAATATTCTTGAAATCTATTTAATTGAACATTTAGTATATTCGATTTCAGGAATAGTAATGGGACTAGGGATTTCTTACCTTTTGAAAGACTTCCTAAATATGTTCTTAAAGAATTATTTTATAACGAGTAATTTAATAATTTTTAATGAAGCGGCCATTATATTTATTATTGTCTTAAGCATTATATTTGTCGCTCTCGCTAATTATATACCTTTGAAGTTTACGAAAATTAATGGGATTGCAGAGGAATTAAAAGAAGAATGATTATTAAAATAGACAAATTAACAAAGCAATATGAAGATGAACCTTTATTTAAAGATTTTTCTTTTGAATTTAAAGATAGCGGATTTTATGTCATATTAGGCGATTCTGGAAGTGGGAAAACAACTCTATTAAACATATTATCTTTAATTGATAATGATTATAGAGGGAAATTACTTATCGATAATAAAAATACATCAAATTTTCAATATAAAGAAAAATGTACGATTAGGTCGACAAAATTTAGTTACATTTTTCAAAATTATAATTTGCTTGAAGATGATACAGTGGAAAATAATGTCTTGTTAATGCTTGATGCGATTTCAAATCTCAATAAAGAATTCAGATTGAATAAAGTTAATGAAATTTTAAAATTATTAAAAATAGATAATTTAAAAAATGAATATGTTAGAAATTTAAGCGGAGGCGAAAAGCAAAGAGTTGCAATAGCTAGATCAATAGTAATTGATCCAGAAGTTATTTTTTGTGATGAACCTACAGGTGCTTTAGATACAAATAATACAGAGAACATATTTGAAATTCTTAGAAATCTTTCAATTAATGCAGCTGTGATTTGTGTTACTCATGATAGGGAAAGTGCATATAAATATGCTGATTACATCCTTGAATTAAAACATAGAAGAATTAAAATTATCAAAATTAAAAGAAGCAAAAAGAATCCACCTTTAAAAATAATGAAATTATTGAATAAAAACAATTCTTCAAAATTAAGATTTAAATACATTTTTAGATATCTTCAATCAAGATTTAAAGTAAGAAAGTTTAGGAATATTATAAAAAGCATATTTCTATCAATTTCTTTAATTTCAAGTGGTTTATCAATTTGTTTATCAAGTGGTATTAATAATTCTTTAGTCGAGTCGTTTAAAAATATCATTGACCAAAATGTAGTAGTGTTAAATAAGAAAAACTCTAAGAATGAAATTTTTGATTTTTATTCGAGTGGGATTAACGATGTTGCTTCTTTAATGAATAAATACAAGGAATATTTAGATTATTTTGGATGCAATTATATTGTTGATTTTGAAAACTTTTTTCCTGATGTAAATAATTTATTTTTATTAAATTCAGGAAAAACAAGTGAAATTAGTGGGTTTAATATTAGAATGTTCAATGAATTTGTATACATTACTGATTACAATAATTTAGAAACATATCCTTTAATAGTTGATGATTTAAACGATGATGAAATTATAATCTCTTTTAATTTTGATACATTAAAATCAATTTGTTTTGATTTAAAGATCGAAAGAACGATTTCTTCATTATCTAATTATCTTAAAACTCATAATTTGTATGTGAATCTAAGAGTTAAAAATGACTCACGGCAATATAGTGATGAACAAATATTTAAAATCAAAGCATTTATCCTTGATACAAAAAATAGGATATATCATACAAATCCCTTATTTAATACAGTCCTTTTTGAAGAGAATATGAAATTCCCGGTTTCAAATCGTTTAAATAAAATAGAAGAGTATCCTTGGATATTCAAGAAAGTGTTTTATGTTCATACCAAAAAATTTCAAACATATTTTTTAAATGAAATTCTTTATGATCAAGATTATAAAGATTATTTATTTGATAGCGATAATAACTATTATTCGCCATTAACATGTGCGTATAATACCCAATCGACTAATAAACTTTATGTTTATAATATTTTTAAAGATAGTTTAGATATTGGAATAATTAATCATTTAAATGACATTGGTTTTAAGTACAAAAGCTATTATTTTTCTACAAGCCAAGGATATTTTAATAACGGTACATCGTTATTTACTGGATTTTCTAGGCCTGTATTTTTAAGCAAAGACATTTCAAAAATTGAAAGTGTTATAGATGCTCATTCTAAGGTTAGTGAGGAAGATTATTTAAACATTAAAGTTCCAGATAATGTTGTGGATGGTTATGCATTCAAACCATCTACAAGTAATCTTAAGCTAAAGTCATCTGAAGTTGAACTTTTGCCTAATGAAATAATTGTTAGTAATGGATTCAAAAATATTATCGGTGAAGAAGTTGTCAATCAAGAAATTTATATATCAATGCTTGTTGGAAGTGAAGAATATAACGGCGAAATAAGAAATAGTTTTGAAACTATCACATTAACAATTAAAGATGTTGTGAAAGAAGACAATAGTGTTTCTATTTACCAAAATAAGGAATTTTCATTATCTTTGTTTAGAGATCTTTTTAAAATTTCTGCCTTTTCGTTAATACCTACCTCAATCATATTTGAAACTAATGGAAGCATGTCAAAAAAGGACATTGAGAAATTAAACGGATACTTTGCTGAGTATGAAATTAGAAATCCGATTTTAGCTATAGAAGAAAGCGTCAACGAGTCAATGAAATTTTTAAATTATCTATTATACGCATTTACTATTGTTTCAATAATTTCTTCTTTAATTCTTCTTGTTATTATTAGCTTAGTAAATGCTTTAGAATCGAAAAAAGAAATTGCTATTTTTACAATCCTTGGTTTTGACCGATATCAAATATTAAAGATATTTGTAATTGATAACATGGTTCAATGTTTCGCATCTTATATTTTAAGTTCTATTTCTCTATTATTTATTATTTCAATTGTCGGTAATTTGTTGTCATCAAGCTATGGATTATCTACAATAAACCTCGCAAATCCTATGTATTTATTAGTAAATTTCTTAATAATTTTATTTTTAAGTATTGCATCTTCAATTGCAACATTAGGGACAATTTCACATATTGAATTAGAAAAAAACTTACATTAATTCCTAAAAATTGTTTTTTTAATGATTTTTGTATTTAATTATGTAATAATTAAATGCGCTTTTAGGAGGATGATTTATGGGATTAAAGGCTGGTATAGTTGGATTACCAAATGTTGGGAAGTCAACTTTGTTTAATGCAATTACAAATAGCAATGTTGAATCAGCAAACTATCCTTTTGCTACAATCAATCCTAATGTTGGCACAGTTATTGTTCCTGATGAAAGAGTGGATAACTTATCAAAGTTATTTAACCCAAAGAAGACTATATATACAACATTCGAATTCTATGATATTGCTGGGCTTGTTAAAGGTGCTAGCAAAGGCGAAGGCTTAGGTAACCAATTCCTTTCTCATATTAGAGAAACAGATGCAATTATTGAGGTTGTTAGATGCTTTGAAGATAGCGAAATAATTCATGTTGAAAATACAATTGATCCAATTAGAGACATAGAAATTATTAATTTAGAACTCGTCATGGCTGATTTAGATACATGTTCTAATAGACTTGGTAAGATTGAAAACAAAGCACGAATATCTAAAGATAAAGAAAGTTTAATAGAAGTCAACTTATTAACAAAGCTAAAAGAAAGATTACAAGAGGGCAAGTCTATTAGAGGGCTTTCTTTTAACGAAGAAGAAACAAAAATACTTAAAAATTTCAATTTTTTGACTGCTAAACCTATTATTTACGTCGCTAATGTTAGTGATAGTGATTTAATAGACATAGAGAATTGCAAATTATATAAGCTAGTAAAAGAATACGCAAAAAATGAAAACGCTGAATGCATACCAGTTTCATGTGAAATTGAATCAGAACTTTCTAAGTATTCAAAAGAAGAAAAAGAAGAATTTTTAAGAAGTTTAGGAGCTACAAGTAGTGGACTTGATAAACTTGTTAAGAGCGCATATAAATTATTAAATTTATCTACGTTTTTTACTGTTGGGGCTGATGAAGTTAGGGCTTGGACTTTTAAAAATGGTATGTTAGCACCTGATTGTGCAGGTATCATTCATACAGATTTTAAAAAAGGATTTATTAAAGCTGAAGTTTATACTTATGAAGATATTATGAAGTATAAAAACGAGACCGCATTAAAAGAAGCAGGTAAAATTAGAATTGAAGGAAAAGATTATGTAGCTAAAGATGGAGACATCTTCTTTTTTAGATTTAATGTTTAGTATGAGAGTCGGATTTAGTAAAGATATTCATAAAATCACTGAAGGTAAACCTTTAATTCTATGCGGAGTTAATATCCCTTCTTCGTTTGGCTTAGAATCACATAGTGATGGTGATTGTGCAATACATGCGATTGTAGAAGCAATATTTGGCGCAATGAATGTTGGTGACCTAGGTGCACATTATCCACCAAATGATGATAAATATAAAAATATTTCATCTACATATTTTTTAGAAGATGCTAAAAAAATTATGGATGAAGAAGGTTATACAATTGGAAATATAGATTTATTTATTTCGTGTGAAAAGCCTAAACTTAAAGATTATATTTATCCAATGCGTCAAAAAGTTAGTGAATTATTAGGCACCGACATAAAGAATGTCTCAATAAAAGCAGGTACTAATGAAAAAATGGATGCCGTAGGAAAAGGTGAAGCTATTGAAGCTTATTGCGTATGTTTATTAAAGGAGAAAAACGATGGGAGATAAAAAAGTAAGAGTAAGATATGCTCCTTCCCCAACTGGATATTTGCATATTGGAGGAGCAAGAAGCGCTTTGTTTAATTTTCTTTATGCTAAGAAATATAATGGGGATTTTGTATTTCGTATCGAGGATACTGATATCGAAAGAAATATTCCTGGTGCTGAAGAAAGTCAATTACACGATTTAATTTGGCTTGGAATTATTCCTGATGAATCTACAGAAAATCCTAATCCTAAATATGGTCCATATCGTCAAACCGAGAAACTCGATATTTATAAAAAATATGCACAAAAATTAGTTGATATGGGTGTTGCATATGAATGTTATTGTACAGAAGAAGAACTCGCTGAAATGAAGGAAGATCAACTTGCTAATGGTGTAAAATCATTCAAGTACAATAGACATTGTTTAAATTTAACCGAAGAGGAAAAAGAAAAATACAGAAAAGAAGGAAGAAAACCAACTATTCGTATTAAGATGATGGAAAATCATGAATTTAAATTCCATGACTTAGTAAGAGGCGATGTTAAATTTAATAGTAATGATATTGGTGACTTTGTCATTATGAAATCCAATGGCATCCCAACTTATAACTTTGCTGTTGTAATTGATGACCATTTAATGGAAATTACACATGTATTAAGAGGCGAAGAACATTTGTCTAACACCCCAAAACAATTACAAATCTATGAATACTTTGGATGGGAACCACCTCAATTTGGACATATGACAATTATTGTTAATTCAAACGGTAAGAAGTTATCAAAACGTGATCATGATATTCTTCAATTTATGTCGCAATATAAAAACTTAGGTTATGTTCCAGAAGCAATTTTCAACTTCTTGTTCTTACTTGGCTGGACTAGTGATGATAATAAAGAAATTTTTACAAAGGAAGAAGCTATAAAGGCTTTTGATCCTTCAAGATTATCATCTTCACCATCTATGTTTGATAATAAACGTTTGCTATGGACCAACCAATATTACATCAAGCATATGGATAATGAAAAATATTTTGAATTCATAATGCCTTTTGTAAAAAAAGCTAACATTCCTGAAACATTAAGTGATGATGAATTAAAAAATATTAGTTTAATTTTCAAAAATGAAATCGAAATTGGTCAAAATATTACTGATATGTTAAATGACATCTTTGTTAGAAAAACTGAATTAGGCGAAGAAGAAGCTATGATAGTTAATTCAAATAGTGCAAAGATTGTTATCCCTGCTTTTAAAAAGAAACTTGAGGAACTTACTTTAATCAATCAAGATACAGTTAAATCAATTTTTAAAGAAGTACAAAAAGAAACTGGATTTAAAGGCAAAGATTTGTATATGCCAATAAGAATTAAACTTACTGGTTCTATGCATGGAATAGAAATGTTTAATATTATTGATATTTTGGGAAAAGAGGAAACCCTTTCACGTTTAATCTAGTAGTAATTTTAAATGTGATTAATTATAATTATTGAGAGAAAGAGGAAAATAAGATGGCAGAAAATTATAGAAATGAATCAATGGTTGACATTGCTTATAGTGTATTAAAAGAAAAAGGTGAAATTATTAAATTTTCTGATTTATTTAACGAAGTTGCTTTAAGATTAGAATTAACTGAGGAACAAAAATCAGATTATATTTCTAATTTTTATACATGCTTATCCCTTGATGGTCGTTTTGTCAATTTAGGCGATAATGAATGGGATTTAAGAGTAAATCAAACATACGATAAAGTACATATTGATATGAACGATGTTTATAGCGATATTGAAGAAGAAACTAAAGGCAATAGAGATCTTGAAGAATTTGATAACGAAGAAATCGAAGCTGAAGGATTAAGCGACGAGTTAGATGAAGATTCTGAAGATGAAGAAGATTATGACAGATCTTCAAAAGAAGATTTGTAATAATATAATTTAAAAGGAGTAACAAATATGGCATTAGTTAGTGCAACAGAAATGATCAAAAAAGCTCATGAAGGTCATTACGCAATTTGTGCATTCAATATCAATAATTTAGAATGGACAAAATCAATTTTAATCGCTTGTGAAAAAGCAAAAGCACCTGTTATTTTAGAAGTTAGCGAAGGCGCTAATAAATATATGTGTGGATATAAGACAGTTGCTAATATGGTCAAAAATATTCATGACTATTTAAAAATTACTGTCCCAGTAGCATTACATTTAGACCATGGCACATATGATGGAGCAAAGGCTTGTATTGAAGCCGGATATACATCAGTTATGTTTGATGGCTCACACTATGATTTCGAAGAAAACCTCGCAAAATCAAAAGAAATTATTGATTTAGCTCATGCAAAAGGTGTTTCAGTTGAATGTGAAGTCGGTGGAATTGGCGGAAGTGAAGATGGTGTTACAAGTGCTGGTGAAAAGGCAGATCCAGAAGAATGTAGAATCATTGCTAACTTAGGTGTTGATTTTTTAGCTGCAGGTATTGGCAATATTCACGGAATTTATCCAGCTGATTGGAAGGGTCTTGATTTTGAAGTCTTAAAGAAAATTCAAGAAGCTACAAATGGTAAACCATTAGTCTTACATGGTGGTACAGGAATTCCATATGATATGGTAAGACAAGCAATTAAACTTGGTGTATCTAAAGTCAATATTAATACAGAATTACAACTTGTATTTGCAGAAGGTGAGAGAGCTTATTTCGAAGCAGGAAAAGATCTTGATAAAAAGAATAAAGGATTTGATCCTCGTAAAGTATTAAAACCAGGATGCGATGCAATCGAAGCTAAAGTTACTGAATTACTTAAAGAATTCGGTAGTTACGGAAAAGCTGAATAATTAAATAAGTGATAAGTCGCCTCATAAAGGCGACTTATTTTTTAGAAAGGAATTCTTTTATGTTTGAAAGAGAATTGGAAGCAACTTTATGTATTGTCAAAGAAGCGATGAAGAATATAATGAATTATTATACCCATGGCTTCCACACTGAAATTAAGTCTGATAATAGCCCTGTTACAGAAGCAGATAAAACCACTGATAAAATGATAAGAGAATATTTGTCAAAATTATTTCCTAAATATGCTTTTTTAACAGAAGAGAGCGAAGATGATAAATCAAGATTAGATAATGATTATGTCTTTATAGTTGATCCGCTCGATGGCACAAAAGACTTTGTTCATAAAGATGATGAATTTACTTGTAATGTTGGATTAAGCTATAAGCATGAAGCTGTAATGGGCGTTGTTGGAATACCAGCAAAAAATGAAATTTATTATGCAGTAAAAGGAAATGGTGCTTATAAAATCGATAAAAATGGAAACATTACTAGAATTCATGTTTCAAACAAAACAAGCGATTTGACTTGTTTGACAAGTGTATTTCACCTTTCACAAGTTGAAATTGATTTGATTGAAAAACACAAAGATAAGATAACACATGTTTCAAAAAGAGGCTCAAGTATTAAAGCTTGTGATATTGCCGAAGGAACTGCTGAACTAACATATAGATTATCTGACGGAACAAAGGAATGGGATACTTGTGCTTTCCAAATTATAGTAGAAGAAGCGGGTGGTTATGTTTTAAAACTTGATGGTACACCAATAAGATATAATCGAGAAGATGTATATAATAGAGGTGGATATATAGTTATAAATAATAAAGAAAATATTTTATTATAAAAAAAGATTGGAATTTGCATCCAATCTTTTTAATTTGCTTTTTTTAATGCCTCTTTAACGAGTTCTTTTTCGCTTGCTAATCTTACAGCAATTACTCCAGGCACCTCTTCCATTAATATAACTTCAACACCACTTTCAATATCTTCATTAATTAATGCACAACCTTCACAGGCTCCAGAAACATTAACATAAACGATACCATCTTCATAACTATCAAAAGTGACGTCTCCGCCATCTCTTTGCAAAAATGGTCTTATTTTATCTAATGTTTTAATAATTAATTTAATCGTTTCTTCGTTTTCCATGGTATTAGTTTAAATGCATTCCTATAGTAATTTCAACTTTTATGGTAAAAAAAAGACCCTTTTAAGAGACCTCATATTTTTTGAGATGGTGCCCGGGACCGGAATCGAACCGGTACGGTATTGCTACCACAGGATTTTAAGTCCTGCGCGTCTACCTATTCCGCCACCTGGGCATCATTTTGGTTGGTGACTCATTGGAGATTCGAACTCCAGACCCCTTGATTAAAAGTCAAGTGCTCTACCGACTGAGCTAATGAGTCAAGTATTGGCTGGGGTGGCTGGACTCGAACCAGCGAAATGACAGAGTCAAAGTCTGTTGCCTTACCTCTTGGCTACACCCCAAGCTTTTGTGGTGGGAGGGGGCAGATTCGAACTGCCGAACCCGAAGGAATTGATTTACAGTCAACCGCGTTTAGCCACTTCGCTACCCTCCCAAGGCTAACACACTGGTGGATGTTAGAGGGCTCGAACCTCTGACCTCCGCCGTGTAAAGGCGATGCTCTCCCAACTGAGCTAAACATCCATCCTATCTACACGACCTACGCGTGCTTTAATAATATATCAAAGTAGGGCGAACATTGTCAATATTTTTTTAACAATTTCGTGTAGAGGATTTTCCAAAAATTAGCAGATAATTTTAATAACCTTTTTTACCTAAAAGGTGGAACATATTGCGTTTATATACTTCAACGCCTGGTTGGTTAAATGGATTTATTCCTAATAAATATCCACCCATAGCGCAAGCTTTCATTGAGAAGTACATATATGCGCCTAAAGATTCAGGTGTTAATTTATCAATTTGAAGGGAAATGTTTGGTACATTACCATTGAAAGCATGTGCAATAGTAGTTCCTTCATGAGCTTTCTCACATACATAAGAAAGTTTCTTACCGGCTATATAATTTAAACCATCTAAATTTTCTTCATCATAAGGTATGACAATGTCTTCGTTAGGATTTTTAAATGTAAGGACTGTTTCAAATAAAATCTTGCTTCCTTCTTGTATAAATTGACCAATAGAATGAAGATCAGTAGTGAAGACAGAACTCATAATTAACAATCCTTTATCTTCTTTACCGTTAGATTCATCAAATAACTGTTTAGCCCATTCGTTTAACATAGCTAAGCGTGGTTCATAAGTTACAGCAAATTCGACTTTATAGCCCATCTTGTATAGTGTATTTTTTTGACAAGCATATTGATAAGCAGGGTTTTCATCAAGATTATCACTACCAAACATTTTTTCACCTTCAATGAAACCTTTTATAAATTCTCTAATATTAATTCCTGCAACTGCGATTGGGAATAAGCCAACAGCGGAAATTACTGAATATCTTCCACCGATATTTCCAGGTAATTCGAATGTGGTGTAACCTTCTTGGTTAGCAAGAGTTCTTAAAGCACCTTTTTCTTTGTCAGTAACAGCAACTATTGCATCTCTAGTTTTTTCTTTGCCTAGTTTTTTCTCAAGCATCTCCTTTAAAATTCTAAAAGCGATACTTGTTTCAGTTGTTGTTCCGGACTTAGAAATGACACAAACGCAGAAATTCTTATCTTTAAGATAATCAATAACTTGTGCAGTGTAGTTGCTATCAAGTGTGTGACCTAAATAAAGAATCTTCATTTTATCATTGCTATAAATACCATTAATAGCTTCAATAACAGCTCTTGATCCTAAATAGCTTCCGCCAATTCCACAAACAACAAATGTGTCGTAATTTTCACGAAAATATTGGGCTTTTGCGTTGATTGCATCGATAAAATCATCTGTTATTTCAGAAGCATAATGCATCCAACCAAGAAATTCATGACCTGGTCCTGTGCCATCGATTAACATTTTGTCGTATTTTTTGACTAGTTCTCGATAACTTTCAGGATCAAATAATTTGTCTTTCTTAACATAATCAAACCTCAAATCAAACTTCATAGTGTTTCTCCCTCTCAAGCTCGTCTTGTATCATTTTAGGTAAGATTTTTTCTAGTTTAGAAAAATCAATATCCTTAATGTATGTAGTTACTTTTTTTGATGGCAAAATCTCTTTAAATTCGTTCAAATCATCTGGTAAATCTTTAATGGATAATTTAAGGAATTTTGTATTTTTATCAATAGACTTAATTAAGACAGTAATTACATCTCCAACTTTGAAAAATGTACCAATGTTATTAACGAAGTTTGTAGAAATTTCGCTAATATGCAATAAGCCGATGTATCCGCCTTCAAAAGATAAAAAAGCACCATATTTTTTAATACTGGTTACTATCCCCTTTGTAATGTCGTTTTCCTTATAACTTATTGATTGATACATACTAATTTCCAATTATTTTTTTGATTATAAACAAATCTTCAAAAGTTGTAACTTTAAAGTTAAATTTGTCACCCTTGATAATTTTAACTTTACCACCGCATATTATAGCAAGTGAAGTGTCGTCTGTAAAATTGTTTATGTTATCTTTAATAGCGTTTTTATGCGCTTTAAAAATAAAGTAAAGATTAAAAGCTTGAGGAGTTTGTAGTAGATAATAATTAGAGCGATCTAATGACTTTTCAATATAATTTCCTTCATCACTAAGACAAATGGAATCAGAAGAACCAAGTGCAGGGACAACTGAAACATTTTCTTGAAGATTATTTATGATTTCATTAATTAATTTATCAGTTAATAAGGTTCTACAAGCGTCGTGAATTAAGACATAATCCTTTTCTGATGATTTTTCGTCTTCGTATAAATATTTAAGGCCATTAAAAACACTTTCTTGGCGAGTTGATCCACCAATTATAATTTCAATTTCATGTCTATAATTTCTAGAATTTATAATGGATTTTACTTTTTCTTTATAGTCTTCATTGATAATTAAAACAATACGGTCAATTGATTTATTGTTATCAAAAGTTTCTAATGGATACTCAAATAAATATTTTCCATTGATTTCGATGTATTGCTTAGGAATATCAAGGCCCATTCGTGATGATGAGCCAGCCATCATTAGAAGAGCATAAATCATAATATTTTTTCTGTTCTTTCTCTTTTTTCCTCAAGAGTTTCTCTAACAGAAATGCCGTCAATAATCAATTTAACAACTTTTTCCAATTCAGAGCCTGCGCTATAGTCTGCTTTACAAATATAATTTACTCTGCCATCCTCAAATAAGTGGGCAACTTGTTGGCTCTTTCCTTTTGGATAAACAGCTATACTTGTTCCTCCGTTTTGCTTAACTAAAACCATACAAGGAACATCAGTCATTCCGTCACCGAGATAAATCATATTTTGATAAATGATACGTCTTTGAGGTGTTTTTTCGTTTACTTTTCTATCATCGTTAGAATCAATAGCGTTTTTCGAAACTCTAAAAATATATTGAGTTTTTAAAGTGTAATTAATCATAGAACGTGGCCAGAAAGCTTCTCCAGATTCGTCAAACAAGTATTCGCATCCAAAAACTTGTTTAAATTCTTTATATATAGGACAGCCTTCAACTATTTCTTTATTACCGCTAGTGATTAAATAGTGTTCACAAATTATACCTTTACTTTTTGCATATTCGTTTATTCTATTAAACCAGGTTGTGACTCCATCGTAGAATTTAATATTTTTACCACATTCATATAAGAACTCTTTTGTTAATTTTATATTTTTTACTTTAGAGAGTTTTATCATCATGTACAAGTAACCTAATATTTTGTCCATGTCATATTTTTTACAAAATTCTTCAGTAAGTCCCCAAAATTCTTCTGGAGTGTAGCCTAGTTTAGGAATGAATGAAAAATTTTGCATATCTGAGAGTGCTAAAGTCCTATCAAAATCGTACATTAAAGCAATAATTGGTTTATTCATTTCATCTAATCTCCTATGTAAACTCTATCAAAATAATGGATTTTAGTCAAAAAAGGTGATATTTTAACAATATGTTTTTGGAAAAGTTAATAAGTGTTGATTATACCGCGATTTTAATTGCGATTATTGTCTTGGTAGTATTATGCTTACTAGTGTATGTAATGGTAGTGGTTCTATCATTTACTTTTATGCATGTCTTTAAACGTAAATTAAAAAAAGGGAAACAATCAATTAATTTAATTTTATACCAAAAAAATGATTGTTTGTTAAAATTATCTGCATTATATCGAGATAAATTGGCAAACGACACACCAATAGTTAGATATTTAAATAACGAAGAGTATAAAAAATTCACCGAACTTAAAGTAGAAGAATTTGAAGACTTTTATAATTTTCTTGAAAAAATGCTTAGTTATGTTCAAAAAGCATATGTTACATACGCTATTGAAGATAAAGAGTCTTTTGTAAGGGATTTATTTTTAACTATTAGTGAATTAAATAACAAATATTTACAAGCTATACAGTTATATAATACCAACGTAATCGGATATAACTATTGGAGAAATTTATTTTCAACAAGATGGATTAAAAATTTGTTATTTATTAAAAATATTAATACGATAAAGTGAGGATGTAATCGATGAAATTTGAAGAAATGCCATTAATTGTGCCAAATTTAAAAAAGGCAGAAAAAACATTTAAAAAACTTGTAGAAAGAATTAACAATGCGTCAACTAAAGAAGAGGCTATTAAAGTCGTTAAAGACTTTTTTAAAGTTTCTGATGAATTGGAAAGTGAGATTACAATTATTTCTATTAGGAATTCAATAAATACACAAGATGAAGTTTATGAAAAAGCTATGGAAGTATGCGATGAAATTTTTCCAATAATCAATGGATATACACAAAACTTTAAAAAAGCATTAGTAGCCTCTAAATTTAAACCTGAATTAGAAGAAAAATTCGGTAAATTTTATTTTGATAAAATTGAAGCAAGTTTCAAAACTTTTAATGAAAGTATTATCCCAGATTTGCAAAAGGAAAATAAACTTGTAACTGAATATGAAAAACTTATGGCTAGTGCTCAAATTGAGTATAAAGGTGAAAAAAGAAATCTTAGTCAATTAGGTAAGTTTTTAAGTGATTCTGATAGAAATACAAGAATTGAAGCAGCCAAATTATTTTATGGATTCTTAGAAGAAAACGATAAAAGATTTGGAGAAATATATGATGAACTTGTTAAAACAAGGACAGAAATCGCTCATAAATTAGGATTTAAAAGTTATACGGAACTAGGTTATTTAAGACTTGAAAGATTAGATTATAATAGCGAGATGGTTAAAGGCTATAGAGATCAAATTTATGAAACAGTTGTCCCTGTAGTTAAAAAATTAAGAAAAAGACAAGCAGAAAGATTAGGAATCAAAAAGCCATTATTTTTAGATTATAATTTAGACTATTTAAGTGGAAATGCAAAGCCATGTGGAGACACAGAATATTTGGTTTCGTGCGCTAGTAAAATGTATCATGAAATGAGTGAAACATCTGGTAAATTTTTTGACTTTATGGTTGATAATCACTTGATGGATTTAGACGCTAAGGCCGGGAAAAGAGGCGGAGGCTATATGACCTTTATTCCTAAGTATAAGTCACCATTTATATTTGCAAATAGTAATGGAACAAGTAATGATGTTGATACATTAACTCATGAAGTTGGTCACGCTTTCCAAGGATACTTATGTGCCAATGTCATGGTACCAGAATATAGAATGCCTACTTTAGAAGCTTGTGAAATTGATTCTATGTCTATGGAATTCTTTGCATGGCCTTGGATGAATCTTTTCTTTAAAGATCAAGCAGAGAAGTATAAATTTTCACATTTAGATAGCGCAATTTCATTTTTACCTTATGGTGTGGAAGTGGATGAATTCCAACATTATGTTTATGAAAATCCAAATGCAACTCATGAAGAGAGGTGCAAAAAATGGTCCGAACTCGAGAAAAAATATAGACCATGGCTTAATTATGAGGGCTTTGATTATTTAAAAAATGGAAAGTATCGGGTTAAACAATCTCATATTTTCTGCACCCCTTTCTATTATATTGACTATACTTTAGCACAAGTAATTGCTTTGGAATTTAAGTGTATTATGGATAAAAACCATGCAAGAGCCTGGAAAAAATATATAAAATTGCTTAAAATGGGTGGAAAATATCCTTTCTTAACTTTATTAGAAAAAGCTAAATTAAGAAATCCATTCGTTGATGGAAATGTAAAAAAAGTTATTAAGCCTCAAGTGAAGGTTCTTAATTCTTTTGATGATAAAAATTTTTAAAACAATTAAATAAAATAGAAAAAAAGTACGTTTCGACTTGTTGTACTAGTAAGAGCAGCAATTAGGACGTACTTTTTAAATTTTTAATTTGAAAATCTTTATAAGCTCGACACCAACTCCATCGTCATTATTTGTGTAAGTAGTTATATGCTTTGCATCAGGTATTAAAGTTGGGTTTCCGTTTTTCATTAAATAAGAATTTTTAAGTTCTCTTAACATTTCTCTGTCGTTATCAGAATCTCCAAAGGCATAAATGTTGTCTTCCGGGATACCGTAATATTTAGCGACATGTTTTATAGCTCTAGCTTTAGAAACATCTTCAATGTAAAGCTCGCAATAGTTACCTCCAAACCAAAAACGAACTTTAACATCTGGAAATTTTTCTACTACGCATTTTATTTTTTCTTCGTGCCCGTGACCGGTTTCATATTTAAAGACACAAGTAAAAACATTTTCATCGATTGTTTCATGCAATAGTCCTGGTTTTACCACCATGTTTTTAGTGTCATAAAAGGCAAAAAGAAAATTGTCTTCTGTGTCATCGCAATAAATGGTAGATAAGCTTTCGCTCATAGCTGAAGTAATTAATTTCTTTTCGAATAGTTCCTTATAAATTAACTTTACTGTATTTTGGTTTAAAGAATAGGAAATTTCTGGAAAATTTATATCATGTAAATCTTTTACTAAATGTCCATTGTAAGTTATGACTGGAGAATGTTTTAAATTTAAAATGTCATAATAATAAGAAACGCTTCGTAAAGCACGCCCACTACATAAAACTACTTTGTTTCCTTGGTTTTCTAAGTATGTAAGAATTTTTTGATTTAGTGGTGAAATGGTTTTTTCATCATTTAAAAGTGTACCATCAAGGTCTAAAGCAATTAAATATTTGGCTTGTTTCCTACTCATGTAAATATAGTCCTACAGTTTTTTTAACTTTACGCAAAGTTTTATTTGCTATATAGGAAGCTCTTTTAGCACCTTCGCTCAAAACTTGGTCAATCACGCCACTATTTAAGATTTCTTTATATCTTTGTTGAAATGGTTCAATTACTTCAATAACTTTATCTGCAACAGTTTTCTTAAATTCACCATATTGGGTTATATCTTTGAATTTATTTTCAGCTTCTTCAATAGTGATATCACTTAAAGAAGCATAAATTGTCAATAAATTTGAGATACCAGGTTTATTTTCTGGGTCATATTTAATTTCGTGACCTGTATCGGTTACAGCAGACATTATCTTTTTTCTAATTATGTTTATATCATCTTTTAAGAAGATATCACCTTTTGGGTCGGACTTTGACATTTTTCTAGTAGGATCAGAAAGGGACATGATTCGAGAGCCTACCTTTGGTTTAACAGCTTTAGGCATAATGAAGACTTCTTTTTTATAACGTTCATTAAATCTATGGACTAGGTCACGTGTTAATTCAACGTGTTGAGTTTGATCATCGCCAACCGGAACAATGTCAGCGTTGTATAAAAGAATGTCACTAGCCATTAAAACTGGGTAAGCAAATAAACCAACACCAATTGCTTCATGATTTAACTTTTGAGATTTCTCTTTGAATTGAGTCATTCTACTAAGTTCGCCCATGTATAAGAAGTTAATCAAAATTGAATTTAATTCAGCGTGAGCACTTACGTCACTTTGCAAAAAGATTGTCGTTTTCTGAGGATCCAAACCAGCTGCTAAATAAAAAGCCACGATATCTTTTGTATTATTTTTTAAAAAAGAAGGTTCTATTGGCAAGGTTAATGCGTGTAAATCAGCAATAAAAATGAAAGTTTCATAATCATCTTGAAATTTCTTAAATTCCCTTAATGCACCTATATAGTTACCTAATGTTAGGTTACCTGTTGGTTTAATACCACTTAAAGCTCTTTTCCTTTCTTCCATAGTCATCCTCCTGTGTGTCTCAAATATTATAACGGAAACAAGTATAAAAATATAGACTTTAAGGAGAGCAAAATTAAAAGTCTAAATATTGATTTTAATGTTAATTAATGAAGGAAACGATACATTATGATATTATTTATTAGATTGGATGAAGATTATGAGAGAGATTAAATTTTATAACACGCTTACAAACGATATTGAAGTATTTAAACCTATTAAAGAAGGGGAGGTCAGTATGTATGTATGTGGACCAACAGTTTATAACGATCCACATATTGGAAATATGAGACCGGTAGTTTTCTTCGACACATTTTCTAGGTTTCTTAAATATATCGGATATAATGTAAAGTACGTTTCTAACATTACAGATGTAGATGATAAAATTATCAATAAAGCCATTGAAAATAATACTACTGAAAAAGAGATTACTACTCATTATATAAATGAATACTTTAATTGTTTAAGAGAGTTAAATGTTCAAAAAGCATACGCAAATCCTAAAGTTACGGATTATATGGATTCAATTATCAGTTATATTGATAAATTAGTTCAATTAGATGCTGCTTATGTTAATGATGGAGAGGTATTCTTTGATGTTTTAAAGGATGATAAATATGGTGAGCTCTCAAAAATAGACAAAGATAGTTTGATAAGTGGAGCTCGTGTTGAAGAAAACACAAAGAAAAAGAGCCCTTTAGACTTCTTATTATGGAAGAAAACAGAAAAAGGCATAAAATGGCATACCCCTTGGTGTGATGGTAGACCTGGATGGCATACAGAATGTTGTGTCATGATTGATACGATTTTTAACGGTATGATTGACATTCATGGAGGAGGAATGGATTTACGTTTCCCTCATCATGAGAATGAAATTGCTCAAGCGGAAGCAATGCATCATAATCATCTAGCAAACTATTGGATCCATAACGCCATGATGAATATCAAGGGTGAAAAAATGTCTAAATCTTTAGGCAATGTTATATTAGCTAAAGATGCTATTAAAGAATATGGAGGAGATTTAATTAGATTAACTTTATTAAATGCCCCATATAGAAGTATCATCAATTTTAGCGACGAAACCATTGCAGATTCCCACTCAATTCTTCAAAAATTTGAAACTGTTTTCAAGCAATTAAACCTTGAAATGAATGTAAATAACCTTTTCCAAGAGGGATATAAGCCTTCGAATGGCATTGAACCATTTTTAGAAGCATTAAGTAATGACATAAATATTGCTAATGGTATTACCGCCATGCTTGAAGTAATTAAAAATTCAAACATTGAATTGAGAAAACGTGAAAAAGACTTTAAAGCAATTAAGGAATATTTTTATACACTTGTGAATATATCATTCATTTTAGGACTTAGCTTTAAACCTAATAAGTTCAATAAAGATGATCTAGACCTTTATAACGAATATATTGAGGCTAAGAAAAATAAAGATTTTGAAAAATCGGACACGTTAAGAAAACAACTTTTTGAGAAAAAAATCTTATAAATTTAAAAATTTTTAACTTTTTTGCAAAAAAGTGTTTAAAAGGAGATTAGAAATGCGTATAATTGGGAATACTAACTCTATTAGAGCTGCTCTAGAAGCAAGGACTGTTATTAAGGTTTTCATGACAGAAAATTTTAAAAATGACAGCGTCTTGAAATTAATAAAAGAGTTACACGTAAATTATGAAATTGTGTCTAAAGATAAACTGGACACTATATTTAAGGGATCACAAGGTGCTGTAGCACAAGTAAAAGATATTCATACAGTTGGACTGGATGAAATTTTTGCTATCGCCAAAAAGAAGAAAAACCCTATTGTTGTCATGCTTGATGAATTAAATGATCCTCATAACCTAGGTGCTATTTTAAGAAGCAGTGATGCTTTTGATGTTAGTGGAATAGTTTATAAAAAAAGAGGTCAAGTATCACTTAATGATACTGTTATAAAAGTTTCAACAGGTGCGGCAAACTTTGTTAAATGTGCGGAAGTAACCAATTTAACTCAAGCTATTAAGAAATTTAAAGAAAATGGCTTTTGGGTCATAGGTCTTGATGGAGATAGTAACCAAACTTTAAAAGATACTCCAAAAGATGTCCCGTTATTAATTGTAACAGGTTCAGAGGGCTTTGGAATTTCTAGACTAGTTAAGGAAAATTGTGATTTAATCCTTAAAATTCCTATGTTTGGTAAAGTAAATTGCTTGAATGCTAGCGTTGCTTGTGGAATCGCATTGTATGCAATTCGAAATGGCCAGTAGTGGTGAAATGAAAGGTAATTACGAGATATTACTAGAGAGAGCTCGAACAGAAATAGCTTATCAAAAAGTTTTTTATAACGATTGCGTAAAGATTTTATATCCTGTGTACGCAAGATATGTAAGAATTGGTCAAAAATACGGATGTAATGAAGCCGATATTTTTAGTTGTATCGCTGATGCAATTTATATCATTTTTAAAAATGAAAATATGCATTTTGAAAATTTTGAATCATACCTTAGAAAAAGATATGAATATTGTATTTTAAACTTGATACTTAAAAATAGAAATTACTATAAGGGACAAGTTCCATTTGAAAGACTAGAAGATCAAGAAGAAATAAGTGCTAAAAACAAAAATATTTCTTTTGATCCTACTAGAAAAGCTTTATCAGATGCAGAAGTTTTAAAATTTGTTGATAATAATCGTGAAAAATTCGATTATAACGAAGTAGCAATTATTAATTTTTATCATCTTGGATACAATATTAATGAAATTTCTCAAAAATTACATTTTAGTTATAATAAGACCAAAAGAATGTTCGATAACATGATATTTAAATTACGTAATATTTTAGTAACAGAAGAATACTAAACGAAACTTTAAAAATGCTCTCTGCTAATTTATATCATTTGACAATGTGCTTACTTATATTTATCATTTATGATAGTTTATAAATATAGAGGATGAATTATGAGAAAAAAAGTTATTTTAATTTGCTCTGAATGTCTTTCTAGAAATTATACAACTACCAAAAGAGTTGAAGATAGTACAACTCGACTTGAATTTCGAAAGTTTTGTCCTCATTGTGGAAAATATACAGTTCATAAAGAGAGCAAATAGGAGAATTAGCAATGAAAAAAATCGGAAATTATTTCAAAGGTGTTTTTAGAGAAGGAAAGCGTGTAAGATGGCCTAAAAAGGATGTTTTCTTTCCTGCGGTTGCCGTCGTTATATGCATTACTTTATTTGCTGCAATATTCCTTGTTTTGGAAGATTATGCTAGTGGAATTTTAGTTGCTCAACTTAGAGATGCTTTTGAATCAATTAGAGGGTAAGAAAGTATGGATCAAACAAATAAATTAGCAGAGAAGCAATGGTATATTGCTACTACTTATAGTGGACACGAACAAAAAGTTGCTGACAACATAAAAAGACGTATTGAAAGTATGAATTTAAAAGACTACATTTTCAGAATTGTAGTCGCTGAAGAAGAAATACCAGCTAAAGGTAAAGATGGCCAACAATTAATGGTTAAAAATCCTGAAACAGGAATTGAAGAACCAAAAATGAAAGTCATTAATCTTTATCCAGGATATGTATTTGTTGAAATGATTATGACTGATGAAAGTTGGTTCATGATTAGAAATACTCCAGGAGTTACTGGTATTGCTGGATCAAGTGGTGGAGGACAAAAACCAACCCCAGTTTCTAGTAGAGAAATTGAAGCAGTTCTTAAGAGAATGGGTATGGTCGATAGTTCAATGTATGAAGGCTATCATGTTGGTGATTTAATTAAAGTCATTCATGGTACATTTGACTCAGTTGAAGGAAAGATTATTTCAATCAATAAGGAAAACGGCACTGTAACAGTTGAAACTATGTTCTTTGGTAGACGTACACCTGTTGAAGTTGACTTTAGTGAAATTGTTAAAATCTAAAAATAAAAGGGACCCTCGGGTCTCTTTTTCTATGCTCTTTAATTATACAATAAATATAGATATGTTTTTAAAATGTTGTATAATAATTTTTATTTTCCATTGACAATTACTTTATAGATATATATAATTTACGAGCGCGTATATTTATGTGCGTATATTGGTGGGAGAAGAGGCGAACTACTTCGAACCACGAACACATTGAAAGGAGAATTTGACAATGGGTAAAAAAGTCGCAAAAGTAGTCAAGATGGAATTACCTGGTGGTGAAGCTAAACCAGGACCAAAACTTGCAAGTGCTGGCGTTGTTATGCCTAAGTTCTGTACAGAATTTAACGCAAAAACTGCTGATAGAAAAGGTGAAGTCGTACCTGTAATTATTACAGCTTACGAAGACAAAACATTCAGCATGGATATCAAAACATCACCAGTTACAGGTTTATTATTAAAAGCTGCCGGAATTAAAAAGGGTAGTGCTAATAGTAAATCAACTATTGTTGGCCAAGTTACAAAGGCTGACATCAAGAAAATAGCTGAATACAAAATGCCTGATTTAAATGCTAATGACATTGAAAGTGCTATGAGAATTATTGAAGGTAGCGCAAGAAATATGGGCATTAAGGTTGTTGATTAATTGGAGGGATGCTAAATGAAACATGGTAAGAAATATGAAGCAGCTTTAAAGTTAGTCGACAAAACAAAGGCTTACACAATTGAAGAAGCTTGCGAATTAATTAAGAAAACAACAGTTACTAAATTCGATTCAACAATCGGTTTATCGATGAGATTAAACATTAATACAAAGAAAGCTGATCAACAAGTCAGAGGAACTGTTATTCTTCCAGCTGGAACTGGTAAAAACGTTAGAGTAGTTGCAATTACAAATAAAGTAGATGATGCTCTCAAAGCAGGTGCAGATTATGCTGGTGGTAAAGAATTACTCGAAAAAATCGTTACTGAAAAATGGTTTGATTTCGATGTTATGTGTGCAACACCTGAAATGATGGGTGAAATTGGTAAAAATGGTAGAGTTTTAGGTCCAAAAGGTTTAATGCCAAACCCAAAAACAGGTACAGTCGGTCCTGACATCGCTAAGATGGTAAAAGAATTAAAAGCTGGTAAAGTTGAATATAGAGCTGATAGAGATGGAAACGTCAATGTTGGTATTGGCAAGAGTTCATTTGATACAGAAAAACTCGTTGAAAATGCAAAAACTTTAGTTAACCAAATCTTAAAAGTTAGACCAAGCACAGTTAAAGGAAACTATGTAATTAGCTGTTACATTAGTTCCACAATGGGACCATCAATTAAGATTAGTCTCTAATTAAATTGTTTAGTAGGCGAATATACCATAGACAGTAACGGGTTATAAACCTTAATAATGTTACCGAGGTTAGAAATAGATTCCTCATGTATATTTAGCCTCAAAATATATTAAGGAGGTAGAAAATGAATCAAGATGTTTTAAAGCAAAAAGAAGCAGTGGTTTCAGAAGTTACTGACTTAATGAAGAATAGCAAAGCAGTTGTTGTCTGCGAATATCGTGGATTATCAGTTGCAGAAATTACTACATTAAGAAAGGAATTAAGAGAAAAGAATGCTAGAGCTAATGTCTATAAAAATAGCTTAGTTACAAGAGCAGTTAATTCTCTTGACCACAAAGAATTCGATTCATACTTAAGCGGACCAAATTTATTCATTTTTATGGATGATTATTCAAATGGTTCATTAAAGTATGTTGCAAAATTTGCAAAGAAACACGAATCCTTCCAAATCAAAGGTGGGATTATCGAAGGCAAAGTAAGTGATGCTGACACAGTTAAAGCAATTTCACAATTGCCAGGAAAAGAAGGACTTGTATCTATGTTATTAAGCGTATTACAAGCACCTATGAGAAACTTAGCTTATAGCTTAAGCCAAGTCGCTGAAAAGAAATAAATTTGCTAATTATTAGGAGGATAGAAAAATGGCAAAATTAACAAACGAAGAAATTATCAATGCTGTTAAAGAAATGACAGTTGTCGAATTAAATGATTTAGTTAAAGCAATCGAAGCAGAATTTGGCGTTACTGCTGCTGCTCCAGTCGCTGCAGCTGCTGCTCCAGCTGAAGAAGAAGAAAAGAAAGGACCAGCTGAAGTTACATTAACATTAAAAGGAATCGGTGCTAACAAAGTTGCTTGTATTAAAGCAGTCCAAGCTATCACAGGTTTAGGATTAATGGATGCTAAGAAATTAGTCGATGCTGTCCCAAGTATCATTAAAGAACACATTTCACCTGTTGAAGCAGAAGAACACAAGAAAGCTTTAGAAGCTGCTGGTGCTCAAGTTGAAATTAAGTAGTTTTTAATTACGAAACTTGAAACCTGCCACCAATTTTTGAGGGCAGGTTTTTGCCTATTTAAGAGAATAAAATGAGTCACTATTTTATTGAAGATCCAACACTAAAAAAACATGAAAGAAATATTGATTTTTCTATCGGTTCTTTGAATGTTCATCTTATTAGTGATTCTGGCGTATTCTCAAATAAAAGCATTGATACTGGAACTTTGATATTTATAAAGTTCCTATCTACACTTGATTTAAAAGGTAAAGTTCTCGACCTTGGATGTGGCTATGGACCTATTGGTATATCATTAAAACTTTTATTTAAAGATAATATTGAGGTGTCCTTTATAGACATAAATCCTAAATGTATAGAATTAACTAGTAGAAACTTAAAGTATTACGATTTGGATGGTAAATGCTCTACAAGTGATGGCTACTTAAACGATGGAGATAAATTTGATTACATTTTGTTTAATCCACCAATCTCAGTTGGAAAAAATAAAATATATGAGATCTATAGGGATACTAAACAAAATCTAGTAGTTAATGGACACTTTTATCTTGTTATTCGAAAAGATAAAGGCGGATTATCTCACCAAAAATATCTTTCTTCTTTATTCGAAACAAGTGTCATATATAAAGAAAAAGGATATTTAATAATCGAATGTATTAATAAGGAGTAGTATTGAATGAAATCATATAAAGATTACCCAAAAATCAATAATGATCGTATTAATTTCTCTAAAATTAGTGGTACATTGCCACTCCCTT
Source organism: uncultured bacterium (assembly GCA_949299335.1). GTDB lineage: Bacteria > Bacillota_I > Bacilli_A > RFN20 > CAG-826 > Onthovivens. The sequence continues at coordinate 21,636 of CASGAD010000031.1, read as the reverse complement.
ATTTGGTTGAAATTCAAACAGAATCTTATAAAAACTTCTTAAAAGATGGTATTGATGAGGTTTTTAAAGATGTTTTCCCAATTGACAACTATAGTCAAACAATGTCAATTATTTATAACTCATTTAGATTAGATCAACCAAAACATACATATTTAGAGTGTAAAGAAAAAGATTTAACATATAGTTCACCACTTACTGTTAATCTTAGACTTTTAGATAAAGTTACTGGAGAATTTGTTGATAGTGATGTCTTCATGGGCGAAATACCTCTTATGACTGATAGCGGTACATTTATCGTTAATGGTGCAGAAAGAGTTATCGTTTCACAAATTGTTAGATCTCCAGGTGCATATTTATCAAAAACATTTGATAACAAGATTGGACATTATACATATAACGCTGACTTAATTCCTACAAGAGGTACTTGGCTTGAATTTGAAAGCGATGTAAAAGGTTTCCTTTGGGTTAGAATTGACCGTCAAAGAAAAATGCCTGCAACAATTTTATTAAAGGCCTTAGGAATTGAAACAGATGAAGATATATTAAAACTTTTTGGTGATAGAGAAAGTTTAAAACAAACTCTTGCTAAAGACCAAGATACAAAAAGCAGTCTTAAAGCATTAAAAGAAATCTTTAAGAAATTAAAGCCAGGTGAACCAATTACTGACGAAGGTGTTCATACCTTCTTAGTACAAAAGTTCTTTGATGCAAAAAGATACGATTTAGGTCGTGCAGGAAGATTTAAATACGCTAAGAAATTAGGTGTTTATAATAGACTTGAAGGTAGAACATTAGCTGAAGATTTAGTAAGTGCTGATGGTGAAATTAAATACACAAAAGGTACATACATTACTAAAGAAATGGTTGATGAATTACGTGATGAGGAATTTTTTGAAAAAGGTGCTCATCAATTTTCAATACCAATTAACACCAAAATTGATCAATATGGCACAGTAAACATTGTTAAGGTTTACACAAACGATAAAAAAGAATTTGTTTCTAATATCATTGGAACAGATTTAAATTTGTCAGTTTCTAGAGTTACAATTTCAGATATGATAGCAATCTTTAGCTATTTCATGAATTTAATGGATGGCTTTGGAGATGTTGATGATATTGATAACTTAAGCAATAGACGTATTAGATGTGTTGGAGAATTAATTCAAACTCAATTTAGAATTGGTTTAACCAAAATGGCAAAGAACATTACTCAAAAGATGTCAATTACCACAGGTGAAACTAAAGATTTAACTCCAAAATCACTTATTAATATAAAACCACTTGCTAGTGAAATAAGAGAGTTCTTCTCTTCATCACAACTTTCACAATTTATGGATCAAACTAACCCATTAGCAGAACTTGCTAATAAGAGAAGAATTAGTGCTCTTGGTCCTGGTGGATTAACTCGTGATAGAGCAAGTATGGAAGTTAGAGACGTTCACTTTACTCACTATGGACGTATCTGTCCTATTGAAACTCCTGAAGGACAAAACATTGGTTTAATCAATAACTTAGCTACATATGCTAAGATTGATAAATATGGATTCATTGAAACTCCATATAGAATTGTTGATAAAGAAACAGGTGAAATTACAGAAAAAGCAGTATATCTTTCAGCAGATGAAGAAAGCAATCACGTTATTGCTCAAGCAACAAGAGAAGATATTGCCGATCATCATTTAGCTAATGATAAAGTTGTTGCTCGTTTCAATGGCAAAAACATTTTAGCTGATAGAAAAGATGTCGATTACATTGATGAATCACCAATGCAAATCGTTTCTGTTGCTGCTGCTTGTATTCCTTTCCTTGAAAACGATGATAACACTCGTGCTCTTATGGGTGCTAACATGCAAAGACAAGCATTACCATTATTAAGACCACACGCTCCTTACGTTGGAACTGGTCTTGAGCACACAATCGCTCATGACTGTGGTTTAGCAGTTGTTGCTTGCGAAGATGGTACATGTACATATGTCGATTCATTAGAAATTAGAATATTAGAAAAAGAAGGCGAAAGAACATATCATTTACAAAAGTACGAAGGAAGTAACCAAGGTACTTGTATAAATCAAAGAAGTATTGTTCATGTCGGCGATAAGATTAAAAAAGGTCAAATTATTGCTGATGGACCTTCAATGGATAATGGTGATTTAGCTTTAGGTCAAAACGTTGTTGTTGCATTTATGACTTGGGAAGGTCTTAACTATGAAGACGCTGTTATTATGAGTGAAAGATTAGTTAAGGACGATGTTTATACAACAATTCATATTGATTCCTACGAAATAGAATGCAGAAATACAAAAAATGGTGAAGAAATTATTACTCCAGATGTTCCAAATCAATCATTAGAAGCAAGAGCACATCTTGATGCTGATGGTATTGTTTATCCAGGAACAGATGTTAATGAAGGAGATATCTTAGTAGGTAAAGTTACACCAAAAGGTACAACAGAACCTTCACCAGATCAAAAATTACTTGATGCTATTTTTGGTGATAAATCAAAAGATGGTAAAGATACTTCATTAAGAGTACCTCATGGTGGTGCTGGTACAGTATTAGATGTCAAAGTTTTCACTAGAGAAAATGGTGATGAATTACCACCAGATGTAAATAAAAAAGTCAGAGTCTATATCGTTCAAAAACGTAAGATTTCTGAAGGTGATAAGATGAGTGGACGTCACGGTAACAAAGGTGTTATTTCACGTATTGTTCCTGTTGAAGATATGCCATTCCTTCCAGATGGTACACCAGTTGATATTTTATTAAATCCTCAAGGTGTCCCTTCCCGTATGAATATCGGACAAATTCTTGAAGTTCACTTAGGTATGGCTTGTAAAGCTTTAGGTGGATTAAAGATTGCAACCCCAGTTTTTGATGGTATCTCAAATGATGAAATCATGAGCATGATGGAAGAAGCAAAGATGCCAAAAGATGGTAAATATACCTTATATGATGGCAGAACCGGCGAAAAATTCGATGATAGAATCAATGTTGGTGTCATGTACATGATTAAACTTGTCCACATGGTTGATGATAAGTTACATGCTCGTGCAACTGGACCATATTCAATGGTTACACAACAACCTTTAGGTGGTAAGGCACAAAATGGTGGTCAAAGATTTGGTGAAATGGAAGTTTGGGCACTTGAAGCTTATGGTGCTGCAAATATTCTCCAAGAAATGATGACTATTAAATCCGATGATAGAGTTGGTAGAAGAAGAACCTATGAATCAATTATTAAAGGTAAAGCTTTACCAAAACCATCAATTCCAGAAGCTTTCAAAGTTTTAACAAAAGAACTTATGGGTTTAGGTATGGATGTTGAATTATTCGATAAAGATGGCAAAGTCATTGATATGGATAGTTTAGCAAGGCAAACTCAACAAGAAGAGCAACGTTCCTTAAGATCATTAAGAAATATTGGAAATGAAACTTCATCTTCTATGAGAAATTCTGATGATGTTGAAGTTGATGACAGTATTAACTTTAATGACAGTGATATGAGTGAATTTTTAAACTAAGGAGGACAAAGGAATGTTTGATGTAGAAAAATTAGCTAGTATTAAAGTCGGACTAGCTTCTCCTGAAAAAATTAGAGAATGGTCACATGGTGAAGTTACAAAACCAGAGACTATTAACTATAGAAGCCAAAAACCAGAAATGGATGGCTTATTCTGCGAAAAAATATTTGGACCTAGTAAGGATTACGAATGTCATTGCGGAAAATATAAGAAAATTAGATACGCAGGTGTCGTTTGTGAAAAATGTGGTGTTGAAGTTATTTCTAAAGAAGTTAGAAGAGAACGTATGGGCCACATTGAACTTGCTTCACCTTGTTCTCATATTTGGTATTTAAAAGGTATTCCATCAAGAATGGGCTTAGTTCTTGATGTTTCACCAAAAAACCTTGAAGAAGTTATTTATTTTAGTGCTCATATTTGCTTAAATCCAGGCACTTGTAAATCACTTTATTATAAGCAATTCCTTGATGATAAAGTTGGTAGAGAAACTTTCATCATGGCAATCAAAGAAATTCAAGCAGGATTAGAAACTGGTTCAACTGGTTATAATTATGCAGATGAGTTACTTGATAGATTAGGCAATCCAAACGAACCATTCGATTTCTTTGGATGTGCTTCCTATATTAGTGAATACACTGGAGCTGAATTTGGCGAAGGTGCTGAAGCTATTAAACGTTTATTAAAAGAAATCAAAATCAATGATTATAAAGTAAGAGATGAATTTGGAAATGAAGTCTTAGTTGAAGGCGAGTTTACAAAAGTTAGCAAAGAAATCAAATTAGCTAGCGGTCAAAAATTACAAAAATTAATCAAAAGATTAGAAGTATTAGATGCATTTAGAAAATCAAATAACAAACCTGAATGGATGATTTTAGATGCATTACCAGTCATACCACCAGATTTAAGACCAATGTTACAACTTGATGGTGGAAGATTTGCAACAAGCGATTTAAACGATTTATATCGTAGAATTATTACCCGTAATAATCGTTTAAAGAAGTTGATTGATTTAAACGCTCCTTACGTCATTTTAATGAACGAAAAGAGAATGCTCCAAGAAGCAGTCGATGCTTTAATTGATAATGGTAGAAGAAATGGCAAACCAGTCACTGGACCAAACGGAAGACCATTAAAATCATTGAGCGGTGCATTAAAAGGTAAACAAGGTAGATTTAGACAAAACTTACTTGGTAAACGTGTTGACTATTCTGGACGTTCGGTTATCGCAATTGGACCAACATTAAGAATGTATCAATGTGGATTACCACGTGAAATGGCTATTAATTTACTTAGACCATTTATCGCTGCTGTCTTAATTAAAGAAGGCAAATGTACTTTACATAGACAAGCTGATAAGAAAATTGATAACAAAGACCCAGATGTTTATGATGTAATCGAAAAAATTATTTCCAAACACCCAGTCTTATTAAACCGTGCTCCTACATTACATAGACTTGGTATCCAAGCTTTCCAACCAATCTTAGTTGAAGGTAGAGCTATTAGACTTCACCCACTCGTTTGTACAGGATTTAACGCTGACTTCGATGGTGACCAAATGGCTGTCCACGTACCAATCAGTAAAGCAGCACAAGAAGAAGCATTAGATTTAATGTTAGCAAGTAATAACATTCTTGCTCCAAAAGATGGAAAACCAATTGTTACTCCATCTCAAGATATCTTAATTGGCAACTATTACTTAACAATGGAATCCAATAAAGAAGATTTCCTTAAAAAAGCTGCAAAATACGAATCTGTAGGTGATATCGAAAGAGCTGAACAATATCGTAACTTTGCTAATATGGAAGGTAAAGTCTTTAAAGATATTGATGAATGTTATAAATGTTATGAAATGGGATTAATCCATTTACATAATAGAATTGCAATTCCTGGTAGAGAAATGAAGAGAACTTCGTTTACTCCAGAAATGAACAATTCTTACCTCGTTACTACAGTTGGTAAAGTCATATTTAACTTTGTTTTTCCTAAAGATTTCCCATTTATTAATGATGGATCAAGTGAGAACTTATTACATAACAAGAAAGAATTCTTTGTTCCACGTGGAACAAATATTCCTGAATATATCGCATCTTTACCAACAAAAGATCCTATTGGAAAGAAACAAATCACTGCAATAATCAATCAAATTTATCAAGTTTATGGTACAACTAAAACAAGTGCTGTTCTTGATAAGATTAAAGACCAAGGTTATAGATATTCAACAATTAGTGGCTTAACAGTCGCTATTAGTGATATTTATGTCATTGATAACAAAGATAAATTAGTTGATACCGGTGATAAACAAGTCAATAAGATTGAAATGTTATACGAAAAAGGTTTATTAACAGATGCAGAAAGACATGCAAAGGTTGTTGATGTCTGGAACGCTGTAAATAAAGAAGTTGGTGATAGAGTTGAAGAAACTTTAAGAGCTGATAATCGTAACCCACTTTATATCATGCGGAACTCTGGAGCTAGAGGAAGTAAATCAAACTTCGCACAATTAATGGGTATGAGAGGTCTTATGGCTTCAACAAGTGGTGATACTATTGAATTACCTGTTAAATCATGTTTCCGTGAAGGTCTTAACGTTAGTGAATTCTTCACAGGTACCCACGGTGCTAGAAAAGGTGGTGCTGATACCGCTTTAAAGACTGCTGACTCTGGTTATTTAACTCGTAGACTTGTTGACGTTTCTCAAGATGTTATCGTTAGAGAAGAAGATTGTCATTCTGATCACGGTACTGTAGTTAGCGATATTATTAATACTGCACAAAATACAATTATTGTTTCTTTAGAAGAAAGATTAATTGGTAGATATGCTTGCCACGATGTTATTCATCCACAAACTGGTGAAGTCATCGTTAAAGGCAACACTTTAATTGAAGAAGCAGATGCTAAAGCAATTGTTAATGCTGGTATTACTCGTGTTGAAATTAGATCCTTATTTGGATGTAATACTAAGGATGGTGTCTGTCAACATTGTTATGGACGTAACTTAGCTACTGGTAAACCAGTCGAAATTGGTGAAGCTGTTGGTATTATGGCTGCTCAATCAATCGGTGAACCTGGTACCCAATTAACTATGCGTACTTTCCACTCTGGTGGTGTTGCTACTACTGAAGATATCACTCAAGGTTTACCTAGAGTTCAAGAATTATTTGAATCTAGAAATCCAAAAGGTGAAGCTTTAATTAGTGAAATCCCAGGTAAAGTTACTCGTATTGAAGAAAGAAATGGTACATTCGTTGTTACAGTTACTAACGAATTAGAAGAAAAAACATATACAACTAACTTTGGCGCTAGATTAAGAGTCAAAGAAGGCGATACAATCCGTAATGGTGATAAGATTACTGAAGGTGCTATTTCTCCTAAGAAACTTCTTGAAGTTAGTGATATTGGTTCAGTTGAGCGTTATATCGTTAAAGAAGTTCAAAAAGTTTATAGAGTCCAAGGTATCGCAATTAGTGATAAGCATATTGAAGTCATCGTACGTCAAATGCTTAGAAAAGTTGTTATTATCGATGGTGGTGACACTGAGATGATTCCTGGAACAAGAGTTTCAATTGTTGAATTTACTGAAAAGAACAAAGTCGCTTTACTTGCTGGAAAACGTCCAGCAGTTGCTAGACCACTTGTCTTAGGTATTACAAAAGCTGCTCTTGAAACAGATTCCTTCCTCTCAGCTGCATCCTTCCAAGAAACAACTCGTGTCTTAACAGATGCTGCTATTAAAGGAAAAGTTGATAGTTTACATGGCTTAAAAGAGAACGTTATTACTGGTAAATTAATTCCTGCCGGTAGAGGTCTCTTAGCTCGTGATAAGGCTAAAGAACTTGTTGATAACTTCGATGTCACTCAAAGAATGAAAGAAGTTGAAAAACAATATATAGGTATTCATGATAGCGAATATGATGAAAACGATGTTGGCGATGAATCATTAAATGAATTAGAGTCATTACCAACTGAAGATGATTACATCAATTCCAAGTATTAATACTAAATTTATAAAAAGACCTGCAATTTGCAGGTCTTTTTGCATAAATTTAAAGCTTTAAATAAGCCAGATTTATTAAAAAGGAATAAAATTTAATAAACTTATTTTCTAGTTTACTTATTAAATTTATAATAAATTATATGCAATCAATTAAGGATATTTACGTAATTGGAAATGGTCCATCTTCATCTCATACGATGGGTCCCTCTTTTGCTTCGAAATATATTATTAATAAATATAAAGACATTAAAAAAGTTGAGGTCACATTATTTGGGTCGCTAGCTTTAACAGGGAAAGGCCATTTAACTGATTATATAATTATTAAAACTTTTAAAGAGTATAAAATTCCTTGTGAAATTGTTTTTGATTATACTACTGAAGTCAATCATCCTAATACAATGTCATTTAAGATTACTCTCAAAGATAAAGTTATTGAAGAGATGATAGTTTCATTAGGTGGAGGGACCATTTTAACTGAGGATTCTAGTTTCTCTAGAAATGAAATTTATGATTTACCAACATTAACTGACATATTAAGATTTACCAAAAAAAGAAATTTATCTTTATATGAATATGCCTTAAGTAAAGAAGGCAATGATATTCTTAACTATTTAAAAGAAGTTTTAAAAGTTATGGATGATAGTGTTAAGCGAGGATTAGACAAGGAAGATTATTTGCCTGGCAAATTAAAGGTAAAGCGTAAGGCTAAAGAAATATTAAATAAATCAAAAGAAGAACAAAATGCTTTTATTAGAGAGCAACTTTATATAATGTCCAATGCTTATGCTGCTAGTGAGGAAAATGCTTCTGGAGGAATAGTTGCTACAGCTCCTACTTGTGGTAGTTGTGGAATTATCCCTGGAGTCATTGCTTATCTAAGGCAAAACAGTGTGAACGATGAAAGAATAGTAGAATCTTTATTGGTTGGTGGTCTAATAGGTAAAATAATAAAAACTAATGCTACAGTGAGTGGGGCTGTGGCTGGATGTCAAGCTGAAATCGGAACTGCAACTGCAATGGGTGCAGCAATGATTATGCATGCTTTTCATCTTGATAACGAAAATATAGCTCAGGCAAGCGAAATCGCTTTAGAACATTCTTTAGGATTGACTTGCGATCCGATTCAAGGGTATGTTCAAATTCCATGTATCGAAAGAAATGGTATATTTGCTTTAAAAGCGATTAATAGTGCATCATTAGCTATGTCTATTTCATCTAAATCATCCAAAATTAATTTTGATCAAATTGTTCATACAATGTATGAAACCGGTCTAGATTTACAAAAAGGATATCGTGAGACTAGTGAAAAAGGAATGTCAAAAATTAAAATAAAATAGTCTTTTTAGAGTGCGCTTATTCACACATTTCCTGGTGTGTAAAAATTCTCTTGACAACCATTTATAATTATGAAAAAATAACGGAGCGACTGAAAAGTTTTTATTTTTTAGTAAATGTGATGATACACCAGGTATTGTGTGTATAAAAGGGAGGAAGAAAATGCCAACTATTAATCAATTAGTTAGACAAGGCAGAACAAAAACTGTTTTCAAATCAAAATCACCAGCATTATTAAAAAGATTTGACTCTTTAAATAAAAAAGAAACAAACCAAAATAGTGCTCAAAAAAGAGGAGTTTGCACCCGTGTTGGTACAATGACCCCTAAAAAACCTAACTCAGCTTTAAGAAAATACGCTAGAGTTAAGCTCTCTAACGGATATGAAGTTACAGCTTATATCGGTGGAGAAGGACATAACTTACAAGAACACTCAACAGTTATGATTCGTGGCGGAAGAGTCAAGGACCTTCCAGGTGTTAGATATCATATTATCAGAGGATGCTTAGACTGCGCTGGTATTGAATCACGTAGACAAGGTAGATCCTTATATGGTACTAAGAAACCAAAAGAAAAGAGTGAATAGGGAGGGATAGACGATGCCAAGAAAAGGTAATGTAACAAAAAGAGATGTTTTACCAGATCCAATTTATAATTCAAAGTTAGTTACAAGATTAATTAACAAAATTATGTTAGATGGTAAAAAAGGTACAGCCCAAACAATTTTATACGATGCTTTCAAGAGAATTGAAGCTAAAACTCAAAAACCAGCAATGGACGTTTTTGCTACAGCAATTAATAACATTATGCCAGAAGTCGAATTAAAGGCTAAAAGAATTGGCGCTGCAAACTATCAAGTTCCTACTGAAGTCTCAAAAGAAAGAAGAGTTACTTTAGGATTAAGATGGTTAGTTAACTATTCCAGATTAAGAAAAGAAAAATCAATGGAAGAAAAACTTTGTAACGAAATCATCGATGCAGCTAATGGAACAGGTGCTAGTGTTAAGAAGAGAGAAGACGTTCATAAGATGGCTGAAGCTAATAAAGCTTACGCTCATTATAAATGGTAATTTAGGAGCAATTTATGGCTAGAGAATACGATTTAGAACATACTCGTAACATTGGTATCATGGCTCACATTGATGCCGGTAAAACCACAACAACAGAACGTATCTTGTTCTTCACAAACAAAATTCATAAGATTGGTGAAGTTCACGAAGGTGCTGCAACAATGGACTGGATGGCTCAAGAGCAAGAAAGAGGTATCACTATTACTAGTGCTGCAACAACTTGCTTTTGGAAGGAAAATAGATTCAATATCATCGACACTCCTGGGCACGTCGACTTTACAGTTGAAGTTGAACGTTCTTTAAGAGTTCTTGATGGTGCTGTTACAGTTCTTGATGGAAAAAATGGTGTTGAACCACAAACTGAAACAGTTTGGAGACAAGGAACAAAATATGGTGTTCCAAGAATCGTGTTTGTTAATAAATTAGATGCAATTGGTGCTGACTTTGATATGAGCTGGCATTCAATTAAAGAAAAACTTGGTGCAAATGCAAGACCAGTTCAATACCCAATCGGAATTTCTAACACATTATCCGGTGTTATCGATTTAGTTAAAATGGAAGCTTGGGATTATGCAGATGTCAAAAATCCTAAACTCATTGATATTCCAGAAGAATATCGTGAAAAATGTGAAGCTTTAAGAGCTGATTTAATCGAAGATTTAGCTGGATTTGATGATGATTTCTGTATGAAAGTCCTTGAAGGTGAAACTCCAAGTGTCGAAGAAATTAAAGCTGTCATTAGAAAAGCTACAATTTCAGGTGAATTCCACCCTGTTTTCTGTGGATCAGCATATAAAAACAAAGGTATTCAATTACTCCTTGATGGCGTTATTGATTACTTACCTTCACCACTTGATATACCTCCAGCAAAAGGTACTTTACCAGATGGTTCAGAATTCTTCTGTAAGCCAAGTGATGACGAAAAGATGGTCGGTCTTGTATTCAAAATTGCAACAGACCCATTCGTTGGAAGATTAGCTTATGTCAGAGTCTATAGTGGTATCTTAAAAGCTGGTAGCTATGTCTTAAATTCAAATAAGAATGCAAAAGAAAGAATCGGACGTTTAGTCTTAATGCATTCAAATCATAGACAAGAAGTAGAAGCACTTCACGCTGGTGAAATTGGTGCAATTATCGGTTTAAAAAATACAACTACTGGTGAAACTATTTGTGATGAATCAATTGAAGTTACATTAGAGAAGATGGAATTCCCAGAACCAGTTATCGAAGAAGCTGTTGAACCAAAAACTAAAGCAGATCAAGAAAGAATGTCATTAGCTTTAGCTAAACTTGCTGAAGAAGACCCAACCTTTAAAGTTCACACAAGTGAAGATAGTGGTCAAACAATTATCGCTGGTGTTGGTGAACTTCACTTAGACATTATTGTTGATAGATTAAGAAGAGAATTCAACGTTTCAGTTAATGTTGGTAAACCTCAAGTTGGTTACCGTGAAACAATCAGAAAAGAAGGAGATTGTGAAGGTAAATACATTAAACAATCTGGTGGTAGAGGACAATATGGTCACGTCGTTATCGACTTTGAACCAAATCCAGGAAAAGGATTTGAATTCGTCAACGCTATTGTTGGTGGTACAGTTCCTAAGGAATATATTAAACCTACCCAAGATGGTTTAGCTGATGCTTTACAAAGAGGTTTAATTGCTGGATATCCAGTAATTGATATTAAAGCTACATTACATGATGGTTCTTACCATGATGTTGATAGTAGTGAAGCCGCTTATAAGATTGCTGCAAGTATGGCACTTAAAGAAGCTGCTAAAAAGTGTGATCCTGTAATTCTTGAACCTATTATGAAGGTTGAAGTTACAGTCCCAGAAAATTATTATGGCGATGTTATCGGTGATATTTCTCGTAGAAGAGGAAATATGACTGGTGAAAGTCAAAGAGGAAATGCGAAAATCGTTGAAGCTGAAGTACCATTATCAGAAATGTTTGGTTACGTCACAGATTTACGTTCATTTACTCAAGGTAGAGGAAGCTACTCAATGGAATTTGATCATTTCGGAGAATGTCCAAAATTCATTCAAGAAGAAATTGTCAAAAAGAGTGGCATGTCCAATCGTTAATCGTGTATTTATCTAGATAGATAAATATTGATTATAAAACAAAAATTAAGTAAAATTTACTTATTGCAAATGCTATTTATTAAGTAGGAGGAAAAAAGTTACTTATGGCAAAAGAAAAATTTGATAGAAGTAAGGTCCATATGAACATTGGTACCATCGGCCACGTTGACCATGGTAAAACAACCTTAACAGCTGCTATCACACACGTCCTTTCAAAGACTGGTATGGCAAAATCAATGGATTATAACCAAATTGATGCTGCTCCAGAAGAAAAAGCAAGAGGTATTACAATTAATACAGCTCACATCGAGTACCAAACAGCAAAAAGACACTATGCACACGTTGACTGTCCAGGGCACGCAGACTATGTCAAGAACATGATTACTGGTGCTGCTCAAATGGATGGTGCTATCCTCGTTGTTGCTGCAACTGATGGTGTTATGCCACAAACTAGAGAACACATCTTACTTGCTAGACAAGTTGGTGTTCCTTACATCTGTGTATTCTTAAATAAATGTGATTTAGTTGATGACCCAGAATTAATCGACTTAGTCGAAATGGATGTCAGAGACTTATTAAGCAAATACGGATTCCCAGGTGATGAAATCCCAATCATCAGAGGTAGTGCTAGAAAAGCTCTCGATGGTGATGCAGAAGCTGAAAAGAGCATCTTAGAATTAATGGATGCTGTTGATTCATATTTCCCAGATCCAGTAAGAGATACAGATAAACCATTCTTAATGCCAATCGAAGACGTCATCACAATTACAGGTCGTGGTACAGTCGTCACTGGTAGAGTTGAAAGAGGTACTGTTAAATTAAACGATGCTGTTGAAATCGTCGGTATTAGACCAACAATTTCCTCAGTCGTTACTGGTATTGAAATGTTCAGAAAAACACTTGACTTCGCTGAAGCAGGTGATAACGCAGGTATCCTTTTAAGAGGTGTTGCAAGAGATCAAGTCGTTAGAGGACAAGTCTTAGCAAAACCAGGTTCAATCACACCACATTCAAAATTCACATGTCAATGTTACATCCTCACCAAAGAAGAAGGTGGTAGACATACTGCATTCTTAAGCAACTACAGACCACAATTCTACTTCCACACAACAGATATTACTGGAACAATTACTCTTCCAGCAGGAACAGAAATGGTTATGCCAGGTGATAACGTTTCATTCACAGTTGAATTAATCCACGCAGTCGCAATTGAAAAAGGTACTAAGTTCTCAATCCGTGAAGGCGGAAGAACCGTTGGTGCTGGTACAGTTAGCGAAATCATTAAGTAATTTAAATATACTTATAAATAAAGGTGATCCGGTTGGGACCACCTTTTTTATGCCTAATTAAAGAGTATAAAAATTTTAATAAGATAAGAACTTCGCTAAATTAATGTTAATACTTTTAATAGAACATCAAATGTGAAATTTGAAGATATACTGACCATTTTATTATATTCTTCAGGTCCGCCATTTTTTGTATCGCTAACTCCTTTAATAAATACTACCGGTTTATTATTTTTGTGACACGTTAAAGCGATTCCTAATGCTTCCATTTCGCAAATATGACAATGATATTTATTATGTAGTTTTTCTTTTTCTTTTATTTCACCAATAAATTTGTTACTAGAGGCACAATTGACAGCAGGAATATTAGTAAAGGAATTTTTAATTTTAGTGAACAGTTCGCTTTCAATAGGAACATAAGTTGAGTCAAATTCTTTATGATAACCTAATGGAACTTTATCGATTGCAGTCAAATCAAATTGATAATCAAATATTTTTTCAATAAAAACCACGCAATTTAAAGGTATTTTATCTGATAATGAACCAACAACTCCATAATTTAAAACACATTCAACTTCGTAATGGTCAAGTAAATATTGAGTAGCCATAGCAGAATTAATTTCCCCTATGCCTGAATTAATTACAATAATTGTTCTATTGTTAACCAAAACTTCTTTAACTAAAAAAGGCGCTTCTATCAATGTTTTATAAGATAAATCTTTCTTAAAAAATATTGTGTTAAATTCAGTTTCTGTTGCAACAACTAGTCCAATCTTTTTACTCATATTTAATGTCCTCCAATCGCAAGAAGTAAAGTAAAAGCAACTATACCAACAAGTATATAAATAAATGTATATTTTGATTTATATTCTTTAAATGCACTAGGTATCATCTCAATAAAGATAACATATAATAAGCTTCCAGTAGAAACGGCAAATAAAATGCTTGAGTAAAGATCACTAATTGTAAATGTAGTAATAAAGTAGCCTATTAAAGCAAAAATAAAGGCAGGTAAAGAACTTATTAAAGTCATCATGAAAGAAAAAGATTTAGTCTTTTGATGGCTATAAAAAGAATTAAAAAGAGTAAATCCGATAATAAAATTATGAATTAATAAGACAACACTAGTTAAAATACCATTTAGAGGGACATTATTTACTTCTTTGGAAAAAGATATTCCTAGAGTTAAACCTTCTGGAATATTATGAATTGAAATGGCAATAAAAAAAATAAAACTTGCAAAAGCAAAATATTTTTCATTAAAAACTTCGACTGAATGTGCATGATCCTTGCAAGTATCTTCATCGCTATGGTCTTTAGAATGATGGTGAGTTAATAGATGTAAACACTCGTGTAAAAAGTAAAATAAGAGTCCAGCAAACATAACTATTAGCAATACATATAAAGTCGATAAAAATTCATTATTGGTTGTTTCAGTCATTAATTCGATGGACTCTGGAAATAAGTCAATAAAAGTTAGTGAGAGTAAAGAGCCGACCGAAAAACTAGTTAAAAAACTTGTAGCTTCTTTATTGATTGATTTGAAGAAACAACCAAAAAGAGCACCTAATAAAGTGCCAAATATAGTGCCTAGAAGACTAAAAAGTATTGCGTATATCATACAATTTACACATTATATTAAAATTTATGATAAAATTAAAGAAATAAGGTGCATATTATGAAAGTAGGAATTTTAGGACAAGGGGCATCAGGAATATTTCTTGCTTTGATGCTCAAGTATGAAGATGAATCAATTGACGTTACAATTATCGACAAAAATGCGAATCCAGGAAGAAAATTACTAGCAACAGGAAATGGACGTTGTAATTTAGGCAATAAAGTAATTGAAGATAATTCGTATAATTGTGAAGAAGCAAAAGCAATTGTTGAGGAATTTGATGTAACTAAACAAGTAGAATTACTAGAAAATATAGGTTTACTTACTAGAGAAATTGGAAATTTAATTTATCCATATTCTTTAAGTGCAAAAAGCTTTGTTGATTATTTAGTTGAATATGCTAAACAAAGAAAAATTAAATTTGTTAATAATGAAAGCTTATTAAACTATGAAATGTTTGGCGATAAAGTCAAAGTTGTTACTAGTAAGAAAAACTTTAGTTTTGATAAGTTCGTAATTGCTTCAGGTAATGGAAGCTATCCTCAACTAGGAGGATCAACTTCGGTTTTATCTTTGCTTACTAAAAAAGGTTATCATGTTATTGATTCTAAGCCAGGATTATGTCCAATTAGAGTAGAAGAAAATGTTAGAACGGTTGAAAATCAAAGAGTTAAATGCAATGTCTCTTTAATAATTGATAAAAAAACAGTCTATGAAGAAAATGGTGAAGTACTTTTTAAAAAAGATGGTCTAAGTGGGATTGCAATTTTTAACGCTTCATCAATCCTTGCTAGAAGTCCAAAATTTAAAAAAGCAATTATTAGACTTGATTTATTCCCTGAAAAATCTACTGATGAATTATATAAAGAACTAACTGCACTTAATGTAATTAGCCAAAAGTCTTTATTAACAGGTATGTTTACTAAAGAAATCGCAGAATTCCTTAGAAAGAGTTCTGGAATGAAAAATTTATACATTTTCACACCAAGTGAAATAAGAAAATTAGCACTTTATTTAAAGAATATTGAATTTACTTATAAAGAATCGTATGGATTTAATGATTCACAAGTCTCTATTGGTGGAATTAAATTTAGTGATGTAGATGAAAATCTTGAATCTAAAACTGAAAAGAATGTCTTCTTTATAGGAGAAGTTTTAGATGCTGATGGACTTTGTGGTGGCTATAATATTATGTTTGCTATAGCTAGTGCATATAGAGCCCATAAAAAAGTTTTAAATTAATTAGTCATTAACTTTATTATTTGTAATATTAATTTTATTAATACGGTTAATAAATTGTTTTAGTTTGGCATCTTCACCAAATATTTCTAAAAAGACAATGCTAACTGCTTCCCAATAAAAGACCCAACAAGCGATATAAACAAACTCATTTAAAATTTGTTCCCATTCAAATTTAATACCTATTGAATAAAGAGAGAAGAAGATTGTTCCTAAAATAAGCATAATTATAGATGAAACGGCTTTATTCTTTTTAGTTTGATGGCGTTTTATAAAGAATAGATTTTTGTTATCGAAAACGATTTCTTCTACATCTTTTAATGAATAGCCCTGTAAATCCTCAATATTTATATTCATTTCTATTTTATATTTTTTAGGAAGCAAAGAAGTGTAACGCTTCATATCTTCAAAAAAGTTACCATAAATAATAGGCTTTTTTTGACCTTTAAAATTTGGATCTAATATATCATCAATCTTTTTATAATTAACATCAAAAGTGGCTACATCATCTTTGATTGTGAAAAAATTACTAAGCATTTTTTCTTGAGCTTCTTTAATTTGCTTTCTATTCATTCTTTTACCTCGACAAATTTATATGACAAAACTTTTTTATCTTTAATCTCAATAATTAAATAACTACCTTTATCGCCATCTCTAGGTCTAGTTAGGCTGCCTGGATTAAAGATGTATTTGTTATTTATTTTTTCTGATAATTTTTTATGTGTATGACCAAATAAAAAGATATCACAATCTAACGATTCGACATATTTAGTTGGATTAGTCATAAAATGAAATGAATCACCATGCTCTAGATGAATCTTTAATCCTTCAATTTCGATTTCTCTAATTTTTGGCAAATCATTAAAATCACAGTTGCCTTTGACCCCTGAAAAATTGCTTAATAAGTACTCAGGCAATCCACTATCTCCAAGATGAAAAAAATAGTCACAATCGTAATTTTTAAAGACTATGTCATTTAAAGAGAAATAATCTCCATGACTATCGCTACACACTAAAATTTTCATACAATAATTTTAACTCGTTATCTTTGTATATCAATATTATTATTTTTGATAAAAGAATATTTTATTTTCAATTTAAATGTATATAATAAACATTGATAAAAGTATGACTATAAAAGAGAAAAACGAACAAAGAGAGACACCATATCTTGATGCCTATTCGAAGTATTTAAAAGAACAAACGACTGTATTTGATGTTCCAGGTCATCACCAAGGAAAAATACGTACAGATTTTGATCATATTTTTGGTCATATTGTTTATAAAAATGATGTTAATTGTCCTAGAGGTATGGATAATTTATTACATCCTACCGGTGCAATTAAAGAAGCTCAAGAAATATTTGCTAAAGCATGTCATGCAGATTTTTGTAAGTTCTTAGTTAATGGGTCAACTAGTGGAAATTTAATTATGATTATGTCAGCTGTTAAAGCTAATGAAAAAATCATAATGCCTAGAAATGTTCATAAAAGTGCGATAAATGCATTAATTTTAAGTGGTGCTAAGCCTGTTTTTATAATGCCTGAAGTCGATAAAGCTACTGAAATTGTTAATCAACCAACTTACAAAGAATGGAAAAAAGCAATTGATGAAAATCCCGATGCTAAAGCAATATTTATTATTAATCCAACATATTTTGGTGCTACATGTGATTTAAAAAAAGTAGTTAGATATGCTCATTTACATAATATCTCAGTATTAGTAGATGAGGCTCATGGTACCCACTTTTATTTTTCTAATAAGTTACCAATTACTGCAATGGATGCAGGAGCTGATATGGCTACTTTATCAATTCATAAAACTGGAGGAAGTTTAACTCAATCATCAGTTCTTTTATTAAAAGGCGAAAGAATCTCAATGTATGAAGTAAACAAGTCTTTTAATTTGATTACAACAACTTCACCAAGTTCGATTTTGCTAGCAAGTTTAGACGCTGCTAGAAAATTTTTGGTATTTAAGGGCAGTAGATATATTTATAATGCTATTAAATTAGCTAGACAAGCTAAAGAAAGAATTAATAAAATCCCTGGCTTTATAGCTCATTCTAAAGATTACTTTGTTTCTAATTGTGATGCATATAGTTATGACGAAACAAAACTTTGTGTTGAAATAGATAAATTATCAATCAGTGGATTTGAATTATATAAACTTTTAAAGGATAAGTATAAAGTTCAAATTGAACTTGCTGAAACTTACGTTTTCTTACTTTTATTTACAATTGGAAGTGAGCAAAAAGATGTTGACCGTATAGTTGAAACTTTAAAAGAAATCAGTGATATGTATTATGATCCATCCATTACTTATTTAGAAAATAAGCATTTTATCGATGGTTTCCCAACTATGAAAATCAGACCTAGAGTTGCTTTCCATGCACCTTTAAAGGTTTCATCTTTGGACGACGCATTAAATAAAATTTCTAAAGAGATGATTATGATTTATCCTCCAGGAATTCCGATTATTGTACCTGGCGAGGTTTTTACAAAGCAAGTAATTGATGAAATTAAACATTACTCTAACATTAAAGCTACAATTTTATCTGATTGGAATAATATTAATGAAGTTAGTGTTGTTGATGAAGAAAATCGGGATTATTTTAAAGGAGAAAATGCGCAAGACTAAATTAATTAAGGTTTTGCGCTTTTTTATTTAAAAAATAATATATTTTATTACTGTAGTAAAAAGCATCTTTCTTATATAATAAATATATGGGTCTATTTAAAAAGGAAAATAAAAGCAAAATTGAAAGAATTGAACCTAATTTAGAGTATGGTTTAAACGAAGAAGAAGTAAAACTAAGAAAAGAACATGGCTTAGTTAATGTTAGTAAAAAAGTTAAGGGCAAGTCTCATCTTAGCATTATTTTTTCTAGTTTCTTCACATTTTTTAATATAATTTTATATGCTTTGGCATTTATCTTTTTAATGTTCCAATTATTTTATCCTAATGGTTTAAAATTTATTCCAATAACTAAGTATGGTTTCCTTTTTGTAATTTTATGTAATGCTTTAACTTCAATAATTTCTCAAGAGCTTTCTAAAAGAACCGTCGAAAAAATGAAATTAATTAGCGATCCTAAAGCTAATGTTTTAAGAAATGGTGAAACCATTAATATTAATGTTAAAGATATAGTAATAGATGATTTAGTAATTTTAAAAACCGGAAACGAAGTTCCTTGTGATTTAATCATTAGAAAAGGTGAAGTCTATGTTAATGAATCAATGTTAACTGGTGAAAGCAAGGCATTAAAAAAGAGTGTTGGGGAAGAAATTTTATCTGGAAGTTTTATTGTAGCTGGGAATGCAGTTGCTTTAGCAAATAAAGTAGGTAATGATACTTTTATTTCTAGTTTGGAAAGTAAAGTAAGTCTTATAAAAAAGAAAAAGTCTATTTTAATGGTTAATATATATAAGATTATTAAGTATCTTTTAATATTTTTATTTCCGGCTGTTTTTCTTGTTGGCTTGAAAATTTATTATGTCGGTGTCGATGGAAGACATTGGGTTTTTACACTAGATGTTATAACAAAAAGTGCCTCAACTTTAGTTGGGATGATACCTATTGGCATGATTTTATTATCTTCAATTACTTTGTCTGAAGCGATTATTAAGTTATATAGACAAAAAACAATGGTTCAAGAGTTGTACGCTATTGAAAACTTGAGTCGAGTAACTTTGCTATGCTTAGATAAAACAGGTACTTTGACAACTCAAAATTTCTTTGTTGATGAAGTCATAAAGTTAAAGGAAGAAGATATTGATAGTATTATGAAAGAATATCTTGGTGCGTTTAACGATGATAATTCTACCCAATTTGCCTTAAAAAAATATTTTGGCGTAACAACAAATATTACCTATAAATCAATTGAACCTTTTAGTAGTGAAAAGAAATGTTCAAAGGTTATTTTTAAAAATGGAGACGAATATTCTTTAGGAGCACCTGATTTTATAATTAAAGATAAAAAGGCAATCGAACTAGTAGATAAATACTCTAAAGATGGGTTCCGAGTGCTTGCATTAACAAAAAATAACGAAGGAATTGCACTATTTTTGCTTAAAGATGAGCTTAGAACAGGCATAAAAGAAACCCTTGATTACTTTTCTAGACTAGGAGTAAAAATTAAAATAATTAGTGGAGATAATGTTTCAACTATTAAAGAAATTTCTAAAAGTGCTGGAGTTAAGGATTATGAAAATGCTATATCAATGGAAGATGTAAAACTAGAAGATATTAAATCAATTGCTAATGAATACACTATTTTTGCTAGAACAAGTCCAGATCAAAAGCAAGAAATTATCAAGACACTTGAAGAAAAAGGAGAAACTGTTGGATATATTGGGGATGGTGTAAATGACACTTTATCTTTAAGACAAGCAGATTGTTCAATTGCTTTAAAAAGTGGAGCAGATTCGACTAAAGCGGTTAGTGATGTCGTTCTTTTAGATGATGATTTTTCACATTTACCAAGCGTATTAAACGAAGGAAGAAGAGTAGTTGTAAATATTAAAAGATCTATATTACTCTTTTTAACTAAATCAATTTTT
Organism: uncultured bacterium; assembly: GCA_949299335.1. Classification (GTDB taxonomy): domain Bacteria; phylum Bacillota_I; class Bacilli_A; order RFN20; family CAG-826; genus Onthovivens. The sequence goes on along the minus strand of CASGAD010000031.1, from coordinate 925 downwards.
ATTGGCTTATTCTCTATTTTTAGTGTTTTCTTTGAAAAAGGTATGCCTGTTGAAATTGAATCTATATATATTTATGAATTTATTTCAGTAGCTTTATGTGGATTCTTATTGTCTATTGAAAATAACGATGTCGAAGCTGATGATGGAAACTTTGTTCGTAGTGTATTGACTAAAGCACTCTTATTTGGACTATTCATGTTTATTAGTGCCATTATTCCAATTTTAATCAATTTAATTTATCGAATAGATTCTCTTCCAGAAATTATTACGCTAAATATTACAATCTCAGGATTAGTAATTTTATTTACAATATGTCGACCATTTAATAAATATACTTTGACTGTTTTTATTATAGGATTTATTTTGTCCTTACTTTCATTATTGGCTTTCCCAAGTATATTCCTTGATCCACTTTACTTAAAACAAGCAAACAATCTTTCTGACCAACTTAGATTATTAAAAGAGGCCTTCTTTAATTTTGATGTATTCTACCGTTTATCATACAAGGAATACTTAATTCCAATAATCTATTTAATTATTGGATATCCACTATATTTAGGATTAGATAAACTTATAAATAAATTAGTAACACTCATAATTAATAAGCATAAAAGTAGAGTAAACAAGAAACAAAAAATATAATTTATTAAAGATTTAGAGGAAATCACCTTTAATACAGGGATAAAAAAGTATTAAAAAAGGTCTCTAATTATGCTTTAATTATACTAGTGGTAAATCTGAGTCAAAAGGGGGTATAATTTATATTATATATAAATTAGATTATAGAGGTAATTAACTATTAGAAATCAAGGAAAAAATTATTTATATGACAAAAAGAGTTCTTAGTGCAGAACTTTCTAAATTAGGTTGCAAAGTAATTATTTGCTACTAAAAATTACTTTGAATTATTAGGGTTGAAACAAGT
>CASGAD010000030.1 GCA_949299335.1 uncultured bacterium | reverse complement strand
GCAAAAAAAGGCAGCAAGCAAAGACTTAAACAATTTAAAAATTAAACATACATAAGTATGTTTAAAAACATAAAAATGTCAACAAAAAAGAGCTGTTGAATCAACCTCTTTTTATTCCAGGTTTTTCAACAGCCCCTTTTTTATAAATTCATAGTAATGAAATATATAAAGAATTAAAATAAATTTATCGAGGTAAACAAAATGTCAAGTTTTAAAGATTTAAGGATAGTAGATAATTTCTATCAAACTAGTTCGTTTTTTCCTATGCCTACAATTTTAGTGTCAACCGTCGATGATGAAGGTAAAACTACTTTAGGAGCATATTCATTATGTTTCCCTTATTACATTGCTGGAAAAGATTATTATGCAATGATTTTAGAATGTAGAAATTCTTCTAACACCGCTCAAAACATATTAAAAAGATGAAAATGTGCTTTGAACTTTTTAGAAGATTCTTTTAAAGACTTTAAGGAAACAGTTAAATTAGGTTTCCCAGGACAAACTTCTAAAGAAAAGATGAGTAAATGCCTTTTGAATTAGAAAAAGGTCTTGCAGAAGGAGAAAATCATCCATTAGTTATTAAAAAAGCATATCAAGTTTTTGAATGTAGTTGGGATATACATTGGAAGATGCTTATTTAGATAAAGCAAAGGTGAATCAACTTGATGGGATCGAAGGACCATATAGAAATTTTAATGGTGTTACTTCTAAATTCGGATGCCACTTCATATTAAAAATAGATAAGATTTTAATGAAAGATAAATTCTATAATGCGATTATAGACGGAATTAAGTCTTCTTCATTCCCTAAAGTACCAATTGATTTTGGCTATAGAGACTCTACTTATTTTTGGTATACAAAATTTAAACGTGGAATTAAATGCCCAATTCCAAATGTAGAAGCGACTGACATTGAAAGTGTTAAATATGCTGCAAATAGAACTGATCCAGAAGTAAAATTCACAGAAGATGCTTGCGCTACTTTAGTTAAAGTTCCACGTGTATTTTTAAAGACTGTTTTAAATGGTTGTGTTAAATACGCTAAAGAAAATAATATTAAAGTAATAGATGCAAATGTCATGAAAGAAATAAACGATAAAAGACGACAAGAAAAGAAAAAAATAACGAGTTTTGCACTTTTTTTATTAAAAAGGTCATAATTACGACCTTTTTAAAATTATGAATATTTACCACCCGCTATGCTCTTAACCCCTTAAATCAATTTCATGATTTATATTAAAATAATACCCCCCCCCCGCGATTATTGTCAATTTATTATCTTTTTGTTCGAAAAAAGACATGTTAATTATCCAATAATTTACTAGTGTTAATATTATACAGGAGGAAATATTTCTAAAATGAATAGCGCAGTAATAACAGTGCATTCACTCTTTTACCAAAAGAAAAATGGTCGTATAGACTTAATACTTTCTATACGTATCATTTTGTAATTTTTTATATAATTAGACATAATGATGGATTCATGCGTCGAAAATCAAGCTGATTATTGTGTTTCTAAATCAAGCTTATTTGGCATGAGTAGAACTTCTCGCTATTGAATTTGGAAGACAAAATATAAGAGTTAACTGCATTTGCCCAGATATGATTTGCCCAGATATGTTTAGAGGAGTTAATCAAGATGAAGCCCTAGCACTAGCTCAGGCTATTCCAACGGGAAAAATTGGTGATGTTGAAGATATTGCTAACGCATTAGAATTCTTAATTAAGGATAAATATATGACTGGTCAATGTGTAAGTCCTAATGGCGGCATTGTCACGCCTTAATAGTTAATAATATAGTCAATAATAATAAAGTCACCTAGTTGACTAGGTGACTTTTTAATACAGTATATTAATTTATAAATTAAGCATTTACATCAAAATGTATAATCTCAGTAAAGTCATACACGGTAGTATTTAATGCAAAGTCATTTAAACTAATTTCATAAATTGACCATATTCCAGGTGCGCTACCTTCTGGTAAAGTTATTTTAAATGTATATTCAATTTCAACTGTTGGATCTCCAGTAAAGTAATATCCACTATAAACTGGTGGATTAAGCCAATAGCCATAATTGATTCCTTGTGGATCTAAAATTCTTATATAACCAGTCTTAAATCCTGAAATATTGTCTTTAACTCTTAATTTTAAAGTAACAAAGGTCTCTCCATTTGGAGCTTCAGGAATTGAAGGTACTGCGGAAACACTTATATTATTTTCATCCATTGTAGGACCTTCATTATCAGGATTAGTAGTTACAATATCAATTTTATTATTTTCACCTTCTAATCCACCATAAGAAACATGTTCAAAATAATTATTAGTAGCTTTATCCCATAAAGAAATTTCAGTCACTTCATAAGTTCCACTGCTAAAATGATTAGGAATAATTATTTCAGTGATAATTTCACCAGTTTCATTATTTATACTTTGAGCATCAACATCTATACTCTCCTTATTTTTCTCTAAAGAAACTAATCTTACTAACGCTCTATCAATGCCACTAGCATCATGTGCTTCGTATTTTACTATTAGTTTTTGTTCATCTGGATGATCAGGATTGTTGCTATTTTCTACACTAAGTCCTAATGAATGTTTAACAAGTGTTGGTACAACTGTATCACTTAATGGATTATCAAAATATACTTTAAACCCTACATCACTTCCATTCACATAACGTTCATTGCCTACACTATCGTATAATGTAATTTGATCAGTGAACCAATAATTTTGATAAGAATATTTTGATATTTTAATATTTCCTTGCAAATTCAAACCATATTCATCAGTTTTTCCGCCACGTAAATCGTAATATTGATTACTATTTTTATCACATGGTTGAATTCTTAAAAAATATGAATTTGCACCATTAGTGTTATCGTCACCAAATAGTTTAAATCTAACATCGAGGTTTTTATCTTCATAATAATCTCCAGTTACTTTAATTATGGTTGATTTTATTTTTCCAGGATAAATATAATCAGGAGATAAATTATAAACTTCAAACTTTAAATCTTCTCTAGTCTCTAAAATATAATAACTACCATTCATAATATAATTTTTGATGAAATTATATTTATTTATTGAACGTGATTTTAATAAATCTGGATTAATTACATAGGTCGCTACGCTTTCTGCCATATCTTCATCAGGATTATGAGCATGAGCATATGCACTAACAAATTCAGTTTCTTTAGTTGTTTTCCATTCATCTCGATCGGTTTCATCTTGATACCATCCACCTATCTCATACCAAGTTTTCTTTAATTCATCACTAAAATAATATTCATAAAACATATGAGTTTTTTCATGAATAATTAATCGCTTAGTACTATAATATCCTTGATTATCAATAAAAGTTTTATCCATAAACTCAATATAAGGTTCACTTGCTTTAGTCCAAGTTACTGCAGCTGCATCAGGATAAATAGGATGAGTTTGCCCGGTTTTTCTTCTAACTAAATACTTTAATTCACTTATTTTATGCATACCTTCAGGCATTTCTTCAAACATTGTTAAGATTAATATTTTTTCATCTGGTAAAAACTCTTGGAAACTTGCTTCTGTCTCATTGGTGATTCCATTAGTTAAAACCGAATAATCAGGAACATTAAATGAACAAAGGAAATTAGTATTTAAAATTGTTTCACAAGCATTATCATCATAACCTTCTTTAGTTACAAATCTTATCATTGCATTATAAAGCCTTTTAGAATAGTATTTACCAACTTGTCCATCTATAGTTGCTACTCTAGGTGTAGCATTTTCTATAGCATCCATAGAAATAACTACTTCATAATGATCATCAACTAAGTTAATAATTATATCGTTATTGATATGCCTATCAGTTAATGTCCATGTGGACTTTAATGAACTTGTAACTGATTCTGGGATAGTTTTATATAATTCTAAAAATCTAGAAGAAGTCTCTGTCGACCATGAAATTTCATCATTAAGTAAGACAACATTATATTGTTCTCTTAAAATACTTGCAGCACCATCATCGGATATTTCACTAGAATTCTCCACAAAATCGACCTTAATTTCTTTATTTATATTAGAAACTGTTTCATAAGTATAGCCAGTTTCAGTACTTTGCCAACATGAATAGTATCCATTTTCTCTTAAAGTTTTTAAATTAAAATTAACATGCTCAATATTATTATATAAACTTGATTCATCTACAGTAACTGAACTAATATCAGCTGTATTTAAATCAATTGCCTCATAACCATTTGCATCTATTTTTAAATAATAATTGCCATCAGGAATGGAATCAAATTTATAATATCCTGTTAATGAAGGTGAGATAGTTCTAACTATTGAATCATTAAATAAAGTAATTGAGACTTTATCATCATCTTGAATTCCATTAATATATCCATCAACGTATTTTTCAGTTGTTGTATATCTTGAAACATAAACATAGCACTCAACTTTTTCTTGATAGTTTTCTACATATCCTAATATCTTTTTTTCACCAACATAAGATGAAGTTAAATTTGACTTATTCCATTTAACATTTACTTCTTCAACTAATCCATTACTATAAATTGCGTTTATTCTAGTAGGTAAATTTATTGTTTCTCCAACGGCTACACGCATTCTATAAGGTGGAATATAATCAATTATTCCTGGATCTTCAAAGTTTAATAATCCATTTACTAAATCATAGATCCATTCTTCTTCACTTCCTGCATACCCACAATACTTTTTATATATTTCGTAAGCACTTTCTCCATTTAATCCATCATTACCTTTTAAAATATCTACACTTAGTAATACATTCCAAATATCTGAGGAAGAAGTTTTCCATTCAATATTACCTTCATTAACTCTCATTTCAACTTCATCACCTTTAGCTGATACTCCAGTTGAAACTCCGTTAATATACCAATATCCATCTTGTATATAAGGTGTATATCCATCTACTCCATCTTTAGCCAGAGGTATTTTTATTGATGTTCCATCACTAAAATTAACTTCAACAAATTTAGTTCCGTTTTCCTCTATTTCTTCACTACTAGTAACACTTACTGACTCACCATCATCACCAGTAGCTTTAATATTTGTATTAAGCTCACCAATATACCAATAACCATCTTTAATGTATGGTGTTAATCCATCTTCACCATCATTGCCATCTACACCATGAGGAATATCAATCTTAGTTCCATCACTAAAAGTAATTTCCGTATATGTCAAACCATCTTTAACAATGATTTCAGTAGAAGTAATTGTAATAGACTCACCATCTTCTCCAGAGGCTTTAACACCTGTATCCATTCCTTCTACAAACCAATTTCCATTGCTTCCGATATAAGGCGCTTCATAATCTTCATTATTAATATTTGGATCCTCTATAAAAGCAAGCCACTCTTGATATGTTAAAGTACCTCCATTATCTAGATAATTTTGATACCTTAACATCAATTCATCATTAACTGTATTATCATTACTTTCACCTGTTGAACATCCAACTGTAAATGTTAATGTTGTAGCAGCTAAAAGAGAAAAAAGAATCGATTTTTTCATATAAATCCCCCTATTAATCACTTATATTATTCTACTTTTTAAATTAACATTAAATAGAAAACCTTATCTTTATTGAAAAAATTTTGCAATAGTGACATATATTGTCACCATAATCATTTATTTTCATAAATGAAAATCTAAACTAAATAAAAATCCGCGTCTCACAAGGCGCGGTTTTTAACATAAGCCTGCAAGGCTTGTTACTGGCGACCCCGATTTCAGGGTTCTTTAGTTAGCCCAATTGCCTTTGTCCCTCTTACTTACCCTTAAAAGGGTCTTTATACTCCTTGAGACTTCTTTTGTCTGACAATTGGTCTTCTAATTCTTGATTTTTAATATAATTTTGTATAGTTTTTTTGTTTAGACCTACGGTCGAAACATAGTAACCTTCTGACCAGAAGTGTCTGCTTCCATAGTTATATTTTAAATTCGCATGCTCATCAAAAATCATCAACGAACTTTTTCCTTTGAGATATCCCATGAAAGAGGATACTGATAATTTTGGAGGTATTTTGACGAGCATGTGAATGTGGTCTGCCATTGCATGCGCTTCCACTATTTCAACACCTTTATATTCGCAAAGTCGTCTAATATACTTTCCAATGTCTGATCTTAATTTTGCATAGATTGCTTTTCTTCTGTACTTTGGCGTAAACACTATGTGGTACTGACAATTCCACTTTGTGTGTGATAAACTACTTGTGTCATCATTTTTAATGTTTGACATAAAACTTCCTTTCTGAGGTATAAGACAATTGAGCAATTATATTATATCTCACGGAAGTTTTTTTGCTTATCGCTACCGCTTTTCAATTCTCGCCTCCATAGGAGGCGGTTTTATGTTGTCCCTTCGGTCCACATAATAAAAAAGTCTACTTTCATTTTAAAAAGTAGGCTTTTTAAATTTTACTATTAAATTAATTTTATTCTTTTACTTCTAACTCAATTTTATTTTTACGTCTTGAGACTAATACATAAATTAATGGGGTAAATAATCCTACTGCACAAGCAGCAAATATTATTACGTCAAGAACTATAAGTCCTATTTTCCAAGGTTGCATTCCTTCACCTACAAATTCTTGAGCACCACCAGTACCTGACTCATAGTCAATTACTGCATTGGATTTAGTTACTGAATAAATAATATTTTTAGCTGCCTTATGTACATTATTCATTACTGTAGGATTATCAAAATAATCATCTAATGACCAGAAACTAGAATTAGTATTTAACCATAAGTCAGTTCCTGCATATAAACCGCTAATCATATCTTGATAAAACATAGAGCTAGATGAAGCTTGGTCTGTAATTACCATCCCTTCAAATCCCCACTCTTTTCTTAATACATTAGTCATTATTCCTTCATGAGCGCCAACCCAAGTAGCACCTATTCTATTCATTGCAGCCATAGCAGCTGTAACTTTGCCTTCAGTTGCGATGTATTCAAACCCTTTTAAGAATATTTCTCTAATAGATTGCTCATTAGCAAATATAGAAGCACCATATCTATTGGTTTCTTGATCATTAAGTGCAAAATGTTTCATATAAGCAATTACACCTTTTGATCTAACACCTTTAACTTCGCTAGCACCAATTTTTCCACTTAAGAAGCCATCTTCACTATAATATTCAAAATTTCTTCCTGAATATGGTGAACGATGAATATTTACTCCAGGAGCATACCAACCAGCAACTCCAGCTTGAATACTATCTTCGCCAATTAAAGTACCCATTTTTTCAATAAGTTCAGTATTCCATGTTGAAGCCATAACTACTTCAGCAGGCCACGCCATACAACTTGTGCCTCCCACTAATGAACCACTTATTCCACTTGGACCATCTTTATCGATTGTGGATGGAAGTCCAATTCTATCAATTTGTATTGTTTGATATCCACCCATTCTTACTAATCTAGTAGCTTGAGTTTTTGTAATTTGATTTACTAAATCATCCCATCTTGGATCGTCATATGGAGCATCAATTAAATCCTGCACTTTATAATTTGTTTTAGTTGAATCAAATGTTGGCATTGTTACTTCAGAATTATTTATTACTTCATCGCTTCTATTAAATTCAAGATCTTTAAGTAATTCGTTTGATGCAGTCCAACTTCCATTTTTATAACTAGTTTGTGGGAAAGTATTAATCCAATCTTTTCTTGATAAATAAGTACATTCATCATAATAATTAGCATCTACATTATCAAATTGATTAGTGATTTTTTCTCCAGTAACTTCAGAGGTACTATAGGTAGTAGTGTCAAATTTGTCATTTATATGCTCAAAAGTCATATCTTTATGATAATTTCCAACTAAATTGGATTCACTTATATCTTTTTCAATTAAGATATTGTTAATTGCTTCGTGAGCGTTTCTAGCAAAAGTGAAATAATATGTGCCTTCATCTACAATATAAGTTTTAGATCCTTTAGCATCATAAGACTTCATTAATGATTTATCTACATTAATAGTATATGTTTCACTTTGATTTGGCTCTAATTCTATTGTTTTTGTAAAGCCAACTAACTCAACAGAAGACTTTTCTATATCGTTATTTCTGTCATATTCGGTATAAGGTGATTGCATATACACTTCAATAACATCTTTACCTTTAACTTCACCTACATTTTTAACATCAATCGTTAAATCAAATGAGTCTTCATTTTCTTTAATTGATGCATTAGTCCATTCAAAATTAGTGTAACTTAATCCATACCCGAATGGGAATTGTACTTCTTTTGAGTAATCAAAATCACCTACATTATTTGTGTTTAATACTTTGTCTTCATATCTTGTTTCATAGTATCGATATCCAACATAAATACCTTCTTGATAAACGATGTATTTATTACCATTACTAACTTTGCTATTAGTAAAAGTATAGTTGCCTAAATTTTGAAATGATGGAGCACTTTGACTATCATAAGCATATGTATCTACTAGTCTTCCACTAGGATTATATTCACCACTAAATACTTTTCCAATTGCTCTTATTCCTTCTTGACCAACAGCACCTGTCCATATACAAGCTTTAACATTTTTGAATTCCTCTTCCTCTAAAAATCCAAGTTCCATAGCATTTGAAGAATTAATGATTACAATAACTTTTGAGAAATTATCGCAGGCTAATTTTAGATTATCTCTTTCATTTTTATCTAATTCGAGATACTTATATCCTGTGTCAAGTTTTTGAGTTGGCAAATCAGAGCTTTCTCCACCACCTCTTCCAATAACTACAACTCCTACATCATCGTTTTTTAAACTATCTAATACTTCTGAAGTGTATAAACTAGTAGGTACTTCATTAACTTTAAATTCGCCATCACCAGATAAATTAGGTGTCTCTTTTCGATAAGATTTTCCTGGTCCATTTAAATAGAAATCCCATAAAGTTGTATTAACATTAAAGCCAGCATCTTCAAATGATTGCCTTAAAGTAGGCGCACTAGCAACATTAACGGCACCAGAACCCCCACCACCATAAACAAAATCAACTGAATCTTGTCCAAATAAAGCAAGTTTTGTTTCAGCATTAGATAAAGGTAACGCATTATCTTCGTTTTTTAACAAAACTATACCTTCTTTTTCTACTTCTTCACACAATGCTTTTTCTTGTTCACTAACAGAATAATTACTAGAACTAAACAAAACATTTAATAATGTTTCATAAGTTATAGCAAAATAATTACCTACAGCTAAAGCAACAGCTAAAACACCACTCACAGAAGAAATAATAATAGAATTTTTAAGTGTAAAAAATTTTCTTTTTTTCATAATTTAACCTCTTTTTGCAAGTTTTTTCGTAAAATTATAGAAAAATCCTAGTATATTTCTAGGATTTTTCTACACTAAAAAATTAAGCGTTTGGATTTGATAATACAAATTTATGATTTGTATCGCTGATATAGACCGTTGTTTCCTTGCCAAATTTTTCAATAGCTTCTTCTTTGCTATTTACATAAACTTTTTCACCTTCAGTTTCAGCAGGAATCTCAGCAGGATATGTTTGAGAACTACTATCTGTATCAAGATATAAAGCAAAACCACCCATATCACTATACGAATTTAAAACAATTCGATCAGCAGTAGATAAAGCATATGATGTCCATCCATCTTCTGAAGTACCGACTGTATATGTTCCATATACTTCAAGAGTTGTTGTTCCTAAATTCATTCCATAACCAATAGTTAAAGTTGATTTAACTAATTCATACGTTGAATCAGAATAAAAGTTTAAACTATAAACATCAGTTGTGCTACCACCATAAGCATTTGAATTAACTTCTCCATAAGCGTAGTTATTTTCAATAACTGCAGCTTCTTCACCACATGAAGTTAATCCAATGAATGCACCACCAACAAATGTTAATGCTGCTACGAATGATAAAATTGATCTTTTTTTCATATTTAATCTCCTCTAATTAAGCTTACTTAATAACTAATGTAAGCGCTTTCTATTTGTATTCTACTTTTACAAAACGAAAAAGAAACCATTTGGCATGAAATGGTTTCTTTTAGGCGTGAAATACATTTTTGACTTAATTATTTATAGGGAAAGATAAAACTAATATGAAAATATCATCTTCAACTTTCATTAAAACATTTCCATTATACTTTTCTGTAATAAATTTAATACTTTGAGTGCCAAAACCATGTCTAGTTTTGTCCTTTTTTGATGTTTTAATTGTATTATTTTCAATATTTAATTGACCGACAAAATAGTTATCTACCCTAATAGTTAAATAATTAGCATTTATATTACTAACTAAACTAATGACTCTTTTATCTTGGTTTTCAATTTTATCTACTGCTTCAATAGCATTATCAATTATATTTCCAAAAAGAGTATAAATATCAACCTGATTCATAAAATCTAACTTTTTACCATCAATGATTTTACTAAACTTTATTCTATGGGAAACACAATATAAACTCTTTTCAATTAAAACAGCATTTAATGCAATGTTACCTGTTTCAATAGTTGTATCATAAATCGAAATAGTATTACTTAATTCCTCAATGATTTCTTTTTTATCATTGCTATCTACTAAATTTAATGATTTTAATTGATACTTTATGTCATGACATTTTCTATTAATAATATCTATATTTTCTTTAGACAATTCATATTGTTTTTCTTTTTCAATTAAAACATTATTTAATATAGCTTTTTCTTTAGAAAGTTCTTCATTAGTTAATATACTAAATATTAAAACTAAGAATACTACTGGAATTAAGCAAATAGATAGATTTATAAACCAACCAGTTCCCATTTTATAAACATCTTCATAAACAGCTTGAAGGTTTAATCTTAAAAACATGATTAAAGCTAATATAATAATAAAAACGAAACTTTTATTATATTTATAAAACTTTATATTACCTTTTTTGTTTTCTATATAAACCACCCAGCTAACAAGCAATATGTAAATGGTTTCAATTAAAAACTCAAAAATAACCGAAAATATAGATAACTCTCTTAATTCAACTAAGCCAAAATCAATAAATAATCTAAATAAACCAAATGCTGTTGTTTCAATTAAAAATCCCATTGTAAAAGGAGCTAGCCCTTCTTTCCGTCCACATTTAAAAGAAAATAAGAATGCAAAATAAAAAATTATAAGTAAGATTGGATACCAAAAAGTATTAAATAATTTAATATAGTTAATAGGCCAAGAAATTAAGCAAAAATTAAATAATAAATAATATGAGCCACCAAATACTATTAATAGAACTATTACTATTAATGCTTTAATTAAAAAGTGATCTTTTCTTTTTAAAAAAATAGTTCCTAATAAAAAAGTAGCCAATAAAATTGTATATGAGTAAAAGGTTTCTTGAATATATCCCAAGACTACTTCCATTAATTCAAACCTCCACCGATATATTTATAAAACTTATTCATAAACTCTGTTTTTCTTAGCCTAGAAATAGAAAGTTCAGTGTCATCAGACAAAATTACTTTTTCACCTTTTATATTTTTTATGTATTTAAGATTTATTAAAAAAGATTTAGCAATTCTAACAAAACTAAATGCTGAAAGTTTTTCTTCTATATCGTTCATTGTACCTCTTACTTTAATAACATTATCTTTTAAATGAAATAATAGATAATGAGAAAATATTTCTACATAAATTATTTCATTGGTATTAAATCTAATTAAATCATTTTCTCCATTTTTAATAGTTAATGAATAATCATAGTTTCTTTCAATATATTTGATAATTTTTTTAAATTTTAAGCTAAAGTCAAAATAATTTAATGGTTTTACCATAAAATCAATAGCATTTACCTCATATCCATTTAATGCGTATTGAGCCATATTAGTGATAAAGACTAAAGCTACTGAATCATTTTTTTCTCTAATCTTTTTGGCTAAATCTAACCCGTTAATTGAAGGCATCTCAATGTCTAAAAATATCAAGTTATAATTTTTTATTTCACTAGATAAAAAAGCTTTTGGGTCAGTAAACTCAATAACATCAAATTTTAAAGACAAATCTTTTTTCTCATTAATAAAATCTAATAAACAGTTTTTCAGTGATTTAATATCATCTATGTTATCATCAATAATTGCGATTTTTATCATAATTCTATTTTACTTTAGAAATAGATAAAAATTAAATATTTAAATTAGTTTATAAAGTTATTTCTTTTGACTAGTTTAATTCTGATTTTTTCAATCTCATTTTGATAATAATTTAAAACTTTAGTGTCATTATAAAGTTCTTTAAAAGCATTTAAAAATTCCTCAGACTTTTCAAAATCTTTAATATAAGCAAAATTGATAACACTTTTATGACAATAGTCATTTCTTTTCTTAGCAAGGCTTTTAAGTAATGCATAGTCACTAGCAACAAAAAATGGTTTATTGTCAAAGTTATCAAGTTTTTCTAACTCATTAATAACATCACCTAATCCATTAAATCTTAATTGCTTAAACTTGATATTATCATTAAATTTTTTATTATAAATAATTAAATATACTACTTTTAAATCATACTCAATTAATTGATAATAAGTAATTATTTGACCTAATAGCAGTTCATAATTTTCAAATTTCTTTCTCATAATAATTAAATTTTAAAATAAAAACCATGCAAAATCTAATTTAATTTTCGTTTAATCCAAATTTTCTAGTCATTAATACATCTTTCCAGTGTGATTCTCTTAAAATAATATAATCATTACCTAAATTAAGGTTAGATACTTCTAATACAGAATAAGAAAAATTATTTTTATAATCTTCTCCATATTTAGTTAATAACTCTTTTAATTTTTTATTACCGCCATGTCCATTAGTTGCATATGTTTTCCATCTGCTCCATATACAATCCTCTCCATAAGCTGAACCTACATACATCTTTCCGCTTTTATTATCTACGATTAAATAAACTCCTTTTACATTTGATAAAGCATCTTTCCAAGATGGTATATTCTTTTCAAATATAGTCTTAAGCGTTTTATAAGAAATCAAGACATTATCAAATCCTGGAAAATCTTCAATTTTAAGTTTATCCTCGTTTATCGAATATATTTCCATATTCGCTACTTCTATCCCACCTTTAGGTTTAAGTTCAAGAGTAGGATAGGCATTACGAAATGATTTTTGATAATGAACAATAATTCTACCTATTAAGTCTTGTTGAATATCTAAAAGTTCTAAATCATACATCAACCTATCTTTATTATTTTCAAATATATTATGAGGTTTTCCATTAACTTTAAATACTCCAGCAAATAACCACTTAGAATTTCCTAAATAAATTAAAGATATAACATATGGTCTTTCAAAATTTTTATTATTCTGTATACTTTGCCAATAATTAAAATTGCCATTTAAAAAGCTAATTTAGGTTCAAAAGAATCCTTACTACCGATAGCAAAATGGACCTTATATTTTTTATAATCTTTTTCATTTATTGATAGTACATCTAATAACTTAATCATTATTTCCCCCCCTTAACTATTGATCTTTTAACTCATTAAGATTTATTATAGTAAGCACATACTCACTATTTATATTATTCCTAACTTCTTCTTTATTATCACTATCACTAACTAATAAGTAATTAGCATTTATAAGATTTTTAACTAAATAGTAACCTTTTTGATTTACTAATTTTATTGATAAATTAATTAACTCACTATCAGTTTTAATTGTTCCATATAATGTTATTAATTTTCCTTCTTTCTTTTTTAAATCAATTTCATTAGCATCCACTAAATAACTATTTTCAAGTTCGTTTTGCGCTTTTTTTAACATTAATTTACGCTTTTCATGTTCTTTAGCTACCTTAAATTCTTTTATAGCATCCAATTTAAATCCATCATTCTCTTTTATAATATCTTCAATATTTAAAGAATTTAAACTTATTAAATTCTTTAATAGAAGCATAGTTTTATAAGCATCATCTAAAGCATTATGTTCTTTTAAATTAGTTAATTCATTTTCATTAACTAAAAAGGTTGCTCCTTTAGATAAGGATGCTAGATCTTTATAATATTTTAAAACTAATTTTTGTATATCAAACACTTTAAAATTAATTAAAGGAAAGCCGTATTTTAAACAATCAGTAGATAAAAATAAAATATCAGATAAACTAGAAAATCCAAAAATTAATATATCTTTTTGAGTTAGTAAATACTTTATATTTGAATAATAATTATCAAAAGTTTTATGTTTATAGTATTCGTCATAGTCATAAGTTAATTTAAATCCTTTACCTATAAATGAATGTCTAAATTTAAATTTACCATTAGGATTTATTAAAATATTATGCTTTTTTAATACGTTAAAAGAAGTATCGGTAATTACATAACCAAATTCACAAACTTTACCATATCCATCTGCACTTTCAATATCAAAAAATAAGTAACGCATAATCTAATTAATATAATAAATCAATCACTACTAGATGTATTTAACTTCATTACAATATTTATATAAAACTTATAGTTGTTAAAAAAGTTGTTAAGTGAACTTAACAACTTTATATAAAAACTTTTTAATTTAACTAATTATAAACTCCATTATATACTGGCTCTAACCAAACTGTTGAAGTATCTTCACCAGGAATTTCTATTGCTAAATGGGAGAACCAACTATCTTTACTTGCACCATGCCAATGCTTAACATTACTTGGTATAGTTACTATATCTCCTGGATATAATTTTCTAATCTCTTTTCCTTCTTCTTGATAATAACCTTCTCCTTCTACACAAATTAACATTTGTCCTCCATTTTTACTTGCTTTATGGATATGCCAATTATTTCTAGCACCTGGTTCAAAAGTAACATTAAAAATAGAAACTTCACCAACTTTTCCTAGTGGTTTTAAATAAGAATTACCAATAAAGTATTTTGCATATGTTTTATTTAATTCACCCATTCCAAATAGTCCACCATGATTTTCTTCGTTTAACGTAGAAGCATAAACTTCTTTAGCATATCTAAACGCTCCCCATGCATTAGGCCATCCAGCATAAAAAGCTGCATGGGTAATTATTTCAGCCATTTCTTCCTTGCTAACTCCATTATTTTTAGCATTTTCAATATGATACTTTAATGAACTGTCGATTAATCCTTTACCTAAGAAAACACTAATTGTCACTACTGATCTAATTTTAAGTGATAATTTGTCTTCTCTACTCCAAATCTCGCCAAATAATATATCATCATTTAATGATGCAAACTTAGGAGCGAATTCACCTAATTCATTTCTTCCAGCTGTTTGTTTTTTCATATTTTATTCCTCCTGGTCATAATATTTATAAATTTTTAATCTAAGATTATATTTATTTCTTAATTTATTAATTTCTTCCATCATAATAGATTTATGATGCTTATCTAAGGCTTCTTGATTAACCCATTTATCAATAAGTAAGACTTCCTCTTTATTTTCTATAGATAAATAATACTCATATCCTAAATTACCTTCTTCAGCTCTTATTCTATTAATTAATCCTGAAGCAATTACTTCATTAGCAAATTTAATTGCTGCACCATCTTTCCCGCTATAAAAAATATTTACTGTTAAACTCATAATTTATTACTAAATATCTAATGTATATATCCATTCTTTAATTACTTCTTCATTTTCATTACCAGAAAAACGTCTACCTTCCATCCATGTTGAGTTGCTTGTTAATTCTTCTAAGTTTATAGCACTACTTCCAATTCCACTACTAGATGATGTAACAAATGGAATGATAATTTTATTATTAAAAACATATGACTCTAAAAATGTATATATTATTTTTGGAGCTTTCCCAAACCATATTGGATAACCTAAGAATATATAATTATAATCATTAAAATTATCTATTTTATCACTACCAATTTCAGGTCTACTTGACTCATCATTATTTTCTTTGCTAACTCTAGATTCACTACCTAAATAATCCAAATCTTCATTTGAGTAAGGTATTAATGGTTGAATTTCATAAATATCACCACTAATTTCATTATTAATCACATTAGCAATTCTTTTAGTATTACCAGTAGCAGAAAAATAGCTAATTAAAACTTTATTACTATCTATTGTTAGATCATTACTATCATTATTTTCTTTATTAACATTAGAACATGAAGTTAATAATAAAAAAGAAGAGATAAATAATATTGCTTTTTTCATGATTCACCTCTTTAATCTAAAATCAATAAAGAATCAAACCAATTCTTTAATTCACTTTCTTCAACGCTAATAGAAAATCTTCTGTCTTCCTTAACTAGTGCATTTTTAGCTAAAGAACTTATATTTTCTTTTGTTTTACCAAACCCACTTCCTCCAGAAGTATAAAATGGAATAATAATTTTATTAGTAAAATCATAACTTTCTAAAAAAGTATCAATAATTGATGGTTCTCTATACCACCATATTGGAAAACCTATAAATATATATTTATAACTAGAGAAATTTAAAATCTTATTTTTAATTTGAGGTCTAGAAGCAGGATCTTTCATTTCTAATGAACTTCTTGATTTAGAATTTCTCCAATCTAAATCTTTATCTGTATAAGGATTAACTGGTTCGATTTCATATATATTACTTTTTAAAGCAGAGGCTAATTTTTGAGCAACTATTTTAGTTACTCCTGAGGCACTAAAATATACGACAAGTTTGTTATTCATTTTTATTTCCTCCTAAATTATTTAAAATTAATAAATCTAATAAATCCTTTAAACTATTTAGTAATTCTTCAGGATTTTTTATTTTTTGATAGATTTTTGCTTCCTTTTTATATAAATCATCCAGTTTAGAGTTTGCATAGTTTTTACCAGTTTCAGTTAAAACTACTTCCATTTCTCTTCTTTCACCTTCTATTTTTTTAAATTCCACATAACCAGCTTTTGCTAAATTTTTAATAATAGTGTTAACTGTAGTTCTAGGAATATCCCATGAATCTGATATTTCTTTTTGGGAGTGATTATGTCCATCATTTAAAGCATATAAAATCCATAACTCATTACTTGATTTAATATTATTTTCTTTAATGTAATTTGTATATACTCCATCAATACTATATAAAGTTACACCTAATTGATGAAAAAATAATTTACTATCCATAACTTACCTCCTAATTAATTTTATAATACGATTTCGTATTTTAAAAGTATTATTTTCTTTCTGTTCATGCATTTAACTAAATTAATATTTATAGTTTTATATTTACTACTACCTTCAATAAGATATAAAATAACATTACTTGGGCCCATAGTTCAGTTGGGAGAACGCATCGTTCGCAACGATGAGGTCGCCAGTTCGATCCTGGTTGGGTCCACCAATTTTAATGAAGTTACCCTCATCCTTTATTTTATAGTTTAATCAATAATAAGATCTTAAATAAAATATAATAACATCAGTTTTTAAGCTAGCAATGACCTTAATAATCATATTAAAGAGTTAATTCATTTACATTAACTATGAGCACCTTGTTATTATAGTTGCTTTCTTTGCGTTATTTTATAAACTACTTTATTTATTACTCAAAGAGTTTTTACTACTTTCTAATAAATCAAATTATTAATCTAAACCATATATAAAGGTCAATAAAATAAAATTGAAAGAATAGCATTATCTAATAAACCAAATATTAATAGTATAAATTTAATTGGTTTTTGTGGACTTTTTGTATAATTTCTCATTTGTATAAAAAAAGGTAAGGATTTTTCCTTACCTTTTAGTTTTGAAATTTAAATTACCTAGTTGCAAGCCATTCCCACATCGTTACGGCTTTACCATCAACTAATACATCCTTGGTTGAAGGTGCTGCAACATTATTGTAATCTGCTTGATCTTTTTCACAGCGATCACTTAAAGCATATATCCAAGACCAATGTCCATTGTATTGAATATCTTTTCCAGTATCGTTGCCATAAACTTTTTCAAAATATGAGAAATGAACATCACTGGCTCCAGCTTCCATTAATCTCTTATAAGTTGGAATTACATAGTCATTAGGAGCAACTGTTGGATCATCTGCGCTTGTAGTAAACCAAATTGATAAATCTTTAAGTGTAGCTATATCTTCTTCACTAATTGCAGAATCTTTATATGCTTCACAAACAGGATAATATGCTTTAAAGAATGAAGGATATTCCATTGCCATATTCATAGTCATATATCCACCATTACTACATCCTCCTAATATAATTTCAGATGTATCAACATCGGTATTTTCGCTTAAATAGGTATCAATTGTTTCTTTTAATGTTGCAGTATAAATTGATCTAGCATCGCCTACTCCATTTTTACCAGTTCCATCATCCATCCACATTGTTGGAGTTTGAACAGCTAAAACATAAGCTCCTGCAGAAGTATCAGTCTTGAAGTATTTTTGAATCTTTTCTTCGCCTAAATTAGTAACATCATTGCCTAAAAGAGCAATATCAGGATCTGTACCACCTTCGCCAGCGCCATGTAACCAAATGATTAATGGATTCTTTCCACCATCAGTCTTTAAAGCTTCTGTTTCATATGCTTTATAGGTTAATGTTTTGCCATCTTTACCAGTATGTGATTTTGCTTCACCCCAGTCCTTTGTAGCTTCAACAACTCTAGTTCCAGTTCCTTTAACAACAAATGGTTTTTCAGCATCACTATAATTAGTTTCACCAATAGTTAATGATTTTCCACTTGCTAATTTAACTTCATATCCGTAAGCTGGATCCCAATTATTTAATTGTGTATTTTGATCGTATAAGAATGGGCTAGCTCCGTTTGTATTGGTGATTTGGAACATTCCCCAATAGTCTTCATAAACAATATTAAATTCTAAATCTAATCCAACTTTTGTACCTTCGGTTAAAGAATCATCCTTTTCATTCTCTGCATTAACTAAATATGCACTCGTAACTTTTCTAGTTGTTGCTGCACTACCTGTTACTTTAACTTCAAATAAATCGTTTGCTAAATCAGCTTTTTTTACATTTTTTCCAAAATCAATAACAATTCTATTAACACCAGGTCCCCATTCATAACCATTTACAAAGTAAGAATAAGTACCAATTTCTTCATATTCCTTTACAACGGAACCACCCTTAATTTGAGTTATTTCAAAGTCTCCATAGACATTAACACAATCGTAATTAGGACCTTGTTGTCCAATTGTTGTAACAACAATTGCATTTTCACCAGAAACTAAATCAACTCCTTTAAATGTAACTTCATCCCAGAAATAATAATTGGAAGCTTCAGTATCACCTGAAAGTACTTTATCTGTTAAATCTAAATTAGTTCCATTTACAGAAATAGTAATGTAATCTTTCAAAGCCATATCTTGCATTGCTCCGCCACTCATCCAGTCTGCAATGACAGTAGCCATAACAAATCCTAAATCAGCTTTACCGGCTTTATCAGAAGTGAATTTAATTGTTTCAACGCAACCTTGAGTTTGGTATTCAACAGCCTTTCCACCACCAGTTCCTACTACTTCACCAACAGGTGTATCTTTATATCCACCCATATATTCATTACCCCATTGTCCGGTTGGTGATTCATGGAATGCATTTTCAAATGTTAGTACTGCATCAGGTTCAACAACAGGAGCTTTTGTAACTGTAATAGTTGCTGTACCTGCTTTGCAACCAACTTTTTTAGCTTTAATAGTTGCTGTGCCTTCAGCTAATCCAGTTACAGTATTGCCTTCTAATTTTACAACTGAAGCACCTTCACTAACCTCTAATTGAACATCAGTTTGAACTTCATCTCCAATTTTTACAATAACTGTAGTTGATTCATCAACATAAATAGATGATTTTTCAAAAGATACGGTTAATGTTTGAGTAGTAACATCTGTTGTATTAGAAGGAGAGCAGCTAGCAATAGCTGCCATTCCTCCAAAAATTAAACTACAGGCTACTAAATAACAAATTTTTCTTTTTTTCATAATATTTTCCCTCATTATAATTATTATTTATCAGTTTCCGCTTCAGTTACTTCAACTGTTTCTTTTCTATTATATTTAAATGCTTTATAGGATACAAATCCACCCCATGCAAGTAATAAAACGAATAAAATTACATCTAATGGAATAAACCAATTTAACCATGAGTCATCTAATGAGACATTTGATGCTCTTGCATTAGCTACAGAGTATAAAATATTATGAGCACATTTTCTTGCTGCTTGTTTTGCAGTGTTATTACTTAAATCAGGTAGTTTTGCTAATGCTGGTAATCCTGCTAAGAAGCAATCATTTCCTGCTCTAATTCCTCTATCAACATCCATAAATGTTTGGAACATCATATAATAATCTGTTAAGACCATTCCTTGGAAGCCCCATTCATTTCTTAATACTTCGGTTAATAATGAATAGTTACAACCTGCCCATGTAGCACCGATTCTATTAAACGAAGACATAACAGCTCTAGCGCCGCCTTCTTCAACTGACATTTGGAAAGGTTTTAGATAAATTTCTCTTAATGCTTGTTCATCAATCCAAGTAAATAATCCATATCTTTGAGTTTCTTGATCGTTTACTGCAAAGTGTTTAATAAATACATTTAATCCTTTATCAACTGCACCTTTAGTAAAATTAGCACCCATATATCCAGACAAGATTGGATCTTCAGAATAATATTCGAAGTTTCTACCTGCATATGGTGATCTATGAATGTTCATTGCAGGAGCATATAATCCAGTGACACCCATTTCTTGTGCTTCTCTAGCAAACGCATCACCTTCTTCTTTAATTAATTCTTTATTCCAAGTAGCTGCAGAAACAATTTCACTTGGATAGCTCATAGCTTTTAAATTTTCATAAGAAACGTTAGAGAAGTTAAATCCTTGTGGTCCATCTAAATCTCTATTAATACCTTTATTGATACTAGGAACAGCAGCTGTTTGATATCCGCCATAAGCAATCAAATCACCAATTTCTTCTAAAGTAAGTTGATTTAATAAATCTTCCCATAATGGATCATTATAGTCTAATCCAGCCATATCAGAAAGATACAAACCTCTCTTCTTTATTACCTCATTACCATCATCATCAATGGTTGTTTCATATACTATATTTCCATCATCATCGTATACAATGTCACCATTTTCATCACGCTTTTCGGCATCAACTTCATGAGTAATTGTATTTGTAACAATGTCTTTATCATTAGGATCAACTTCTGGTTTTAATGCTAATTCGTCTCGAACTAATTTAGAAGTTGCTCTAGCCTCTGGTTTCTCTAATGAAGGGAAATTTGCAGTAAAATTATCTGCTCTTGTTAAATAGGTAACACCCTCTTCTTCAATGCCATTTGCGTTATCAAATTGATTTTTTATTGTGTAACCAGTAGATGATTCATCATAATAAACAGTTGAATCTACATGATATTTAATTGGTGTACCAATTATATCGTGGGAGTTATTTTGAAGCTTGATTTCGTAATCTCCAGCTTCTAATTCATAGCCTTTATGAGAATTATTATTTGCATCATCATAATCATAGGAAGCCATTTCTTGAACATCGAAAGTCAATGTAATATCAACATCATCTCCAGGATCAATAACATCAGTTTTTTCAAATTGTACTAAATTAACTGCACTCTTTTCGATTCCACCATTTGTATATGGAGCTGTGTAATAAAGTTGAACTACTTCTTTTCCTGGATATTGACCATTATTTTTAACATTAACAGTTACAGAAATTTGACCATCTGTTCCACCTAATGAACTACTAACAATCGTTTGTTCAAACTCAGTATATGATAAACCTGAACCAAATGGATATTGTACAACAGCATCATACCCAGCTTCATCATTTAAATATTTGGTTTCGTAATATTTATAACCAACATAAATTCCTTCTTCATAATCTACATAGTAAAGTGACTTATTATCACTATATGATTGTGTATAATATGCACCAGTATTTCTACTAGCTGGGGAAGATTCGTTATCATAAACAAAAGTATCTGTAATTCTTCCACTAGGATTAACTTGTCCTCTTAAAATTTTGCCAACCTCACTTAAACCATATGCACCTGGGTGTCCAATCCATAAAACGGCATCAACACCTTCTTGATCTAATTCATTTAATTCGACTGTATTAGCAATATTTAAGCAAACAATAACTTTTTCGAAATTTTCAGCACAAAGTTTAATTAAATCAGTTTCGTTTTTGGATAAATCAAGATAATCAACTTCTGTGCCTTTACCTGATTGATCTTTATATTCACCTGGGTGTCCACTTGGAATATCTAAACCTTCTCCACCAGTTCTACCAATATTTATAATAGCAACATTAGAATAGTTTTTATACTCTTCAATATGTTCACGATATAAATCAACAGAGAGCTCTGGAATCGCAGGATAAAATGATCCACCTAATGGATTTCCAATATCTTTATCTACAGAATTTGCGTTAGCCTCTAATAAATCAATAATGTCTTGATTATATTCAATGCCAGCATCTTTATAAGATTGTAAATATGTTTCTGGACTTTCAACATTTGAAGCACCAGATCCACTACCACCATAAAACATATTGATGGTATTAAATCCAAATACATTAACTTTAACTTTCTCAGTTAAATTATCTGCACCTAATGGTAAGGCATTATTCTCGTTCTTTAATAGAACCGAGCCTTCATCCATTACTCTATCAACAACCTCTCCTGCATTAGCAAAAGCATCACTATCATCAGTTGCTCCTTGAACGCCACTACCTCCTAAATAGATAGAAATATCATCTTTAAAGGTTGACAATGCTAGCACATTAACAGTTACTAGGATTGCTGAGGCAGCAAGAATTCCGGCAAGGTTGCCAAATATAAACTTTTTATGTTTCATAAATTCTTTAATCCTCCTATATAAAAAGTCATTGAATTTATTAAACGACAAAAAATTTATGAATGTAAGCGCTTACACCTAACCTTGCATTTTTCTTCCTAACCTTACATTTTTTTAAATTTCTAGAGGTATTAATATATTTAAATAAAATTTATCATCAAGTACTTTGAAATTAACTTTTCCATTATATTTATAAACAATGTACTCAATAGATTTTGTACCAAACCCATGTAAATTAGTATTTAGTTTAGTTGTTTGAGGCATATTATTAATAAAAACTGGTTTTTTAAAAACATAGTTTACTTCTCTTATTTCTAAAAATCCCCTTTCCTTACTTACAACTAGGGAAACTACCCTTTTGTCAATATCTTTAACCTGTTTTACTGCTTCTATGGCATTATCTAAAATATTCGTAAATAACGAGTAAATATCACCAGGTTTTAGATTAATTAATGCTTCTCCATCTACTAAACTAGTAAGTTCAATATTATATTTTTTAGCGGCTAATGATTTTTCGCTTAAAGCAATGTTTAAAGTCGAATTACCAGTATCAAAATTAGTTTCATATATTCTAGTAGCCTTCTCGATACTCGCCAATTCTTCATCATCAATTAATTCCGGATGTGCTCTTAAAGTTCGAATTTGTTTACGCAAATCATGACATTTAATATTTATTAAATCAATGCTTTCTTTGCTAAGTTCATATTGCTTAATTTTTTCTTCATATGAATGTTGTATTTTAAGGGCTTCTCGTTTACTTTTTGATAAAACAAATAGTCCAATAGCTAAATACATTGCCAATGAGCAACAAATAATATCAAATAATGCAATTACAATACCAAGAATATAAGTGCCCCAATAATTATTGCCAGCCCATACAGAGTTTAATACAATAGCTACCACTAATACTAATCCGGCTAATGCAATAACAGGAAAACTGCTAAGCGTAAACTGATAATTATTAATATAAAATTTTCTTAAAACAAAAAGTGCAAATAAATATACTAGCGAAAAATAGAAGAAATGACATAAAAAATTTACTAACACAACATAATCTGGTATATATTGGTAAACATAAATTATTAAATATGATTCATACATTAAATAATTAACTTTATAAGCAATATGTTGTACAAAATATCCCATAATGGAATTTAACATTACATTTTTAAAATTATAATTAAGCACAAAGTGATAGGAAATTATAGTAATTGTAAAAATAAAAATGTAAGAAACGATGTTATATAAAATTGAAAAATTAATAAATTTTAAAATTAAAAAACAAATTAATGTAGAACTTATATTAAGGAAAATAGCTATTGGGATACGAAAAAAAGCTCCATCTCTTAAATTTTTGATATTAGGGGTAAAAATTAATTGTGCAATAATTATTTCAATTAAAAAAGATAAGTAATAAAAGTAATAATTTATAAATTCATCAAACATATCAGTCCTCTTTATTCATTAAATATTTCATAAACGCTTCGGTAAAAGACTTCTTTTTTGGATGAGAAATTTGAATTCTATCATTTCCTACAACACATTCATATTTTTCTATACCTTTTATTCTAGCCGCATTTACCAAAAAACAATTATTGCATCTTAAAAAATTATACTTTGTCAACATTTTTTCCATTTGCTTTAAGCTTCCACGTCCATCAATAATTTCATCAACTAAATGAAACTTTAAATTATGCCCAAAAACTTCAATATATAATACTCGTGAAATATCTATTTTTCTAATTCCATCAGCAGTAGGAATAATAAAATTGCCTTCACATCTATTCTTTATTTCTGATAATGCTTTATCCATTTTTAAAGAAAATGATGGATATTTGATTGGCTTAACCATAAAGTCCAAAGCATGAACTTCATATCCATTCAATGCATACTTAGCAAAATCGGTTTGAAAAATTATAATTACCTTTTCATCGATCTTTCTAATAGCTTTGGCAACATCGATTCCACTTGAAGTTCCTAATTCTATATCAAGTAAAATTATATCGTAGTTACATTCATAAGACTTCATAAAGTCAATTGCATTGTCAAATTCAACAATGTCAAATACAACTTCTTTTTCTTTTGAATACAAACTTAAAATATTTTTTAGATTTAATAAATCACTTTTATTATCTTCTACAATGCCTACAATTATTTTTTTCATATTTTAAAAATAAAATTAAAAAATATAAAATTCAAGTAGTGTTTTTCTATCTCAAATTAATAAACTACAAAATAGTTTATTTTTGCGTACTTTTTTCGATTTAATCGCTAATTTTTATATATATAAAAATTGTAGTTATCTACCTATTACAATAATCCATAAATTATTATTTTCCAACTATTAAAAAATTCAATTCACTTACTAATTAATATAATCGAAATTTATTACTTAGAGCAATAACCATTAAATATTGTGTCAAATTCAATATGGCCTTACATTCTATTGAAAAACATGAGTAACAATTTGTTTTTTAACTTTATATTTATAAGCTAGAATCGTAATAAATTACTTTATTAATATCTAATAATCCTTTTTCAACAATAATAGTTATTTCATTCGATTCATTATAAGTAGATTCACTTACATTAACTTTTAGTACTTCATCATTATAACTCACATAAAAATAATAAGTTATTTCATTTGAGTTGTTTTCATAAATTTCTTTATCTATTACTTTAAGAGCTTCTCTTTTGCCTTCAGATAAATCAAAATTCTTATCTAGGCAATATATAAAATTTAAAGAAAACGAAATTGAAAAAATAATGATCGAAATAATAGCATTTTTATCTTTTTTATATTCTTTAAAGAAAATAAAAAAGATACTTAATAAAATCGCTAAAGGTATCAAAGAAAATAATAGTAACTTTAAATAATCATATTTAATAAAAAAATTAATATCTAATAAATATCTCATCATTAAGACTAATAAAGGAAAAATAAATAAACTAATAAAACTAACTTTACCAGTATTTTTAACTTTATATTTTCTAGAAGATTTATCTGCTAACATTACGTATTTATTAAATAATATATAAATAAATGGAAGTAATAATATTAATATCATTATTATTAAATTAATAATAAATACACCGATTTTAAAATTAGTTATAAATAATAAAGATAGTAAGATTGAAATTATAAAAGTGTAAATTACTTTAAATAAATTTAAACCATGTAAAATCTTTTTATCTTTAGGGGTTAATTTAATTAACTTAATATCTTCTTCATTAATTATATTTTTAGCTTGCGTTTTATTGTTAAAAAAGACATCTAAATCACTATAATTATAGTTACCAATATATGAATATTTTTTCTTTTTATTATCACTTAAATTAAAAACTATACTTCCATTAGAAATAAAATCATTTAATCTATTTTCATATAAAGTAACATTATTTAGTTTGTTTAAATCAATAATAAAATTGTATTTATTATTTAAAAACCCTTCTAAATCCTCTTTATTTTTAAATAACTGATCATCTTTATAACGATTAATTCCTCTTTTTAAATAATGAAAATATAATTTATCTTCATATTTAATAACTTGATACCATTTAATTAAAATATTAGAGACAATGATTATATATTTAAAATCATCAGTAGAATAAATCTCATCATAATGTATTTTGTTTAAATTTAAATTATCACTTTTAAAATCAGTATCTATTTTATTTTTAGTAGATAAGTAACTTGCTAAAGATACAATAAGCGTAGCAGAAAGTATGACTGTTAAAATTGTATAAAAATATAAATTGGTATTTAGATTTTCTAAATACATTAAAATAATTTTTATTAGAGCAAAAATAGAAACAGGAATTAATAAAGTAAAAAAGCCAAGTAAACCAGAAAATATATATCCAAGGAAACCTACAGCTATACAAAATAAAAGAATAGAAATAATTCTATAAAAAGCACCTAACGGAGATATCTCTAATATATGACCACGTGGACTTAAGTTAATAAAAATGATTGCTAAAAGTAAAGCTATTAAAAAGCCACAAATACCAATAACGACTTGCTTTTTTGAAAATTTAAACATTTTTATCCTCCTTTATCCAATTTAGCATCCATTATTGAAAGTAAGTAAGTTTCTACATTATCTAAACTAAATGCTTTTTTAATATACTCTTTATATAGATTTAATTGACGATTATAGTTTAAATCATCAATATTTTTTAACTTATAATCAACAATAATAGCGTGATCATCAAAAACTAGAAGTAAATCAATTACTCCACTTAAATTAATTACTTCGTCATTAAATTGATACTCTTTATAAATTGAAGCTTCTTTAATATTAAGTTTATCTAATTCATTAATTACTTTTAATATAATGTTTCTTTCTTTTATATTACTAATTTTAGATACATCTTTATTTTTAAAATCAACCATCTCTAATAAAGCGTGCATATGAGTTCCATAATGTAAGGCGCTATCATTACTTTCGTCATCAACATCTTTAGATGCTTTAATTTTTGCTTTTACTTCTTCTTTTTCGATGTGAAGTTCATAAAGTTTAATCTCTTTATCATCTTTATTTAAAAGTAATAGCTTTTTATTTAACTCTTCATCTTCATTATTACTTGTTAAATTATTAAATTTCATTTTATTTAATAAAGTAGTAAAAGATCCTTTTATTATTTCCTCATTAATTTTAATTAATAAGGAGTAGTCTAAACTAGTAAATGAGAAAACTCTATTAGGAACAAAAGTTGCATATACTTTATATCCTTCTTTTTTATTTTCCTTAACTTCTACTTTTAATAATATATCTGAGTCATTAATTAGTTTTGTTCCATTAAATAAAATTGGATTACTAAATATAGGGTTACTATTTTTATTAACATTTTGCTTTTTAATTTCTAAGTATTTAGTAAGTTTATCTTTACTAATGCCTTTAAATGAATAGCTGTTATTTAAATAGAAATTCATTAATCCTTTTAACGATAATGAATCATTTAAATTAAATGTTTCATTAAGTTCTTTTAAGTAATCATTTAAGTTACTAAATTTATCTTCTAAATATTCACTTAAAGGGTAGTTTGCGTTTGCTTTAAATAAAAAGCTTGCAAAAGTGTCACCAAATCCTATTTTTTCTATCTCTTTTATCCTTAAAGAAGCTAATAAATTAATATCTTCTTCTTTAATATTTATATTCCCTTCTTTTAAAGACTTACTTACTTCATCATGAATTTCTTTATTATATTCATTTTGACTTAAAGGTGATGCATTATCATAAACAAAGACAATATCTTCTTTTGCTCTAGTTAAAGCAACATAAAATAAACGTAATCTTTCCTCTTTATCTTTATAGTTTTCTAAAGAATCATCGATTAAAGCTCGGCCCAAAATATTATTCTTTTTTGAAGGATCGCTAAATAATGGTAAGAAAAAATAATCATTTAAAATATAAAACTTAGTTTTACTATCTTTATTTTTTAAAGTATTAAAATCATTTAAAGATGGTAAATAAACTAATGGATATTCTAATCCTTTAGATTTATGCACAGTAGTTAAAGTTACTGCATCTTTAGAATCACTATATATGGTTTGATCCATTTGAATATCAAACTGTTCTAAATCTTTAAAATAATTACTTAAATCATTTAAAGTATATCCAATTAAATCCATAGTTTTAGTTTTATTAAACAAAATATTATTCTTATCTAAAGAGTTAATAACTTCTTTTAATTTGGAACTATTGGTTAAATAATTTAAATCATTAAATATAGATAAATATACTTCATGAATAGGTAAAGACTTATATTTAATAGCTAAAGACTTTAATTTAATATAATTAGGATCATTTCTATAAGAATCATCATTAAATAACTCAAAAAGTTTTTGATCACTATATTCAAATAAATATGATCTAAAAATTGAAATTAATAAATGTTTAATTTCACCTTTTTCAATTTGATTTGTCGTTTCTAAACTTAATAAATGCATTAAACGTAATAAATTACTTACTATTGTTATAGAAAAATCTTCCTTCATTGATTCTTCATAGATTACATTTAATGGAATATTAAATTTTTTAAATATTCTTTGAAGAGTAGGGAACTTAGTGGATTTATAAGTTAAAATAGCAAAATCACTATATTTAGCTTTTCTACAACACTTGTTTTTTGCATCATAAATTTCATATCCTTTATTAATTCTATTAATTATATCTAAAGCGATTAAGCTAGAACTTCCACTTACTAAAGCCTCTTTACCACTTACATTACTATCATCAAATAAACCACCTATGATATCAGAATAAGGAATCATGAAAAATCCATGATTAGTGCTACTTGTTCCATATTTATCATAATCAAGATTACTTGCTTCAATTATATGATCTTTAATATAATTCGCTCCGCCAAAATCATCTTTCATTAGTTTAGAAAACATATCATTAATTGGATTAATAATTTCTTTTCTACTACGATAATTTTTATTCATATTAATAGCTCTACCACCATTATTTAATGAATAAGCATCATATTTAGTTTTAAATAAATCTGGTACTGCGCCTCTAAATCTATAGATTGATTGCTTAATATCACCAACTGAAAATACATTATTATTACTAATTAAATTAATAAATTCTTCTTGTCCATAACTTGTATCTTGGTATTCATCAATCATTATTAATTTAAATTCATTTTTTACTTCGTTTTTTACATTTTCATGATTTTTTACGATGGTTATTGCCATTTTACTGACATCACTAAATGAAAAAAATCCAGTAGAAAATTTAAATGCTTCTACTTTTTTAATAAATGGAACAAGTATTTTATCAACTATAAAAGTTAAGTATTTAATTTGATATTTAATATCTATATCTTTAAATGTTTCTAAATCAACCTGACTTAAGTTATAAATATTTTTATAAATAGTTTCAATTTCCTTAATAATTGATAGTTCTCTAATTTCTGAATCTATCTTATTAGTTTTAACTGAATTAGCAAGACTAGTATATATCTTTTTAAAATCATCAGGACTTATTAAATTATCCTTAATTTCAAGTAAAGCACTTAATGAACCTACTCCATTAAATACATCAATAATTCTTAATAAATTATCTCTTAACTCGTAATTAATTAAAGAGTCTTTTAATTCATTAATTTTATTAATATCATTAACTAATATTATGCTTAATTTATCTAATAAATTATTAAACCAATTTGTTGATAAAACTTCATTTTTATATGTTAACAAAAAGTCGATTGGATCGTCTTTTTTTAACAAAATATTAAAATATATGTCACGCAAAAAATTAATTAAAGGTTTATCGCCTTTAGGTAAATAATAAAATACTAATTCTTTTAATATGTCATCTTCAATTTCATATAATTCATCAAGTATTTCTATTAAAAAATTAGAACACTTTATAAAAAGAATGTCATCTTCGATAATATTTATATTCTTAGGATATTTCTCTAAATATCCATATTTTGTAACGATAAATTGAGCATATGCATCAAATGTCTCTATATGAGCACTATCAACATAAGGGACTAAATAGCTTAAAGAATCTTCTTTTCCTAAAGCATCTTTAATCTTCTCTTTCATACTAGTTGCAGCATCTTTAGTAAAAGTTAAAATTAATAATTCATCTAAAGAAACTTTATTATTAACTCCTTCGCCAAGAATATTTCTTCTTACGCGCTCAGTTAAAACAGTAGTTTTTCCACTACCAGCTCCAGCACTAACAATAACATTGCCTTGACTATTTATTGCTTCAAGTTGTTCTTTAGAAAAATTATTCCCCATCTTCTTCCTTTCTAGTTGCTTTCATACATATATCTTTAAAATTGCAATATTTACATGAGTTAACACTTTTAACATCGGTTTTCCGTTGTAATGGATATATTTCAAATTTGCCTTTATTTATTCCATAGAATGAATTAATAATATAGTCTTCAATTACATGATCAAACTTAATAAAGTCTTCATTAGTAGAACATTGACTAGGTCTTTTAGAAAGAGAATATATTCCATTTTTAGGCTTATTAAGTTTAGCCCCAGTAATAAATTCACTTTCCAAATTAGTATCACCTTCATTTTTAATTAAAGAGTAATCAAACTTTGACATCGTGTCATAATCATCAATAAAAAAGCCATTTAAATACGTTGATTCAATATCTTCTTTAGTAGGATTAAAAATGTTATAAAATTTACCTTCATTACGTAAAAGTGGTTGAATAAAAGCCCCTTCTAAAGTTTTATTCTTTACTTTTTTATCACTAGAATGATTAGCTAAATAAAGATAAAAAGGCAATTGAGTTGATAAGCCTCTTTCTAAAAAATCAGTTTTCTTAAAAGGTTCATTACCTGTTTTATAATCTATAATAAAAATTTTATCATCGCTAGTTTCAATCATTCTATCTATTCGTCCACCAATTTTAATAGCTTTATTTTCTAGCGTGACTCCATTATTAAAAGAAGTATTAATTATATATTTTAAATCAAACTCGCTATAAGAATTTATAAAAGACATTTTGTTTTTATGTTCTAAAATTCTTGAGGCAGTTAATTTAACTTCATATAAAAATCTATTAAGTAAAATCAATTCTTTTTTTGAAAATTTAAATGCACCAATTTCTTTATTTTTACTATCTTCAAAATCAAAATCTGGTTCATACATATGACTTAATATTGCATGAGCTAAAGATCCAAATTTAGTAAAAATTGTTTCTTCAAAAGTATTATCTTTTAAAATATAATTAACAAAATAAGAGAAAGGGCAAGCATGATATACTTTTAATCTAGAATAAGAAAACTCTTTATTTTCTTCTAAATTAGTAGTAGATAATCCATTAAAATTACTTGAAAAAGTATGCAAAACCTCATTATTAAAGTATTTATTTAATAAAACTAGATTATTACTTACTTCACCATTTTTGCTAAACTTATCAATTAAATTACGATACATCACTTTCATTAAGCCTAAATCAAACATTCTTAATTGCTCTTTATTAGCTTTTTCAATCATGTTAAGTGATTTAATGTAATAACTTTTTTGATATCTACCAGCGTTATCTTTTATATGATATGAAATAAATTTAATGTTTTTTTGCTTTAAAAAGGCCATCTCTAAATTAGAGTTCATTAAATTTATTTCATTTAAAGAATCTAAACCAAGTTTATATTTAAAATCGTAAGAATAGATTTTATTATTCTTTTTACTTTTAGGCATAAATGTATTATCTAAACCCAAAACAAAAATACCTTTATCTAAAGAAAAAGTTAATGAGTTATTAAATTCAATAGCGTTAATAATTCGATTAGATGCTCTTACTCTACTAGATAAAATATCGATTACATTCATCTTTCTATTATTTAAAGTATCTATATTAAAAGTATTAAATAATCCTAAAATAGTATCGAAGTTTTCATTATCATTAATAACTTCCTTATTTTCATTTAATAAATTAATTAACGAAACATCCGTATCATCTAAATACTTATAAATAAATTTATAAGTCTTACTATCTAATAGACTGTACTCATTTTTAATTAAATAAGGAACATCAATATTTTCTAATAACAAGTTGATATAAAAAGAAAATCTTTCTTTATCTAAAATTACTTTTATATTTTTAGTATCTTTACCTTCATAAACTAAATTTAAAATTTCATTAAGCCCATATGTAGTTTCATCAAATATATTAAAAAATGAATGATAACTAATAGAATCGTTATAATCAATTACTTCTTCTATATCAATAAATCTATAATTAATAAGTCCAAGTTCATTAATTAAAGTTTTAACTAAATTAGAAGCTTTAAAATTAACAAACAACACTTCTTTAGATAATAATAAATTTTTAAAATCTTCATTAATTTTTAATAAATTCGCTTCTATTAATTTATTATTAAACTCAATTAATTCATCATTATTACTTTCATTTATTTTAAATGATTTAAAAATCAGTTCGCTTACTTCCTTAATTGAAGAATAAGTTAAATTAGGAAATAATTTAAAACCTAATTTAATTACTTCATCATTTAAATAATCACCTCTTAATTCTTTAAAAAGGTTATTTAAAGTAAACAATTTAAAATTAAGTCTAGGGAATTTTTTTCTCACTTCAAAAAAATATGAATTTAATTCATTTTGAACAACTAAAATCACTTCTTTATCAGTGAGTAAGTTTAAAATTTTCACTTTATTATTTTAACATAACTAATCTTTAATTTATTAAGAATTTGACCAAGTAAATTAGTAATATAAATATGATATAATCAATTAAGAGGTTAAATTATGGCCATAGTTAAAGTAAAAGTAATAGATAAAGAAACACTTCAATTAGAAGAAAATGCTAATAAAGGTGATATTATTAATTTAAATGACGTTTTATTAATTGATACTTCTAGTATTGAATCTTTAATCGAAAAAGAAAAAAATAATATACTAGAAAAAAGAATTAAAGAAGCAAATGAAAAATTGACATTAGAATTAGATGGCAAAAATAAAGATCAATTAAGAAAGCAAGAAATCGCATATAAAGATGAAATTCAAAAAAAGATTGATGAATACAATACTTTAATGAATGAGTTTTCTAACTATAAAAGTAATGTTGAAACAAATTTAGAAAAAGAAAAAACTAATGTTGAAATAACTAAAGATAGAGAAATTAATAACTTAAAATTGCAAAACGCTACTTTATTAAATCAAAAAGATACTCAAATTTCTTCTTTAAATAATGAAATTAAACTTCTTAAAGAAAACCTAAAAGGTGAAGCCGAAAGAGTAACGTTAACTATAACATCTCAAAAGGATAAAGAAATAAATTTACTTGAAAAACAAATTGAAGAATTAAAGCATCAAATTAAAGATAGTTCACTTCAAAAAGAATTAGCTATTGTTGAAGCTAAAAAAATTGAAGAAGAAAAATATAAAAAACTTGAAGAAGAAAAAAGAAATATCGAAACTAAATATCAACAACTTAGTCTTCAAAAATCATCTTTAAATGTTAAAAAACTTGGTGAAGAGTTAGAAAGATATTGTAACGAAGAATATCAAGCTGCTGCTATTTCAGGATTTACTAATTGCCAATGGTATAAAGATAATACAGCCATTAAAAACGAAGATGACCTTAAAGGTACTAAAGCTGACTTTATTTTTAAAGTATTTTCTGATTCTTCTTATTCTAACGAGAGCTTACTTTCTTCAGTGTGTTTAGAAATGAAAAATGAATCAAATGTCTCAAGCATCAAAAAGAAAAATAGTGATCACTATAAAAAACTTGATGAAGATAGAAATAAAAAGGGTTGTGAATACGCTTTATTAGTGAGTGAACTTGAATGGGACACACCTAATGATTCTCCAATTAAAAAAGTTAATGAATATGAAAAAATGTATATTGTTAGACCTCAATATATGATTACATTTTTAAGCATTATTTATACTCTTGCTAATAAATTTAAAGATTTATTAATTACTTCTAATAAAGAAAAACTAGAATTAAAAGAAGCAAATGAATTAGTTGAAGAATTTAATAAACTTAAAAATACATATTTAGATAAACCTCTAGAATCATTAACTAAATCAATCAATACTTTAAAAGATAATAACGAACAAATTTTAACTTACGCTAGAAAAAACGATGAAGAAATTTCTAAGATAATCGATGATAAGTTAAAAGCTATTAGAGAAAAAATTGAAAGATTTGATATTAAAAAATTATCTAGAAAACTAGATAAATTAGAAAATAATTAGTTTTTGCACTATTTTTAAAATAAAGGGGCTGTTAAGAAATGAAAATTCTTAACAGCCCCTTATCTATTTTTTTAATTCCTCAATAATAACTTTGTTAGCCACACCTGGATTAACTTTTCCACCAGTTTTTTTCATAATTTGGCCCATTACAAATCCTTGCGCTCTAGTTTTGCCAGCTTTATAGTCATCTCGTAATGTAACATTTTGTTCAAGTACTTCTAAAACTAGTTTTCTAATGGTTTCTTCATCGCTAATTAATATTGCACCTAATTCTTTTTGAAGAGCCAATGGAGACTTATTTTCTTTAACAAGTTTAGCAAATATTTCTTTTCCTTGAGATGAATTAATCTTTTTTGATTGCAACAACTCAACTAACTCAGAAATATATTTTGCATCAACTTTAAACTCATTGATTGAAATATTATTCTTATTTAAATAACCATTAACTTCGCTAATCATAAAATTAGCAAGTGGTTGATATAACTTAGTAGATTTAGCTGCTTCATCGTAATATAAAGAGAAATCAACATCTGCTAATAAAATCTTAGCATCAACTGAATTAAGTTTATAATCGTTTAAGAATCTTTCTAATTTATGATCATAAAGTTCAGGGCAGGTTGCAATTGCATCTTCAACAAACTTGTCACTTAATTTAATAGGTGGAATATTTGGTTCAGTGAAGTATTTATAATCAGCAGCATCTGTCTTTTTTCTCATTAATACTGTTTCTTTTTTTGCTTCATCAAATCTACGTGTTTCTTGTTCAACTTCCTTGCCCATTAAAAGTAATTCACTTTGTCTTTTGGCTTCAAAATCAATAGCTTTTTCAACATTCGCAATTGAGTTAAGGTTTTTAACCTCTACTTTTGTTCCAAAATCATTACTTCCATAAGGTCTAATTGAAACGTTAACATCGCAACGTAATGAACCTTCTTCCATTTTTCCGTCACTGACATTAGAGAAAGTCACAATTTCACGAATTTTTTCAACATATTTTCTTGCCTCTAATCCACTTCTAATTTCTGGCTTAGAAACGATTTCAATTAAAGGGATACCAGCACGATTATAATCAAGTAATGTATAATCGCTGAAATGATGTTGCATGCATGTATCTTCTTCCATGTGTAATCTTTCTATATGTATACGTTTCTTTTCACCATCAATTTCGATTTCTAAATAACCTTTACTTCCGATTGGTCTAGCTTGTTGAGTAATTTGATAGCCTTTAGGTAAATCACTATAGAAATAGTTTTTTCTATCAAACCAAAGTTCTTGGTCGATACTCATATGTAATGCGTTACTAACTCTAATTGCATTTCTAACAGCTTCTTTATTTACTCTAGGCATTGTACCTGGAAAAGCCATATCAAGCAATGCAACTTCGGTATTAGGCTTATCGCCAAAAGTAATTGGAGCTAATGAAAACATTTTAGACTTTGTTTTCATTTCAACGTGAATTTCTATACCAACAATTGTCTCAAAATTCATACTATTTTCCATCCTTTTCCTTATGGTTTTGATAACTTAACCCTGCAAAACCAGTATTTTTTTCTATATTTAAAGCGATGTTAAACATATTAACTTCATCATATGGCTTACATGTTACATTAACTCCAAATGGCAATTCATTTTCAAATCCCATAGGTAAAGTGATGGATGGGAAGCCACCAAAATTACCAATTGCTAACCAGTTATCAGCGGCTAAATAATCTTTTTGAACTTTTTCATTACTGCCTTTAATTAAAGGTGCAGGTGTTGGACTTGCTGGAAGAACAATAGCATCATATTGATTAAATAATTCATTACATTTATCAACAATAAGTCTTCTTGCTTTTTGAGCTCTTAAGAACAAATCATGTTGATTTTCTCTCATTAATGAATAACTTCCCAAAACAAATCTACGCTTGATTAATGGTGAAAAACCATTTGTACGAGCGTTATAAATAACTTCTTGATAAGTCTTTCCACCCAAATAAGGGCCAAACTTAATACCATCTAAATTAGCATTATTACTTGTACTTTCAGCACATGAAATAACCATATAAGTTGGATAAATAGCATTTAATAAATCCCTACTGAAGTTCACATAATTAACTTCAGCACCATCTTTTTCTAATTTCTTAATTAAATTTTCAAAAGCGCTTTTAATAGTTTTATCTTGAATAGAATTTAAGATTTCAGAAACAACAGCGATTTTCTTGCCTTTAACTTCACTATTTAAATTAGCTACATAATCTTCTTTTTCTTTAAATGCACTTGTTGAATCTTTATCATCATGAAAAGCTAATAAATTTAATGCGATAGCACTATCTTTTACTGATCTAGTAAAAAAACCAACGTGATCCATTGAAGGAGCAAATGGGAATAAGCCAAATCTTGAGATTAATCCCCAAGTAGGTTTTAAACCAACTAGGCCAGAATGGCTTGCTGGTTTTCTAATTGAGTCACCTGTATCGCTTCCTAAAGCAAAAGGAACAATTGAATCAGATACTGCGACTGCACTTCCACAACTTGACCCACCAATTAAATGAGTGTGGGTTGGATCATAAGGATTAAAAGTTGTACCTAAGTGTCCACTTGTTCCCGTTCCACCCATTGCAAGTTCATCTAAAGTAGATTTACCTATTAAAATAGCTCCAGCTTTATTTAATGCCTCTATAGCAGTTGCATCAAATAAAGGAACATATCCTTTTAAAATATTACTACTAGCATTAGTCTCATAACCTTTAGTAGAAAAATTATCTTTAGCAACATAAGGTATTCCATAAAAATAATTATCTTTAGGAACTTCATGATTAGATAATTCAGTTGCTTTTTTAATAGCATCTTCTTCGATAATTAATTCAAAAGCATTATCTTTATTTTCTTTTGCTCTTTTGATTGCTTCTTTAGTTAATTCTAAAGGAGTAACTTTTTTATTTACTAATGCTTCATGAATTTCACTTAATGTCAAATCTAAATAATTCATTTTAGCCTACCACCTTTGGTAATTTAATTTGTCCATCTTTCACATTACCAGCATTCTTTAAAACATCTTCAACATCTAAAGGTGTTTCAGGGATATCATCTCTTAAATAATCAATTGATACATCAAAAGGAAAAGTCATTGGAGTAACTTCATCAACTCCACAAATTTGTCCCATTAACTCAAATTCTTCTTGAATCGTATCAAATTCTTCTAAAAGAGTTTCATACTCATCATCAGTCATATCAAAATATAGTCGATTGGCTGCGTCTTTTAAGACTTCTTTATTAACTTTTTTCATAAAACACCTCTTACTCGTTCCCTTTATCAAGATGACTTATAAATTCATCTTCATTCATAACTTGTATGCCAAGTTTATTTGCTTTGTCTAATTTACTTCCAGCTTCAGTTCCTGCAATAACTATATCAGTTAATTTAGAAACAGAGCCTGAGACATGAGCTCCTAAATTTTCTAATAATTCAGTAGCTTCTTTTCTACCATACTTTTCTAATGTACCAGTTAAAACAACTCGTTTATTAAAGAAATAATTTGATTCATCTATGGTGTTCGAACCTAGGTAAATCATATTAACATTATATGACTTAAGAGTGTTAATTAAATTCAAATTATGTTCATCCTTAAAATAGTTATAAATTGAATTAGCCACAACTTCTCCAACATCATTAATGCGAGTTAAATCTTCTAAAGTAGCATTCATTAAATTATCTAAAGAGTTAAATCTTCTAGCTAACGTTCTTGCCATTTTAGACCCAACTTCTTTAATTCCTAATCCAAAAAGCAATTTTTCTAAACTATTAGATTTGCTCTTTTCAATAGCGCTTAATAAATTGTCGATTGATTTATGACTCCACCCATCAATCTCAATAATATTTTCCCTATACTTTGATAATGTATAAATATCTGGAATAGTTTTAATGAAGTTTAAAGCAAAGAATTCTTCACAAACTTTTTCGCCCATACCCTCAATATCCATTGCGTCTTTACTAGCAAAATGAATTAAAGCTTCAATAT
The DNA here is from genome assembly GCA_949299335.1 of uncultured bacterium. Lineage (GTDB taxonomy): Bacteria > Bacillota_I > Bacilli_A > RFN20 > CAG-826 > Onthovivens. Next base: position 41,468 of record CASGAD010000030.1, on the reverse strand, counting down.
TTCTAGAAGGACAATTTTTATTTAAACAAAAATGCATTGCATCTATTTTTACTAATTTCGAGCCACAAACTGGACAGTTTTCTATCATTTTAAACGGAATTTCAGATCCATCTCTTAGTCCAGGAATACTAGAAACAACTTCAGGAATAATATCACCAGCTTTTCTTAAAATGACAGTATCTCCAACTTTTAAATCTTTTTCTATAACAAAATCTTCATTATGCAATGTAGCTCTTTGAACTAAACTGCCAGCGACTCTAACTGGTTCTAAAACTGCATTAGGTGTTATTTTACCTGTTCTACCAACTGTATAAACTATATCTAAAAGTTTAGTTTGAACTTCTTCAGGTGGAAATTTATAAGCTACAGCCCACTTTGGTGTTTTTGCAGTATAGCCAAGCGCTTCATGAAGATCAAAATCATTAACTTTTAAAACAATGCCGTCAATATCATAAGGTAAGCTATTTCTTTTTAAAGTATATTCTTTAACATATTCTAAAATTTCTTCCTTGTTATGTAGCAATCTGCGTTCTTTATTAACCTTAAAACCTAATCTTTCAAGTTCTAATAAAGAATCATAGTGGCTAGAAATATTAAATTCCTCTGCGTTTTGAAAGTAATACCACCATCCATCTAATTTTCTACTTTTTGCTACGCTAGTATCTAAATTTCTAATTGAACCAGCAGCTGCGTTTCTAGCATTTGCAAAAAGTGGTTCACCAGCCTCGCTTCTATATTTATTTAAAGAATTAAAGCTTGCTTTAGGCATATAAATTTCGCCTCTAACTTCAACTCTTCCTTTTTTATCAATTCTAGTAGGGATATCTGGGATAGTTAAAACATTTAAAGTAACATCTTCTCCAACTCTTCCATCACCTCTAGTTGCTGCATATTGGAGAACTCCATCTTCATAAACTAAGCTCATTGCTAGTCCATCAATTTTCATTTCGCCAACAAAAGTTACTTTATCGGTATTTAAAGTTTCATAAATTTTATTAACCCATTCAATTAACTCATCTTCATTAAAAACATCAGCTAAAGAAAGCATTTGTTCTTTATGAGTAATCTTATTAAAGCCACTTAAAACTTGACCTATTATTCTTTGAGTTGGACTTGTAGGAGTAATTAAACTTGGGAATTCAGCCTCTAAAGCCTGCAATTCTTCCATTTTTTGGTCGTAAACTGCATCACTAACACTAGGATTATCTAACACATAATATTCATGAGCAAACTTTTCAATTAATTTAACAAGCTCTTCATGTTTAATTTTTGCTTCTTCTAAATTCATATTAATCTTCTCCTTTTTTAGACAAGGATTTATGAGAACCTAATAGTTTTTTAGTACCAAAATCATAAAAATCAACTGTGATAATATCATTTTCTACGTTAGTAACTTTTCCTTCTCCAAATGTTTTATGAATAGCAGTGTCACCAACTTTCCATTTGATATTATTGCCAGTATTTAAATCCATAAAGTTTGATGAAGTTTGTATACGTGGTTTCTCTTTTTCAATAACTAAACCACTACCAGTTTTAAACTTTCCAAAATCGTAACGATATATATTTCTTGATTCACTATTACTAGAAAGGCCGATTGAATCGACGTTTAAACCTGGTAATTCAATTCCAGCTTCTTTTAAAAATTGAGAAGGAATATTCGAACATTTAGAAGTATAGTTATAATCTCTATTCAAAGTTAAATATAATTCTTTTTTAGCTCTAGTAAAAGCAACATAAGCTAGTCGTCTTTCTTCTTCTAATCCAGTATTGCTTCTTTCATTTATCGCTCTTTGATTAGGAAAAACTCCTTCACTTAATCCAATTACAAAAACGTAATCGTATTCTAACCCTTTAGCTGTATGAACAGTCATCAAACTTACTTTATTTGAACTATCAATATCATCTTGACTGGTTAATAAAGTAACATTTTGTAAATATTCATCAAATGTGGAATCTTCGTGAGCCTTTAAGTAGTTTCTAATATCATCAATTAAAGCTTTGACGTTTTCTAATGCACTATCTTCATCTTCTAAGCTACTTAAATATTCGTAGTAACCAATATCTTTTAAAAATCCATCAAGTACTTCACTATATGCTTCTTGATTATCAATAATCTTAGCTCTAGTATCAGCAATTTGCTTAGCTAACTTTCTTAAAGTCGAAATGGTCTTTTCTTTTAATTCTGATGAATATTCATCAATATGTTCAACATACTCTAGACAAGATAAATTGTTATTCATGGCTTCAAGCTTAATTATGCCAATTGTCTTTTCACCAAATCCTCTTTTAGGAACATTAATGATTCTATCAAAAGAAACATCATCTTTAGGGTTAATAAGTAACCTAAAATAAGCCAAGCAATCTTTAATCTCTTTTCTAGAATAGAACTTTAATCCACCATAAACGTTATAGGGAATTCTTCTAGTAGTTAAAGCATTTTCAATTTTTAGTGATAAATAACTTGAACGATATAAAACTGCAATATCTTTATATTCTGCTTTATTATCTTCAACGATTTTATCAATCGTACTAGCTACAAAATTGGCTTCTAAAATTGAGTTATCAAGGCACTTTAAACTAACCTTTTTACCACCAGTTTTATTCGTAAATAAATCTTTAGGAACACGTTCTTTATTATTAGATATTAATTTATTAGCGACTTTTAAGATTTCATTTGTTGAACGGTAGTTCTCATTTAAAACAATGGAACGCATTGGAGTATAAATTTTATCAATATCAAGAATGATTTTTTGATTAGCTCCTCGCCATGTATATATTGTTTGATCAGGATCTCCAACTACATATAAATTAGTATATGGACCAACTAGTTTAGTTAATAATTTAAATTGTAAGTCATTAGTATCTTGGAATTCATCAATTAAAATATCGTGATATCTTCTTGAATATTTATCGCAAATCTCAGGAAAATCTTTTAAAATTTTTAAAGTATAAATTAATAAATCATCGAAATCTAAAGCATAGGCCTCGTTTTTGGCTTGTTCATAAAGCCTAAAATAATCCATTAAAATTGTTTCAACTTTAGAGTCTTTAAAACTTCCTTTTATAACATCACTAGGTAAATTTCCAATAGTCTTTTGCCTAGAAATAAAGTTTAAAGCAGACTTATTCATTTCATCACTTTTTTTAAAACCTAAACGAACACCAATTTCTTTAATTAGTCTAAGTTGGTCATCGTCATCATAAATTATATAGTTTCTAGGGAAACCTAACACTTGGATTTCGGAACGTAAAAATCTAGCGCACCAAGAATGGAATGTTGAAATAGTTAATCCATCAAGATTAAAATCAGGTAATAAATTTAAAGTTCTTTCCTTCATTTCTTTAGCAACTTTGTTTGTAAAAGTAATTGCTAAAATTTCGCTAGGTCTAACATGCATCACATCAATCAAATAAGATATTCGATAGGTTAAAACTCTAGTTTTTCCACTTCCTGCTCCTGCAATAATTCGTAAGTACTTATCCTTAGCGCTTACTGCTTCATATTGCTTATCGTTTAATTCTTCTAAGTAATTCATAACTTTAAAAGTATACCATTTTTTTACCATTTTATTTATATATAAATAAAAATAAAATCAACTAAAGATTTTTTACTAAAGTTTATCTTTGTATATTTTTATAATAAAGGATGAAATATATAAATAAATTGACTATAGTTATAATAACAAAATAAAGAAAGGAATTAGGACAAAATTATGACAAAGATGTATGAGCTTAAACAGCAAAGAAATAAAAAAGAAGATATCCGAATTGTAAGAACTAAACGTGATTTGGCCGATTCACTCCTTGAGCTTTTAGAAGTTAAAAGTTTTGATAAAATCTCAGTAAAGGAAATCTGTGAAAATGCCTTAATTTCAAAACTTACCTTTTATAATAACTTCAAAAACAAAGAGGAGCTCATGAAATATGTTTTTTTAAGAACCACCTTTAGTACTTTTGAAAATTTAAGAAATAAGTATTTAGGTGAAGCTAATAAAAGTATTGGCTACCTCGATATTTTAGTTTCATTAGTTACTTTATTTTATGATGACAATAGTTTATTTAGAAAAATTATTCAAAATGATAAAGAAAAATCGGTTTACACTAGCTTATATTACTTCATTAAAGAAATGATCCCTACTTTAGTAACTGATCATAAAGCATATTTAGTAGCAGACATCCCAATGGAAATTATTTCTAGCTACTACGCTGGGGCTTTAAGTGGACTATTATATTCAATGACTTTAGAAACATTTAATGTTTCAAACGAACAAATGGCTCAATATATTTATACTCTTACCACTTCTAAAATTTTTTCGATGCCAAGCGTTATTTTTGATAAAAATATCAATTAGGTATTTAAATTTATCTATTAAAAAACTTCTCAAACATGAGAAGTTTTTATTTAGCTAAATTAATAAATATCATTACCACTAAATAGATTATATATCCAAGTAAAGCAACATCTACTACACAAAGTAAAGAAAATAAAACTACCCTTTTTTTCTTACGCTTAAGTTCAATATCTTCAGGAGATAACTTAACTTCAACTCGAGAATCTCTTACTGAAGGAGTTACTTCCTTAGTTTCTGCCATATCTAAAACTATTGATGAATCTTTGCTATCTTCTTCTATTGAAACAGCCTCTACATCATCTTTACTAGTTTTTCTATCACTAGGTTTACTATAAATATCACTTAATTTTTCTTCGTCTTCGATATACATATTAATATTTTAAACTTCCTGGTGTACGTGGATATGGTTCAACGTCTCTAATATTTTGTATACCTGTAATATACATTAATAATCTATCAAATCCAAGACCAAAACCAGCGTGTTTACATCCACCATATTTTCTTAAGTTAAGATACCATTCTAAGCCTTTATCATTTCCAAGTTCTTTCATCTTGGCTTGAAGCTTTTCATAGTCTTCTTCTCTTTGAGATCCACCAACGATTTCACCTTCACGTGGAACAAGCAAATCACATGCTGCAACAGTCTTATTATCTGGATTAAGTTTCATATAGAAAGCTTTAATTTCTTTTGGGTAGTCTGTTAAAAATACAGGTCCTTTGACGACTACTTCTGTAAGATATCTTTCATGTTCGCTTTGCAAATCCATTCCCCAGTATATATCATTATTTTCAAATTTATGTCCGTCTTTTACGGCCTTTTTAAGCAATTCAACACCTTCTGTATAAGTCATTCTTCTAAAAGCTGAATTTAAAACACTATTTAATTTATCAATAACACCTTTTTCAATCATGGTGTTACAGAAAGCCATTTCATCCTTACAATTATCTAAAACATACTTAATAATATATTTTAAAAATGACTCAATTAAATCCATATCATCTTCTAAATCAGCAAAAGCGATTTCTGGTTCAATCATCCAGAATTCACTTGCGTGACGATTGGTATTTGAATTTTCAGCTCTAAAAGTAGGTCCAAAAGTATAAACATCTCTAAAGGCTAAAGCAAAAGACTCAACGTGAAGTTGTCCACTAACTGTTAAACAAGCGTTTGCGTTAAAGAAATCAGCTGGATGTTTTGGATCAGCAATTACATGAAATACTTGTCCAGCACCTTCAGCATCATTGGCTGTAATAATAGGAGTATGAACATACATAAATCCTCTTTCTTGGAAATATCTATGAATTGCGTAAGCTAATGTATTTCTAATTCTAAATACAGCATTAAAAGTGTTTGCTCTTGGTCTTAAATAAGCAATATCTCTTAAAAATTCAAATGTATGTCTTTTCTTTTGAAGTGGATAATCTTCGCTACAATCACCTAAAACTTCAATTTTTGAAGCGTGAATTTCAAATGGCTGTTGAGCTTCTGGAGTTAATTTAATATTTCCAGTAACTTCAATGGAAGTACCATATCTTAAATGAGCAAATTTATCATATTCTTTATTATTAGCATCATAAACAATTTGAATATTTTTGAAGTAGCTCCCATCATTAAAAGCAATAAATCCAACACTACCATTGTCTCTATTAGTTTTAATCCAACCTTCTAAAGTAACTTCTCTTCCTTCTTTGAGTTTAGAATCATAAAACTCTAAGAATAATTGTCTATTTGTTAAACTTCTCTTTTGACTCATAACGCCCTCCCTAAATCAAATAAAATTATATCATTATTAAAACTTTTTAAAATCTTCAATTCGCCAACTTGGATCAACACCTAAATCTAAAGAGGCAAATACTTTTTCTTTATATAAATATTCTCCAACTTTTGCAATCATCGCAGCGTTGTCAGTTGTACACCATAATGGTGGAATTTCTACCTCTATATCAGTGTTTTTAAAGGTTTCAACAATTTCACTTCTTAAATAACTATTAGCACTAACCCCTCCGGCTAGGACTATTTCTTTTACTTTATATTCGCTAGTTGCTTTTTTAACTCTATCAATAACCATACCAACAGCAACATCTTGGAAAGATTTAGCCATATCTTCAACAACTATTTTTTCATCTTTTTGTTCTAAATTATGCACTAAATTAATGACTGCTGTTTTTAGTCCACTATAGGAAAAATTTAGGCTACCATCATGGAGTGGAGTAGGAAGTTTATAAGAATGTTTTCCTATTTTAGCTAATCTATCAATTTCTACTCCTCCCGGATAAGGTAAACCTAAGACTCTAGCAACTTTATCATAACTTTCTCCGATTGCATCATCCTTAGTTTCACCAATTATCTCAAAATTTAAGTGGTCTTTCATGTAGACTAATTCGGTATTTCCACCACTAACAACTACAGCAAGTAATGGGAAATGTAGTGGTTTAATAAATTCATTAGCGTAAATATGCCCAGTTAAATGGTGAACAGGAATTAATGGAATATTATAAATTAAGCTTAATGTTTTTGCTGCTTGAAGTCCAACATGTAAAGCTCCAATTAATCCTGGTCCTCTAGTTACAGCAATCGCCGAAACATCTTCCATTTTAATATTTGCCACATGTAAAGCTTCACTAATTACACAACCAATATTTTCTAAATGTAATCTACTAGCAATTTCAGGCATTACCCCGCCATATTTTCTATGAACATCTATTTGGCTTGAAATAATATTTGCAAGTAATTTTCCATTATCGGTAATTGCGCAAGCTGTCTCATCACAACTGCTTTCAATTCCCAAAATAATTACATGACCTTCCATTATATTTCTCCTTTTACCATATAAATGGCATCTTCTCCATCATCATAATATTGCTTCTTTTCGCTAACTTTCATAAAGCCAGTTTTCAAATATAGTTTTATGGCAGCTTCATTACTTTTTCTAACTTCTAAAGTAAAAAATTCTACATTTTCTTTTTTTAATAAACTTTCAGCATATTCAATTAATTTTGTTGCAATTCCTCGATTTCTAAACGCTTTTTTAACCGCGATTTGATTAATTGTTGCGCTATCAAATGTAATCCAAAAATTAATAAATCCAGCAATTTCATCATTCACTAAATAAAGAATATATTTAGAAAATGGATTTTCCTTAATTTCATATTCAAGTTGCTCTAATGAAAATGGATTTTTAAAAGATTCATCCTCAATGAGTTTGATTGACTCAATATCATTAATAGAAGCAATTTTAAATTCCATATTAATCTTTTAAATAAACCGCCTTTAAAGAAAGAATATTTTCTACTAATGTATCATCGCTTTTTAACGAATACATACTGGTGGATAAATCGTTATTTTCACCTTCAATATTTAAATATGTTACATCACCACAAACATGATAATCTTTATGTTCATTAATATAGTTAATAACCTCATCGTTTTTTAAGACTTTATCTTGAATAATTGCTTTCCCATTTTCATCATAGACTGCAAAATAACTACGATTACTACGAGCATTTATTAAACAAATTGAATTTCCTCTGTTTGATTTTAAAGCAGCTAAACTAGATATAGCATAGCAAGGAATATTAAGGCTTAAAGCATAGACTTTAGCGATAGTTAAGGCGATTCTAACTCCAGTATATGAACCAGGACCTAAAGTAACGATTATTTCATTAATTTCTTTTGGATCAATCTTATTTCTATCTAGAATCTTTTTTAATTCTGGGATCATTAATTCACTTTGTCTTTGCCATGCTTCATAAGAAATCTCATCAAACTTTTTATCATCTTTAAATAAAGCAACAAGCAATTTTTTATCTGCGCTATCTAATAATAAACTTAACATCCAAATTTCTCCTTTAAGACCTTGATTAAATCAAAATATTTAGGTGAATTAGTAGATAAAGTTATACTTCTTTCGCCATTAGTTTCGTTATGAATTTCAATTGATAAAGAATCAAAAGGAATAAATTCTTCTATAAACATAGGCCACTCAATTAAGGTGATACCATTTCCTTCAATAATTTCTTCTAAGCCTATATTTTTTTGCTCGGCTTTAACGCCTTCTAATCTATAAGCATCAATATGATATAAAGGCAAAGGATCATGGAAATAACATTTTAAAATATTAAAAGTAGGAGAATTGATTTCTTCTTCAATCCCTAAGCCTTTCCCAACACCTTTAGTTAAAGTAGTTTTGCCACTTCCTAAATCACCGCTTAACGTAACGACTTCACCACAAAAAGCCATTTTTGCAATGATTTTGCCAATTTCTATGGTGTCTTCTACACTTTTAGAAACTATTTTTTCAATCATTTAAATCATCTTCTTTCTTTGTCTTAACGAGGAAATCCTCGTAATATTTTTTAATTACTTCATCATCAAATGGAAATACTTTATTAGACATATAGTTTTTAATTTGATTTATATTAAACCTCAATATTTTATCAATATCATCAGAATAATTATATTTTTTCTTATGGTAAGAATACTCTTTAACGTCAATTAACCTAATATCATGATTAGGGTATAGTTTAATATCTAAATCATAATCGATATATTTAACCCTTTGAGAATCAATCACAAATGGAGAAGCTAGATTTACATAATATGTAATCCCTATTTTCTTTAACATTGCTATTACATTCCACCAATGATTTTTAAAGAAAATCATAATTGCAGGTTCTTTTGTATACCGAATTCTAAAGTCATGTTCAACAACTTTAGTCTTTTTACTTGCTACGACAATATATTCATCGTTTTCATCTATAACATAGACATCATCCCAAATACGATGCATTCTACCATCATGTTTATATCCTTGAATTTCAATCCATTTATTTTTTAATGAGTCCATAAATGCCCTCCTTTCAAAATAAATATCATTAATTCAAGTCGTCAAATACTGTTAATATTTTGTTTAAATCAAGTTCTACTCTTTTAACATTATTAAAATCAAATTCATGTTCGACAGGAATATTCATGAATTCATCGATATAATCGATACCAATACTACATTTACCTTTTCTAATCGAAATTAAAACATCAATCAATGTCTTATCGATTTTTAACTTTAAAATGTCTTTGATGACATGGGCATTTAAGATTTTTCTCCATTCATCATCGTTAGTATAAATACAATATGTATCATTGCCTTCAACAAGTTTAAGATCATCAACATCATCAATAGGACGAGATAATTGACCACCTTTAATTTGCATGACTATACGTTTATCATCTTTATCGTATCTAGATGTGTAATCATAGAATTTTCCTAAAAACATTGGTGATAATCTATTTTTAATTAAAATATTTGCTGCTAAATCAGCTGAACCTAATTGTTTATCTTTATAGTAAACACTAACTAAATTTCTAGATTTTGTACCTTTGATGTTTTTATAAAATCTTGCATCGATAAATAATTCATCTTTAAGCTGTCCATAAGCTTTAACTTCAAGCTTAGAGAAATTTTCTCCGCTAAAAAGATATTCATTTTCATTTTGGTATAAAACTCTAATGTACTCTTCAGCTTGCTTGCTAAGTTTATTTTTAATAACTTTAGTAGCTACAAAAGTTAAAACAACTGAGACAACCATTAAGCCTAGTGCTAAATAGCTAACCCACTGATAGGTGTTTCCTAAAGCGAAAATTAAAACAATGCAGATAATTAAAATGATAATGACGCCTACACTAATCATTGTGTTAATCTTTTTTTGCTTTTTAGTATAAGCAAAATAAGCTAATCTAGCATCTTCAATTTTACCAGTTACGACTTTTTGTTTTTCATCAAGAGGTAAATTCTTTAGTTCCTCTTCCTCTTTAGAATTTTCCAAAATAATTGATTCAAGTTTAGATTTTTCTTCCTCTTCTTTGGACTCTACTTTTTCTTCTTCTTGATCAACTTTTTCCTCTTCATTAAATTTTTTTAGTCCCATGAAATTACTCCTTTTCCAAAACTCAAATTAATTCTACTATATTTATCAATTTTCTAATAATAAAATTAGGCTAAAGAAGCAATTCTTTAACCTAATCATATAAACAGAGTTTATATTTTTTGAATTTTTGCTATATTTTTAACATTTTTAACATTATTTCTTCTTCCTCTTTAAGTTCTTTTAATTTAGACTCAAGAGCTTTTCTTCTTCTAATGTCCATTTCCATTTTAGAGACTAGTACATCATTTTCTTTGCCAACATATTTAGAAACAACTGTAGTGCCAACTCGGTACTTTAAATAAACGTAAACACTACTTTTACCTTTAACTTTAACTAAACTACCTAGAGGCAACTCTTCAATTTCTTCTTTGAAGACATTTTGCTTCATTTGATTTTTTTCTAATTCTTTTGATACTATCTCTTTAATTCTCATAGTTTGATTTTAAACCAATTTAAAACATTTATAAACAAAAAAGACCACTTCAAACTGAAATGGTCTAAGTACGAAAAGCAAATTAATATTAATTGGATTGTCTATACTTAAAGCGATTATTAATCATTAAAATTGGTTTAAGTAATAAAAGTGTGACAAACCAATCAAGTAACATAGTAAATGGAATATAAGTTGAGTTATAAATTAAAGCATCAGTTAATGAATAATCATATAAAATAATGCTTGATAATGATGAACCAATATATCTAACAATCATGGCAAATATACAACCAACTGTAATTCCTAATGCGCTATATAAAAATTCATAGTGCTTATAGTTTTCATCGTTAGGTTTATTTTTATAGAAAAGTTTAAATAAAGAGAAAAATAAACCAACGAGACAATATCCACCAAAGCCAATAAAGTAATCAAATGGATAAGTTTGGAAGCCATATCCATCAATCATGCAAGTAATTAAGCCAAACATAATGGCACTGGCTACAAATCCTTTATAAGCTCCGTGTCTAATAGAAATAATGAATAGAGGGATAGCAGCAAAGCCAATACTTCCTCCACCAGCTTGGACTTTAAATTTAACAAATGAATCAAGAACAACTGCTAAAGCAATTAAAATTCCTTCTTCACAAATATCTTGAGTTGTATATTTAACACTACTAAAGATATTTCTAACATTGCATAAAGCAAGGAGTAAAACTAAAAAGACAATGAAGAAAGCTGAGTAAGAAAATGTATCAATATATAGGTAATATTCTTCATTAAATAAACTTGAAAAATCATAAAAACTATTAAATTGTTGGAAATAAACAGTAATTAAAATTAAACCAGTAACTATTGAAATTAAAGAAAAAGTATTGCAAATCTTAAGCAAAATTTTATTTTCTTTATTAAAATAGAAGAATATTGACGTAAAAACTGCTCCACATAAAATTAAAATAAAGGAAGCAATTAATAAAGGATTACTAGACAAAATAAATTCTTTATTTACTAATGTAACACTGCCACCAAAGATTAACTTAAAGAAATTAACTTCATCAAGAGTAAATGTATCTCCATATTCCCAAGAAAAATAAAATTTACCGGCAAAAATTAAAACGAATAAAATTAGAAAAGCAGTCGCAAATATAATTTCAGTAAGATGAGTAGAAAAATACGATTTTATTTTATCGTCATTTACCTCTCCTTCATTAACGACTTTTGATTTCATAACGAACTTATTAATACCTAGAATTATTCCAGCTAAAAGAATCACTCCTAATAAAATTAATGAGACAATTCCTAAGATGGACCAATCTATTTCTTTAAGTTCGAAAGCAAGTGTAGATATTTTCATAACGCCTCCTAAAAAGAAAAAATCCACCCAGAAATAGGTAGATACGTTATAAAAATAGTTCCAACGCTAGCATTACCTAGATCCGGTCAACGGTCAAGTGAGTATCACACTTATCTCAGCCTATACTTAAGCACCCACAAAAATTATAAGTCAAACAAGTTTGTATAGCAAAGAGTTTTCAATCAAATAGAATTTAAAATATCATATGAAAAAGAAAAATTAATCTATAAATAGTAGACATTTCCTTAAATTTGTCTGCTTTTTACACTAAAAACAAAATTTAATAATTCCCTTATTTTATTTTTTATATTATATACAAGAATGCGTAAGGAAAATCTCAGCAATACAAACCACTATATAGTAGAGGCATTATTTAGACCACTAAAAGTTAAAAGTTTATAGGAAATCCAAGTTATTGAGATTTGCAAAATAGCTGGCGTAGGTCGTTCAACCTTTTATAAACATTTTAATCATAAAGGTGAAATTATTAACTTTTATTTAGAATATATTTATAAAGAATATCTTAAGACAGCTGTAATCCATCCTGAAACTAACGAGGATTTCGAAGAAAACATAATTATTTTGATTAAAACCATCTATAGTCAAAAAGAATATTTGTCTTTACTACTAAAAAATGTCCTTGGTCAAAGACTATTAGATTTTCTTACGAAAAAATTTATTCTTTTTAACTTTAATAATTCTAATGAAAATTATTTCTTCCCTTATATTGTCTCTGAGGCGATTTATAATGCTTTATTCGCCTGGAACGAAAATAATTACGAAAACGATATTATGGAAGTTTTTAACTCCATCCAAATTATTTTAAAGTTATATAATCCCTATTAAGCCATTTTATTGGAGCTAAATTATTTTTAATTAAAAATTCATTAGTTTTTTTAAAACAATTAGAATTAAACCATCCTCCCCTATTAGCGCTTAATGGAGATGGGTGATTTGTTTCTATTACTAAATGCATTGGATTATTTAAGTATTTATGGTACTTTTTAGCGTTTGTCCCCCATAATAAAAAGACAATTGGTCTATGTACTCTATTTAAAACATATAATACATCAATAAAAAACTTCCTATATAAATCATTAGCGTGAGATAAAGGCTTATGGGCTTCACAAGTTAAATAAGCATTTAGTAATAACACTCCTTGCTTAGCTAGATATGTTAAATCTCCACATTTAGGGACAGGAATATTTAATTTATACTCTATAATAATCTCTTTATATATATTAATTAATGAAGGTGGGACTTTGATATTTTTATTAACGCTAAAAGCTAAGCCCATCGCTTCATTAGGATTAGGGTAAGGATCTTGTCCAAAAATAACTACTTTTACTTCATCCAAAGGAGTTAATTTAAACGCATTAAAAACGAGCTCTCGAGGAGGATAAATCGTCTTAGTTTTGTATTCCTCGTCAAGAAAACTCGTTAAATCTTTAAAGAATTCTTTTTTCTTTAGTTCTAAAAATAGTTCTTCCCAACTATTAATTTGCATATTTATTTTGTTAACTTGTCAGCTTTAATTAAAGCATTAAAAATTTCATAAATCGTTTTTAAGCCTAGCCAACTCGTAATATTATTTACATCTAATGGAGGTGCAATTTCTACTAAATCCATACATGTAACATTTAAATTTGAAACTAAACCAGTAACAATAGCTAAAGTTTCAAAATTAGTAAGTCCAAAAGCTTCAGGGGTTCCTGTCCCTGGAGCATAAGCAGGATCATTAGCATCGATGTCATAGCTTAAATAAACTTCGTACTTAGGATCTTTGTATTTAGCAACTAAAACAGTAAGCAAGGCTTCAACACCAAGTTTTTTAACATCAATTACCTTAAAAACATCGATTGCAGGATGTTTTTTAAATGTTTCTATCTCTTGAGCTTCAAATCCTCTTATTCCGACCATTGTGATATTTTTATCTTCATAGCCATATTCAATTGCTCTAAAATTTGGACATGCATGAGAATATTTAGAATCATGGTAAACATCACAAATATCTGGGTGGGCATCTATATGAATAATCACAGGTACTTTACCATTTTCTTTAGCGTGATTGAAAAAAGCTCTTTCACTAGCAATAGCGATACTATGATCTCCACCTAAAATAATATGGAAACCATTTTCCTTTAATAATTTATGATATATTTCAGCTTCTAATTTAGAAAAATCTGAACCATCAAAATTTCCAAAGTCAAATAGTTTAACTTTTGTTAATAAATTACCAACCATATCTAAAGGTGGTAAATCATAACTTAATTCACGTAAAGTGTCTGGAGCTAAACTTGCTCCTTTTCCCACACTAGCGTTTTTATCATAAGGCACGCCGCAAATAAAAACATTAGCTTCGTTTATGTTTTCAACGACTAAATCTCTAAATTCTTTTTTCATAACTATTTTGTTTTATCAACACTTCCTAAAATAGATTTTTCAGCAGCTTGAGAATATTTATCAAGGGTTAATTTATTTCTTATTTGATGTTGTAAGTTACATGGCCCACCAATACATCCACCTTCACAAGCCATACCTTCAATAAAGTTATAAACACATTCATCTTTCTTAAATTCAATTAATGCTTTTTTGATGTTATCCATTCCATCAACAGCTAAGCCTTTAACTTCAAAGTCAATGTTATGTTCTTTAATAACTTCTTGAACAGCACTAGATAGTCCACCACATTTAGCAAATCCTCTTCCGAAGAATGAACCACCAAATTGACCATACTTATCTTCTGGTAATAAAGCGACATTAATTTCTTTAGCATCGATTAAAGCTTGTAATTCTTCAAAAGTCATAACTGCATCGATGTATGGAGAAACATTTGGATGTTTAATTTCACTCTTTTTAGCTGTGCATGGTCCAATAAAGACAGTTTTTGAACCAGGATACTTTTCTTTGATGACCTTTCCAATAGCTGCCATTGGTGATGGTGAGTCACTAATATATTTTGCTAAATCAGGATAGAATTTTCTAATGTATAAAGCAAAGGCTGGGCAACAACTTGAAGTAAGTTTACTTCTTTCAACTAATTCTTCAGTTTCACTTAATGCAACAATATCAGCACCTAAAGCAGCTTCTGCAACATCGTAAAATCCTAATTCTTTTAAAGCAGAAATAATTTGTCCGTTTTTATATTCAATAAAATTACCACCAATTGAAGGAGCAACAATCGCAAAAACCTTATGTTTTTGATTATTTTCACTTTCTTTTATAAAACCAATAACGTCTTTAATATAAGAAATGTCAACAATAGCTCCAAAAGGACATTGATATACACAAGCTCCACAATGAATACATTTTTCATCGTTAATTGAAGCAGCGTTTGTTACTGGATCTGGTGAAATAGCTTTTTGCTTACATGCTCTTTCACATGGTCTAATTCTATTTTCAATAGCTGAATAAGGACATGCCTTAGCACACATTCCACAGTTAACACATTTAGTTTTATCAATCTTAGCTTTTAAATTTTCATCAAAACTAATACATTTTTTTGGACAAGCTTCATAACATCTATGAGCTATACAACCTCTACATGCATCACTTACTGTATAACCACCTAAAGGACATTCATCACAAGCAATTGAAATTACTTGAATGACATTTTCATCACCCTTTAACTTATGTAAAGTAGCAATTTTTACTCTTTCTTCAACAATTGCTCTTTCTTTATAAATGCAGCATCTCATCGAAGGTTTTGGTCCAGGAATGACTTCTTTAGGAATATCATAAAAAGAAGTTTCTAAATCTCCCTTAAAAATGTGTTTAGCGATACTTTTTAAGACTGTATATCTTAATTCTTGGACTCGTGTATCAAATTTTGGCATATCAATACTCCTTTATTTACGATATAAATTTTACAAATTTATATACTCATAATCAAGAAGACTTGAACTTCAAAAACTAGAAGCCTAATAAAGCCTAATTTTTAAAATAAAAATCTTGCACTTATTTTTAGTTTCCTTCCTCTTCGTCTAATTTTAATTTAAGTTGTTCGTAATCTTTTACTTTTTGAGCAGCGAAAATAATGTTTTTAATTTCTTCGTATCTTTTTCTAAACCTATTTCCAACTCTTATTAACTCGATATTTTTCTTTTCACACACTTCTTTTTTTCTCATATCGCAATATTGTCTACGAGAATCAATAAAATGTTCTGGACCATCAAGTTCAATAGCAATAACAGGAACTAAATTTAAAGAAAAAACACTCTTTCGCTTATATAAAACAAAATCAAATTCATAACTAGTGTCTTCAAAGACTTCATCATCGCTAAATATTTCTTTAAAAGGAACTCCTTTTTTACATTGAAATTGCTTATAGACACTACAAAAATGTGCGATGGTGCGCTGGAAATCCATTTCATTAAGACTTCCATTGGATCTATCATATGTAATACTTTTATTGATAGGAACTACGTCAATATTTCCATTATTTTTTATATAATGAGCTAATGTTAATAAGTCGCTATTTTGATCTTTTGAATTTTTTTCAAGCGCTTCCAAATCACAAGCTAAAATAAAATTCTTTTTAGCTCTAGTAAGAGCAACATTAATAAGTTCTTTATTCTCATTTATCCATTCTAATGTTCTAGTACTAGTCTTTGGCGTAATGGCTGAAGAAAGAATAATTGTATTTTTTTCACTTCCTTGTAAAGAATGAATAGTCCCTACATCAATATCAGTTATATTGTTTTTAATAAGTAAATCCTTTAAAAACATTTTTTGATGAACAAATGGAGTAATAATCATTGCATCAGTTAAATTGTTCTTTTTAATATAATCTACTATTGCCTTTCCTTCGTCCAAATTAGTGTTTCTTAAATTCATATAATTATTAGTTTTTATATCTAAAAGGCGCAATTCCCCATCTAAATTCAAATAATCGAGGTTTAATTCGCCTCCATAATAACGTTTATTTGAGAAATTGATGATTTTCTTTCCACATCTATAGTGATATTGCAAAAAGATAAATTTAGACACTGAATCAACATTTAACATTAAGCTTAAAATAGAATTATTAGTATAACTATATTCATCTGAAATATGATACTTAGCCATTAATTCTTTATTTAATCTTTCATCTAAAACAACCACTGGTTTAAGTTGACGAGGGTCACCAAGTAATAAAATATTTTTAGCCTTAGAAAGAGGGACTAAACTACGACAAACATTACATTGACTAGCTTCATCTATTACCACTAAATCAAATTTAAAATTACCATCACCAAGTCGGAAAGATGATGAAGTTGTTGTTAACATTATCGGGAAAGCCTCAGTCAAAATCTTTAAATTATCGCTTGAAGAAATAAATTTATTCAATTTAGTAGAAGCTGCATCTAAATCTTCTTCAAAACAAATTTTGATTAATTCCTCAAACTTTTTGTTATGCAAAGATTTTATGTTTTTAAGGCTTTGGAAATAGAAAAATTCTTGCATTTTAGGATCATCACTAGCTTTTAAGTAAAGATTTTTAATTTCTTTATTTGTGATAGTTTCTAAATTTTTATATTTTTCTTTACAATCATCTATTGTTTCTTTTAATAAATTCTTAAATTTAGACTCTCCAGCAATGTTATATAAATTCAAATATGTTTTAATCTTTTCTTCTAATTCTTCTTTTTCATTATTTTGGTGAATTTTCTCGACCAAATCATGATTTTTTTGATTGTTGGTTTCTTTTATTTTTGTTAAAAGTGTATCAATCGGACGTAAATTCGTTTCATAATTATAGAAATCCCTAATTGTTAAAATGGCGCCTTTAACATCTTCAATGTTTCCTAATCGCAAAAAAGGAAAATTATAAGTTTTATTTTTATACTTAAAATTAAGTTTTTCTAAAATTCCATCAATTGGCTTATTATTATCACTAGTAATTAATATCGTTTTTTGATTAAATAGTGCACTCACTACAACATTTAAAATTGTTTGAGTTTTTCCTGTACCTGGAGGTCCTTGAACGTAAGTTACAGGATATTTCATTGCATTATACACTACATCAATCTGGTTAATATTCACTCTATCATCATAAATAACAATTGAGGGTTCTTTAGTTCTTCTATAATTTGCCTTACTTAAACATCCGAAAAATGCTTTTAATGGTGCTTGTAAATTATTAGAAGCATACTCTTTTTCAATATTGTCAAATATTTCCTTTAGATGCATATTTATATTTCTTTTTAAAACTATAAATTCAGGTAAGCTACTAACTATGCCTCTATTTTCAATATGCTCTTCTAAAAAGTCAGCACCTTTAATTGGATCTTTTAGGTATAAATTAATGAAGTTTTCTACATCATCCTCTAATACTTCAAATAAAGAATTCCTAACTCCGTTAATTAATAATGTATTATTAAATCTAATATTATCATCTAAAATTAAACATTTATTACTTGGATTAAAAGTTATTTTTTTATATGCTACTAAATATGTTTTGCCTCTAATTTCATAAGAAAGTAGCGCAAAAACTAGAGATTCTAAAGAATTTTGAGTATTTTTTCTATTTTCTTTTTTAACAAACTTTAAGATTTCTTTTTCTTGTTCTTCTTCAAGTTTAATAAAGCCATGCTTTTTTAAAACTTCATGATCAATGCCTTCAATTAATAATTTAGAGTCAATAAATGGGTCATTATCTAATTCAAAGCATTCCTCATAATACTTCAAAACATTTCTATTAAACTTTGTAAATTGAAGGAAATCAAATTTATCAGGTGAACTTTCTATTTTTGCAATAAGTTCTTGATTCTTTTTATAATCTCCTCCTGTCATCTCTAAATCAATAGCACTTTTTATTCGAGTTAAATCAATTGTGCCTTTCAATGAGTCTAAAGATTTTGCATCATTAAAAATATAGCAATCAGCTTTCTTTGTAGAAGGATTAATATCGTTAATATAAATCCAATAATTTGTAATTTCATCTTTAAGATTTTTATATTCTATGGCTAACCACTTATTTTCCTTAATTGCTTTAGAGATGGCTAGATAATTATTATTCATATTTATAATTATACATAAATTTTTAAGAATTTAAAAAAGATGACCACTATGGCCATCTTTTTATAGGTTTTTGTATATTAGATTTTTGTTTTTCCTTTAACGTAACCAGCATATGCTTGTTTTAAGATTTCTTGCATATCTTTGACTAATGGGATACGTGGGTTAGCTGGGGTACATTGATCTTCATATGCTCTATAAGCTAATTCTTCAGTTGCATCCATCCATTCTTTTTCATCGATATTTTCGGCTTTGAAATTCATCTTTTCTCCGCATTCAATACCTAAATCATAGATAGCATCTGCTAAAGCTCTAACACCTTCTTCAGTAGTGTTGAACTTAAGTCCAATTAATCTTGCGATATTTGCATATCTTTCATTAGCATCATAGACATTGTATTTTGGCCATGTTCCGAGTTTTTGAGGAACTTCACCATTATACATAACTGTGAATGGTAATAAGATTGCGTTTGCTTTACCATGGGTAACATGGAACATACCACCAATCTTATGAGCCATTGAGTGGTTCATACCTAAGAAAGCATTTGCGAATGCCATACCAGCCATTGTGGAGGCATTATGCATTTTTTCTCTTGCTTCTAAATCGTTTTTACCGTTTTTAACACATCTTGGTAAATATTTGAAGACCATTTGGCAAGCTTGAATTGCTAAAGCATCAGTATAATCTGTAGCTAACATACTAACATAAGCTTCTAAAGCGTGTGTTAAGACGTCCATACCAGTATCTGCAGTAACTGATGGTGGTAAATTTGTTGTAAATTCAGCATCAACAATTGCGATAGTTGGAGTTAAGGAATAGTCAGTTAATGGGTATTTCTTACCATTAGCCTTATCACTAATAACTGCAAATGGGGTAACTTCACTACCTGTACCTGAAGTTGTTGGGATACAGATTAACTTGCTCTTCTTTCCAAGTTCAGGATATTTGAAAGCTCTCTTTCTGATATCCATGAATTTTTGTTTTAAATCATCGAAGTTAACTTCTGGGTGTTCATAGAATAACCACATACCTTTAGCAGCATCCATTGCACTACCACCACCTAAAGCGATGATTGTATCTGGTTCGAATGATCTCATTAATTCACAGCCTTTTTTAACTGTTGTGATATCTGGATCTGGTTCAACATCAACAAATAATTGAATTGAAACATCATTTCTTCTTAATTTTAATTGATCAATGATTTTTTGTAAGAATCCAAGTTGAACCATTGATTTATCAGTAACGATGAATACTTTGTTAACGTTTTTAGCATCTTTTAAGTATTGAATACTATTTCTTTCAATGTAAATCTTGCTAGGAATCTTAAACCATTGCATATTATTTCTCCTCTTTCCTATTCTCTTAATGTTAATTAAGTTAATTGCACTAACGTTACCACTAACACTGTTGTGACCATAAGAACCACAACCTAATGTCATTGATGGTAAGAAAGAGTTATAAATATTTCCGATTCCACCGAAAGTAGTTGGTGAATTCCAAATAATTCTACATGCTTTCATTCTGACACCGAATTCATCAGCAATGTTCTTGTCTTGAGTATGAATACAAGCACTATGTCCTAAACCATTGAATTCAACCATAGCTTCGGCTTTATTGAATCCGTCTTCAGTTGAGTTAGCTTTTAATAATGCTAAGACTGGTGATAATTTTTCTCTTGTTAATGGTTCTTCAGGACCAACTTTTGAACATTCAGCCATTAAAATTGGAGTATCATGTGGTACTTCAAATCCAGCATTATGAGCGATTTCCCAAGCTGGGTGACCGACTAATCCTGGGAAAACACCTGTTACAACACCATTTTTATTTGGTTGGAACATGTATTTTTCAAGCATAGCTTTTTCTTCTTTATTACAAAGATAAGCACCATACTTTTTAATAGCTTTAACAAAATCGTTATAAACTTCTTTATCAATAATAGCAGCTTGTTCACTAGCACAAACCATACCATTATCAAATGCCTTTGACATTAAGATATCGTTTGCAGCTTGTGCAATGTTTGCAGTTTTTTCAACATAAGCAGGAACGTTTCCAGCGCCAACACCTAATGCAGGTTTTCCACAGCTATATGCAGCTTTAACCATTGAGTTACCACCTGTAGCTAAAATACAAGCGACTCCTTCGTGTTGCATTAATGCAGTTGTTGCATCAAGTGAAGGATTTTCAATCCATTGAATGCAGTTTTTAGGTGCACCAGCTTTAATAGCAGCCTCAGCAATAATTCTTCCAGTTTCAACACAGCATTTTTGTGCATTTGGATGGAAACCAAAAATAATTGGGTTTCTAGTTTTTAATGAAATTAATGATTTGAAAATAACTGTACTTGTTGGGTTAGTAACTGGTGTAACTCCACAAATAACACCTAATGGATCAGCAACTTCTGTTACGCCACTTACTGGATCATCCGAGATAATTCCACATGTTTTTAAATGTCTCATTGCATTAGTGATGTACTCACAAGCAAATAAGTTTTTAGTACATTTGTCTTCAAAAACTCCTCTTCCTGTTTCTTCGATTGCGAGTCTTGCGAGATATTCATGATGATCAAGAACACTTGTTGAAACTTTAGCAACAATATAGTCGACTTGTTCTTGGTCTAATTTTCTGAATTCTTCTAATGCGACTAATCCTTTTTTAACGAGTTCATTAACTTCTTGACAAGCTTTAGGGTCTAATTCCTTTTCCATTTATTCTTCTCCTTTTTTATGCTTTTTCAAATAGAGTTGGTGAGATAAAACAGATAATGATGTTGCTAAGTCCATATTTGATACGATAATGTCCTTAGGCAATATGAGTTTAATTGGTGCAAAGTTCCATATTGCTTCAACTCCAGATTTAGCCATTACATCCGCAACTTCTTGAGCTGATTCAGCAGGAACCGTGATAATACCAATCTTCACATTTAAGTTTTTTATCATATCACTATTTAAATTAGCAATATCATAAACTGGCTTATCATTGATTTTTGAATTGATTATTGCAGGGTTTTTGTCAAAAGCACAAACAATTTTAAGTCCATAGTTTTCAAATCCTCTATAGTGAAGGAATGCAGTTCCTAAACTACCAACACCCACGATAAAGGCATTATGCGTATCATCATATCCTAGAATAGTTTCAATATCTTTAATTAATAAATTAATGTCTCTTCCTTTATTAGGAATACCATCAATAGAACTAATTAAAGCGATATCCTTTCTTACTTGTTCTTTATTTAAATCTAAGCAACTAGCAATAGTTTGACAACTGATATATTTCATACCAGAAGCACTTAAATTTTTTAATAGGTGCAAGTAACCAGGTAATCTACGCAATTGGTTTTTAGACAAATGTTTGTTTTCCATCGACCCTCCAAACTCGGTATTTAATTACCGATTAAAATAATATAGTATTTTTTTACTGAAATAAAGTCAAAAAATACCAAAATGAAATAAACGCCTATGAAAGCGTTTACATTTTATCAAATGCTATTTTGATTATCATTACAAACGATGATTTATCGACAATCTTTATAATAATTAAATCCTGAACCAAGTACTAAAAATAAAGAGGTACCAAGTACTGTACCTGAACAGCTAATAAATATTCCATAAAATACAGTATCTATATGAGGTATTAATAAATTAAATAAGAATGTAGTTAAATTAATACATAATAGCAAAATCGACCAAATAAAGGCGTGCTTCATACTTCTAGCATTAATAATATCTACTAAACAAATTACTGTAACGATAATAAAAACAACTAAATCGATAAATCCTAATAATAATCCTATATATTCTAAATTAGTTAAATTACCACCAAAGAAGTTATTAATACTATTTGTATCTTGAATTAAAAAGAATAATAAAGCTCCGAGCAATATAAAAAAGATAATACAATGTATTATCGAACAAATTAAGATAATAATTCTACCGAAAAAGTTTTTCATAACAAAACTAGTTAATTTTATTCATTCTATAACCAGTACCAATATCAGTTCTAATCAATTTTGAGGATTTGCCATCTCTACTAATCTTTTTTCTAATTCCTGCCATGAAAACACGCAATGCGTTTTGATCTTGTCCACCACTTCCCCAGACATGGGAAATAATATAATCATATGTTAAAGTTTTACCTAAGTTATAAGCGAGTAGAACAATAATTTTATATTCAAAGTTAGTAAAGTGTACTTCTACGCCATTAACAAATACAGTTTTTGCATCATAATCAATCGTTAAATTGCCATTTATAAATAGATGCTTTTCTTCAGTTAACACATATCTAAATTCTTTTCTAATTCTAGCGTAAAGTTCATCCATAGCAAATGGCTTAGTAATATAGTCATTTGCACCGGCATCAAGAGCAAGTACTTTAGATTCAACATTAGTTCTTCCACTTACAACAATGATTGGTAAGGTGTTAGTAAAAGATCTTAAAGTTTGAATTACATAAATTCCATCGTTGTCAGGTAATCCTAAATCAAGTATAACCATGTCACAAACTGTCTTAATGCAAAAATCAATTGCTTCACGAGCAGTTGAAACAGCACTAACTTTATAACCTTTATCTTTGATTCCGTTTTTAATTTGAGCTCTAGTTAGTTTATCGTCTTCAACAACTAAGATATTCTTACTCTTCTTATCCATGACTGAATTATATCACTTTTGATTTTCTTAATAGAAACTTAATTTAACATTATTTTTAAAATCAATAGTTTTCAATTAAAAATATTTAAATTTATAGACATTTTCATGAAAATATATCGATGTTTTTCAATTTTCTGACTTTATAAAACTATATTTATTTCTAGAAGTAGCGTTAAATTAACTTTATAATTAGATATATGAAGAAATATGATTATTTAATTGTTGGCAGTGGTTTATATGGTGCCACTTTTGCTCATGAACTTATTAAAAAAGGAAAGAAAGTCTTAGTGCTTGAAAAACGTGACCATATTGGTGGAAATATTTATACAAAGAGAATGGATAATGTTAATGTCCATATTTATGGAGCTCATATATTCCATACTAGTGACGAGGAAGTTTGGAACTTTGTTAATGATTTAGTCAAATTTAATGATTTTATCAATAGCCCAATCGCAAATTATAAAGGCAAATATTATCATATGCCTTTTAACATGAATACTTTCCATGAAATGTGGGGAATTACCACTCCTGAAGAAGCTAAAAAAATTATTGAGGAACAAGTTAAAAAGGAAAATATCACCACTCCTAAAAATCTTGAGGAGCAAGCTTTATCGCTAGTTGGTAGAGATATTTACGAAACATTAGTCAAAGGCTACACCGAGAAGCAATGGGGAAGAAAAGCAACTGAGCTCCCTTCATTTATTATTAAAAGATTGCCTTTAAGATTTGAATATAATAACAACTATTTCAATGATAAATACCAAGGTATTCCAATTGGAGGGTATACTTTACTTATTGAAAAATTATTAGAAGGCGCTGATATAATTTTAAACACAGATTATTTAAAAAATAGAGATAAATACGATGGCATCGCAACTAAAACGATTTATACAGGACCAATTGATGAGTATTTTGATTACAAATTTGGACCATTAGATTATCGTTCATTACGTTTTGAAATTGAAAAGCATGATAAAGAATTTTATCAGCCTAATTGTGTTATAAATTACACTGAATACGAGATCCCTTATACAAGAATTATTGAACATAAATATTTCGAAAATGATAAATCTCCAGTTACTCGGATTACAAAAGAATACCCAGATAACTATGAATTAGGAAAAGAAAGATATTATCCAATTAACGATGATAAGAATAACGCTCTTTACTTACGTTATAAAGACGAAGCAGACAAATTAAATAATGTTATTTTTGGTGGAAGATTAGCTAACTATAAATACTTTGATATGGATGATACCATTAGAGCTGCTTTAGATGACGCACATAAAGAATTAAAAGATGAATAAACAAGAAAATATTTTAAACATCATTAATAAAGCAAGTAAAAAAGACTACTTATATTTAGTATATTTTTTGCTTGCTTTTGCTTTATTTGGATCTTTAGGTGCATTTGACATTTTAACTAATTTCATAGGCGAAACTACTAACTTCTCTTATTTTAATTTAGTAATTGGAATTATTTTTTCGTTAGTTGCTCTAGGCTCTTTAGTATTAATTGTTATTTTCTTTATTAAACCTAGCAAACTTTTAGAAATTGATTTTAAAAAACAAGAAATTAAGGTTAATAGATGCTTTAAAAAATGTGAAATAATTAATTTTAAAGACTTGTATTTTGTTAACTCAAATGAAGCTTCTTTTTTAGGTTTTGTTATGAGATATGGCGTATTAAAGCTTTATAAAAGAAACGGCAAAAAAATAACTATTAATTTTCTTTCTAATGCAAAAACTCTCAAAAACGCACTTGAGATTTTGCTTAGTTTATCGGACAAAAATATCTATCCTAATAATAACTTCATGTTGTTTTTTATTCGATTATATCAATATTTTTTAGCGTTTTTCTTAAAATTCTTGCATTTTTTTAAACCTAAAGTTTTATCATCTTATGAAGATGTATCTAACATATTAGTTAAGAAAAATATTTCAAAAGTTTTACTAGTAGAAAGTAACACAATTTATAACAAAAACTTAGATGATAACTTAATTAAAGAATTAGAAAATAAAAGCATCTACTTCTCTAGATTTTATGGTGTTCATAATAATCCTCATTTAGAAGATGTAAAAAGTGGCAAAGAAAAATTCCTTAATGATAATTGTAAAGCCATTATTGCAATTGGAGGAGGTTCGATATTAGATGCTAGTAAAGGGATTGCAGCAATCGCTTACTCCAAAAAAGATATTACTAAGTTTAAAGGTCTATTCAAAATAAGACATAAAGTTCCTTTATTAATTGCCATTCCTACTACATGTGGGACTGGAAGTGAAACTACTTTTGTTAGTGTCTTAACGGATGAATCTAGTAAAGTTAAATTTGAAATTATTTCTAATAAAATTACTCCAAAATATGCTTTATTAGACGAAAAGTTATTAGAATCGTTACCTACTTATTATGTTGCTTCTACTGCAATGGATGCTTTTTCTCACGCACTTGAAAGTTATTTAAATATTACTCGAACAAGAAAAACTAAAAAAGAAAGTTTATTCGCAATGAAATTAATATATGAAAATCTCATCGCTAGTAAAGATGACCCAGATAACTTAATTTATAAAAGAAACTTATTAAACGCTTCCTTTATCGCTGGAAAAGCCTTTAATAGAGCTTTTGTTGGACCAGTTCATGCTTTAAGTCATGCAATTGGTGGCAAGTATAATTTAGATCATGGCTACTTAAATGCCATTTTAATGCCTAGATTTTTAAGAGTTTATTTATTCACGCTTTATAAAGATATGGCTAAAATTGCTAGATATTTAAATATATCTAACACTAACGATGTTCATGATGATGCAAAAAGTCTTATAACTTATTTAGAAGGAATAATTTCTACTTTTGAATTTCAAGATTACCTTACTAAATTAGATAAAAAAGATATTCCTGAATTAGCTTCAAAAGCTTATAAGGAGGCACATTTACTTTATCCAAGTAAAAAATTTGTAAACGTTATTATGTATGAAGATATAATGTTATCATTATTAAAGGAATGAGGTTTTTATGGAAGAAGTTTTATTAAAAGAAGGCAAATTATTAAATGAAAACGGAGAGTTAAATGAAGCTGGTTACGCTTTTAATTTAGTCAAAGAATTTAATAAAGATGTTATTAAAAAACAAAAAAGAATTAAATTAAAAGAATGGAACTATTACGCTTTTTTAAACGATGAAAACGGGGTTTTAATCACAATTAGTAATTTAACTTATAGTGCTTTATTATCTGTTACTTATGTTGATTTTAAAGTAAATAAATACATCACTAAAACCTTTACAAAACTTTTCCCTAAACATAGAGATTTTCGCTTGCCTCGTCATGATGATAAAAAGATTTACATTAAAGATAAAAAATATATTTTTAGTATTAATCCTACTGGGGAACAAGCTACATTCTATGTAAATATTCAAAATTTTATTGAAGGTCACAGATTATTAATTAATTTAGAAGTTAGTAAAACTACTGATAAGTCAATCGTAACAGCGATTCCTTTTAAAAAGAAAGGCGACTTCTACTATAATGAAAAATCAAATTTATTACATGCAGAAGGAAATATTCAATTTGGAAAAAAGACCATGAATTTTAAATCTTCCTATGGGGTTCTCGATTGGGGAAGAGGCGTATGGCCTTATAGATCGACTTGGTATTGGTCAAATTTAAATGTTAAAACTCCTGAAGGTGATTTA
Organism: uncultured bacterium; assembly: GCA_949299335.1. Lineage (GTDB taxonomy): Bacteria > Bacillota_I > Bacilli_A > RFN20 > CAG-826 > Onthovivens. Next base: position 14,080 of record CASGAD010000030.1, on the reverse strand, counting down.
TTAGGTTTTAACTTAGGTTATGGCTTAGGTGATAATTCTAAAGGTACTGAAAACGTTTTATTCTTTAACAAAGAAATTTATAAACTTAATGATGTAGAATTTATTTTTGAGCAAACAAAAAATAAGATAGATTATTCAAAAGAAATTAAGCTTAAATCAAAAAGTGGCGATATAGACTTAACTTTTACGCCACTCTTTAATAGACATGATTTTATAAATTTATTAATAATTGCTTCTAATCAAAACCAAGTTTTTGGTAAGTTTAATGGAACAATTAAAGTAAAAGATAAAACTTTTGAATTTAATAACTATATTGGATTTTTAGAAAAAGTAATTAATCGATATTAATTATTTAAACCTCTAGAAAAGTAATATGTTAAGGCGCAAACAGATTTTGCGTCTTTTAATTCGCCTTTTCTAGCTAATTCTAAAATTTCCTCCATCGATAATTCAAAAACTTCAACTCTTTCATTATCATCCCAATGTTGATGGGTTTTAGTTAATTCACTTGCATAATAAATATATATAATTTCATCTGTATAAGCACATGAAGGATAAATTTCGCCAATATATTCAATTTTTTTAGCTAAGTAACCAGTTTCTTCTTCAAGTTCTCGTCTTGCTGTAATCACTGGGTCTTCGTCTTTATCACATTTTCCTGCAGGAAATTCATAAATCACTTCATCGTAAGGATAACGATATTGCTTCTCCATTAAAAATTTTCCATTAGGTAATTTAGCGATTATACAACTTGCTCTACAATGTTTGATATATTCTCTATAACTTTCTTTTCCATTAGGACAAAGCACTTTATCTCTATATACATCAATTATTTTGCCTTTATAAATTTCTTCTGAAGAAATCTTCTTTTCTTTTAATTCCATGCTATCACCTCGCTTTAAATTCTATCACTTTCCTCTTCATTAATATATTCATTTTAAGTTAATGAATTTTCCTTAAATTATAGGTAAAATATCTACATGGAAAACATTATTAGTTATTTACAAAGTAAAAAAGATATTTCATTTAGCGTAAAACCATTTAACGAACTTGATGCCTTAATACTATCTAGATTAAGCTATATTAACTTTAGTGAAGTCGTTAATAAAAGAAAATATTTTTCAAAAAAACGCTTAATTGACGTCATTAATGATTTATTTAGCGAGGAAAATAGTAGGTATCAAAGATATAGATTATCTGAAGACAAAGAATTACTAAACATTTTAAGATCTTCTTTAAGATATAAAGATATATGCTTAAAAAGTTTTATTTACGACACGAATATTAAAGAAGTCAAACAATTTAGTGCAGTTAGTTTTATTAACACATCAAGAAACAATAACTTCTTATTTGTTGCTTTTAAAGGAACCGATGGAACTTTAACTGGATGGAAAGAAGACTTTAATATGGTTTATTTAGAGGCTATACCTGCTCAACTTGAAGCCGCTAAATATCTTAAGAAAATAACACGTTTCTCTAATTTTAAAACCATCTATGTTGGTGGACACTCTAAAGGTGGAAATTTAGCCATTTATGCTGCTTCTAAAGCTAGAAAAAATGTCCAAAATCATATAAAAACCATATATTCATTTGATGGGCCAGGATTTAAAAAAGAATTTTTAAAAGAAAAAGGCTTTATTAGCATCAAAGAAAAAATCACTTTATATGTACCACCTTCTTCAATAATTGGTAGATTACTATATAAAGACTATAAAACAGTGATTGTTGATAGTAAAAAATCATTACTTTATCAACATAATATTTATAATTGGCTAACTAAGGATTATGGATTTGTCACTTTAAGTAGATTCACTTTTTTATCCAATAAAATCGATAGAACATTAAAAGAAAACTTGGATAAAATGTCCTTAGAAGATAAAAAGGAATTCGTTGATTCTTTATTTGATATAGTCAAAGAACTTTCTGATGATGATGTAATTAATTTTGGCGATGGAATGTTTGACTTTTTTAAACGTTTTAAACTAGTTTTCAAGACTAAAAATAAAGCTACTCAAGACTTATTAAAGCCTATATTTACTAAAGTCAAAGAGGAGCCTGAAATTAAATATGTTTCTCCTATTAAAACTAAACCTAGTGTTTATTCTAAAGCAAAATCTTTTATCAAAGGATTTAAAAAGAAAAGTTCTCCTACTAGTCAAATAATCGACTACGAAGAAGAACAAGTAATTAACACCAGTTTTAATGAAAATATCCTTAAATTAGAGGATAATTCCAATAAAACTAATTAATTTTTATTTTATATGAATAAGTAAAACGTTCATGTTTAGGCAATAAAATCATATGAGGTTTTTTGTATATTTCTCTTTCAGGTTCGTTATAATCTGGTAACCCTAACCAAGGTTCTATACAAACATAATCTCCCCATTTTTTGTCGCTCCATAAAGCTAAATATGTTGCATTATTTATATCTATAGTTAAAGATGAGCCATCACGCTTAGCTAATTCAACTTCTTTTATATCTTTAGCATTTAAAATAATTGTATTAATGTCATTAAATAATTTTTTATTTAAAGCAATAACATCAGTTTCTAAATAGTCGATTTCATCAAGTACAAAAGATGCAGTTTCTTCTTCTTCAACTAGTCTTAATTTTTTAACACCATCAAATTTTATATAATTACCACTAATATCGAATTCATCGCTTCTTTTAATTCCAGGAAGTTTAAAAGCAGGATGCGCTCCTAATTCAAAAGGAAGAGTTTTTTCACCTATATTAATAATCTCATAACTAATTGTAATCTCATTATTATTTAAAGAATAATTAATGCTTGCTTCGAATTCAAATGGATATCTAATTAAGGTTTTAAAATCACTTTTAAAAGTTACTTTTATATTATTATCGCTAGAAGTATCTTCTCCTACCATATAACGAATAAGTCCATGATTTTTTAAATCATAACGTTTATTATCATGTAAATAATAACCATTTTTTAATCTAGCAATAAAAGGGAAAATAAAGATATCTTGACCTTGCCAAGAGTCCTCATGAGGTTGATATAATAATTCTACGTTTCTTTTCTTATCGTAAATTGAGGTAAGAGATCCCCCACAAGTTGTAACATCAATCCTTATTAAATCGTTTTCTAATTTCATTTTTTATTATTCCCCTGGCCACTAAATAAATTACATAAAGATTATAACATTCTAATTATGATTATGTGAAAAAACATTATCCATTTTTAGATAAATTTATATATGTCTGGATACTAAAAAAAGCTATTAAGTTATTTCTTAATAGCCTATAAGTCGTTTGTTTATTTTATTTAAGGGAGTTTTGAATCAATTCATTTAAGTTTTTAATAAACGCTTCCTTATCTTCGATTTCAAATCCTTCAAGTAACATTGCTTCGTTATATAAGACACTTGAATACTTATTAACAAGTTCCTTATCAGCTTTAATCTTATCTAAAGCTTTAAATATTGGGTGCTCAGGATTGATTTCAAGGACTTTAGTAGCTTTAGCTTTCTCATCTCCTGGAACTTCATTTATTGTTTTTTCCATGTTAAGTGATAAGCCATCTTTAGTAGAAATACAAACTGGAGCTTCAACAAGTTTAGTTGATAAAGTAACTTCATTAACCTTATCTTTTAAAGCTTCCTTGATGTTATCGATAAGTTCTTTATTTTCAGCTTCCATAATATCGAGTTTATCTTTTTCTTCTTTAGATAAATCTTCTTTATCATGGTCAGTTATATTTTTAAATGTGACTTTATCATAATCATTCATCATTCTAATAGCGAATTCATCGATTTCTTTAGTAAAGAATAAGACATCAATGCCTTCACGTTTGAATTTTTCAATTTCTGGTAAAAGTTTAATAGCTTCTTCGCTTCTTCCACTAGCATAATATATATACTTTTGGCCATCTTTCATCTTTTCTTTATAGGTCTTTAAGTCTATATAATTATCATTATTTAATGATTTATAAACGAGTAAATCACTTAATAAATCCTTTTTAAATCCATAAGAAGAGTAGATTCCAAAAGTAATATGGTCTCCATATAATTTATAGAATTTTAAATAATTTTCATAATCTTTACTCTTTAAATCTTTTAAGTTAGAGATGACTTTATTCTCAATGATTTCAGACATTTTCTTAAGCCTTACATCTTCTTGAAGCATTTCTCTAGAAATATTTAAACTTAAATCATTAGTATCTACTAATCCTGTAATAAACTTAAGATAATCTGGGACTAATTCCTTACACTTATCTTTAATAAAGATACCTTTAATATAAAGTTTTAAACCCTTTTCAAAGTTTTGAGAATATAATCCATAAGGTGCTCTACCAGGAATAAAGATTAAAGAATTAAAGCTTACTACGCCTTCAACGTTAAGATTTAAGCTTAGCAAAGGATCTTCAAAGTCCATAAAGTTGTCTTTATAAAACTTATTTAAATCTCCATCTGTGACATCTTTTTTATTCTTTTTCCATAAAGGAACCATAGAATTTAAAGTCTTAGTAACGACTTTATCTTCGTATTCATCTTTAATTTCTTTGCCATCTTTATCTAATTTTTGGACTTTCTCAACTACATCCATCTTGATTGGATATCTCACAAAATCGCTATATTTTTTGACTAAATTCTCAATTGTGTAGTCATCTAAATACTTATCATAATCTTCTTCACCTTCAGATTTTCTTAAATATAAAGTGATTGATGTGCCTGTATCTTCTTTTTCTTTTTCTTCGATTGTATAAGTATTTAATCCATCACTAGTAAATAAATAACCTTCATCATTTAAAGTTTTAGTATGAACTTCCACTTTATCAGCGACCATAAAGGCGCTATAGAAACCAACACCAAATTGACCAATGATATCGAGTTCATTTTTTTCTTTAGCTTCTTTAATTTTGTTTAAGAATTCTTTACTACCACTATGAGCAATTGTACCTAAGTTTTTGACAAGGTCATCTTTACTCATACCAATACCATTATCTTTAATTGTTAATGTTCTAGCTTTTTTGTCGGAAGAAATAAAAATTTCGTAATTTTTTGATGGAACTTGTCCTTCACTAGTTAACTCTAAGTATTTATATTTATCAATAGCATCGCTAGCGTTAGAAATAATTTCTCTTAAAAATATATCTTTATTAGAATATATTGAATTAATCATTAAATTTAATAGTTCTTTACTTTCGGTTTGAAACTCTTTAGTCTCTTTCATTAGAATACCTCCTAATACACATTTAGCACTCTTAAATTTTAAGTGCTAAGTATATTTTAGTACAATCTTTAGCACTGTCAATAGAAAAGTGCTAAATTGAAACTATAATTTTTCTTCTTTTTTAGATATAAAAAACTCACTACTTTAGTCGTAATGAGTTAATAGATTTAAAGTATAAATTTATTCGATTTTAAGAGTGAAATTATAAATTAATGGGTCATTTTCACTTCTTAAATTAATTGAGCCTTCTAAGATGATACCATTAGAATTAATAATTACATATTCTTTGCTATTTATACCAACTTTTAAAAGCTTCTTTTCTTCATTATAGAAATATCTTCTCGTCTCACTAGAAGTAATTTTAAAGTAATAAGAGGAATCGTAATAAGCAAATTCATCTTTAAAATCACTAATTTTAGAATCCACAAAATTTAAAGCATCCGAATAATTTCTAATTGAAGAAGTTTCACTAGAAGTACTATCTATTTCATAAGTATAAGTAGTTAAGTTAGCTGTTACTTTAAAATAGTATTTTCCATCTGAAGAATAAATTTCTCTAGTAGATTCATCTTCTCTATATTCTAGAGTATAAACTGAATTATTGTCGTAAATTAAACTATATTTAGCGTTTTCAATGTCAACCTTATCATCAAGGAAGGTATTAACTATTTTTTCACCATTTTCTTGATTTAACCCTTTAAAACCATTTTGATCACTAGGAGAAATTCCTAAACTACTAATAACCATAATAAAAATTACAAATATTGTGACTAATATAGATATAAAGAAACCTAAATATAAAAATACTCTTCCAACATGATTCTTTTTTTCACGATAACTTAAACTTTTATTTTCATATACTACTTGTGCCATATTTACCTCTATTTAAGATAATTTTACTATTTAGTTCAAACTTTTGAAAGTTAGTTATTGCATATATATACATATATATAAAGATAATATAGAAAAAGACTAGAATTAGATTTAACTCTTCTTCTAGTCTTTTAATTATTTAATTAATTACTTCGTTTCAACAACGATTGTTTCATCTACTTTTTCTTTTCCTTCAATGCCCATCATTGATGAGACAACTAAAGTAATAATAGAAACAATGTAGAATGCTACTCCAACGATTCCGACATTTAAAGCATCGGCCTCAGCAGCTGGATAGTTAACTGGAATAAAGTAAACATCAGCAGCTAAACTCTTTCTTTCATCGATGAATAAGCAGACACTAACTGCAAGTAAAACACCAATGACTATCATAACGATGCTTTCATATCCTTCCATGGAATTTCTGAAGATAAAGAGTAAAAATCCTAAAACAATTGCGATTACCGAGAGGGAAATTATCCAACCATTAAGTTTTGTTCCTGCTAAATAACCGTTTGTTGAGTTAACAAGATATACGATAAATCCTGCTAAAGCTAATACGATACTAACTAAGTAAATGATTCCTGAAGCTGTAATTTTCTTCTTCATATTATTTACCTGCCTTTCTTTCACGTAAGTAAGAAACAACGAATAATGCAGCTGTTGTTAATGTGGTTGCACTAAATACAGTTAACATTGAAATGTAAGTTGCTCTCCACCCTGTCATTAATTCGACACGCTTTGTAGAACTATTAACCCCATTTAAAGCATTACTATTTGCAAGTGAGAATAAAATGTATTTAATGTTATTTTTAATTGCTGCACACATATCAGCATCTTTACTTAAAACATCACCTTTCCAATATTCTGCAACACTTCCACTAGCACTACCGAATCCACAGAATGCTGTAGTTCCAGCTAAGATTGATTCTTTTGGAGCGGCTTTAAGTGAGACACCAGTAAAGTCAGTAACATTATAGCCTTTGAAGCCCCATTCATCTCTCATGATGTCTACCATAACTCCCGCATTAGCACTACTTGCGACAGCACCAATTCTATTATAGGAAGTCATAACACCAGCAGCACCAGTTGTATATGAATCTTCATATTCTTCCTTATCGTAGAAGCTTGCTGGTTTACCTTTTCCTTCGAATGCTTGTTGTAAATTTCTTAATTCGAGTTCACGTGCTTTTTGCTCATTCATGAATGGTGCAACACCACTTCTATTGACTTCTTGGTCATTGAAAGCAGCATGTTTAATATTAACTAAGACACCCTTAGATTGAGCACCTTGCACTGAAGCACTACCAATATATCCTGATAAAATTGGATCTTCTGAATAATACTCACCACCTCTACCATTGTAGCCATGTCTATGTAAGTTCATACCTGGACCAATGATAATAGGTAAGTTGAAAATTAACGATGTTTCACCAAGGATAATTTGGCCATTTTCATATGCTAATTCTTTATTCCAAGTATAAGCTAAATTTTGTTGTGATGGAGCAACACGAGTACCAAAATCAGCATAATCTTCTGCATCTGCCCATTCTTTACCTTCAAATTGTCCTGATTTTAATGTATAAGAGTCACTTCCTCCTGGGCCGTCATCTGCTTTATTACCAACATAGCCAACAGATTCTATAGCAGCAATATTATGGAATGCGTTACTAGCAAACGCTAAAAATTCATCAATTGTAACTTGATCAACTAAATCACCCCATCTTGGATCATCCCAATCAGCGCCTTTGAAGTCATTAATTGTTAAGCCGTTATCCTTGCCCCAGACATATTCTGAAGTATCATCGTTTGTGCTTAAGTCAATAAAATCATTGCCTAATAATGTTGCTAATCTACCAGTTGCACTTAATCCAGCATAGTCTGATGGGAATGTTCCATTCCAATCACTTCTTGATAAGTAAGTAACTGTATCTTCATATCCTTCAAATGAATTTAAATCCATTGAGTAATCGCCATCACTTAAATGGTTAGTGATTTCAACACCTGTTGAACTAACAGAGAATGTATCTTTATCAAATGAACCCCAGTTCCATTGATAGACTAAATCTGAATTTCCTGCAGCTGTCATGCCATCTGCAACTGTTTTGCCTTGTTTTGCTAAAATGTTATTTAAAGCATCATGGCTAGATTCGCCTAATGCGAAATAGTAATCACCGGCATCTGTAATGTAAGTTTTTGCTCCTTTAGAATCGTAACTTGCAATATTTGCTAAATCAATATGCATTGTAATTTGTACAGATTCTCCTGGTTCAAGCAATTTTGTCTTTTCAAAATCCATTAATTGAATAGCACTCTTTTCAACATCGTTTTGCTTGTCGTAATCTGTATATGGAGTTTGTGCGTATAATTGAATAACGCTCTTACCTGCAACACTTCCAGTGTTTTTCACACTAACTTTAACAGTTGCTTTTTTCTTACTACCTAAGATTTCAACTGAATCGAGTTTTTGTTCAAATGTTGTATAAGATAAGCCATAGCCAAATGGATAGTTAACTTCATTATTATAATCCCAAGTTCCATCGGTTGTAGCAAGTGAACCATTAGTATTTGTCCATGTGCCTGCTTTTGCTGTTTTTGCATTTCCTCTATTGTAAACTGTATCATAGTATCTAGTTTCATAATATCTATAACCAGAATAAATGCCTTCGGCTTCAATTAAATATGAGTTAACATTTGCATCTCTTGAGAAATCTGATGCGTTTACCCATGGAACATCTGCAAAACTTTGTAAAGCTGGGGCTGCCGCACCATTTGTAACAAAGGTATCACCTAAATGTCCACTTGGGTTAACATCGCCAAGTAATGTTTCACATACTTTGTATAATCCATATGGACCTGGATATCCAATCCACATAATAGCATCAATATCTTCATCTAAAGTAAGATCTTTAAATTCCATGACTTGGGTAGAATTAATTAAAACAATTACTTTATCTGATGCTTCTTTAGCCAATTCGATAACTGCTTTTTCTTCTTTTGATAAGCCTAAATAGTTACCAGTTGTTGTTGGATTAGCACTATCGCTTAAACAATTTTGTTTGTAATACATATATGACTCACCACCTGGTCTTCCTAAAACAACAATAGCTGCATCGCTATAATCATCAAATTGAGATGCATAATTTGCATTATATGTTGCTAATTCTTCAGGTGATAATTCATAAATAGTTAATCCTTCTTTATCGTTTAATTCTTTATATGAAGGTGAAGCAGCACCAAATCCTCCACCACCCCAAGTAAGTGTCTCGCAATAATTTTCATAAGCTTCTAACATTGAAGGGTTGACATCAAAATATTTTTCAAATACTTCTGTTGCAGTATTTCCATTATCGATTGTAGCTTTATCTGGTGTTGAACCACCATTGTTACCATAAATTGTTGCATAGCTTCTTAAACCAAATAAAGTAACTTTTGGTTTATCTTGTGTTAATGGTAATGCATTATTTTCATTTTTTAAAAGAACGTTAGTTTCTTCAGCTTCTTTTAAAGCGAATTCTTTGAATCCATCAAAAGCTTCTTTAGCTGATGTGAAATTGCTCTTAAAGTTATAATCGCTTTCTCCATTTTCATTTTTCTCTGTAACAATTGTTGAACTCTTGCTATCTGTAAATTCATCAAGTGGGTCACGATAATACTCCATGATTAATGCAGTTGTAACACTTGCTGCAAGGAAAAATGAGGATAAAATTGTAAGACCTGCCGTAAGTCTAGATTTTTTCATTTTTTTCTCCTTTTGATTAAGTAGGCTTTCGCCACTTATGGCAATCTTCCATCCACTGGCCACATAGATAAAAGGTCTACCTGTAAGCGCTTACATATTATCAAAAGGGGTGATTTTTAATTATTTTTTGACCTATTTTTCATTTTAGTTGACCTACTTTGCATCATTTATCGTAGTAGGAATTAAAATATTTACAGAAAAAATGTTGTTATTATATGTCATTTTCAGTTGGCCATTGTACTTGTTTACGATATAACGAATTGAACGAGTACCAAAGCCATGTTCACTAGTATCTTCTTTGGTTGTTAAAGGTAAACCATCCTTAAATTTCATTTTTGTAGAACAATAATTTTCAATATGAATGCAAAGGAAATTTTTCCTATTCATGGCAGTTAACTTAATGAAACGATTATCTTCACTTTCAAAAGAAGTTGCTTCGATAGCGTTGTCTATTAAGTTGCCAAAAAGTGAAGTCATATTCTCTGGAGTGAATATTCCCAATGATTCTGCATCACAAATATAAGTAAACTTAATTCGTTTAGAATTGCATATAAGACTCTTTTGATTTAAGATAACATCCAAAATTTCATTGCCAGTTTTAGCTAAACTTCCATAAATATCAATAGCTTCTTTTAAATCATCCAAGCACTTCTTTTGCTCATTATGATCCATTGACATAATGACATTGATTTGATTTTTGATATCATGAACTTTCATGTTAACAATATCATAAGTTTCTTTATTGATTTGTTGTTGATGGGCTTGTTCTTTAATTAACTCTTTTAAAATTTTATTATCATTTTCAATCATTAATTTTTCTTTTTCTGCTCGAGTTTGATCAAAAACACCTATGTCCATTAAAACAATTATTAAAGCAATTGAAATTGAATATAATCTATAAATCCAGGTCCATTCATCGACAATTGGTACAAACGCACTTAAAAACACAGTAATAAATAGTAATGTAATAGAGCCAACTAAAGTTTGAGCATTAGGTTTAGCAATATTGAAGTAATCCTTCTTTTTGTAAAAAACTATACCTATTGTAAAAGCAACTACAATAAGACAAAGTAAGTAAATTAAAGTAGGAATTCCTTTAGGTAATTCTATTTTTCCAAAAAAATTATCAAGGAAAAGCAAACAAACATTCCAAGCTAAATGTTGCATTGCCCATGCACAAACTGTCAAAGTAAATAATGTTAAAAAATTTGTGTCGTATAAAATAAAGCAACAAATAACGATATAGACATAAACAATTGAGTAAGCAAAACTAAATCCACCAACCGATAAGCTTGGTAAGAAATAGAATAAAAGGCCTAATAAAGCACATATAGTCAATTTAATGTAAAAATATTTTCTTTTTTTAACATTAATAAAACAAATTATCGTAAATAAAAATAATTCTAAAAAGAAATTTGCGTTGTTTAAAAATAAAATTTCCCTAATATAATGCATACTTCAATCCAAATCATAATTCATAAATGAATTAAGTTTATCCATAAAATGAGCTTTATTGGCTCTAGAAATTGGTAAGTAAATATTTCCAACTAATTTACATTCACCTTTAACTATACCTTCAACAAATCTTAAATTTACTATAAAGGAATTTCCTATTCTTTCAAAGGAAACTTGATCTAGCTTTTCTTCAACTGCTGTTAATGAACCTCTAAATTTAACTTCTTCATTTAAAGTATGAATAATTACATCGTGATGAATGACTTCAATATAAACAATGCTATCAAGTTGAATTCTTTTGGTTGTGCCTTTTTGACTAATCCATAAACTTTTAGTTTTAATTTTTGTTATTCTGAATCGATTTACTTTTTCTAATTCAACTTTTAAATCGATATACTTAAAAGGCTTTAATAAAAAATCAAGCGCTTGCACTTTATACCCCTCAATAGCAAATTGAGGTAAATTTGTAACAAAAATAATTATGACATCTGGATCGATTTCTCTAATTTTTTTAGAAGTTTCCATTCCATTAATTTGCGGCATATCAATATCCATAAATATGCAATCTAAATCACTAGGATATTTTTCAATAAAATCAAAACCATTGTCGAACATAAAAACCTCGTTTTTTATACCGTGGTTTTCTTTTTCATATTCTTTTAAGAGTTCATTATAATGATCTCTTTCCATTTGTTCATTTTCAACAATTGCTATTCTCATTAATTTTAAAATATTACTAATTAAATATGTTTTCAATCAAAAAAAGTATTAAAACTATGTTTTAATAAGTTATTAGCATATTTTTTTCTTTAGAATAAGCCAAAAAATTAATGTATAAATTAATATGAAAAGAGGTGTATTTATGGCTAAAATTAATTTTTGTAATAATTGGAAAGTTAGAAAATTAAATTCAAACGAAGAATTTAAGTCGATCGATGTCCCTTATGATGCAATGATTTTTGAAGAAAGAAAAAACGATGTTCCTAGTGGTAAAAATTGTTGCTGGATTGATTGTCATGACTATGAATTTATTAAAGAATTCACTCTTAACGAAGAAGAATCTAAGAAAAATATCATTTTAGAATTTGAAGGTGTATATCATAACGCCACAATCTTTTTAAATGGAGAAAAAATTCATTTTAGACCATATGGTTACACTAATTTTTATGTAAATATTACTGGAAAAGTAAAACCTAATATGGTTAATGAATTAAAAGTCATTGCTTATAATAGTGATCAACCTAATTCAAGATGGTACTCAGGATGTGGAATTTATCGACCTGTCTATCTTTATTTAAAAGATAGTGAACATATTAAAATTAATGGCGTAAAAGTCACTACTTTGGACTATAAATCTAAGGTTATTGAAGCAAATATAAAAACTTCTTGTGCAGGTGAAATTAAGGTTGAAATTTTAGATTTAGATAAGGTTTTGCAAGAAATTACAACAAATACTGATGGAATTGTCGATATTAAATTTGACTTAAATGACCTTGAATTATGGTCAAGTGAAAATCCAAAACTTTATAAATTAAGAGTCACTTTTAATTACGATGTAGAAACAATTAATTTTGGAATTAGGCAAATTGAATATGGAAAAAATGGCTTCCTAATTAATGGAAAAAGAGTCATTTTATATGGAGCTTGTATTCATAGCGATAACCAATTGCTTGGCGCTTACACTAATAAAACAAGTGAATATCGTAGAATTAGAATTTTAAAAGAAAACGGATATAATGCTATTAGAAGCGCCCATAATCCTATTTCAAAGTGGTTATTAGAGGCTTGTGATGAACTTGGAATGTACGTTTTAGATGAGTACGTTGATTGTTGGTATACACATAAAACTAAATACGACTATGTTTTATATTTAGATAAATATTGGCAAGAAGATTTTAAAGATATGGTAGATAAAGACTATAACCACCCTTCTGTAATTATGTATTCAACTGGCAACGAAGTCGGAGAAAGTGCTCATAAAAAAGGAATAGAGTTAACTAAAACTTTTACTGAATATCTTCATTCTTTAGATAGAACTAGACCCGTAACATGTGGGATTAATATTTTTTATAACTTCATATCAAGTATTGGAATGGGTTTTTATAATGATAAAAAAGCCGCAAAAGAAGAAAAATCTAACGCTAAGAAGAAAAAACATAAAGCGGTTGGTAGTGAATTTTTCAATAATTTAACTAATTTACTCGGAGCCCCTATCCTTAAAATGGGTGCAAAGTTACCAATGTGTGACACTGCTACAAAAGGAACATTTGCTAATGTCGACATTGCTGGCTATAACTATGGAATATTAAGATACGAACACGACTTAAAAAAATATCCTAATAGACTTATTTTAGGAAGTGAGACTTTCTGTGCTGATGCAAGATTATTCTTTAATTTAGCTAAAAAACATAAACGTATTGTTGGTGACTTTGTTTGGGCTGGAATGGACTATTTAGGCGAGGTTGGAGTTGGAAGTGAAGTTGATGCTGATGATTGCGACGAAAATATGATCTGCGAAGCTGGATGGATGAGCGCTGGAAGCGGAAGAATAGATTTAATTGGATCTCCTTTAGCTGAAGCAAGTTATACTAAAGTTGCTTTTGAAAAAGAAGACTTAAAGATGGCCGTTGTTTCTCCAAAAAGTTATAAGTCTAGATCAACTAAATCAAGTTGGAAATTATCTAAAGCTTTAGAATCATACACCTTCACTCAATACGAAAATAAGGAAACAATTTGTGAAGTATATACCAATGATCCAATTATCAAGCTATATCAAAACGATAAACTTATAGCTACCAAAGGAAATAATAAAAACTCAT
>CASGAD010000029.1 GCA_949299335.1 uncultured bacterium | reverse complement strand
ATTTAAAAAAGGAGGTTAAGTAAATGAAAAAAAGTATATTTGTCGGTCTAACTCTTAGTTTAACTTCTTTACTTTTTTCATGTGCTCAACAAAAAATTACTCCTACAGAAGCAAAAGTAATTTTAAGTACTATTGAAGAAAACTTAAATAATCCAACTTTTGAATATCCAACAAAAATAACTATTAATAAAATTTATCGTAAAGGCGAAACAATGATTGATAGATTAAACATTCGTTTCTCTTTGGATGATTACTATTTTTATATTGCTAAAGGCGTAGATAATTCGATCGTAACTGAAAAATGGACTTATGCTGATAAACTCACTGAATCAATTTACACATTTGAATCTACTAGCACTAAAAACGATGGAAAAATTAATTACTATAAAGTAAGTAAAGAACCAAGCTATAAAGATTACTTCTTTAATTTATATGATGAAGTTAAAAATGTAATTAACGAATCAATAGTTCAAGGTAACGATACTTTGGAAAATGATGCGCCTCTAATTGAAAGCGAACTTGAACACAATGAAGAAGCACAATTAGATATTACAACTAGTGGCGAATATAATATCGAATTAATTGCAAAATTGTCTTCTAAAGAAATTGCGATTGATTCCCATATCGTTTATAAAGATTCTTTACCAACCACTACTAGTGTTTATAAAAAGATAAATGATATAGAGGATGTGAACTTTGAAACGAAATACTACTACAATAGTTGTAATGTAACTAAACCTAGCGTCAACGATTTTGTAGAAACAAAATAAATTAAAAAATCTACTATTAATGTGTTAATAGACAACATATCAAATAGCAGATTTTATTTTATAAATTAATGGAATCTAGCGTATTGATCTTTAATCTTTTCATGAGATTCATGAGATCTAATACAATCTGCAATCATTTCTGCAATAGAAATAACCTTCATTTTATTGGAATTTTCAAATTCTGGGTGCTCAATTGTATCTGTGCAAACTACTTTATCGATATAATCAGCAGCTTCAAATTTTTCTAATGCATTACCATTAAATAAAGCATGGGAACAGCAAATAATGACTGCTTTTGCTCCTCTATCTTTTAAAACCTTAGCGCCTGCTAAAATTGTTCCTCCAGTGTCGATAATATCATCGACCATGATACAAATTTTGCCTTCAATATCACCAACTACATTGGTAATTTCTGCGACATTTGGTTTTGGTCTACGTTTATCAATAACAACAATTGATGTATTAGGAATAAAGTTAGCTAAATCTCTAGCTCTATACATAGCTCCATGGTCCGGAGCAACAATTGCGATATGATTTGGATCATCTTCATTCTTTCTATTGAGATACTTATTTAAATATTTAGCAAATAAGAATGATGGAGATAAGTTATCAAGAGGTACACCAAAGAATCCTTGAATTTGAGGAGTATGTAACTCAACTGTTAAAACTCTTTTAACTCCAACATTAGTAAATAAATCAGCGACGAGTTTAGCACTAATTGGTTCATTTATGTGAGCAATTCTATCTTGTCTAGCATATCCGTAATAAGGCATGATAACCGTTACTTCACGACAATTAGCTCTTTTGACTCCGTCAATAAAAATAAGTGTCTCCATAATACGGTCATTAACAGGCTTACAAGTTGATTGAATAATATAAACTTTTTTACCTCTAACATCCTCTAATGATGTAGCAAGACATTCGCCATCAGCAAAGTGGTGAACCTCACTCTTAGATCTTTCAATTCCAAGAAGAGCGCAAACTTTGTTAGTGAGCTCAATATTTGAAGATAATGAGAAAACTAAAATATCTTTAATCATGAAGATTAATCCTCCTTCTTCAGTAGTCAAATATTATCACTTTTGCACCCCAATTAAAATAATAATTATTTTAAAACTCAAAAATGAAAATTTTTATTCAAAAATAATATTCGTGGAGAAAATATTTTGGTTATTGAAGATACAATTATTTTCGTTCCCACCATTAACAAAATAATTTTGATAGTTACTTGGATTAAAAGTATCACCCTTATTAAATAAGTAAGAATTACTAACAGGCATTAAACCAATTTCACCATCTTCACTTTGGTAAACATATAAATTTTTATAGTCATTTGTATATTTTGTGGACTTAGCAATCAAGTTAATTTCATTAAAATAATCGCTAATCCCATATTTTTTCATCATAGATGATAGACCTAAAGAACCTAATCTAGATGACTCAGCATTAGTTGTATTTAATATCAAAGTAAAAAATTTCCCATTTAGTTCATAGTTAGGAATATTTGAATCATAAAGTGAAAAATTATAACTATTACTACTTTGACTAATTAATCCTAATCGCTTGTCTACATGATAAATTCTATATCCACTAGTATTTATTAAAGCATTAGGTTCTAAATCTAAAGAATCATAGCCATTACTTAAATCATAATAAACCAAAGAACTTTCATCATAAGTAAATGGCTCAACTAAAATGTATTCACTAAATGGATTAAAGTAAAAAGTAGATTCATCTTTACTATAAACTAATTCTTTTGAATCACTTAAAATTACAACACAAGAATTATTTTTCTTTACCTCGTTAATATTAATAGTCGCATTGCCATAAACTACATAAGGTTTAATCCATCCTAAAATCATTTTAGAATATAAATTATGATCCATTATATTTGAATCCATTGTATCTAATCCACTTAATGGGGAACTTTTAGAATTATAATCATAATAATCATATAGTCCAAATAAATGACCCACTTCATGAATATATGTGTGTGGATCAAGCTTTTTTCCATTATATCCTTCTAAAAGAAAATCATAACTAGCCCAAGCAAAGGCATTAATATTTGGATTACTCATTGAGGCTTCATCTCCAGTGCTATGATATGTATAAGCCCATAAGTTATCATTATCTGATGTTGTATTATTGTTTACATTATTAACATCATAAATAGCAAAAATTCCATCGATAAATCCATCATTATTTAAATCGTATTCTTTTCTATCAATGTTAAAATAATCTAAAGCATCATCAATTAAATCTTTAGTCGATTCTTCGTTAGTATATAAACTACTTGAAACATTAGCATTATAAAAATCTAAAATATCAAATTCTAAATTTACTTGTCCTAAGCTTGACTCATAATAAAATTCCTTAACGCTTTTAAAAGCAACACTTGAGTCATTAGTTGAATTAAAAACTAAATCAAACTTTGTCTTATATTCATCAAGCTTAGCATTACTAAAAGTGGAATCCTTAAAATGAATTGGAACAACTAATATTTTTATAACTTCATCGCTATTTTCTAAATAAGTATATTTTCCGATTTTACTATTAGAAATCGAAGAAACTGTATAACTTAATTCAACATTATTAGGAGAAACAAATTCTCCACTAGATTCTCCAGTCTCAGTCAAAATTACATTAGCATTATTCACCTCATAATTTTTAATTGTAAATTTTGATTCTATAGAGCTATTGCAAGATGAGACAAACATTAAAACGACAAAAAAAGTGCTTATTTTGCATAGTTTATGAAATATTTTCATAATATTTATTCTCTTAAAAAATCTAATATATCTTCGTAAACTTTCATATTCTCATCTTCATTTAAAATCTCATGACGCATATTTTCATAGATTATTAAATGAGAATCTAAGTTAAATGATTTGTATAATTTATGTAGATTTTTAAGTCCTTTGGCATTATTAGAAACAGCATCGAACTCTCCACCAACAATTAAAATCTCTAAATCCTTACTGATATTTCTAATGTTTTTACTCTTTTGAATTGAATTCAATCCTTTTAAAAATTCTTTATAAAAACCATTCGTTGGTAAATATCCACTAAATGGATCATTATCATAGCGTTTCACATTTTCTTTATTAAATGAAATCCAGGCATTTTTAGAAGACTCATTTTTTACAGTCTTCTCATAAGCACCAATTGATAAAGCATGTAATAAAGTCGCTTTTTTATTGTAGTTATTTTTATGAACTATTAATTTAGCAATTAAATAACCTAATTTATAAAGGGAACTTCTGCCATTAGTTCCACATAAAACTACTTTTTTAATAGTGTTTGAATATTTTTCTATATATCCTTGAGTGACAAATGATCCCATTGAATGAGCAAATAAATAAACTGGCACATTAGGATTTTCTTTTTTTAATAAAGCAATATATTCATTAATAGTTTCTTGCATTTTAAAGAAATAATCTTCTCCTGGATTACCTAATTCTCCATTTTTGCCTAATCCTTGACCATAATGATCTAAACAATAGACACTTGCTTCATTAGCATTCAAGTAAGAAGCAAAATTATCATATCTAGCACTATTTTCACTCATCCCTGTCACCATTAATAAAATAAATTTAGGTGAATTGACTACCCAAGAGTTACCGAATAAAACGTCGCCATACTTATTTTTAAAACTTATTTCTTTCATAATCTACTCCATTTTTTTATTTTACCATGAGTTAAATATATTTTACTCAATAATAATTAAAATAAATAATTTTTATTT
The DNA here is from genome assembly GCA_949299335.1 of uncultured bacterium. Classification (GTDB taxonomy): domain Bacteria; phylum Bacillota_I; class Bacilli_A; order RFN20; family CAG-826; genus Onthovivens. Next base: position 4,773 of record CASGAD010000029.1, on the reverse strand, counting down.
TAATTCGAGAATAAGTAGAATATTATTAATGGAAAATTGGGTGTTTGTAATCGACTTAAAAGCATTCTATGCTTCATTTGAATGCGTTGAAAGAGGACTTGATCCTTTCTCTACTCCTTTAGCCGTGACTGACTTAGAAAGAAAAGATGCCACGATTGTTTTAAGCGTTTCTCCTTATTTAAAATCATTAGGAGTCCCTAGTAGATGTCGAAGAAGAGAATTGCCTAAGAACATTCCAAATATGATTTATGCTAAGCCACAAATGGAAAAGTATGTTAAAAAGAGCGTAGAAATTGTTTCTATATTTTTAGATTTTGTTGCCCTTGATGATATTCATATCTATTCAATCGACGAGTCTTTTTTAAATGTAGGCCCTTATTTAAAACTTTATAAATGCACTCCGAAGGAATTAGCTAAAAGAATCTTGAATTCAATAAAAGAAAAAACCGGATTAACTGCAACCTGTGGAATAGGTCAAAATATGTTTTTAGCAAAAATGGCCGATGATAGAGAAGCTAAAAACGCCAAAGACTTTATTGGTATATGGACTTACGATGATGTACCTACAAAATTATGGACGATCAAAGATTTAAGTGACGTTTGGGGAATAAGTCGTGGTTATAAAACTAGACTTAATGCTTTAGGCCTATATTCAGTTTATGACATTGCTCACTTTTCTAAAGATATTTTAATTAAAGAATTTGGAGTAATGGGTGAAGAATTATACGAACATTCACATGGTAGAGATGAAAGTAATATAAGAGAAAAGTACACTCCTAATAATAAAAACCTTTCTTTAGGCCAAGTCTTAATGCGTGATTACAATTACGAAGAAACTCAATTAATATTAAAAGAAATGACCGACGATTTATGCGTGAGATTAAGACAGACTAAATTAAAAGCTGGTCAAGTATTTTTAGCTATTAGATATTCATTTAATTCACCAACTCCTCCGTTTTCTCATCAATTAAAGTTAAATATTCCTACCGATTTAAATAGTGAACTTTATAACGCAATACTTTATATTTTTAAAACCTATGCTAAGTACGAACCAGTTAGACAAATAGGCATTTCATTTGGCAGTTTAAGACATAGTAAAGTTGACCAATTAAGCATTTTTAGTGATATAGATAGAATAGAAAAAGAAAGAAATCTGTATTGCGCCTTAGATGAAATTCAAAAAAAGTATGGAAAGAATAAGGTATTGAAAGCTGATTCATTAACAAAAGGCTCAACTATCAAGGAAAGACACAATCAAATTGGGGGTCATAGAAAATAAAAAACGCAGTCACACTTTAATAAGCGACTGCGTTTTTTTAGTTACAAATTGTCATGATTCATGACATCAAAATAAGTAACGTAACTATCAAAGAACTCTAATATCCCACTTTCATTTCTGTTTGGTCTATCGTTTGAGGAGTTACGTTTACTTATTTTTCTAATTAATTTAGAAAACATAAATAATTTAATCTCCTTTCATTTTCCTAAGGCTGGGTTACCTCAAGAAGTATAAGTTTATTACGAGTCAAACTTTCAGTCAAGAAGAAAAAATGTAACTTTTTAAGTCAGTAATATTTGCAATGTTAATAATTATTATTTTGCAATGAATACAAAAAACAGCCCTTTTCTTAGGACTGTTTAAAATTCATTTATGTTTTTATTAACCTCTAACTTTTTTATGTAAGCGTTGCCCTAAAACAATAATTTCGTGGATTAATAATGGTAAAACTGAGAACCCTAATGTAATAAACCATTCTGCTGGATCAAGGTCGGCTGTTGAGAATACTGCTCTAACTGGAGCAATTTCAATAACAAATAATTGCAATGCAATTCCGATAATAAAAGCAAGTAACATCATCCAGTTTTTATTTTTAAACACACTAACAAATGATTTATTAACATTACTCATACCAATCATATGGAATAATTCAGAGAATGCCAATGTTGTAAACGCCATTGTTTGTGCTTGATGTAATATATCTGCATTATTTTCGTAAAGATTTAAGATATCTGAATATGAATAAGCACCATGTAACCATCCACAACTAAAGTAAGTTATTAAAACGCCAATACTTAAGGCTGCTCCATAGATTAAAGTTGTCCTCATTCCACCATTTGCAAAAATTCCTTCTTTAGGATTTCTTGGACTTTCTAACATATTATTAGGGTCTTTTGGATCCATACCTAATGAGATTGCTGGTAAAGAATCAGTAATTAAATTAACCCATAACAAATGAATAGCAATAAATGGAGCAGGTAAACCGATTAAAACGATTACAAACATCGTTAAGACTTCAGCAATATTACTTGAAATTAAGAAGATAACTGTTTTCTTAATGTTAGCGTAAATGCCTCTACCTTCTTCAACTGCTTTTTCAATTGAAGCAAAGTTATCATCGGTAAGAACCATATCAGCTGCACCTTTGGCAACATCAGTACCAGTAATTCCCATTGCAATACCAATATCAGCAGCTTTTAATGAAGGAGCATCATTAACACCATCTCCAGTCATAGCACAAATATTTCCATTTGCTTCAAATGCTTTAACGATTGCAACCTTGTTTTCTGGTGAGACTCTAGCAAATACTCTTGCGGTCTTACATGTTTCTTGCAATTCTTCAGGAGACATTTCATCAACTTCACTACCAAGTTTACATTGTTCGATTGATTGAGCTATTCCAAGTTCTTTAGCAATTGCAAACGCTGTATCCTTATGGTCGCCTGTAATCATAACAGTTGTAATGCCTGCAGTTTTAAATTTAGCAACAGCAGGTTTTGCCTCTGGTCTAGCAGGGTCAATCATGGCTACTAAACCAACAAACACTAAATCTTCTTCATCTATTTTATCTTTTGTATTATAAGCAAGGGCTAAAACTCTTAATGCTTTGTTCGAGAAATATGAGTTTGCTTTATAAATTTCATCAATATCAGTTTGAGAAATTTCTTTTTCTTTGCCATTAACTAATATTTTTGTAGTGTGTTTTAAAATTGAATCTAAAGCACCTTTAGTAAAATTAATGTTGCCATCTTTAGTTTGATGAGTTGTTGACATCATCTTTCTAACACTATCAAATGGTAATTCATCAATTCTTGGAGAATCTTTTTCAAGATCTTTTTTATGCATATTGAATTTATTAGCTAAAACTACAAGAGCAATTTCAGTTGGGTCACCAAATAAGCCTTCATCAACAGTAGCGTTGGAACACAAAGACATTCCTTTAGCCAATAATTTTAATTGTTCGTCATTATAATCTTCTTTAAATGCATCTTCTTTATAATATGTGCCACTTGTATAAGCTTCTAAGACTGTCATCTTGTTTTGAGTTAATGTACCAGTCTTATCACTACAAACAACACTAACTGCACCTAATGTTTCAACACTTGGTAGTTTTCTAACAACTGTGTTTGCTTTAACCATTCTTTGAACGCCGATAGCTAAAACAATTGTGACAACAGCTGGTAATCCTTCTGGAATTGCCGCAACAGCTAAAGCAATAGAACTTAATATTGCTTCAATCCAAGCTTCAACATCACCTTGTGTTTGGTGAATAAAAATCCAAATAATATCAACAAGTAAAACAGCAATGACAACTCCTAATGTTAATAATCCAAGAGTTTTAGATAATTTTGCAAGAACCTTTTGTAAAGGTGTTTCATTATCTTCTTCGCTATCCAATGCAGTAGCAATTTTACCAATTTCGGTATTCATTCCTGTATTAATTACTACGCCACTTCCTCTTCCATAAGTAACTGGCGTAGACATATAAGCCAAGTTAACTCTATCGCCGATAGCAACATTGCTTGAAAATTGAATGTTAGAATCCTTTTCAACTGGGACGCTTTCACCAGTTAAACTTGATTCATTGGCTTTTAAGTTAATTGCTTCTAATAATCTTAAATCTGCTCCGATTGTATCGCCTTCTTCTAATATAACAATATCTCCAATTACTAAATCAGATGATTTAATTTTCTTTCTTACTCCGTCTCTAATAACAGTCGACTCAGGCGAAGATAAATTTTTTAAAGCCTCTAGTGAAGTTTGAGCTTTAATTTCTTGAACCGTTCCAATAATAGCATTAAGGATAATAACCGCCAAAATAATGATTACATCTGGCCAATCTCCAACATCTAAGAACCAGTTAGCTCCATCACTAAAGTCATGATTTACTGTTTCCCAAATTGAAACAATAATTGTAACGATGATTGCTGCAAATAAAACAAAAATCATTGGATTGTTCATTTGCTCAAAGAAAATTCTAATTGCTGACTTCTTTTTCTTTTCTTGAAGCTTATTGGGCCCATACTTTTCAAGTCTAGCTTTAGCCTCTTCTTCTTTGAGTCCTTTTTCAGGATCCGTATCCAAAAATTTAATTGTTTCATCTTTACTGAGCGTTTCAAAAACAACTTTACTTTCGTTTTCCGGATTGATTATCTCTTCTTTTTCTGCCATAACAATATACTCCCATACTTTATGGTCTCGCTGAGTTAACCTCTTGTAGAGCCGGGAATTATTCCGTGATGTCGGTACTCTACTCTTCGCTACTCCCCAATAGTTGTAATTTTAAAGAAAATAAGGCTTAAAGTAAATAAATAATATTTAGTGACGATTTAAAAGCATTATTAAATTTGTATTTCGCCAACTGACAAACTAAATGCAGGTTCATAAGCAAATGCGGCTTTTAGTCTGTCAGACCTCCTTTTTGTATTATATAAGTACCCAACATAAAAAAGGAGGTGCTTATATTATATGGGAAAAAACAAAGGTATTCAGTT
>CASGAD010000028.1 GCA_949299335.1 uncultured bacterium | reverse complement strand
TTTTTGTTTAATTTTCTTTTAAAATGACTTATTTAAATATCATTAATGAACTAAACGCAGTTTTGAAATGCAAAAAACTGCATTTGGTCTGGCAAACTGCGCATTTGCTTATGAACCTGCATTTAGTTTGTCAGTTGGCGTGCTTGATAAGAATGCAAACGATAGCACTTTCTAGTTAATTTGTTTTTTTCTAACTTTGCTAATATAATTTAAATATGAACGTTAATGATAAAGTTAAAATAATAGAGGTTTCTAATTTTACTAAAGATTATGGATCAAATAGAGGAGTTTTTAACATTTCGTTTGAAGTTTTCAAAGGTGATTTTTTTGGATTTTTAGGTCCAAATGGAGCAGGAAAGTCTACAACAATCAGACATATAATGGGGTTTTCAAAGCCAGACAAAGGTGACGTTAAAATTTATGGGAAAGATGCTCATAAATTTCATTCATCACTTATGAACGATGTTGGATATTTGCCTGGGGAAGTTAATTTGCCAACATATTTAACTGCTAAAGAATTTTTAAATGAAACAAAAAAATTAAAACATGTTCATGACCTAAAATATTTTGGCAAACTAATTGAATTATTTCCTCTTAATTTAGATCAAGAAATTAAATTTATGTCTTTAGGGGATAAGAGAAAATTAGCTATTATTAGTGCGTTTATGAATAATCCGAATATTTTGATTTTGGATGAGCCAACAAGTGGACTTGACCCTATAAGTCAAGATGCTTTTTTGAAGTTTTTAATAGATGAAAAGAGCACAGGAAAAACCATTTTTTTATCAAGCCATATTTTTCGTGAGGTCGATGAAACATGTGATAAAATAGCGATTATAAAAGATGGGAAAATTGTATCTAATTTTGTTAAAGAAGACTTCAATAAAGTAAACGAAAATGCTTACGAAATATTTTTTGTAGATGAAAAAGATTATTACTTATTTAAAAGTAGAATAGGAAAGAACATACATATAGATAAGGAAAGTGAGAATAGGCTAATGATTAGCATCAAAGTAGATGCAAATTCATTATCCGATCTATTTTTCTGCCTAAAAAATATCCATATTAAGGAAATTAAACAAAGTGGGCAAAGTCTCGAACAATATTTTTTGTCTTTTTATAAAGAAGATTTAAATTACCATGGTATTTAATATGAAAGAAACTACTCCTATTATAAATATTGGAAATTTAACAAAAAAGTTTAAGTCAGTTATTGGTATTGATGATATATCGTTTGTTGTTCATGATGGTGAAACTTTGGCCATAATTGGAGAAAGTGGAGCTGGTAAAACAACCCTCATTAGAACAATGTTAGGCAACTTAAAAGCAACATCTGGCAGCGCATATATAGATGGTAAAGATACATCGACTGATGCTATTGCAATTAAAGAGGAAGTCTCTTATTTGCCTAGTGAATTTAGTTTATTTGATTTAAAATATGGTTCTGATTTTTTGAAATTCATTGCAAAAATGGACAATTCTGACAAAAAAATTGCCAATGAATTAATAAAAAGATTCCAACTAGATATTAATGCAACACCAAAAAGAATGAGTAAAGGAATGAAACAAAAAATGGCTTTAGTTTCTTGCTTTATGAAAAAAAGTAATATTTTTATTTTGGATGAGCCATCCATAGGATTAGATCCTTTGATGAGAGAAGAATTGCATATTGTTTTAAAGGAACTAAAAGAAAAAGAAAAAACAATAATATTTTCCTCAAATGATTTTGAAGAAATTATGTTACTTGCTGATAGGGTTCTTATTTTATCTAAAGGAAAACTAGTGGCCACTATTGACATTAATGACCTCAAGCTTAAAAACTACCATATTTTTAAATTTAAGATTTTAGGAACGTATGATTTGCATGAATTTTCTAATGAGATTTATGAAGAAAATGATGGATATCTTACTCTTTGTATTGAGGCTAAAGACATTTCAAGATTCTTTAATATCTTATCAGAATGTAATGTAATAGAATTTAAAGTCGTTCCGTTTAATTTAGAGTCTTATATTCATCGTTTATTAAGAGGTAATTAACTATTAGAAATCAAGGAAAAAATTATTTATATGACAAAAAGAGTTCTTAGTGCAGAACTTTCTAAATTAGGTTGCAAAGTAATTATTTGCTACTAAAAATTACTTTGAATTATTAGGGTTGAAACAAGT
>CASGAD010000027.1 GCA_949299335.1 uncultured bacterium | reverse complement strand
TATATAATACAAAAAGGAGGTCTGACAGACTAAAAGCCGCATTTGCTTATGAACCTGCATTTAGTTTGTCAGTTGGCGTTTTTTAGAGTTATTCAACACTTTTAATGTAAATGTTGATTATTTATATTGACATATACAAGAACGGCTAATAAAATTATTTTTGCTGATGATTCTACTTGTCATTATCGAGGGGACAATATGAAAAACTTATTTAAAAAGATTCACTTAACAAAAAATTCAAAAAGCTTACTTGTATTCTCTTTATTTGGAGCAATAACACTCGCTTCCGCTTCAACTACCGTTCTATTTATGCAAACACAAAGTGGAAATGAAGGAAGCTTTAACGATAGTGAAAACAATGATTCAAACAACGAAGAAATCGACTTAGTAAAAAATAAATTATTTGAAAACTTAACTGCTGCTAATATGAACATTAATAATCTTAATATTAGTGTTGAAGGCTTATTAAACGATACATCAAGTTTAGATTTAAGCTTTACTGGTGGCGCTAATTATTTATCATTTATGAAAAATGAAACGAATAATTTATCTGTAAATGTGGATGATGTAACAGCTAAATTTGGTGGAAAAGCAAACTTAACATTGAAAGACACTTCTTTAGGAAATGATCCAGTAATGTTAAACGAAGATCTTAATATCTATACCTCTGGAGAAGGTACTATTTATTTCGATTGGAATTCCACAGGCTATAAAGTAAGTGGAAAATTTATAACAAATGCCTTAAAAGCTATAACTATATTTTTAAGTGATGAGCAAAATAAATCATTAAACGAACTTCTCGAAAAAATTCAACAAATTGATATTTTAACAATTTTACCTATGGTAGGAACAATTGGCGGATCGTTAGTTTCTGAAAGCTCAAATTTAGAAAGCGGAGGAAAACGATACACTATCTCAATTCCTGGAAATTTAATTGATGAATCATTAAGTGTTGATTTAACAATTAATTTAGATGCAAATAGTAATGGTGAATTAATTAATTTAAGTTTAGAAAGATTTGGCGTTCCTGTTGAAGGAAAAACTCTTTATATTTCTATGAAAACCGATTCTATTGAAATGCAAGGGATAAACTCCGGAGACATAGATAGTGAACTTGATGGATACAAAATTGGTCTTGGAGGAAATACATCAATTGAAGAGTATTATACTAATGATTTAGATTCTACCCCTAACCTTATTTATACAGTTGGTAAAATGATGAATGAGAAAGCTTTTAAGTTTAACTATGAATTAGCTTTTGATGAATATACTTACAATACAAATACTTCCTTCTATGATGATAAGTTAGGTGCAAAAAATGATTCTGCCTCTCATAAATTTGAAGGATCCATCGCAGGTGATTTTAATGATGGATTTGATAAAGGAAATTACGCTTTTAATATTGCTAAAAACAATAATTTTAACAATAGTATCAACGTACAATATCAAGCAAATTCAAATGAAAACTCTGCAAAAGGCATTTTTATTAACTTAAATAACAGAACTAAAGCATATTTAAGTGATGGCAGTATAAATGATTTATTTAGTTGCTTTAATAATGTTACTGACTCAACTGAAATTGAGGATGCCTTTAGTGGCGCAAATGATATTTTAAATGATTCAGTTATTGGCGACATAATCAATGGACATTGGTATCGCTATAAGGATATTTTAAATAAAATTGAATTAGTTAATGATGAGAATGACACAGTAACCTTAAAAATTAGTGTCACTCTAGGAGGTCTTAACCTAAATATTCCTTTTGCCTTTGAAGCAACACCAGTTGAAATAAACCTTAACTATTCCGCACTCACTGATAACGGCAATAATCTAATTAATTATGTTGAGATTAAAAATATTCCAATAAGAAAAGTCTCTAGATTAGAGGGAGATAAAAGTGTCGATTATTTAGATACAGCATCTTTAAAATTGAATTTAGATGGCACTTCTATTGGACAAAATGTTATTGATTTAGTAACAAATGATAAATTAGGAGATTATGTTGACTATAAAGCCACTATCCCACTATTCCAAACAATTTCAAATATAGTTCAAGAAAAGAAATTTAATAGCGAATATTATCTAACATATAATTCTAATGAATATGGTGACTTTGCATTTGATGGAGAAATTGCTGCTGATTTAACAAATGCTCAATTTGACTCTTCATTAGATGATAAAAATTATGGTGAATATAGATTAACAGCTCGTTCTATTGTTAATAGTATTAGCCATAATATTCAATTAGACTATTTGCCAAATAAATCAAACGGTGACCAAACATTGTATTTTGATTACTATTCAAATAATCCTAATTATAGAACAAGATTAAGTTTAAATACCGAAACGATGTCATCAATGTTTGATTCAATTTCAACTTTAATTGCAAATTCGAATGGCAGTACAGGAAATTCTAATGATGTGTCTTTAATAAACACAAATATTTTTGGCAATATCAGTGAAACATTAAATAGTTTTACTGACTTCTTAAATGGTGACATTTGGAATATTCTAAATAAAGAATTGCCTGATGATAAAGTTGCTATTACAAATACTTCATCTGGATATTTAAACATCAAATCTGATTTAAGCTTATTTGATTCTTCTTTAGTTAATGGTGCTATAAACTTAACTTTAAGTGAAAAAGATTCTTATGCAGCTATTGACCTTGATTTTACAATACCAAATACAAGTGACACCGTCTCATTTGCCTTTAACTTCACTGATTTCACTATTAAATCCGTTGGTTTAGATGAAAGTATCGTTAATAAATATAAACAAAGCGACACCACTGTAAATGCTATTTTAGATATTTTAACTGGTGACTTTTTAAACTCATTTAAAATAGGAGGATTTGTCTCTAACAAGAGGCAATCCCCCAGGATGTAATGTCTCTAGTCCGGACGATTACGAATATTTAATTAATGGGGCCGTATCTATAGGCTTCACTGATGGAGAGTTTTGGGATCAATCAACTATTAATCAGGGATTAGGGGCTGCAACTTTTTCTATACAAGATAACGCTAATAAAACTCAACAAGTTTCAATAAGATTAGAAGACCACCCTGATATAGATGATATTGGCCTTAATTTTTGCTATGAAGATTCCGAACTTGGAACTTTAAAGGCTTATACATACAAAGATAAAAGCATAATGAGTTCCTTAAAAATTTTAGAAGAATTTGGATCAAATGAAGCAAATAATTCACATGTTTTATATGAATATGTCTCGCAAATCCAAACTATTTTGCAACTTTTAGTTGGAACAACTACTTTAGGATCAACTTTTTCTAAGGATGATGCTAAAGAGGCTGTTTTTAGTAATCTTAATAAATTACTTGGAATTATAAGTTTTGATGATGATTACGATTTAGTTGAAGATAATTTCCAATTAAATGGAGGTAGTTCATTCCCTGCTACAAACACAATTAGACTCAAACTTGATTTAACCCAGTTTGTTCCTGAACTTGACGAACCTTTTACAGTTGTATTAAATTTTAACGATACTACAAACGCGAACTGCTTATTTACAATCAACATTGAAAATATAAAAATTAATGAACAATATGGCAATTTTTCTATTTCTCTTATTGATGGATACGATAAAGAGACCAATTCAATAAAAGAAAATAATTTAAAAATCGGTGATTTTTCTAATCTTATTTCAGATCTGCAAAATGATCTTTATGTTGATTTACGTGATTTACCTATTCTTATACAATTAGGAATTACTACTACTAAATCAATGAAATATTGCATTGAAGGAACGCTTAACTTAAATATAATGGGTGATTTTCTTGGCCACTTTTCGTCTGACTTAGCATCAAGAATTTACAATGTCACAGTTTATGTCGAAATATTGGAATCTCAAAGTATATATAAAGTAAACGACGTTCTTTGCTCCATTAAAATAAATGATCAAACAAGTATTCCAACATCTGGCTTAAGTACAAAATCTTTTACTATAACCTCATCAGAGATTCTAATTGATAAAGGCGATCTTTATATAAAACGTTATGTTAAAAATTATTATTTAATTTTTGGATGTTTCTATGATAAAACAGAATTTTCCTATCTAAAAACAGAAAGCAATCTCTTTACAGAAAATATCGCAGAATGGTTACTACTCTTCATTTTAAATAATCAAACAATATATGATGCAGCTGACATAAGTAACCAAGAAATAAAGCCTTTAGATATAATTACTTATTTAACAAGTAATTCAGAAAACAACAATTTTGAAGTAGGGGCTTCTATGAGTCCGTTAGACGGAAAAATAAATATTTTTTATGATCCAACCAACGGATATCAGTTAAATAAGCTTACCATGTTATTTGATGTAAAAGTGCTTGGTCTAGAAGCTGTTACGCTATCTCTAGATGCTAGCCTAGTGCATAACGTTTCGGCTTCTACTTTATTGGAAAAGCGAAATGATATATTAAATAAAATTAACATTTTTAATAACTATGAATATACAAAAAATCTAGGCATAGCAGATACGCCTAGTAGTTCAAATATGTACACTGTCACAGTCAAAAACGAAAGCACAACAAATGTCATTAGTTATAATGGTTATTCCTGGTAATATTATTTTCTATCTTTAATTAAGTCAATTGGGGAAATAATCCCTTTTAAAATACCATCACTTTTTCCATTAGATGTTACAAAAATAATCGGTAATCTTTTTTTATAAAGTTCTTTAGAATTATTAAAATATTCGTTCAATACATCTATTTCATATCTCTCATTAACAAATATAAATCTTGAATTAAAATTCGCTGCAAAAGTCAAATATTCTGAAATATTTTGTATTGTTGTTTCACTAGCAATTTCTATATTATGGAAACGCAAATTTAATAGAACATCGCTATTAAAAACACCCTTTACTATATGCTTTTCGTTTATGTATGGAATATTACTAATTCCTTCTTTATATATTATTGATATTAAAGAAAAAACGTTTGTATCATCATATGCGCATTTTAAAGATTCAAAAGGAGTCATTATATCTTTAGCTCTTAAAGGATTTTTTACATAATCAATAATGTTTACTAAAGTGCTAATAACTTCATCCGATACATTAAATAAATCATCAATTATTCCACTCTCATGAACATACAAATTTCTGATTTTTCTAATCGAATCTAATTTTTTTGAGTAGTCCTTTTCAATTGGAATATTTGATTTTCTATATTTATTAATTAAAAAATAAATACTAGAGTCTTCTTCGTATCTATCATATTTTTCTTCTATAAAAGAGTCTAATTCATTGTAAAGTCTTATAAATTCTTCGTTATTATTCATCAAATTTCTCGCCACAATATGTACAGTGTGTTGCATTAGGTTCATTTAAGCCATTGCACTTTTTACATTTCTTGGAATAATCTAATTTTTGCCCACATTTAGAACAATAGATTTCACCATATTCATTTTCTTGTCCGCAATAAAAACAAATAATGCTCTTCCCTTTTGAAACAGTATTTTTAGATTTATAGTTACCACTAGCATTTCGATTAGATTTTGGTGTTGGCTTTAATAATCTAGAAATAAATCTTAAAATACTTCCGAAAATCGAAATTACGACCATTCCAAGAATTATCCAGCAAACTGTAACAAAAAGTTCCATATAAAAATTATAACATTTTTACTTTTAAGTTCATAAAAAAACGTTTGGACCAAGCCAAACGTTTTAGTATACAACTCACTATAGTTAATAAGATTAACGTTTTGAGAATTGTGGAGCTCTTCTTGCTTTTTTGAGACCGTATTTCTTTCTTTCTTTTGCTCTTGGGTTTCTTGTTAACATTCCATTAACTTTTAAAGCACTTCTATCTTCTCCAGCTTCTAATAATGCACGTGCAATACCAAGTCTAACAGCACCTGCTTGACCAGTATATCCACCACCATTAACGAATACTGTGATATCGTACTTTCCATCAACACCAAGAATTGTAAGAGGTTGCTTTAAATCAAGAACTAATGTTTCGTGTGGGAAATAAGCTCTTACATCTCTTTCATTGACTGTAATGTTGCCCTTTCCAGCTTTAACATAAACTCTTGCGACACTGGATTTTCTTCTTCCAGTTCCATAAAATGTTTTTGCGCTAGCCATTAGTTATTTCCTCCTAAACTCTTAAAAGTTAAGACTTCTGGATTTTGAGCTGAGTGTTTATGTTCAGCACCTTTGTAAACAAATAACTTTTTGTACACTTGTCTACCAAGTCTTCCTTTTGGGAGCATGCCCCATACGACTCTCTCAAATAATTCTTCAGGATATTTTTCTAACATTTCCTTGAGAGTTCTAATTCTCATACCACCATTGTATCCACTAACATTGTAGTATTTTTTGTTGATTGGTTTGTGTGTACCACTAACACTTACCTTTTCACAATTAATAACAATAATGTAGTCTCCACAATCTTGGTTAGGTGTCCATGATGGTTTTTCCTTACCCATTAAGTAAACAGCAATTTCACTTGCTAATCTTCCTAAAGGTTTATCGGTTGCATCAACGACATACCACTTACGTGAGATTTCTTCTTTCTTTAAACTTGTAGTTTGTTTATACATTTCACTATCCTCCAACTTCTTAAAATCTTACCGGGACTTTAATTTTTTTAAGATTAGTGTCTTTAATAAAATATATATTTTCAATATATATGTCAAGATATTTATTGCTTCTTTGACAATATTTTTTGCATCTTCTTCTCTATTTTCAACGTTTCTTTCTATCATAATCCATGAGGGTTTAGAAACAGCTCCTTTAGCGATTGTAATAATATAAATACACTAAAAATAGGGATAAAATCCACCCTAAATTAAATCTCTTCTTCTTTTAACGCCCATTTTTCATAATCGAGTGCAATAAGTAAAAACCGCTTGGCAATACCTACAAAACACAAATAATATTCCAACTGCAATTAACATGATTTGCCATGTTAGATCAAACATCAATAAATAGGCATCAGCCCCTAAAGTTGCTGGTATAATTCCATAGCCGGAAAGTCCTAAAAAATTAAATCATAAACAAAAAAACGATATCCAAGTGCGAAGTAAAACGCTAATTGCAACTAAGGAGCAACTTAGGAATAGCTCTACATATGAAAATTTCAATTTATAGTAAAAACTAAAAATAATTTTCCAAGTTTACCAAAAATTAACCTTGATACACCACTACCAATTCTCTTATTACGCTTGTAAGTATCTTTAAATGTTGATGGAAAATCTTCATAAATTACTGCATCTTCAACAAAATGTCCAAATATTTTCTTCTCCATTAACATTGCTTGTAAGTTCAGTATCTTCTGAAACTGATCTTAGAGGAAAACCACCCATTCTTTTTAATAATTTCCGTTGCGCCTGCTTTTTTTAGCTAACTCTGCCGTTCTATCAATACAATTATGGCGTACAACATAAATATCAATTAATTCAGAAGGATAATTTTGCTTATCCTTAATACTTTTTACCGTATCATAAATAACATTTTCTAAATTAAATGCTGAAATCAGAATTGCAATTTGTGCTTTTTCTCACTAACGGGAAAATTCTTTTTGGCATCCGAAATAAAAGCATATACAAAAGTTGAAAAAATGGGATACCAATAAGTGTTAATACCACTGTATTGATAGAATTTAAATATTATACAAAGTTTCATACCACATCATTACTACCCTTTTAAATGCTTTATCATATATAATTTTGAAGCACTAAAAGGGTCTTAAATAAATCGGTAACTAAGCTAATTGAAAAAAATAATAAAGCTTGTGCCCTGATTAAGTTTAGAACTTACTTCTATTTTAAAATTGTATTTTTTTATTATATGTTTAACTATTGATAAGCCTAATCCTGTTCCCCCAACTTCACGACTATGACTCTTATCGACCATGTAAAATCTTTCAAAGATTCTTGGAATATCCTTCTCTGAAATTCCTATTCCTGTATCTTCAATTATTAAATACTTTTGAGTTAAAGTAATTATTATTTTCCCTTTTTCTTTATTGTATTTAATAGCATTAGATAATAAATTTCTAAAAAGCCTATCAAAATCTAAATGGTCCATTTGTATTCTTTTCTTTTGTAATATAGTTGATATTTGCAGGTTTTTTGATTTAATTAATAGTGAAAATGAATCTAATATAGATACAATTTCATTGTCTAAATCAATTAGTTCATAATCGCTTAAAGTCTTAACTTCACTTTCAAGTTGAGCAATCATTAACATATCATCAATTACACTTTTCATTCTATTTGCTTCTTTTAAAATTACTTTGTTAGCGTTGTCAACTTCTTTTTCATCATCAATTAAATTGTTTATGATCATTCCTTCAAAGCCAATGATAGTTGTTAAAGGGGTCTTAAGCTCATGGCTTGCGTTTTGAAAAAATTCTTTTTTCATTTTCTCACTAAGTCTAATATCTGTAACATCAATGAAAGTAAGACAGATAAATGAAGAGCATGCAAATTTTAAACTTTCTTCTTTCAATCTATTAATAAAAAATAAATAAGTTCTACCATTTAGTTTATAGTCTAACGACTTTAATTCACTTAATTTATCATCTTCTATTAAATCATTAATTTCATTACTTAATAATAAATATAAATAATTTTTATTAAGAACATCGTTTTTATAAATTTTTAAAGCATTCAGTGCAAATTTATTAATTAAAACCACATTCTTATTTTTATCAATAACAATAAATCCTTCTCCAACAGAATCTAAAATAAACTCTTTTTCATTTTTCTCTTTTTCTAAATCTTCAATTTTAATTTTAAATTCATCCTTAACCTTTTCTAAAGCATTATTAATAATTTCAATTCCATTATTACTAGATTCAATTAATGGTAAAGAAACTATATTTTGTAAACCATTAATTGATTGTACTAAATTCTTGATTTGCTTTTTATAAATATAAATTTTAATAAATCCATAGCTTAGATTGATTATAACTAAGGCTATGCTTCCATAAATCAATATATAAAAAGATATGTCAACTATCGAACTTATTGGTAATCCAACTCTAATATAATAATTAGAATTGCTTGTCACATAATATAGTGTCTCATAATTAGTTGTTAAACTAGTCTTTGAATAAAATGAGTTTAAATTATCTTTTAACTCTTCGAGTCTATTTTCGTTTGATAAAGTGTTGTCTAGTGGATTTATATCCATTACAGGGTTTCCATCTTTTAGATTTAGTATTGTAATTCTTATATTTATAATATTCCCATAAGACTCCTTAATTTTGTTTTCATCGTCAGTTGAATTGAAAACTAACGCTATTTCACTTCCATACTCTTTTAATTCACTTTTAGCTTCATTGTAAGAAACAAAATAAGATGTTAAAAAAGAAGAAAGCAAAGTTATTATACTAATTAAGAAAACAAATAGAATCTCTAAAATTACGCTTCTTTTATTCATTTTTTATTCTATAGCCAACTCCATAAATTGTTTCTATGAATCTAGAACTATTTTCACCAACTTTTTTTCTGATTTGGTTTATATGAACATCAAGAATTCTTGTCTCATATGATTCTGATTTACCCCATAATAATTCAAAAAGTTCATCCCTATGAACAATTCTCTCTTTATTTTTAAATAAATATTCTAGAATCAAGTATTCACTGTTTGTTAATTTAATTACTTCTTCATTAACTTTTAATTCTCTTTTCGCTAAGTTAAGATTCATTTCACCAACCATTATATTTTCATTAAACTTTTTTAAACTTCTTCTACTATGCGCATTTACTCTACTAATAAGTTCTAATACATCAAATGGCTTAGTAATATAATCGTCTGCACCTAAATCCAACCCATCAATTTTATTAATAATTTGATTTTTAGCACTAATAATAATTATCTCAATATCATCGTTTTTGTCATCTTTTCTAATGTCTTTTAGAATATCTTCTCCACTAATTTCTGGCAACATCAAGTCAAGCAAAATCATATTGGGCTTTTTCTTTAAAAAAGCTTCTCTAAATGAGTTATAATCAAAAAAGCTCTTAACAATATAACCATTTTTAGTTAATACAAGATTAATCACATGTGATATATTTTTGTCATCTTCTAAAGAATAAATTAAATACTCAAAATTCATAAAACTATATTATCATTTCATCCTTATAATAACCACTATGAATATAAATTGCCCATTCAGCAATATTTGAAGCATGATCAGCAATTCTTTCAACGTATTTAGCAATCAATGTCATATAAATAAAATAGTCATTATTTGCAAGTTTTTCTTTTAAAATTGATAGTTCTTGAAGAACTTTTAAATATAACTTGTCTACATTATCATCGCACTTTAAGACTGAATTTGATAACTTTTCATCGTTATTGACTAGTCCAATATATGCATCCCTTACCATCCCTAAACTAAGTTCAATCATTTCGTTTAAATACTTTAATCTAACAATTGGATGAGGTGATTTTTTTAAATTATCAATACACCAATTAATATCTTCGCTATGATCACTTAATCTTTCTATATCATCGACCAACTTAAAAATTCCTGTAATCTTTCTTAAGTCGATGGCAAAAGGCCTTTCTCTTAAAATTATATTTAATGAATCTTTTTCTATTTCAATTAATGACTTATCTATCAAGTCATCATTAATAGTAGTATTTTGAGATAAATCACTATTTAAGAAGTATTGAAAAGCTTCATTTAAAAATGTGATTGTTAAATTAAACATTTTAATAGTTTTTAAAAAGACTTCATTAATTTTATTTTGAATATCCATTATCCAAACCTCCCTGTAATATAATCTTCACTTCTTTTATCTTTAGGATGTGAGAAAAAATCTTCTGTTTTATTAAACTCAACTAATTCTCCTAACATAAAAAATGCGGTATAATCGCTAATTCTTGCAGCTTGTTGCATATTATGAGTCACAATAATTATTGTGTAATTCTTTTTTAATTCATTAATTAATTCTTCAATTTTTAATGTAGCAATAGGGTCAAGAGCACTAGTTGGTTCATCCATTAATATCACATCTGGAGACATCGCTAAAGTTCTAGCAATACATAATCTTTGCTGTTGGCCTCCACTCAAACTAAAGGCGCTTTTACTTAGAATATCTTTGACTTCATCATATAACGCAGCACCTTTTAAAGAATTAATTAATATATCATTTAATATTTTTTTATCTTTTACCCCTTGGCACTTTGGACCATAAAAAATATTTTCCTTTATAGTCATCGGGAAAGGATTAGGTTGTTGGAATACCATCCCAACTCTAGTTCTTAAATAAATCGAATTAATTTCACTTATATCTTCTTTATTATAATTTATTACTCCATCTCTATAGGAATTATCGATTAATTCATTCATCCTATCAAAGCATTTTAATAAAGTTGATTTTCCACATCCTGATGGGCCAATAAAAGCAGTTACTTTATTTTTATATATATTAAGATTTATATTTTTTAAAGCCTGTTTTGCACCATTATCGTAATATAAATTAACATTTTTTACTTCAAAGACTATTTCATTATTATTGTTATCCATACACAAACCTTCTATCTTGATTTAAATTTATTCATTTTAAAAGAAATTAATTTAATTAAAATTGTCAGAATTAAAACTATGATTATAATCACTATTGCAATCGCACAAGCATTGTCATAAGAAGGATGATCTCCACCAAGTATTACCCATATATGTACAGCTAAAGTAGCATTACTCCCATTTAAATTAGCGTATTCAGCTATAGTAGTTCCCATTGCAAATACTAAAGCAGCACTTTCTCCAATAATTCTTCCAATAGAAAGGAGTAAACTCGTTAACATACCAGGAAAAGCATTGGGAATTACTATTTTAAATACCGTCTCACTTTTACTTGCTCCTAAAGCTAAAGAAGCTTCTTTTAAACTATTTGGGATTACTTTAATACTTTCTTCAACAGTTTTAACAATTGTAGGCAATAAAATCATGCACATTGTTAAAGCTCCACTTATTAAATTTCCACCATTAGTACCAGGAATTAAAGAAGCTATTGGAATAAAAATTAAAGCCCCTGCCAATCCAAAAATAATCGATGGAATTCCGCTAATCATATCAATTAAAGATCTTATTATTTCTGTAAATTTAGTTTTTTTAGCATATACTCCTAAATAAATTGCAGCCCCTACTCCTAAAGGAAAAGCAAAAACTAAAGATAAACCAATTAATGACAAAGTATTTAATAATGAACCCCTAAATCCACCACCCTCACCAAGAAATGTTGAATCAACTATCTTTATACCTTGATCTATTTCATTTATAAAAGTTTTAATATCGTTTTCTCCAGGTACAATAATCATAAAATTATTTTCATCAACTAAACTTATAGAAGAAATATATAAATTATTAAAACCACTGGTGTATATTTCATTATTTACGCTATTAATTAAATAATTAAATGGAGATTCCTCACTTACTTTATTTATAGCGACATATTCTTTATCATCAACTTTTAATAAAGTAAATTCCACTCCCCGCCTTTTAGATACATTTGGATTATTTAAATCTAAATCATCATACGTTAAATTAAGATCAATATTATCTTTACTTCTTAATGTGTATGTTTCGGTTTTATAATTACCTAGAATTTTATCTAGCGTTAATTTGCCGCTTCCAGTCATAAAAATGTATATGATTATCCAAGTTAATAATCCTAAAACTAAAAAAGCAAAAATCGAAGAATTTAAGGCTCTTAAAAAGTCTTTTAATATTCGGAGTTTTAAGTTTTTACTTTTATGATATTCAAAAGAATTTTTATACTCTTTAAACTCCTTTTTAATTAATTTAATCTCCTTATTATATTGAGTTTTTAATTCTAAAGTTCTGTTATTTTTAAATGATAAACTATGCCAAAAGCCACTTTTTTTATATTTTATTTTTGTTTCTTTAATTTTATCTTTATAAAATTTAGAAGTTTTGTCTTCTTTAAAAACATCTTTAAGCAAATTAACAGATTCAACTATTTTATGCTTAAGCTTTATTATTTTTCCTTGCATTGATATAAGCCTCAAAATAAATTTTTAAATCTTTAAAATAGTTTCTTCTATTTTTCTTAACAGGGGTTTCAACTCTTGTCATATAGTTTTTAAGTGCATTTAAAAGTAAGTTAGTTATTACTATTAAAACAATAAGAACTATCCCTAAAGAAAAACGAATGTTATATTTTATGCCAGTCGCTTCCCCTATACCCGTAAGCATCGTTGTTGTTAATGTCCTGTATATATTAAAAATATTTAAAAAATCAAATCCTACACCACCATTACCAATAACCATTTGAATGGCGGTTGCTTCTCCTAGGGCTCTTCCTATACCTAAAATAGCGCCAGCAAATATCCCACTTTCTGCGGCTTTTAAAACAATTTTATAATTTGTTTGTTGATTAGAAGCGCCTAAAGCTAAACTTGCCTTAGATAAATTATTATCAACAGCCTCTATAGATGTTATTGAAACTAATGTAATAGTCGGGATAGACATAAATGCTAAAACCAAGACACCAGTTAAAACGCTGCTTCCTCCAAAAGTTTGCATATTAAATAATGAAGCAATTTCTTTAACAATAGGTTTTAAAACACCCATTCCAAACAATCCAAAAACAACACTTGGGATGCTAGCTAAAATTTGAACTCCTGTTTTAAAAATTTCTTTGAGAAATCTAGGGCATATTTTAACAATAAATAAGCTGCAAAATATCGAAGTTGGAATACTAATTATTAAACTTAAAAAAGTAATAAATATAGTGGCTAATAGCATATAGGCCATTCCGCCTGTACCATCATAAAGCCAATTCGGGTTAGAAAAGAATAAACCTATGTCTTGAGTTGCTCCATTTCCATCTGGAACAATAAATGGTTCAATTCCCTTTATAAAGATAAAAATGACAATAAAAATAACAACACAGGAACAGACAATCGCTAAAAAAGCGAAAATCAACTTAACTATTAAGTCAATTTTCGTTTTGAATTTAGCTTTCTTTAAAATATCTATCTGAAAATGATTATCTTCCATCTTTATTTAGATATAACATCACTCCAGATTTTATATTCACCTTTATACATTTTTGTTAAATCTTCTGCTGTTGTTTCTACGTATAAAGTATTTTTAGCATTTACAATTGGAACAACAGCATCAATAGCAAATGCTCCACTTGTATTTTTAATTGTTAAATTTTCTTTCTCATCATCTTTAATTTCTCTAGAAAGGAAACCTATGCCAAACATCTTCCCATTTTTGCCAGTTGTAACACCTGTCACAGCATCACCACTTCCTGATTGATTCAATGTATAAGTAAGATTTTTATTGGTAATTAAAGTAGCAAGTTTTTCTACAGCGGCTTTAATAATCTTTTCAACACTAGTTGATCCACAAAAATCAATATTTAAAGTTTCACTGCTCGAAAATATTGCATATTTATCAGATATTTGACTAAAACTTACCAAATCACTTCTTGAATCAACAATTCCACCGTTAGTTGAAATAACTGTCTGACCTTCTGTTGTGTTCGTTAAAAAGTCTATGAATCCTTCAACAGCTTCTTTTTTTGAAGCATCAGTTGCATTTGAATAATCTCTTAATACATAATTAAAATTACGTTTTAATTTGTAAGTTCCATTTAAGACGTTTTCTTTAGTTGGTTCAACTCCTTCATATTTTAAGGCTTTAATTGTGTTTACAGAAGAAACACTATCTAAAGAACAATATCCAATTGCATATTCTTCTGAACCAACATTATTCATAATGTCAGCATTAGATTCAATGCTTGCGACTGTTACACCATTTTCCCACTTATCTTCAGCTTTAACTTCTGAATAACCAATTCCTTCAAAAAAACACTCTCTAGTTCCACTGCCAGCTGCTCTTGAGTAAAGTTTAATGTTCTTACTTGAATCAAATTCTGAACCTACTGAACTACAAGCAGAAGCTACAAATGCAAGTGCTAATGTGCCAATTTTTGATAATTTACTAAATTTCATGTAATTTAACCTCTCCTAATTACACTAAATTTATAAATTAAATAATTTTTTTAAAATACCACACTGATGTAAAGAAATGTAAAGAAAATGTAAAATAGTCATTTTATATAATATAGTTTGTGTCCAATTTAAAATAAAAAAATCCTTTAGTATATATAGGATTAGCCTAAATTTAATAAAGGATTCTGCTTTTATAAATAAAATATAAACTATTTAACTATTGATTTAATATGATTTAATAAACCTTCTTTGAATTCATCTCTAGATAAAGCAACATCAATAATTGCAGTTAAATACCCTAATTTGTCTCCGCAATCATATCTTTTACCAACAAAATCATAAAAATAAACAGGCTCTTTACCTAAAAGTCTAGCAATAGCATCAGTCAATTGAATTTCACCGCCAGCTCCCCTAGGTGTATTTTCTAATTCTTCAAAAATTTTATAATTAAAAACCCATTTACCTAACGAAGCTAAATCACTTGGTGCTTCATCTAGTTTTGGTTTTTCAATAATTCCTTTTAATTCATAAGTTCTTGGCGCAACATTGCTTTTAACATCCATTGATCCATATTTCACAATATTTTTGTGTTCAACAGTTTGGCCACCAACAACAGTAAAGCCACCATTTTTAATAAAACTTTCAACTAATTGAGTAACTGGACTTCTTCCTTCGTATGTACAAATGTCATCACCACAGCAAACAACAAAGTTATTTTTTCCAACAACTTCCTTAGCTTGTAAGACTGCGTGACCTAATCCAAGTAGTTCATATTGTGTAACATAATGAAATTTAGCTTTTGTAGCAATTTTATGAATCAAAGTAGCATATTCATCTTTGCCATTTTTTCTTAATTCTTCTTCGTATTTTGAATCCACATCGTAGTACTTCTTAATATCATCTTTCCCTTCGCTGACAATTAAAACGATATCAGTGATTCCGGCATCCAAACACTCTTCAACAATATAATCAAGTGTTGGTCTATCAACGATAGGACACATTTCTTTTGGCACACCTTTTGTGATAGGTAAAAATCTAGTTCCATGTCCAGCACATGGAATGACTGCATATTTAACTTCCATAAAAAACCTCTATTTCTTGCTTACATTATAATTTAATAGGTTATACTTTTCAATTAAACAAAACCACCCATTGAAGGGTGGCCTAATTACCGACTAATTATTAATAATTTTTAGCTTGTAATTCAAAATATGATTGTGGGTGGTTGCAGCAAGGGCAAACATTTGGTGCTTCTTTACCAACAAAAATGTATCCACAATTTCTACATTTCCAGATTGTAATGCCTGTATCTTTTTTGAAAACCTCGCAAAGTTCAACATTTTTTAACAAAGTATTGTATCTTTCTTCATGAGTTTTTTCAACTTCAGCGACTAATCTAAATTTAACAGCTAACTCTTTAAAGCCTTCTTTTTCTGCAACTTCAGCGAATTCCTTATACATATTTGTCCATTCATAGTTTTCGCCTTCAGCAGCTGCCTTTAAATTAGCTTTTGTATCGCCAATTCCTTCTAACTCTTTGAACCACATTTTTGCGTGTTCTTTTTCATTGTCTGCTGTTTCTAAGAATAAAGCTGCGATTTGTTCATAGCCTTCTTTTTTAGCAACACTTGCAAAATATGTATATTTATTTCTTGCTTGGCTTTCACCAGCAAATGCAGTTTGTAAATTTTCGAATGTCTTGGTTCCAGCGTATTTATTAGCCATATTATTCTCCTTCCTTAACTTCTTCTAAATCATCGCCTGTAGCTCCACAAACTGGACATACTGGCTCTGCATCATCACTTTCAAAAACGATACCGCATAATAAGCATTTGTATTTCTTCATAAATCCCTCCTACTATAATGCTTCTTTCTTCAGGCATTCTTCACAAACACCATAAGAAATTTTTGTACTTTCGCAAACGAGATTACCCATTTTATCAATTACTTTATGTTGTCTTTTCCCGTTTTCGTAATCAATAAATTTTCCACATTTAATACAAACAAAATGATCATGAAGAGGTTTATTAGTAGATTCATAAATATCTTTGCATTTTTTATTAGGAATTCTTCTAATTAATTTTTCTTCCTCAAGAACGACCAAATTTCTATATACAGTAGAAAAAGATAAGGTTGGAATAAATTTTTTTGAGTACTCGAAAATATCATCGACAGTTGCATGACACAATGTTGATACACCATCTAATATAACTTTTCTTTGTACTGTGTTTCTTTCCATTTGATATCCCTTATTGCGAATAATTTTAAATAATAATATTAATAAATGCAAGTACTAAACGCAAAAAATTTTCATTAACATTGTTTTATAGATAAACCTATACGTTTTTTGGCAACATCCACAGAAATTACTTTTACCTTCACTAAGTCATTAATTGCTAATACTTCACTTGGATGCTTTATAAATTTATTTGATATTTCGCTAATATGAACTAGTCCATCTTGATGCACATTTATGTCAACAAAAACACCAAAATCACTTATATTACGAACAGTGCCGTTTAAGATCATACCTACTTTGAGATCTTCGATTGATTTTACATTATTGTCTAACACAACGATTTTTACATCATCTCTGATGTCTCTACCTGGTTTTTTAAGTTCTTTAACGATATCGCTTAAAGTTAATAAACCAACATCATATTTTTGCTTAAATTTATTTAAATCAAATAAAGATAATTTCAAATCCAACGTTGCTTCATCATCATTTGCTAAATCAATTTTGCATTCTTTAATAATTTCTTTAGCAACAACATAACTTTCTGGATGGACACCTGTTTTATCAAGAGGCTCATTTCCATCAATAATTCTTAAAAATCCTGCACATTGCTCAAATGCTTTATCACCTAACTTAGGAACTTTCTTTAAATCTTCTCTAGTTTTAAAAGCACCATTTTTAGCTCTATAATCATAGATTGATTTTGCAATTCCTTTATTAACTCCACTTACATATTTTAATAAAGAAACACTTGCAGTATTTAAATTTACACCAACATTATTAACGCAATCTTCAATAACAGTAGACAAGTTTTCTTCTAATTTCTTTTGATCTAAATCATGTTGATATTGTCCCACTCCTATTGCCTTAGGATCGATTTTAACTAATTCACTTAAAGGGTCCATTAATCTTCTAGCTAAAGAAATTGCACTTCTTTTTTCTACTGGCAAATCTGGAAACTCTTCTTTTCCTAATGGTGAGGCGCTATAAACACTAGCTCCACTTTCATTTACTATATAAATTTTAATTGGTAAATTATTTTCCTTAATTAAGCTAGATAAAATTGCTTCACTTTCTCTGCTAGCAGTACCATTTCCTAAAGCAATATAGTCAATATGATTATTTTTAAGTACTTTTAGTAAATCGAGTTTGGCTTTTTCTACCTCGCTTTCCTTGCTTGAAGTAATGTAACTAACTCCAATTACCTTCATATTAGGATTAGCTAATTTATCAATTAAAGCATATTTACATCCGGTTCTAAAACCAGGGTCAAAACCTAAAATATCTTTATCCTTTAGTGGAGGATACATTAATAAACTCTTCAAATTCTTTTTAAATACTTCTAAGGATTTTTCACTAGCTTTATCAAATAACTGTCCTCTAATTTCATTTTCTACACTAGGCATAATAAGGCGTTTTAAGGAATCAAGAACAATTTCCTCGTATAAAGCATTATATGCAGTTTTAATGTTATATTTTCTTTTCACTTCTACCTTAATAAAGTCTAAATCATATTCTAAATTAACTTTTAGACACTTTTCGTTTTCGCCTCTATTAATAGCTAATATTCTATGAGGAGGAATCGATTTAATAGCTTCTTTATAATCCTTATACATTTCATAAGTATTTTTCTCATCTTGCTTAATCTCTAAAGAATGTATCATTCCTTCTTTATTTAAATAGTCTTTAATAAATGTTCTTACATTTGGATCATCACTAATAACTTCACAAACAATATCTTTACCGCCATTAATAGCATCATCAACAGTCAAGACTTTCTTTTCTTCATCGATAAAAGTCTTAGCATAATCATATAAATCTTTACTGGTATCTTCATTTAATATAAATTCCGCTAAAGGTTCCAAGCCTTTTTCTTTGGCGATACTACCTCTAGTTTTCTTTTTAGGCTTATAAGGTCTATATAAATCTTCAAGTTCGCTTAATGTTTTAACATTATTAATTGCCGATGCTAATTCATCAGTTAACTTTCCTTGCTCTTCAATTGATTTTAAGACAGTCCCTATTCTTTCTTCTAACCCACGTAAATAATTTAATCTTTCTTCTAATTTTCTTAATTCGACATCAGTTAAATTTCCTGTTACTTCTTTTCTATAACGAGCAATGAAAGGAATGGTGTTACCTTCATCAATAAGATTAACAGCAGCTTCTATTCTTTTAGTTTCCAAGTTTAACTCTTCATGCAACCTTTTTATTATATCCATAATTTTCTCCTAATCATTAATAATATATCATTTTTGCAAAGTTTTTAAAATTATTCTCGATAAACTTCAGGATTTAAATGAATAAATTTTCCATCTTCAAACTCATAAGGAAATTCTTTCCGATTTGCGCTTTCACCCATGAGAATATATTCAGACAATATTTTAATCGCGTGAGCTTGAGCTTTTGAATCATTAATAACTGTTCCTGTCAATTCTCCTGCTGAAACAGAAAATTTGCCAACCATAGTTGCATCTATTCCAAAAATTGGAAAAAACTGATCTTTAATTTCTATTGTGCTATCGTAAGTTTCCAAGCTTTTTAAATATTCAATAACACCTAATGCCATATCATCATTAGCCGAAATAACTAATTCAATTAAGTCTGCATTTTGCTCATATAATTGTTCAAAATCGTTTTTAGCTTTTTCTTTTGACCAATCACAATAAATAGTAGAAATTATATCAATATCGTAGCCTAAAGACTTTAATGTTGAAATACAATGCTCTGTCCTTAATTCAGAATCTTGATGGCCATTAGAGCCTTTTAAAATGATTAAAGATAATTTTCCATCTTTATTTTTATCGTAATTTGAATTAGCAAAATTATTGGCTCCTCTAAAAGTTTCATCAATTAATGAACCTTGCAATTCACCTTCTTTAATAGGGCTAGTGCCTACATAATAAGAATTGTTCGCTTTCTTTAAGTCTTCACTTAATGGCTCACGATTAAAGAAAATTACAGGGATATTTTTAGTCTCAGCTTTTTCTATAATTGAACTTGCCGCTAATCTATCTACGACATTAACTAAAAGTAAATCTCTGCCTTCGTTTATGCTTTTAACAATCTGTTCATTTTGAAGTGTTTGATTATACTCAGCGTATTTTATTTCATTTATATTATAAAAATCCGAAAATTCATCTAATATATTATCTTTTAAGGACAAAATAAAAGTATCTGTCGAATCATAGATAAATAGGGAGATACTATAATCTTTAGTACCACACGAAGTAACTAATAAAGATGAAAACAATAACGATATCATTCTTTTTTTATGGTTCATGACGTTTTGCTCCTTCTGTAGGTATGTATATATGAATTGTTGTACCTACATCTAATGTTGATTCAATTACTACATTAGCTTCTTCACCATAGTAAATTTTTAATCTTTCATAAATATTTTTAATTCCTACACCTTCATGAATTGAAGGATCTTTAAATGATTCATAGATTTGATCAATTTTTGATTGTAGCATCCCATAACCATTATCTTTAATAGCTATATGTATTAAGTTGTTTTCTATTGTACCAATGATTTCAATTTTACCGACTCCTTGATACTCTTTTAATCCATGAGCGATAGCATTTTCGATAATAGGTTGAAGGATAAGCTTAATAGTATAGTAATCATAAATTCTCTCATCAATAGTAAAAGAATATTCAAATTTATCCTCGAATCTTAATTTTTGAATCAATAAATAGTTTTTAGCATGTTCAAATTCATCTCTAAATGGAATAATTGTTTTTCCTCTAGAAATTGAAATTCTAAAAAATTTAGATAACGCAGTAATCATTTTTTCAGCAACTTCACTTTTTCCTGAATCAATCATGTAAATAATAGAATCTAAAGTATTGTATAAAAAGTGAGGGTTAATTTGATTTTGTAAAGCTTTTAGCTCTGATTTCTTTTGATTTTCTTGTTCTTCAATCAATTTTCCAGTTAAAGTTTTAATTCTTAACATCATTTGCTTAAAAGAATCGTCAAGTTCCTCAACTTCTTTGCTGCCTCTAGTAGTCGTATAAGTATGAACATCATAATTCAAACTTTCAACTTTAGTCATTTCACTTTTAAGTAATCTTAAAGGATTAGATAATCGTGCGCTAATAAATAAAGTAAGTATAATAAATCCAATAACAAAAATTACACTTATCGAAACAAATGTTGCTATAAATGTTCTAATCGCATTGCTAATAGTTTCTCTATTTGTAAAAATACCGACTTTCCGAGTAGTATTTGTAATCGTTGAAACGTAGATATTATAGTCTACACCATTAATGATTTCCGATTTATTGCCTAAAACAATACTTTGTAAAGCGTCAATATCCTGATCAATATTTAAAGGAAATGAAGAGTAAATTACTTTATAATTTTTATCGAAAATAACAATATGACCTGTAGTGCCTAAATTGGTATTAGCAATGGATTCAACAATTTTTGAAAAATCAAAATCTATCCTTATTACTCCATGTTCTAGCCCTTTATTAAAAGCAGCATATTTAGAAATTGTGATGTAATACTTATTATCATTCATATTTAACTTAGAGAAATTATTTATTAGTGGCTCTTCATTTGCTTTAATGAAAAAATCCTCTAGCAAAGCATCTTCTATCGGATTAGATTTATTGTCATTTGCGATTAATTTTCCATCACCATCATAAAATGCTAATGTATTTATCTCTGTTCTTAAAGACATTATATCATCTAAATAGTCTGCAAAAGCCACTTTATTTTGTCGAATATCATAGTTATTAACTTTATTTTGAATAGAATCAGAAACTAAAATTGCATTATTAAAATAAGTTTCATAATTATTAATAACTTGCTTAGATGACTCACTAATTTGTTCGTTTAAAATTTCACCAACAGAGAAAACATACAAGCTGATAACTGAGACCGCAGTCAAAAGAACAAATAGCCCAAAGAAAGCCGTTGTCGTAATAAACAATGTAGTTCTAATCGAGTGACTCTTTTTTCTCATTATTCCTATACTCTAATGGTGAAATTCCAGTATACTTTTTAAAGCAATGGGAAAAATAATAAGGATCTTCATAACCAACTTCATTAGCAACCATTATTATTTTATAGTATTCATTTGCTAATAATACTTTTGCTTTCTCCATTCTAACTTTCGTTAAATATTTAGTAAACGACACATCGTTTTTCTTTAAAATTGCACTTATATAACTAACACTAAATCCAAGTTCATTAGCAACATCTTTTAATGAGAGCGTAGAATTTTTATAATTGTTTTCAATATAATTTTTAATTTGTAAAAATGAATTATCCACTCCAGTTTGTCTAGAAACTTTATTAATTCTATCAATTGTATCTACCACGTCATCAAAAAAGCTCATGACTGAATCAATAGTTTTTAAACTTACCATTTTTTGAATAAGTTCAACATTTGGCATATAGTCATTAAATAACATCTTTAAATTGACACATGATTTAAGTAAACAATCAAGCAAATTATTTAAAATGAAAAAGTATGTGGATTTAAAAGAATCTAAAGTAATGTTATTTAAAATTTGATGTATTTTATCTTTTGCATTATCAATTTTTCCATAAACAATTTCGTAACTAATAGACTTAAATTCATTATCGTCAATTTTTCCAGTAGAAGATTGCCCTTTATCTACATCATCATAAAATAAAACAATATTAGAGCCAATAATTGTCCTATATTCTAATACCCTACACGCATGACGATATAATTTTCTAAAACTTGTGTCGCTTTCAATTCCTCCTCCAATATCGCTAAAGCCAATTGATAGAGAAATTTTAGTAGCTTTTTTCATTTTAATTATTATTCTAGAAAATCTAGCTTCAATATCTTCTATATCAAAATGATCATTGCTTAACAAAAATATGTTGTAATCACTTCCGTTACGAAAAACGATATATTTGAAATTAGCCTCTTTTAACTCATCTCGTAAATAGTTTTCTAGATAATAAGAAACTAGTTCAGTGTCTTCAAAAGTTATTTTTTCACTTTCTTCATCGTTATCAAATACACCTAAAAGGATATTTTCATAATCAAGATTTATTTCATCTTGAATAAGCTTTTCTTTGAATACTTTAGGAGCGTTTTTTAATGTTACTAATTTAGAAAGATTGCTATCTCTAATTAAGCGCATTGCTTCATCATTATTTGTTTGTAAATCTTTTATATTGGTATTTAAAAGCAATTTATTATCTATTTCTATCTTAGCTTTTTCCATTGTTTCGCTTAATTCTTCGAAAGTAATTGGCTTAGAAATATACCCAATAACACCAAGACTAATTGCTTGTTTAGCATAATCAAAACTATCAAATCCACTAATAATAATTGATTGAACAAATGGAAGTTCAAGTTTTGCTCTTTTAATTAACTCTATGCCATTAACATAAGGCATTTTAATATCAGTTATTATCAAATCCGGATTTAAAGGGATGCCATTTTCTAATGCATCATATCCGTTTTCATAGACTCCTATTACTTCAAAACTTTCTTTAATTTTATTTATGAGACTTAATAAACGTTCTCTAACAGAAGTTTCATCATCAACTATTATTACTTTATACATATTTATATTTTAACATATAATCATTATCTCTATTATAAAAAAGAGCAAGTATATTTTTATTTTTAACCTATGCTATAATGAAATTAATATGAAAAGAATTAACCTATTTCCTACAATAATTGCAAGCTTATTTATTTTTTCGTGTGGCGCAAATTATAATGGATATTTAATTAAAAACGCTGCAAAAGCCATAGATTTAAACTATTCTATATTAAATGGCGATGGTTATAAAGCATATCAAAAAAATCTCATTAATGTTGAAAGTGAATTAATTTCTAACTTTTATGAATTTAATAAAAGCGATTTTTTAATCTCTCCTACATCAATTATAAGTGCTTTAAATATGCTTCAAAGCTCATTAACTAGTAAGCCTCAAAAAGAGATTTTATCCATACTTAATGATTCCTCGATTAATATAGAGTCAAATTATAGTAACTTATACTCCTTACTAAATAGAAATTTTAGAGGTAATAACAAAATAGCAACCTCAAATTCAGTTTGGTTAAATAGCACTTTTGAAGATTCTTATAATGAAAAAACATTAAATAAATTAGCTAATTCATATTATACTAATTCTTTTGGATTAGATTTTAACGACAAAGAAAAATCAAGAGATACAATTAGTCAATATATAAAAGATGCTACAAATAATTTATTAAATTGCGATAATTTAAATATTAATCCAGATACAGTTTTTATTCTATTAAATACTTTATATCTTAAAGATATTTGGCTAATTGATAATGAATTAAAATATACTTCTGAGACATTCGATTTTAATAATGAAGATGGTTCAATTAAAAAAGTAAAATTATTAACTAAAAATAGAATTGCTGGAAGACCAATCGAAGAAGAAATTTATTCTAAATTTTTCATTGAAACAAATGGTGGCTTAACTTTAGAATTCATAGTGCCTAGTGAAGGATACCAGGTCGAAGATATATTTAATCTATCAAATATAAATGAGATTCTTTCTTCTTCTACTTATTCTTTTGGAACGGAGACAGAATCCTATTATACCAACATCTATTTCCCAAGTTTTTCTTCTAGCGGTACTTATGATTTAATTGATTTTTTTAAGGCAAAATATAACTTAAATGAAGTCTTTAAACCTTCATACGAAAACGCCATCTTTGATGATTTACCAACTTGCGTTACTAAAATTGTTCATTCTAATATTTTAAATGTTGATGAAGTAGGTATTGAAGGAGCAAGTTATACATTAATTGAAGACGCTGCAACTAGTACAGAGCCTAAAAAAGAAATTTATTTTGATTATTACGTAACTAAGGGATTCATCTTTACTTTAAAAGATAGCTATGGCAATTTCCTCTTTGCAGGCACTTTAACAAATCTCTCAAACTAAAATTTTTAAATCTTTAAATACATTATTTAGCGATTATTAGTAACTTTATTTTTAAAATTGGGAAAAATCTTACTTTTAGTTCTATTGACAGAAATTATATCCTTACATAATATAAAGGTGTAAACATCGAAGAGTTAAAGAGATTGATGTTATAGAGAATTCGATGAGATATAGTAAAATATAATCATCAAAACTAAGAATAAGGTATTGAATTCTTGAAGAAGAGGAAAAGATAATAATGTGGTAAATTAATGTTAATCTCTTTACTTGATAAAAAGGACTTAACTTAAAACGTTAAGTCTTTTTGTTTCTTCTTTAAAACTTTATAATTATTATATGCAAGAATTCATATTTAATTTAAATTCAACATGTTTAACCTCTAATGTCATTGAGGCAATTAAAATATTTGCTTTAACTAATGAATCTTATCCTATTTATATCATTGGTGGACAGACTTTAATAAGTGATTTGTCCAAACGCAACTTTAAAAATATTTCATTTATTAAAGACGTTAATGAATTAGCTCTTTCTAATAATCAAAGAGTAAATATTTATTTCCTTTTAAAAGAGGAAGTAACTAAAATTGAAAAAGATTCATTTTATATTTTAGAAAACAAAGAAAATAATTTATGTTTATTAGCTTCAATAGATCCTTTAGAAACTAATTTAAACGCTTCTATTTCTAAAATATTGAATTATAAAAAAATATGTCTAAAAAAATCTAAAAAGGATACTTTTAAATTACTTGGATCTACTCAATTTGTAGATGAATATGAAAAACTTAATTTAAAAGATATTCCATCTTATAATGGCATTTTAGATATAGATAAATTATTTGATAACGATGAGGAACTATTAATTGTGGACTATAGAGTTCTTTCAATTATTTTAAAAACCCTATTATCGTGCCAAACATATTACACTTCTCAAGATACTAAATCATTAGCTTCATATTTTGCTAAAATGACTGTTCAATTTCAAAAAACAGAAAAAATTTTTATAAATAATCATTTTTACGAGACTAAATGTGTTATTAATAATAAAGTTTTAGACTTATTGATTTCTAAGGACTTATCCTCTTCATATATTATTAACACGTTAAATATAATTAAAAACTAAAGGAGACATACCTATGAATAAATTACTTTTCGATATGGATAGTATTAAAAATTCACTAGATTTTTCTACTTCTATTAAAGTAGCAAGTTCAAATTTTAATGATCTTCAACTTGATATATATGGTCAAAACAAAAACATTGCTTTATTAAAGAATTACTCAAAAAACATAAATACTTTAGATTCTAAAGACATTAAATTAGAGGAAATCGTGGATTCTTATGATGGATATGTAACTAATGAAAATACTTTAGATAAATTCAATAACTACTCATTAGTCTTTAAAGCAAATAAATTAAAGTTTTTAGTGTTTGTTCAAAAAGATGAGAACTATTCTAATTTTTTTAATTTCATTAATAGATTTAATAAAGATTTTAAGTACCTAACTAATGATGAAAGTAAAATTAACGAATCAATTAAAAATGATGTTCATTTTAAAGGAACAATAACTCTTGATGAATTTTTACTTAATCCTTATGAAATTATTTTTACTAACGAATTTTACTTTATTAATTTCTTGAATTCATTAAAAGCTATCTCGAACTTTTTTAGTAACCAAAATAAAAAGAAGGAATCAGATTCCTCCTTCTCTAAAATGAGTAAACTACTTTTCGCTCCTACTAAAGAACGCAAAGAAAGAACAATGTATTCTGACTTTATTTTTGATTTTAAAATCTCATTTATAAGTAATAAAGTCTATTTATTTTTAAACGATGAAGCTGATGTTAATGCTATGCTTAAAGGTATTAATGTCACTTCTCAATTTGTTAAAAATATCTTTGATTTGCAAACTAAATAATTATTTTATAACCTTAAAGACACATAAAAGAACAATCAATAATATTTGAAGGATGGTTAAAACAATTCCACTAATTAACCATCTTTTATGCTTATCAATATCTTCAATTCTAACTTCAGGGAACATATAGCCAAGTAACAAAATCGGCCCACCAAAAAAGATTCCTATAATTATTACCTCTATATCTTTCATAGTTTTTTTGTCGTTTCTAATTCCTTTTACATAAGCAATTAAAGATAAATATGTAAGTAGAAATCCCATTACTACTACACTAACTGCAATTCCAACATTTATCATATTCTTTTCCTTTGTTTTTTCTATACATTAATTATATATTTCATTAAGATAAAAGCCTAATTCTACTATCAGAACTAGGCCTATTATTTAGTTTAATTTCGATTAATTATTTCTTCTTAAGATATTTAACTGAGTCTAAGCAGACAGCAGCCATAATGATAATACCTTTGAAGATGTATTGAATGTTAACATCAAATCCTAAGAATGTTAAACAGTATGTCATACCTTGGAAGATAATTGTACCGATAACAGCACCAGAGATTTTACCAATACCACCCGAGAAGGAAATTCCACCGACAACACAAGCAGCAATAGCATCTAATTCTGTACCATAACCAGTGTTAGCGTTAGCACCACTTCCTTGTAATGCAGTTGCGGCGCCACCTAATCCATAAAGGACTCCTGCCATAATAAAGACTGCAAAAGTTGTACCAAATACTGAAATTCCACTTACTGAAGCGGCTTCAGCGTTTCCACCAACAGCGTACATGTTTTTACCAAACTTTGTTTTGTTCCAGATAAACCAGACAACTGCTATTGTTAATACCGCAAAGAGAATGATATTTATATAACTTTGTCCTGCTAAGGTTCTCTTTAAAGTTTGATCCATATTGAAGGCCGAATGTTGTCCATAACTTAACATCATTAAGCCATAAATTAATAATTGAGTTGATAATGTTGTGATGAATGGGTGCATCTTGAATTTAGCTGAGAAGAATCCAGCAATTCCAGAGAAGAATACACAAAGTAAGATTGGTATAAGGAATGCTAAGAAGATTTTTGCTCCAACTGGCCAATTTAGAACATCAATTGTAAAGCCAAAAGATGATTCATAAGTTGTCTTAGCTAATATCATATTGAAGAAGGAAGCACCTAATCCAGTCATACGACCAATTGATAAGTCGGTACCAGCCAAGAGAATTAATCCAGCAACACCAAGTGAGAAGAATACTTTAACTGAGGATTGTCCTAAGATATTAAGAATGTTAGGTCCAGTAAATAAGTTCTTACCAAGTGATAATGCATAGAAGATTGAGAATAAGAAGAATAATACAACAATAATATTTAATGCGTTCTTTAATAACCATTTACTTAATTTAAAATTATAAGAATAGGTTCTAATGTAATTTTCAAAGAATTCTTTAATTCCTCTATGTCCATTTCTAACTTTGACATGATAATTATCTTTAGCTAAGAAAGCATTATAGATATCATCTTTTACGCCTTGATAAGCAGTTTCATATTCAGATTTATTTTCTTCTTTTTTAGATTTGAAGGAAATATTTTCTGATTTAAGATCAATGAATTTTGCTTTTCTTAACTTACCCTTTTCAGCAGGATCTGTAGCATTTTTGATTTTTTCATTGTAAGAATCGGTAATTTCATTAACTTTAATTTTATGCTCAGCAATAATTTCTTCTTTTCTTGCTTTAGTTTTAGCTTTAGCTTCTAATTTTCTTGCTAAAGCATCTTCAGTTACTTCTTTATAATAAACATTACCTTCTTCTTCAGCTTTAGCACATGCTTCGAGAACAATTTCTTTTACTCTAGCACTATTTTCTTTTTTAATACGAGTTGCTTCAACCATCAACTCTTTATTATTTGCAATAATTTTGTTTTTGACTTCTTTTTCAAGTTGCTTATTTAATTTGACTTCTCTATTTTCTTCACGAAGTTGAATTAATTTAGTTTCTCCATCAGCTCGTAAATTAGCAAGTTCATCTAAATAAGCGTTAAAGTCAGGATTAGTTTCAAATGGATTTTGAAATACTTTTCCACTTGTTTCATTATTTTCCATAAACGTTCCTTTCTATAAATATTTTGCACAAAGTCTAAGCAAATCTTCTTGATTTGTTTCTTTTGTGTTAACTACGCCAGCTACTTTGTAGTTTGACATAACTACAATTCTATTTGTGACGCCTAGAATTTCTGGCATTTCACTTGAAACCATGATAATACTCTTTCCTTTATTAGCGAGTTCAATCATCAATTCGTAAATTTGATATTTAGCCATAATATCGATACCTCTTGTAGGTTCATCCATCAAGAATACATCTGGATTTCTTTCTAGCCATTTACCAATAATAACTTTTTGTTGATTTCCACCAGACAAAGCGGAAATATTATCATTTACTGAAGTACATTTGACATGCATTGCTTTTGCTTCTTTTTCAGCAGCATTTTTCATTTTTAATTCAGAAATAACACCAAATGTTTTGTATTTATCAATGTTAGTAATACATGTGTTATAAACTAAATCTTCTTTGCCAAACATACCATTAATTTTTCTTTCTTCAGTAACTAATGCAAAATTTTCATCCATAGCTTCTTTAGGTGAAGTAAATAAAATTCTTTTACCATTATAAATAATTTCACCTTCAGAAACTGTTCTAGCACCAAAAAGTGACTCTAATAATTCACTTCTACCAGCACCAACTAAGCCATAGATTCCTAAAATTTCGCCCTTTTTCAAGTCGAAAGAAACATTGTCTAATCGAGGTTGATATTTTGTACAAAGATTTTTAACAGTTAAAACCGTTTCACCTGGAGTATTTGTTAGAGGCGGGAAACGTGATTCTAAAGAACGACCAACCATTGCTTTGATTAATTCGTTTAAATCTGTTTCTTTAACTGGTTTATCTAAAGTGACTGCGCCATCACGTAAAATAACGACTTGATCACATAATTCGAATATCTCATCCAT
Source organism: uncultured bacterium (assembly GCA_949299335.1). Lineage (GTDB taxonomy): Bacteria > Bacillota_I > Bacilli_A > RFN20 > CAG-826 > Onthovivens. The sequence continues at coordinate 12,055 of CASGAD010000027.1, read as the reverse complement.
TTTGTGAGAAATAAATACGAAACTTATTCCCTTGCTTTTTAATTTTCTAACAATTTGAAATAACTTTTTGACTTCTCTTTCTGACAAAGAAGATGTAGGCTCGTCAAGAATAATAACTTTTGAATTGTAAGAAACAGCTTTAGCTATTTCACACATTTGTCTTTGAGAGACTGACATAGTACGCATGATAGTTTTTGGACTTTGATTTATATCAAGTTCATTAAATAATTTAATACACTTATCATACATCATGTTTTCATCGACTATTAATCCGCCACGAGTAGGATATCTTCCTAAAAACATATTGTCTAAAACAGTTCTATCAAGACATTGATTAAGTTCTTGGTGAACCATTGCGACACCTTTTTCCAATGCTTCTTTAGGTCCAGAAAATGAAATAGTTTCTCCATTTAACTTAATGGTTCCACTATCACGAGAATAAATACCAAAAAGACACTTCATCATTGTAGATTTTCCAGCACCATTTTCACCCATTAATCCAAGGATTTCTCCTGGTTTAACATGAAGATGTATATCTTTCAAAACTCTATTCTTACCGAAAGATTTTGATAATCCATCAATTTCTAGTATGTATTTGTTCTCCATAATAATTCCTTCTCACAAGCAACAAGTCCATTGCTAAGCAAATGGACTTGTTTAAACGTATAATTTAAATTTTATTTAGCAAGATTTTCAAAGTAATCTACAATCATTTCACCTTGTAATTCGCCACCTTGAATAGCGTCGAATCCAACGTATAAGATTGTCTTGAATCTAGCATCAGCCATATTTACTGTATCGGTTGTGCCATCATCATTTGTACCTTGTCTGTTCCAGAAGATAATTGGGACATCGGTTGGGTTAGTTTCTGTTGCTTTTAATGAATCAGCAATCTTATCTAAGTAACTTTGTGTACTTGTTGTCTTAACCATGTTGATAATGTAAGCTTCGTAATCTCCTGAACCTAATGCTGTATCAAGTAAACCTAAGCTCTTTGTATCATCACTGCCATCACCTTTAGCAACTGTAACATCAAAATTGAATAAACCTTTATAGTATTCAAATAATGGTTGCATTGAAGTTGTTAAGAAGGTATCTGTTTCTGAATAGTATGATTGCCATACTTTAACTTTTGGTGTAGTACCTTTTTTAACACCAGCTTCTGCTAATGATGTAATATCATCTGTCATAAATGAATCGACGTTTGCTGCTGTAACTGCGACGTTGTCGACTAATAATGAATGATCTTTTGAGTTATAGTTAACTGTTGAACCAATCTTACCATAACCACCACTTGAATCTTTTGTAAATCCTTCAGTGTAAACATCTGCGCCAGTCTTACCATCGATAGCGTTTCTAGCTGCCATATAAATTGCTGCAGCTTGTGCAGGTGCGTTTTGGTTAACTGTACCCATAATTTTGCCATCTTTAATATAGCTTAATGTTGATTGGTTAGAATCATAACCGAAAATTGGCATTCCTTCTACCCAGTTACTAGCACCAATAGCGCCTTCAGCCATACCATCATTGTTTGATACAAAGAAATCGATATCTGGATTAGCATTAAGCCAAGCTTCTGTTGAAGTTGTTGCTGTTTGTTGATCCCAAGTAGCACCAGCTGTTGATTTTTGTTCACCTGAAGCGACTTCTTTTACTGTATATTGTGTTCCACCTAAAGTAAGTTTTCCTTCAACTGCTGTTTCAGTATTTGCATTTGTTTTGTGCTCTGTAGGTCTTGTTCCTAAAGCTTCACGAATACCAGCGGTTCTAGCAGCTGAGTCATTATGGTCGATTTGGCCAATTAAAAGAGCATACTTTAAGACTCCGTCACTTGATGCATCTTCCCAATTCCATGTTTTTTGTGAACATGATGTTGCTAAAATGCCGAATAAACCGAGTGCGAACATTGGAATTAATTTCTTTTTCATAATTTTTTATTTTTCCTCCTAATAATTCCTAGGAAGCGTTCAAAAGACTGCTTCTCAATACATAAATATTTTATGAAAGCGCTTACACTGATTTAAATGTAAAAATCTCTAAACTTAATGTAAAATTTTCTACTTTGAAACAAAATATCACTATTTTAAACAAGACTCTTATAAATTATATTTATAAGGGCCTAAAATGCCTTAAATCGCATTAAAACAAAATTAATTTTTCGACTTAATCGATTATTTTTCGTGATTTTTAAAAAATAAAACAATATGATAGAAGATACTTTTTGAGGTAATTTTATGACAAATGAGGTTATTTTTAGTAAAGAGCAAATTGAGGAAATTGCAAGTGAAGTTGCAAATAAGTTAAACAAAAGATTTGAAAATCAAACTACAATCCCTGTTTTTATTAGTGTATTAAAGGGCGCTGAACCTTTTTTCAATGACTTAATTAAAAAGTGTAAATTTGAAATGAAAGTTGATTTTATTCAAGTTTCTAGTTATAGTGGCACTTCATCAACCGGAGTTATTCACTTAAAAAAAGATATAAGCGAAAATATTAAAGGAAAAGATGTTTATATTGTTGAAGACATTATCGACACAGGTTTAACCCTTAATTATTTAAAGCAATATATTCAACTTAATTATCAACCTAAATCAATCACAATTGTATGTCTAATTGATAAAAAGCCACTTAGAAAAGTAGATTTAACCGCTGATGTTGTTGGTGTAAGTTTAACACAAAATAAATTCTTAGTTGGCTATGGCTTTGACTATAATGAATTAGGAAGAAATTATGATTATATTTTTGTCCCAAGCAAAAAGCAACTTGAAACATGGGACAAGTTATTAAATAATGACAAGTATTTTTTAAAATAATAAAAAAGTATCGAATTTATCGATACTTTTTTTCTTAGAACTCTTTATAATTCACAGCCTTAGGTGAAATAACAACTTTATAATATTTACCTGGATAATTAACCTTTACAAACTCATCAAACTCGTTAACGAAATCATTTTTGATGAAAGCAAGAACAGTTCCTTTAAATCCTCCACCATGTATTCTTATTGCGCCATGGCCTTTAATAAAATTAGAAACATTTTCTATGATGTCTTGAGGTGAACCTTCAAACTCGCCTCTAACAAACGTATTTTCTAAATTTGCATTACTTGAATTTTGAGAATCTCTAATTGCTTTTAAAAATCCTTCTACATCTTTAGCTTCAATAGCTTTTTTAGCATGTCTAACATTTTCATTTTCAATAAAGAAATGTTTTGCCTTTCTTTTTACACTATCGTCAACATTTAAATTATCAATTTTAGTAAATACATTCTCATCATTACAATCTCTTAAGAACTTTTGATTATCTAATAATCCTGCAACTTTATACATTGAATTTGGAATAGCAGCATATAAAGGAGTTAAATTTGCATGATCACCAACACTTTTAATTAAATATAGTGTTAAAGGTAAATCAAATGGCAAAGTGTCTATAACTGGATCGTCAATATTTTTAAAATCAATAAAGTTAGAACTATCATAAGATGTTCCAATTTGATCTAATAACCCACTAGGTTTTTTGAAATAATTATTTTCACTAAATTGACCAACCTTAGCAACTACTAACGGTGTTATTTTCTTATCATTATATAAATAAGAAATAATATACCCAAATAATGATTCAATTGCTGCGCTACTACTTACGCCACTTCCATCAGGAATTTCACTAGAAATATAAGCGTCAAATCCACCAATCTTATAACCTAAATCTTTAAGTTTAAATAAGATTCCTCTAGCAATAGCCATAGTCGCTGGATAGTCGGTGCTTTTATATGCCAAATCTGAAATATCAAATTCAAAGTACTTATACCCTTTGCTTAATACTCTTACTAAATTAGGGTTCTTATTTACTACAGCTTTAATTCTTAAAGAACAATTAGCAACTAAACATAATCCATGATTATGGTCTGTATGGTTGCCACAAATTTCAAATCTTCCACCTGTATCGATATAATAATGTGGCTCTTCTTTATAAAGTTTTAAAAACTCTTTTTTCATTTCTTCGGTTGTCATTATAGTTTTAAACCTCCTATGAATGTATCAAGACCTTTAATCCCGATATCATTATCTTTAAATACTGCTGTATTAATCAATATATTTTGACAAACATTTTCGATATAAGCATTAATGTCTTTATCAATAGTATCTTTATTATAATTAGTCTTCAATTCATTAATCATACCTAAAAAGTCTGCTAAATCAGGGTATTTTTCTAAAATTTGAGTTTTTGTAAGACCTAAATTAAGTACATCTTTAATTTCGTTTTCTTGTCTAATTAATCTAGCAGGAAGGATGAATAAACCCATCGCTTCAATAATTCCTATACCTTCTTTTTTAATATGATGATACTCTTTATGAGCATGGAAAATACCATCAGGATATTTTTCATCGCATCTATTATTACGTAAAATTAAGTATAGATAATAAGTATCATTTTCTTTTCTAATTGATGGAGTAATTGTGTTGTGTCTAGTTTCGCCACTATGAGAAATGATATCGTTATTAACATCATCATAATCTCTCCATGCCTCTAAGATTTTTGTAGCAATTTCTACGATTTCATCTTTATTTTTAGATGTTAAAAGTAAACATGTATTATACCAATCTAACTTATATAGTTTAGTTTCTTTATAATTAGCTAACTTATACTCTTTTTTAGTTTTAGCTTTCATTACTGGTAATAAATGTTCACCGCCTTGATAATGTTCGTGATTTAAAATAGAGCCACCAACAATAGGCAAATCAGCGTTGGATCCTATAAAAAATGAAGGGAACTTATCAACGAAGTCACAAAGTTTTTTAAAGGTACCATTATTAATAACCATGTTAGAGTGGTTCTTTGAAAAAACTATACAATGTTTATAAAAATAACCATAAGGAGAATATTGCAAATACCACTCTTCATTATTTAATGATAAAGGAATTACACGAATATTTTCTCTAGCTGGATGAGAATAATTCCCTGCAAAACCTAAATTTTCTAAGCAAAGTAAACATTTAGGATATTTAATTTCACTTGGGCTAGGTTTCACTAATAATTTAGCAATATCTTTATTGCTTTTTTCTGGTTTAGAAAGGTTAATACTAACCTCGATATTTTTAGAAGGATATTGTGTACTCCAAACAATATTTTTATCAACTTTAGTTTTTTGGAAATAATAATTTTTTATTGATAAATCGTATAAATATTCTAAAGCTTCTTTATCGCCTTTACTTTTGTAGATAGTTTGGAACTTATTATTTACTTCGCTAGGACTCTTAGTTAGTAATCCCATGATTTTAGTGTATTTAAGTTCTGCATCCTTTTCATTCATTCCTAGTACATTCATAAAATAGGAATTTAATTCATCGATTAATTTATCTGGGACAATACTCTTTTTAATTTCCTCTTCATCTTTATAATTAAATTCATTATTTGGATGAGGCAAATTAAGTTCGTTTAATAACGCATTACGCAAATAAATCTGATCTAACTCATCATCTAAATCTAGATGATATTTTGCATATAAAACTAAATTATCAATCGTATCCAAAATCATTTTTAACGTTCCTTAAATTTATAATCTATATAGTTCTTATAAACATCACCCTTACGTAAAATTATTTCATCTTTATTTAATAGGAAACGTTGTGGCTCTAGAGCAATTCCACGTCTCATATCGTAATCATCTCTTGCAGTAAACTTAACAGGAGTTAATGAGTTATCAACATAGATATTCATTGAACTACAGTCAGTTGTAATATCAAGTTTAACTTCATTATTACTTAAAGTGACTTTCCCTGGCATTGAAGAGAAGATGAATGTATCATCGATTGTCTTTTTAAAGTCGTGTTTTTCGATGTATTCCATTCTCTTATTTAATTTACTAGCCTTATTAAAATCTAAATGTGCAGGGACAGCAGTTTTATCAATAATTAATAAATTAGGTTCGGTCACTGCAACTTCGTTAACATTCATCTTTAGATAATAATCACTTATATCATGTGTATTAAAATTAAAATACATATGATTGGAGAGATTACAAAATACGGCATCACTTGGTGTAGTTGCTTTAAATAATAATTTAAATTCATCTTTATTCTTTAAAAATGAATATGTAACATAAATTCTTGTTTTACCTGGATAACCACCCTCATTATTTCTTGTTGAGAATGAAAAAGTCACATCTAATTTTTTATTAGTTTCTTTAATTTTATAATCCCAGTTTTTATAAGAAATTGACTTTAGCATTCCTCCATGTAAAGCAAAATTTTTGCCAATTTCAGGAACTAAATGGTATTCGACTCCATCAATTAATCCATCTTTTTTAAGCCTACCAGCAACTGAGCCTAATGTCTTTCCATAATATTGAGCTGAATATAAATAGTCTTCAATATCCCTAAGAGTTAAAATTACTGGTTTGTCCTTAAAACTTAAGGCGTAAACACCTGCACCAAAAGAGACTAAAGTTGCTTTAAGATTCAATTCATTATCTACGTGAATTAAAGCAATATTGTCTTTATACATTTCAACATTGTATTTCATCTTATATCCTCCACGATATGCCAATTTTATTATAACATTTAAGATTGAGAAAAAAAGCACCATAATAAACAACTTTAATATTAAAGTAGTTTATCTGGTGCCTTTATTTACTTGTTTGCAAATTTAGAAATTTCTTTAGAAGTTGCGCCACTACTCATCAATGTAACTTTAGATAATTCATTTCCAAAAGCTACTGCATCTTTTAATTTAGTTCCGGCTAGGAAGTGGTCAATAACGCCACTTGTTAAAGCATCTCCACAACCAGTTGTATTTACAAAATCTTTGACCTCATCAACATGAACTAAATCAACTTTACGATGATTACTTCCAAAATAGACATCACTACTACCATGAGAAACAACTACGTTTTGAGCCCCTCTAGCAAGTAAACCACTTACTAAATCTCTTTCTATTAAATCAATTCCCATTAATGCTCTAGCTTCATAGATATTACATTTAATTAGGAAAATATTATCTAAATAATCTTTAATTTTTAAGACTTTAACAGGAGATATACCATCAATTATGAATTTCTTATTTGGGAAATTCTTAAATAAGTAATCGATAACTTCTTGATTCAAATTTGTATCTATTCCAATATATTCATGTTTATTAATTAAGTCTTCATGCTCCTTTAAAAACTCTATAGTCAAATCATCATAAATTCTATTGTCACAAACTCCAGCAACTAAATCATGATTTGAATCATTGATGGCGATATATGAACCAGTGCTTTTATCAGTTTTAGGAGCATAGACATTAATTCCTAATTCAACGAGTTCAGCTTTTAAAGCCATTCCTAACGGATCATTCCCGATTGCTGTAATGAAGTCAATTTTATTGCCTAATCTTGCTAAATTTTCAGCAATATTTCTCATTACCCCTCCATTAGTTATCGAAACAAAACCGATATTTGAAGTCTTTTTTGCAAGCTTTTCTTTTGAAGTTGCAATAAAATCAATATTAGAACCACCAATTAAAAGTAACGAGTTATGCATAAATTATTCCTTTCTTAATTTAGCATATTCACATGCGATTTTAGCGCCTAACTTGGCATTATTTAAAATCAAGTGAATATTTGTATCAAGACTCTTTCCGCCAGTTAGCTCTACTATTTTAGAAAGCAAGAATGGGGTTTCGTCTTTTCCTGTAACGTGTTTTTCTTCCATTTCTTTAAGTGCTTTATCAATTTCTTGATTAATGTAATTACTATCCATTGAATATTCTTCAGGAATCGGATCGCAAATTAAAACTCCGCCATCAAGTTTATAATCTCTTTTACACTTAATAATTTTTGCAATTTCTAAAGGTGATTTAGCATTATAATCAACTTTAAGTTCGCTTGTTCTGGTAAAGAAAGCTGGTAAATTATCTGTATTATAGCCAATTACAGGCACACCTTTAGTCTCTAAATATTCCATTGTTAAATGTAAATCTAAAATCGCTTTTGGACCTGCACAAATAACACTAACGTTTGTTTTTCCTAATTCATCTAAATCCGCACTAACATCAAAGGTTTCATTGGCTTTTCTATGAGCACCACCGATTCCGCCAGTTACAAAAAATTCTATGCCAGCTAACGAGGCTAAAATCATTGTCGCACTAACAGTTGTTGCTCCCCACTTTTTTGTAGCAAAAATAATAGGTAAATCTCTTCTTGAACATTTAGCAATTCCCTTTTTCTTTCCGAATTCCTCAATTTCTTCAGGGGTCATACCAATTATTGGTTCTCCATCAATAATTCCAATTGTCGCTGGAATCGCACCATTTTCTTTAATTACTTTTTCAACTGCCAAAGCACATTCTACATTTCTAGGATAAGGCATACCATGAGAGATAATCGTAGATTCCAAGGCAACAACAGGTTTTCCTTCTTTTAAAGCTTCACTAATTACCTTATTTATTTTCATTTTGTTTTTCCTCCATATAGCTTACTTCCATATAAAAAATTAAATCTTTATCTTTATAACCATATAAATAATCTTTGCCATTTTCTTTATATGTAAATAAAGCGATTTTATCGCCTAAAAATCCTTGTTTAACATATTCAATTTGTAATGACTTAATATCTTTACTTGGCATAAAAACATCCAAAAAGAAATCTAAATAATGGGTATTATTTAAATGTCCATTATGGTCAAGCATAGAATAAGTTACATAAAATTCTTTATTAAAGCTTAATTTTTCTTTGTCAATAAGAGGTAGCTTTTTTAATCTATTATTAAAATAAGTTGGCACAACACTATAATCAATATTATTGAATATATCAGGAGTCATAACATCAAAATTTTTAGTATCTAAAATCATCCAAATAGACTTAGAAACAGCGAGTAAATCGTTATTTTCATCATAAAAGCGAACTTCTCGAGGAAATTCTACAAATCTTGGTTTTAATAAATAAGTTTCTAAATTTAAACTACTATGATGTCTAATTGGCTTAATAAATTCTACATAATTTCTAACTATAACCCAAATCAATCCTTTATTAATAAAATCTATAAAACCACACCCCAAAATATCAGCATGATTACCACTAATTTCTTGTGATAAATCAAAAATGCTAGATGGTTTAAGAGTGTCGGTTCTATCATATAAATTATTAGTTAAAGTAAAAGTTTTTTTATAAATTTCGTTCATGTTTAAATTATAACAAATTATTTTACTTTTATAATAAATTTAGGCTTAATTAACTGCTTTTAATTATCTTTTCTATAATTATTTTCATCAAAAGGTGTAGCAAGGTTATATGTATCCATATACATCTCTTGGTAATAATAATCAGCTAATATATGTAATTCGTCTCTAGCCACATAAACCTTAGTTCTTTCATCTACTACATCAACAATATGAGAAGCAACTAATTCTCTAAAGGCCTTCTCTAAGAATTTACTTGTAAATACTCTAGTTGCATTAGGGTTTACATTATTAGCTGCATTTATATTTTTTTCATCGTTTTTTAAATAAGTTAATAAGTATTTAAAATATACTAAGCAAGGTTCATTAAAATTCTTAAGATAACTATCAATACCTAAAATTGCCATTTTATCTTCTTGAGAAATATCATATTTACTTAAGAAATAATTACGGTTATAGTCATTAAATTTTTCCCACCCATGATAGCAAAAAATGAAATTTTCAAAGACTTTTGCAACAAAAAAGAATAAATCAGTATTAATTAATGGTTCTTTTAATTTCATTCCTTTATAATATCTGACTAATTTATTTACTATTTTTAAGTTTAATTGTTTATAGTCTCGAATAAATGGATCGATATGTCTAAAACCTAATAAATAATAATTTAAAGGACTAATTTCACGTAAGTCCTCTAAAGCTTCGATAGCCTTTTGATAATCTTCAATACGAACACAATATATAAAATTTAAAATGAACATGTGCTCATTTCTTACAAATCCTTTAGAATAATCAAGTTCTTTAGAGTCGTAACGGCCTCCAAAAATGTTTATATAATATCTGACAAAAATGTATAAATCATTAGAATCTAATCTATCTAAAAATAATTCTTTAGCAATTTCTAAAGCTTTATCATATTCGTTGCATAATAAATATTCACTAATAAATTCTAAATAAATTGATAGAAGGACATTAGTCATTCGTTTATGCTTTAGAAGGTAATTATGATGAAATTCTTCATTGATTTTATCAATTACAAATAATCTTTCATAAATAGATAAATCAGATGATAAACCTAAAGTGATAATCTTAAAAATGATACTTTCAGGATAAAAAGAAGTTAAAGTTGGACAAATTACATTTTCATAGTCATCACAAAAATGAAATTCCTTTTCAAATAGTTTATAGATTTCTTCATCACTTAAATCATGTTCAGATTTATAGCTTTTAATGAAATCTAATAAATCTACTGAAGTCGGAACTAATCCTCTTTTTTTATAAAAAATAATAAATTGGTTATAAATCATTTACTACCTCTAAAAAAGGAACCTTGAAGGCTCCTTATTAATCATGATATCCGTCGTAATAACTATAATATCCTCGTTTACTAGGAACATCTGTCATAACGCAACCAATTACATTTACATTCCCGTCTTTTAATGTTCTAAATGTTTCACCAACCATTTCTTTAGTTGCATAATTTGTTTTAACAACTACGATAATTCCATCTAAATGTTTCGAGATTAATGTTGTATCAGCAGCTACTAAAATTGGTGGGCAATCAATAAAGACTAAATCATAATTTCTTCTTAGTTCTTCTAATATTGCTCCTAATTTAGGACTTTCAAGAATCTCAGCTGGAAATGGGGTTGCCTTACCTCTATTAATAAAATCAATTCCTTCAGTTGAATGTTTAATTAAATCTTCTTTTGAAGTTTCTCCAAGTAAATAATCAACAATTCCATGTTCATTAGGTTTTCTAAAATAAAAATGGATTGATGGTCTTCTTAAGTCAAAGTCACAAATTACGACTTTTTTGCCTTTTTTTGCATAAATATTAGCTAAATTGACTAAGGTTGTAGATTTACCTTCACTTTTTAATGAGGAAGTAACACCAATTACTTTATACTTATTATCAACATTAGCTAAATCTATATTAACTTGTAATTTTTGGTATGCTTCACCAGCGTAAGAAGATAAGTCTTCAACGATGATTCTTTCTTCAATTACCTCTTTTTTCTTTCTCATTTTACTTGCCCCTCATTAATAAGACTTTCTATCCTTTGATTCTAATAAATCAGGAATTAAACCAATAACTTTAACGTTATATGCTTCTTCAATGTATTTTCTATCTTTAATGGTCTTGTCTAATGAATTCATTATAAATTCATAGCAGATACCGATGACTAAACCTACAACAACACTAGCTCCAATTACTAAGACTTTAGAAGTAGATTCATCTTCAACGTCATCATCAGTGATATCAGAGAAAATACTAAAAGAGTGTTCAAGTAAGAGTTTTGTTTCAGCGAAATTAACTGCTGTAGTTGTAAAAGTATTGATTACATCAGGGATTTCTTCTTTATTTTTAGATTTATATGTAAAAGAAATTTTTAAATCACTGCTTCTAGTAACAGTTAAAGAATCCATTAAATCTTTATAATCAATTTCAATATTATAATTAGTTTTTAACTTATCACATGTCTCAACATAAACTGGTTTATCAGCCATAAATTCAGCTGCAATTTGAACAATTGTACGGCTAGTTGAGATTTCCCCTTCAGTGACTTGACTATCTGAAGATGTTTCTAAGTATACTACACTTTGAGTTGCAGTATAACTTTTAGGTAAAACAAAAAATGCGCCTAAAACTCCTAAAAGCATACATCCAGCAGTTATACAAACTAAACCTACCCAATATTTTTTAATAATAGCCCAAATGTCAGCAAGGCTTATGCCTTCTTGTTCAACTACTTTTTCTTCCATAATTACGTATTATCTAATCGTACCCGGATTTAGAGATTAGATAACTTTTCCTTTCCCCGGGTATAATCTAACTATGCTGTGTACCTGTATTTTCATATTTACAGTTCGACTGTTTCGAGGTAATTCAGGCCACAGTTT
>CASGAD010000026.1 GCA_949299335.1 uncultured bacterium | reverse complement strand
TTTTTTGGCTCTCCTTAACATCTATTCGTGTAGGAATATCCAAAAATAGCTGAGTTGTGGTAAAATAACCCATATATAATAATCTCCTAAGCAAAGATTATTATATAAACGCCAATAAAATATCGCAAATTGGCGTTTTTTATGAAAAAACAAAAAGGCTGCTGATAACCTTTTAAATCTTAGTTATTCAACAGCCCCTTTTTTGTTGCTTAATAATTAAATTTCATAAGCAAAATTTTATATAAATTTAATAAAAAAACCTACAAAACTTAACTTATTTATTAAAATTAGAGTTCTAAATCACCAGTATGTTTAATTTTTTCCCAAGTATAACGTTTTTTTGGATGGAAGAAGCCATCTAATAAACTAAAGAAGAAGTCTGACCAAAAAATGAATCCAAAAACAACTAGTTTAACTTTCATTTTTTTAGTTGCGTTAATTTTATTATTAACAATTATTAGTTCAATTAAATTAGCAATTGAACAAATTGCAAACATGAAAATAATTTCTATTAAAACAATACATAAGTTGATTAGTGCATATTGAATATTCCCATAACTAAAAGCAACTATACTCATAATTAATGAATAAATTACATGTAATGCAAAAGCTGCTTCAAAGAAAATAAATAGCCCCATAGATAAACGATATTCAAGCATAGCTAAAAAAGAGGTTTTAGAATATTTAACACCACCTTTTTTAAAAGGAATTAAAGTATTTTTATTAAAATAGCCCCAAATCCAACGAACATGTTGCTTATGCATAGTTTTATAATCAAGAGGTTGTTCATCATAAAAAATTGCGTTTGGATTATATCCCATATCAACCCCATGATAATAACAATATCTAGTTAATTCCACGTCTTCAGTTAAACCTAAAAATATCCAACCTCCAGCGTCTTCAATTAATTTTTTATCGACATAATATCCTGTCCCGTTTATTGCAAATTTTTTAAATAACTCAGTTCTAGCTTTATTCACAAAATTGGCTTGGAATGAGAACAATAATCCACTAGAAGCACTAATAATAGAAGAATTAGTATTAGTCGAATAACGCTTTCCTACTCCAACTTGGTGACCTTCGTTTTTAAGTTTATTTAATTCTTCTAAATATTTTGAATCGACTATATTATCAGCATCTAAAATAACTATGGCATCAAAATCAACCTTGTTTTTAATCAAGTAGTCATAGCCTTCTTTTAAAGCAAATCCTTTTGTTCTTTTATTTTCGATGTCTTGTCTAACTATATAATTAAATCCATAACTTAAAGCAATTGGATTTGATTTATCATCTTCTTTTTCTGTGATTACAAAAACTTTATAGTTAGATTTATCATAACTTTGATTTTTTAAAGATTCTAAAATATTAGAAATGACTTTAGATTCGTTTCTAGCAGGAATTAATATTGCGAAATTATAATTAACTTTACCATCAGCTAAAGTGCGATCTTTTTTAGAAGATGCTTTAAAAAACTTAATGTAATATGAAAAAAATATAAATATAAGTAATAGTAGTGCTATTAATGCTATGTACCCATATATTAAGTATAAGTTAAAATCCATACTTTATATTTTATGCATTTTAACCAATATTTCAATAATTCGATCGTTTATTTGCTATAATACGAATTAATATGAAAGAGAATTATTATTTAGAATTTTTAAAAACTTATCACGAAATAAAAAAGAGTTATAAAGAAGGGGAATTACCTAAATTATTACTTCATGTTTGTTGTGGAGCTTGTTCATCTTTTCCTTTGCCTTTTTTAATCGATTTATTTGATATTACTATATATTTTTCAAACTCTAATATTTATCCTTTTGAAGAGTATTCAATGCGTTTAAATGCTTTGACTCGCTATGTAAATTTTTTAAATGGAAAGCTTAAATCGAACATTAAAATTATTACGGATGTATATAACTATGATGAATTTAAAAAAGATATTCTCCCTTACGCTAATGAAAAAGAAGGGCAAAATAGATGTAAAATATGTATTGCAAAAAGAATCGATAGAGCCTTTATTTTTGCGTTAAATAATAATTTTCCTTATGTTACAACCATCATGACTGTTTCACGTAATAAAGATGTTGATTTTATTAATGAAGCAGGGAAAGCCCTTGAGGAGAAATATTCAAAAAAAGTAATTTTTATACCTACAGATTTTAAAAAGAATAACGGTCAAGACATAGGTGTTGATATCTCAAAAAGATTTAATACTTATCGTCAAGATTATTGTGGTTGTGAATTCAGTTTTAATAAGTAAATTTCATTAAATGCAAATAAAAAATGGCATTTATATTCTTAGAAAAACCAATACTTAATTTTCCAAATATTTTAATAAATTCTTGACATCAAATTTTAATTTTTTTAACAAAAAAAGAACAAAAGAATTAAATTTTAAGGATTTTTTAGAATTATCTTGAAATAGGTAAAAATAACTAATAAACTAGTGTTAACTTAGTCAAAAACTATGGTTTAAATTATTAAAAAGTGTGGATTTAATCGTATGTTTTTGCACTTTTAAAAAATAGAAAAAAATGTTAAAAAAACGCTTGACTATATTTATCTATATATAGTATTATATTAAGGCTTACGGAAAGCGTTGAAATGCGAGGTTGCTGATACACCCATAAGCGTTGTCATGATGGTGGTCAGGTAATTCGTGTGGAGCAGGTAGGCATATGTACGAAAGGAGCGAATTCATGGCAAAGGTTAAAAAAATTAGAGTTCGTTTACAAGCTTACGATCACAAAGTTCTTGATATGAGCGTTAGCAAAATTGTAAATGCAATCACTAAGACAGGTGCTAGTGTAGTAGGACCTATTCCACTACCAACGGAAAAACAAGTCTACACAATCTTAAGAGCTGTCCATAAATATAAAGATGCTCGTGAACAATTCGAAATCAGAACACATAAGAGAATCATTGATATTGTCAATCCAAACAGCGATACAATCGATGCTCTTAGAAGATTAGATCTTCCAAGTGGTGTTGATATCGATATCAAATTATAAGGAGGGTAAGACGAATGAAAGAAATCATCGGTAGAAAAATGGGTATGACTCAAGTCTACACTGAAGATGGAACAATGTATGCTGTCACAGTCGTTGAAGTCTTACCAAATGTAGTTACCTTAAAGAAAACAAAAGAACATGACGGATATGAAGCAATTCAAATCGGTTATGAAGATAAGAAAGAAAGATTATTAAACAAAGCTGAAAAAGGAATTTTCCAAAAGGCCAATGTCACTCCAAAACAATTCTTATACGAATTAAAGGGTGATGAAATGATCGGATTTGAAGTAGGTAACGAAATCAAAGCAGATTTATTCAAAGCTGGTGACATAATCGATGTCATTGGAACAAGTAAAGGTAGAGGTTATGCTGGTGTCATTAAGAGATGGGGCCACGCAATCGGACCTAAAGGACATGGATCTGGATATCATAGAGGACAAGGTTCATTTGCTAACAATGGTAGATGCAACAACCGTGTTATTCCAGGTAAGAAAATGTCAGGTCATATGGGAAATCAAAGTGCAACAGTCTTAAATCAAATTGTTGTTAAAGTTGATGCAGATAAGAATTACATCTTAGTAAGAGGTGGAATCCCAGGACCAAAGAAATCAATTGTTAAAATTAGAAGTGCTGTTAAGCCAGCTCTTCAAAAGACAACTGTTAAACCAGTTATCGATAGAAGTGTTGCATCAGCAGAAACTAAATAACTAGAAGGGAGAAAATTATGGCGGATTTAAAAGTTAAAGTCTATTCCCAAGATGGTTCCGAAGTTGGTTCTGTTAGCTTAAGCAAAGATGTATTCGGTGTTGAAGCACATAACCAAGTTATGTTCGATGCTGTCTTAACATCACAAGCAAATGCTAGACAAGCAACTGCAAAGACAAAGAAAAGATTTGAGGTCTCAGGTGGAGGAAAGAAACCATTTAGGCAAAAAGGGACCGGAAGAGCAAGAGCAGGTTCCACAAGATCACCTATTTGGGTTGGAGGCGGTACAGTCTTCGGTCCTACAGGAGAACAAAACTTCAAAATCAAACAAAACAAGAAAGCTCATGCACTAGCATTAAAGAGCGCATTCAGCTTAAAGACAAAGAAAAACTTAATTGTTCTCGACAACTTAACAGTTAGCGGAAAAACAAAAGAAGTTATTAAATTACTTGCTACATTTAAAGCTGAAGATGTCAAAACACTTATCGTAAGTGAAGATCCATTACTTCTCCAAGGTGCAAATAACGTAAGCAATGTTACCTTAAGATGTGTTGGAAACATTAGCGTTTATGATCTTCTCAATAACGAAAAAGTTATTGTTTCTAAAGAAGATGTCAAACGTATTGAAGCTTCATTAAATGGAAATAAATAGGGAGGAAGTTAAGTAATGGCTAGAAAGAAAGAAGTTGCTACAGTTACTCCTGAAGTTAAAACAAACAAAGCAACAATCGCTGATTTTGAAACAATCCTTGAACCATTAATCACTGAAAAAAGTGCTACAGCAACAAGTGAAAATAACAAATTTACTTTCATTGTTAAAAAAGGTGCAAGCAAAGTTCAAATTAGAAACGCAATTAAAAGAATTTATGGCGTTACAGTTACAAATGTAAACACTGTTAACGTTCCAAGCAAAGTCACAACTCGTGGTTCAAGATATAAAGGAACTATTAGTGGATTTAAAAAAGCTATTGTCACTATTAAAGAAGGCGAAACAATCAACCTCTATGGTGAATAATAAATAAACTTATATATAGGAGATTATTAAAATGTCTGTAAAGAATTATAAACCATATACTCCTTCAAGACGTGCAATGACAACATTAAGTTTTGAAGAGATCACAAAAACTACTCCTGAAAAAAGTTTACTCGTTACACTCAAGAAGACTGGTGGTAGAAATCAACAAGGTGTCATTACCACTCGTCATATTGGTGGAGGAAACAAGAGAAAATATAGAATTATCGATTTCAAGAGAAATAAGGATGGAGTAGTCGGAAAGGTTCAAGCAATTGAATACGATCCAAATAGAAACGCATTTATCGCATTAATTAGTTATTTTGATGGTGAAAAGCGTTACATACTCCAACCAAAAGGACTCAAAGTCGGGGATAAAGTTGTTTCTGGAGATGTCACTGATATTGTTGTTGGTAACGCATTACTCTTAAAGAACATCCCTGAAGGTACTTTAATTCATAACGTTGAATTGATGCCTAAAAAAGGTGGACAACTTTGTAGAAGTGCTGGTTGTTCAGCTCAAATCCTTGGTAAAGAAGGAAAATATGTCATCGTAAGACTTCAAAGTGGTGAAACACGTAAAATCTTAGGTGAATGTAAAGCAACGATTGGTGTTGTCGGTAACGAAGATTACAGCTTACTTAACTTTGGTAAAGCTGGTAAGAATAGATGGTTAGGAGTTAGACCTACCGTTAGAGGTAGCGCTATGAACCCACCAGATCACCCACACGGTGGTGGTGAAGGTAAGTGTCCTGTTGGTAGAGATGCACCACGTACACCTTGGGGTAAGAGAGCTCTTGGCGTTAAGACAAGAAAAGCAAAGAAAGCTTCTAGTAAATTAATTATTAGAAGAGTAAATGATAAATAGAGAAAGGAGTTAGAAAATGGCACGTAGTTTAAAAAAGGGACCATTTGTTGATGAAAGCTTAATGAAAAAAGTTCAAGCATTAAACGCATCAAACAAAAAAGCAGTCATTAAGACTTGGTCAAGAAGAAGTACAATTTTCCCAGATTTCGTTGAACACACTTTCGCTGTTTATAACGGACATACATTCATCACTGTTTATGTTACAGAAGATATGGTCGGTCATAAACTCGGTGAATTTGCTCCAACAAGAACCTACAAAGGTCACTTTGGAAATAACGCAGAAGATAAGGCAGCTGCAATGAAAGCAGCTGGTATTAAATAAGGAGACGTATTATGGCAGAGACAAAAAAGACTACTAAAAAAGTAGAAGGCGAAGCTACTGAAACAAAAGCAGCTGCTAAGAAAACTGCTACAAAGACCAGTGCTCCTAAAAAGACCACTGCTAAAAAAGCAGAAAAACCAGTTGAAACTGTTACTGAAGAAGTAAAAGTATCAAAGAAAACAACTGCTAAGAAAACAACAAAGAAAACAACAACTAAAAAAGCTGAAAAGAAAGAAGTTGTTGAAGTTAAAAAGCCTGTAGTTACTGAAGCAAAAGCTAAAGCAATCAGTGTTAAATGTACTCCTCGTAAAGCTAGATTAGTAATCGATCTAGTTAGAGGAAAAGATTGTGAAGAAGCACTTGAAATCTTATTCAATGTTAATCACAAAGCATGCAATGCTGTCTCTAAATTAATCAAGAGTGCAATGGCAAACGCAACAAATAACTTCAATATGAACGCTGATAAATTATACGTTGCTTCAATCCAAGCAAGTGACAGCGTTAAAATGAGAAGATATCTTCCAAGAGCTAAAGGAAGCGCAAGCGGTTTAGTTAAAAGATTCTGTAATATCTACGTTACAGTAAAGGAAAGAAATTAAGAGAGGTAATCGAGAATGGGTCAAAAAGTTAATCCAGTAGGAATGAGAATCGGTTTAAATAAAAACTGGAACTCAAGATGGTACGCTTCCGATAAAGATTATGCACATTTCTTATCCGAAGATATTAAAATCAGAAATTTCATTGAAGAAAAAGTTGGTCGTGATGCTCAACTTTCTCACGTTGAAATTGAAAGAAAGAAAAACGATAAAGGATATTTTGTTAAAGTAATTATCTTTGTCGCAAAACCTGGAACCGTTATTGGTCAAAAAGGTGAAAATATTAATAAACTTACAGATGCATTAGTAAAAATGCTCAAATGTACAGTTAAGATCGATGTTGTAGAAGTCAAGCAACCATACTTAGATGCAAGAATCGTTGCTGATCAAATTGCAACTCAACTCGAAGCTCGTGCAAGCTTCAGAATTGTTCAAAAGAAAGCAATTTCTCAAGTTAGAAAAGCTGGAGCAAAAGGTATTAAGACTGAAGTCAGCGGTAGACTTGCTGGTGCTGATATCGCACGTAGTGAATGGTATAAAGAAGGAACAATGGCAATCAATACATTAGCAAGTGATATTGATTATTCATGCAGAGAAGCTATGACAACTTATGGCAAACTTGGCGTTAAAGTTTGGATTTGCCGTGGTGTTAAAGACTTCTCATTAAAGCCTGAAACTCCTGAAACACCTGCAAAAGCATCAAAGAAAGGAGAATAGTTATGTTACAACCAAAAAGAGTTAAGTATAGACGTCCTCATATTATTAGATATGAAGGTTTATCAAAAGCTGGTAACACTATTGCCTTTGGTGAATATGGATTACAAGCTGTTACAGGAAATTGGGTAAGTGATAGACAAATCGAAGCTTGCCGTATCGTCTTATCAAGATATACCAAAAGAGAAGGTAAAATTTACATTAGAATCTTCCCACACTTAGCAAAGACTAAAAAACCTGCTGAAGTTCGTATGGGTAGTGGTAAAGGTAATCCAGAATACTGGGTTGCAGTAGTTAAAAAGAATAGAGTTATGTTTGAAATCGGTGGTGTCAGTGAAGAAGTTGCTATGGAAGCTCTCCATCAAGCAAGTTATAAACTCCCACTTCAAACACGTATTATTAAGAAAAGTAAGGAGGTTAAATAGTTATGAAGATTAAAGATGTTAGAGAATTATCAACTGAAGAATTAAATAATCGTATTTACTCCTTAAAAGAAGAGTTATACAACTTAAAAAGAAAAAAAGCAGTTGGACAACTTGAAGATTTAATGGAAGTTAGAAGAGTTCGTAAAGATATCGCCCGTGTCTTAACAGTCTTAAAAGAAAGAGAACTCGGAATGGCTAAAGAAGGTAAGTAATTATGGATCACAAGAAGAGAATTACTGGAACAGTCGTAAGCGACAGAAGCGCTAAAACAATCGTTGTTTTAGTTGAAGGTTATAGAAACCATCCTAAGTATAAGAAAAGAGTTCAATTCAGAAATAAATACTATGCTCATGATGAAGAAGGCTTAGCCCACATCGGAGATGTAGTTACTATCGAAGAATGCAGACCAATGAGCGCTTTAAAGAGATTCAAACTCGTTAGCGTTGTCAAAAAAGCTTTTGAAGAAGTTAAAGTCGAAGAAAGCGAAGAATTAAAGGAAGTTTTACATGAAACTTCAGACGAAGACAAGGAGGCTAAATAAACTATGATACAAGTCGAAACAAATTTAGTTGTCGCTGATAATAGTGGTGCTCGTGTTGTCAGAGTCTTCAGAATTTATGGTGGAAGCCATAGAAAATCATGTTCAGTCGGTGATGTTGTTCAATGTGCTGTTAAAGATGCTATCCCAAACGCAAAAGTTAAAAAAGGTGATGTTGTTAAAGCAGTTATTGTTAGAACAAGTTATCCATTAGAAAGAAAAGATGGTTCAACAATCAGATTTGATGATAACGCATGCGTTATTATTAATGAAGATAAGACACCAGTTGGTACCCGTGTCTTTGGACCAGTAGCAAGAGAACTTCGTGATAAAGGTGAAGGATTTATGAAAATCGTCTCTTTAGCACCAGAAGTCTTATAAGGAGGTAGACGAAATGAAACTTAAAAAAGGTGATAAAGTAATCGTTATCTCTGGAAAAGATAAAAAGAAAGTTGGCGTAATTCAAAAAGCTTTACCTAAAGAAAATAAAGTCGTCGTTGAAGGCGTCAATATTCGTAAAAAGCATGTAAAACCAACTCAAGTTAATCCAGAAGGAAGCATTCAAGAAATCTATGCTCCAATCGATGCTTCAAAAGTTATGTTTTACGATGAAAAAACAAAGAAAGGTTCAAGACTTGGTTACAAATTCGATAAAGATGGTAACAAAGTAAGAATCATTAAGAAAACTCAAAAGGAAGTTAAGTAAGGAGAAAAGTTATGGCAGAAACAAAGAAAACTACAGCTAAAAAGACAAGTGAAGCTGCAACTTCTAAGGGACATAAAACTCCTGTAAATCATACTCGTTTATTAGACGCTTATAATAACGAAATTAAAGCTAACTTAATGAAACAATTTGGTTATACAAGCGTTATGCAAGTTCCTCATCTTTCAAAAATAGTTATCAACATTGGTGTTGGTGATGCTACTCAAGATAAAAAGAGACTTGAAGAAGCTGTTGAAGAACTCGCATTAATAACTGGTCAAAAACCAATTATTACAAAAGCTAAAAAGAGTATTGCAACTTTCAAATTAAGACAAGACGAACCAATCGGTTGTAAAGTTACTTTAAGAGGAATCAGAATGTATGAATTCTTCGATAAGTTAGTCTCAATATCACTCCCAAGAGTTAGAGACTTCCGTGGTGTTAATAAAAACGCTTTCGACGGAAGAGGAAATTACACTTTAGGTATTAAAGAACAATTAATCTTCCCAGAAATCGACTACGATAAAGTCCAAAAAGTCAGAGGTATGGATATTGTAATCGTTACTACAGCCAAAACTGATGAAGAAGCACATGCTTTATTAAAAGAATTAGGCATGCCATTTAGTAGATAAGGAGAAGAGGATATGGCTAAGACAAGTTTAAAGGTCAAACAAGCAAGACCACAAAAATTTAAAGTCAGAGAATATACACGTTGTTCAAGATGTGGAAGACCTCACTCAGTCTACTCAAAGTTTGGTCTTTGTAGAGTCTGCCTTAGAGAACTCGCTTATAAAGGTGAGATCCCAGGCATGAAAAAATCTTCATGGTAATATTAGGAGGAATAGAATATGCATCAAGATCCAATAGCAGATATGCTTACAAGAATTAGAAACGCTAATGCTTTACATCATGAAAAAGTTTCTATGCCTTCAAGTAAAATGAAGGTTGGTATCGCAAAAATCCTTTTAGATGAAGGCTTCATTACTTCATACAAAGAAGGTAAAGATAAAGATGGACATAAAAAACTCGACATCGTCTTAAAATATGGACCAAATGGCGAGAAAGTCATCTCAGGATTAAAGAGAATTTCTAAACCAGGATTAAGAGTTACTGCTGATAGTAAACATATCCCATTTGTCTTAAAAGGTTTAGGAATTGCAATCATTTCAACTAGTAAAGGACTTCTCACAGATAAAGGTGCTAGAACACTTAACGTTGGTGGAGAAGTAGTTTGCTTCGTTTGGTAATAGGAGGAGGAATTTATGTCACGTATAGGAAATAAACTCATTCATATTCCAGAGGGATTAAACATTACTATTGGTGAAGGATTTGTTGATATTAAAGGCAAGTTCGGTGAAGATAAGATTGAATTTGATCCAAAATTAATCGCTTGTGAACTTAAAGATGGAATCTTAAAAGTCACAAGAGCTAACGATGAAAAAAATACAAAAGCTATGCATGGAACAATTAGAGCATTAATTAACAATGCTTGCATTGGCTGCCATGAAGGCTTCATTAAAAAATTAGCAATTATTGGTATTGGTTATAGAGCTGAAATGAAGGGCAAGGATATTGTTCTCCATGTCGGATATTCTCATCCAATTACTATTACTCCACTTGATGGTGTAACCGTTAAAGTCATTGAATCAAAATCAAAAGATGTCAATGCTTATGTTGAAGTTAGCGGAAGCGACAAATTCAAAGTTGGTCAAACTGCTGCTTTAATTAGAGAAACACGTAGACCAGAACCTTACTTAGGTAAGGGTATCCGTTATGTAGATGAAGTCATCTTACGTAAAGAAGGTAAACGTGCAGGTAAGAAGTAATAGGAGGCTAAATGTATTATGATTAAAAATACTGATAGAAATGAAATTAGATTAAGAAAACATATCCGTGTTCGTAAAAAGATTAGTGGTACAGCTTCTTGCCCAAGACTTTGTGTCTATAGATCAAATAAAAACATTGAAGTTCAAGTTATTGATGACGTTAAGGGTGTAACTCTTACATCAAGTTCAAGTGAACAACTCCATATTAAAAATGGTAACAACATCGAAGGTGCTAAAATCGTCGGTGCTGATATTGCTAAAAAATGCTTAGCATTAAAAATTGAAACAGTCGTTTATGATAGAGGTGGATATGTCTATCATGGTAGAGTCAAGGCTTTAGCAGAAGCTGCTCGTGAAAACGGCTTAAAATTCTAAGGAGAAAACTTATGGAAGAGAAAAAAGAAATTCAAAACACTGCTAATGAAGGTACAACTCCAGTAGCAAGCGAAGAGAAAAAAGCTGCTCCACAAGCTAAAAAATTCTCCAAAGGTAAAAAGAATTTTGCAAGAGCTCCTAAAAAGGAAGTTGTAAAAGAATACGATGAAAGAGTCGTTGCTATTAACCGTGTTACAAAAGTCGTTAAGGGTGGTAAAAGAATGAAATTTAGCGCCCTTGTCGTTATCGGAAATGGCAAAGGAAAATTTGGTTTCTCCACAGGTAAGAGTGGCGAAGTCCCAGATGCAATTAAGAAGAGCGTTGATAAAGCCAAGAGAAATTTATATACAGTTAACATCGTTAATGGTGGAACAATTCCACACGAAGTTATTGGTAAATTCGGAGCTACAACAGTTTTCTTAAAACCAGCTCCAGAAGGAACTGGAATTATCGCCGGAGGTCCAGTTAGAGCAATTATTGAACTTTCAGGTATTAAAAACGTTTATAGTAAAGTTTACGGAAGTAGAACTAAAATTAACATTATTAGAGCTACAACTGCTGCACTTAATAGCTTAAAGAACTACAAAGATGTTAAGGCCTTACGTGAAGGAGGAAAAGCAGATGTTAAATAATCTTAAACCAACTGTCGGAAGTAGAAAAGATAGCAAAAGACGCTGCAGAGGTGTCGGAAGTGGACTTGGAAAAAACGGCGGTACCGGAAATAAAGGACAAAATTCAAGAAGTGGCGGTGGAGTCAGACTTGGATTCGAAGGTGGACAATTACCACTTTTCCGTAGATTACCAAAACGTGGTTTCAAAAACTATGGGCATAAAGAATATGCTGTAGTTAACTTAGACGTTTTCAATTCATTCAATGATGGCGATACAGTCACTATCACAAGCTTAATTGAAAAAGGTCTTGTTAAAAAAGAATTTGATGGCTTAAAAGTCTTAGGTAATGGCGAATTAACTAAGAAAGTTACCATCGAAGCTAAAAAATTCTCTAAATCTGCATTAGAAAAAATAGAAAAGTGTGGCGCAAAAGCCGAAATTAGTAAATAATATTTATTAGTTGTTTAAATAAGGCTTTTACCCATGAAGAAATTTGTAGAAATTTTTAGAAATAAAGAAGTCGTTGGTCGTATATTCTTTACGATAATGATTTTGTTTGTATTTAGAATTGGCTGTGCGATTCCTACTCCAGGAATTGATGCTAGCGAATTCTCTGATCAATTGAACTCCAATTCCAATAATATTCTCGCTTTGATGAATTTGCTTGGTGGAGGAGCTCTTCAAAATTTCTCGATATTTGCTTTAGGCGTTTCACCTTATATTACCGCTCAAATTATTATTCAATTATTAAGTATGGATGTTCTTCCTGCTTTAACTGAATTAAATAGACAAGGGCAATATGGGCGTAGAAAAATTGAAATGGCAACAAGATATTTAACTTTAATGCTTGCTGCCGTTCAAGCTTATGGCATCATTCAAACTGCATTAAATACTTCGTGGATTAATTTCACGATGGAAGAAAACTTCTTAACATATGCTTATATCATTACAGTTATGGTTGCGGGAGCAATGCTCGTTATGTGGCTTGGTGACCAAATAACAACAAAAGGTATTGGTAATGGTATATCTGTTATTATTTTTGCAGGCATCGTTAGTAGTTTACCAAATCAAATTGTTACTGCGTTCCAAAGATGGGTGTTAACAAGCTGGAACCATGGTAGCATGGAAGCTACTAAAGGTGTATTCCAATTCTTACTTTACGTTTTATCATTTATACTTATTATCGCTTTTGTTGTTTTCATTGAACTTAGTAGAAGAAAGATACCAGTTCAACACGCAACTCGTAGCGGTGGTAGTGAAAAGTTAAGCAAGGCTAGCTTCCTTCCTATTAAAATTAATAGCGCAGGAGTTATTCCAGTCATCTTCGCTAG
Organism: uncultured bacterium; assembly: GCA_949299335.1. GTDB lineage: Bacteria > Bacillota_I > Bacilli_A > RFN20 > CAG-826 > Onthovivens. Next base: position 22,622 of record CASGAD010000026.1, on the reverse strand, counting down.
TAGTATCTTAATGGCACCTAGTGTCATTGCAACATTTATTTCAAGTGATGCTGCTAATGCTGAGTGGCTAAAAGTCTTCCAATATAATCAATTAGTTTATATGGGTGGAGGAGTTTATATGCCTTGGGGATTAATAATCTATATTATATTAGTCTTCGCATTTACATTCTTCTATGCTAACTTACAAATAAATCCTGCACAACTTGCAGAGAATTTCCAAAAAAATGGTAGTTATATCCCTGGAATTCGTCCAGGTGTTGAAACAGAAAAGTATGTCAGTAAGGTTTTAAATAGAGTCACTTTAATTGGTGCGTTAAGTTTATCGTTTATTAGTGCATTACCTGTTGTATTAACCTTATCTGGTGTATTTGGTAATGATAGTACTCTTGCTTTAGGTGGTACTGGATTAATCATTGTTGTTGGTGTTGCTCTTGAGCTTAACAATCAAATCAATGGTCTTATTGCTGGTAAGAGTTATGATGAAGTTATTGGAGGCATGTAAATCAATGAAAAATATTATATTAATGGGTCCACCAGGTGCTGGTAAAGGAACAAACGCAAAACGTATTGCTTCATTTTATAAGATACCACATATCTCTACTGGAGATATGTTTAGAGAAGCTATTAAAAATAAGACTCCTCTTGGAGAACTCGCTAGTAAATATATTTCAGAAGGCTTACTTGTTCCAGATGATGTCACAATTGGTCTTGTTAAAGAAAGATTAGCTCTTGATGATTGTAAAAATGGATTCTTATTAGATGGATTCCCAAGATCACTTCCTCAAGCAGAAGCTTTAACAGCCATTGGTGAAGAAATATCTAGACCAATCAATTATGTTATAAATATCGTCGTTCCTGAAGCTATCTTAGTTGATAGAATTTCAGGAAGACGTGTTTGTAAGGCATGTGGCGCTCCTTATCACATTAAAAACATGAAACCAAAAGTTGATGGTGTTTGTGATTTGTGTGGTGGAGAATTAGTCCAAAGAAAAGATGATAATGAAGAAACATTAAAAGCTAGACTTCATGAATATCATAAGATGACTGAGCCATTAATTGCTTATTATAAAAACCTTGGTGTTACTTACGATGTAGATGGCACTAAAGATTTAGATGAATTAAGTAAAGACATTACAAAAATCTTAGGAGAGTAATTGTAGTGTCAATTATTATTAAATCTCCTCGTGAGATTGAATTAATAAGGGAAGCGGGAGATATTGTTAGAGGAACTTTCAAAGTTCTTAAAGAAAACACCGTTCCTGGAAAATCCACCTATGAATTAGATCGAATTGCTGAAAAGTATATTAGATCTCAAGGTGGTATCCCAAGTAGCAAAGGCTATGAAGGATTCCCTGGCGCAATTTGCATTAGTGTTAACGATACTTTAGTTCATGGCATTCCTAGTAAAAAACTTATTCTTAAAGAAGGGGATATAGTTAGTTACGATGTTGTTGTAACTTATAAAGGATATTACGCTGATGCTTGTAGGACGTATCCAGTAGGAGAAATTGCTCCTAACGTCGCTAAATTGGTCGAAACAACAAAGAAATGTTTTTTTGAAGCGGTCAAATTAGTAAAACCTGGTGTCCATCTTGGTGACATTTCTAATGTGATTGAAAATATCGCTAAAGCCGAAGGATATACCTTAACTGATATGTTTACAGGCCACGGGGTAGGTAGAGAAATGCATGAAGATCCTTATATATTTAACGTTGGCAAAAAAGGAACTGGCCCAATCTTATTAAAAGGAATGGTCTTAGCTATTGAACCAATGGTAAATGAAGGAAAAGTTGATCTAGTTATTGAAAAAGATGGCTGGACTACAAAGACCAAAGATGGTAAAATGTGTAGTCATTACGAAAATACGGTCGTAGTGACTGATACTGGCTATGAGCTTTTAACTTTTAAAGAAGGGGACGAGTAAGTAAATGGCAAAGCAAGATGTAATAACCGTCGAGGCGGTAGTAACTGAAGCATTACCTAATTGTAATTTTAAGGTAAAGCTAGAAAACGATGTAGTAATTCATGCCACTGTTTCTGGTAAAATCCGTATGCATTACATTCGCATTTTACCAGGTGATAAAGTTACCATCGAATTATCGCCTTATGATTTAAACAATGGCAGAATAGTTTTTAGACACAAGTAGTCTATTGGAGGTAATTTTATGAAAGTTAGACCATCCGTAAAACCTATTTGCGACAAGTGCAAAGTTATCAAAAGACATGGAAAAGTCATGGTAATTTGTTCAAATCCAAAGCATAAGCAAAGACAAGGTTAATTAGGAGGATTCGTTTTAGTATGGCACGTATTGTCGGTGTTGATATTCCAAATGAGAAAGTTGTAGTCGTTGCTTTAACCTACATCTATGGTATTGGAAATACAACAAGTAAAGAAATTTTAAAGAAAGCACAAGTCCCAGAGCTCAAGAGAGTTAAAGACTTAACTGAAGAAGAAATCACAAGAATTAGAGCTGAAATTGCTCACTTAAAAGTTGAAGGTGATTTAAGAAGAGAAGTTCTCTTAAACATTAAACGTCTTCAAGAAATTGGCTGCTATAGAGGAATTCGTCATAGAAAAGGACTTCCTGTAAGAGGCCAAAGAACAAAAACAAATGCTCGTACACGTAAAGGTCCACGTAAGACCATTGCTAATAAGAAAGAAGCAGTTAAATAGTTAAGGGGGTAGAAGAAAATGGCAAAGAAACAAACAACCCGTAAAAAGAAAATTAAAAGATCTTTTACTAAAGGTGTCGCTCATATTCACGCAACCTTTAACAATACTATTGTTACAATTACTGATGAAAAGGGTAATGCAATTGCATGGTCATCAAGTGGTGTTTTAGGTTTCAAAGGAGCTAAAAAATCAACTCCATTTGCTGCACAAAGTGCTGCTGAAGCTGCTGCAAAAGCTGCTGTTGATCAAGGTATTAAAACTGTCGATGTCGACGTAAAAGGTCCAGGTGCAGGTAGAGAAAGCGCTGTTAGAGCTTTAGAACTTGCTGGATTAAAAGTTACTTCAATTATTGATACAACACCAATTCCACATAATGGTTGCCGTCCACCAAAAAGAACTCACGGTTAATATTTAAGGAGGATGATATAATGGCTGATAATGAATTAAAAATTGCTCATCCATTTGAAAAATGTTCGTTCAAGATAACTTTTGCTGATAGCAAAGAAAACTACTGCAAAGTTGTTGCTGAACCACTCGAAAGAGGCTTTGGATTAACTCTTGGCAATGCTTTAAGAAGAGTTCTTCTAGCTTCATTACCAGGTACTAGTGTCTACGCAATTGAAGTTGAAGGTGCAGTACATGAATTTACAGCACTTCCAGGTGTAGAAGAAGATTTAACACAAATCATCCTTAACCTTAAGGACTTAGTTCTTAGAAGCGACACAATTGGCGAAGAAGATTATGCTGTTTCAATTAACAAAGGTGAGGGTGAGTTTAAAGCAGGCGATTTAGAATTGCCAACAGGACTCGAAGTTGTAAACCCAGAATTAGTAATTGCTCATATTGCTAATGGTGGTCATTTAAATATAACTCTTCATATTAGAAACGGAAGAGGCTATGCAACAAGTGCTGAAAACAAAACTTTAGGTCTTAACGCTGGATTAATTGCTACAGATAGTAATTATTCACCAGTCGTTAGAGTTAACTACAAGGTTGAACAAACTCGTGTAGGACACGATCCACGTTTTGATAAATTAGTATTAGAAGTTTGGACAAATGGTTCAATTAAACCAGAAGATGCTATTGCATTAAGCAGTAAGATTCTTGTAAATCATTTTGAAAACTTCTTACATTTAGATGATAAATTTGTCGATGTTAGCTTAGTCAAAGATCCAGTTGTTCAAGCTGAAGAAACATTCGAAAACTTAACAATTGAAGATCTCGATTTAAGTGTCCGTAGTTATAACTGTTTAAAGAGAGCAGGTATCGCAAATGTCCAAGAATTAACTCAAAAGAGCGAAGCTGAAATGATGAAAGTCAGAAATCTTGGTAAGAAATCACTTAAAGAAGTTAAAGATAAACTTATTGAAAAAGGATTATCTTTTAAAGATAGCAAAGATGAATAAGGAGAATAAGAATGCAATTTGGTAGAAAGAATGTTCATGGTAAAGGTGGTGTAAGATTTAAGACCCCTTATACCTCATCAAAGAAAAAAGCTCAAGTTAGAAACCTTGTTACTGAATTAGTCCTTTTTGAAAAAGTCACAGTTACAACAAGCATGGTTAAGGATGTCATTAAAGAATTTGACCACTTAGTAACATTAGCTAAAAAAGGTGATTTACATTCACGTAGACAAGCTGCAAGTGTCTTAAGAAATTACCATGTTGAAGGTGAAACAAAAGCTCTTGATAAATTATTTACAGATTTAGCAAAGAGATTTGCAGCACGTAATGGTGGTTACTTAAAACTTTATAAATTAGCTAATAGAAAAGGAGATAATGCTCCTGTAAGACTTCTTACATTAGCTGATTAATTAATTCTAAACTTTATGACCTTCTTAGACTATAATGTTTAAGAGGGTTTTTATTTGGAGAAAAAAATGGCAAAATTCGTTGTATTTGATCTTGATGGAACATTAATTGATACATTAAAAGGATTAACTTTAGCAACTAATAAAACAGTTCATGAACTAGGTTTAAATATAAATTATAAAGAAGAGGAAGTGAAAACATTTATTGGTCGAGGCGCTAAAAATTTACTTCGCCAAGCTTTAAAAAGAGAATTTAAAGATGAAGAGTTTTCTCTATTTTTAAATAATTATGAGAAAACTCAATATGTTAGTGAACCTTATAAAAATGTTAAGGCAACACTTAAAGAATTAAATAGTAGAGGTGTTCCTTTAATTATTTATTCTAATAAGCCAAATAACATCATTCAAAAGTTAGTCAAAGCATTATTAAGTGATATCGAATTTTTATGTGTTCAAGGCCAAGATTTAGCCTATCCTCCTAAACCTGATGTAACCTTACTTAATAAAATATTAAATAAATATGATTTATTGTCTACTAATGGAATATATGTTGGAGATTCAATTGTAGATATATTAACTGCAAATAATGCTTCTATGCCTTGCTTAATTTTAACTTATGGCTATGGAGATAAAGAAGAAATGGATAAAACGCAAAATAAAGCGTATATAGACGATTTTAAGGAGATTTTAAATTATTTATGACTTATCAAGAGGAATTAATTTTTGGCCTTGTTAGATGGCTTATTAAAGGTACAAAGTATTTAGAAAAATACGATGATTGTAATGATCTAGTTAGCGACGAATTGCGTTTTGATGCACTAAGCTATGTTATTTTAATGGTTAGTGATATATCAAGTAGAATTGTTGAAGAAGAAGACTTAGTTAAAAAATACAATATGGTTGATTTTGAAGAACTTAGAGATTTAAAAAATGACATCTTTGTTCAAGATAAAATCGACTTCGAATTGATGTTTGATACAGTTAAAGATAATTTCCCAATGTTAATTTCTCAATTAATTAGTAATAAATAGATTACTGTTTCTTTTGTAATCTTTCGTAGAAATCTTTATCTTTAGTTAAATCAATAGAATAGTCTTCATTCTTTGTCTCGATTAAGTTAAAATTAAAATCTTTATAAATACTTAAAAATTCTGAAAAGTCCACAAAAACCGAATATTTTTGTGATTTTACTAGAATTTTTCCTTTTTCTAAAACAAAAATATAATGATTTGTTTTATCAAAGGATTCTAGAACATAATCATTTTTTAGTAGTTTTAACGCTAGTGCACAATCAATTTTTTTCATGATATTATTTTATACTATATAGTTTAAATAGTAATAAATTTTTATTGATTTCAGAAATTACTGTCAAAAAATATCGATACTATCGAATAAAATTTATACAATAGTAAATTATTTACTACAAGCAAATAATTTAATTTAATTAATTCATTAACTAAAATTACTAGGTAAATAAAAAATGGCTTAATAAAAAAATAAGCGTGCAATTCTTCTTTCATTAAAGCGAAAATAGACAAAACATCTATATGAAAAAGAATATGAAATTCAATAAAAAGCACGCATTATAAGCATGTTTTTTAAAAAAGTATTTATAGAATTTAATAAATTATATATAATTGTAATATGATTGTTATTTATACATCTCCAAGTTGCTCTAGTTGCAAGAAAGTAAAAAAGTGGTTTAACGACCAAAATATTCCTTTCAAAGAAAAGAATATTTTTTCTAGTGTTCTTAATCCAACAGAGCTAAAAGAGATTTTAGCTAAATCAGAAAATGGAACCGATGATATTATATCTACTAGAAGTAACATTATGAAAGAAGGCAATGTTCATATTGAAGATATGTCTATTAATGAACTTATAGATTTTATTAGAAAAAATCCTAGTGTATTAAAGCGTCCTATCGTAGTTGATGATAGACGTATTCAAGTTGGCTATAATGAAGAAGAAATTCGTTCGTTTATTCCAGCAGCTAGACGAATTGCCAAATCATCATGTCCTAACCATTTAGAATCTTGTTCCGATGCATGTAATGATGGATTTGCTGAATACATCAAGGAAATGGAAGCTAAAAAGAATAATTCAAATGAATAATAGGTAATAAAAAAGTTCATCTTCGGATGAACTTTTTTATAAGGACTCTAAGCATCTAGTTTGCTTTGATCTTAAATTGTCTTTGTAAGCAACCCCATTTGTTCCACAAATTTCTTGGAGTTTATTTTTTGCTCTCATTAATGAATTGGAATTCATTTCTAACTCATAGTCAGTAATCTTATTATATTCATTCTTATCAATTGAGAAGACATGCTTTCCTTCGTCTAATGGTATTTCAATTCTATGAGTTTTTAATTGAGCTCTAATTTTTAACATATCTGGGTCAAATCCGAGCATTTTAACAAATTCTTTGATTGAACAATCTGGGAAAATTCCTTTTTCTTTAAAAGCATTATATTGATCAGCAGTGAGAGAAGCATTTTTCTCAAGTAAACCTTCACTCATAGGTGCTTTTAAGGTCATAACATAAGAATTATTCTTCTTTCTAATTCTTAAACCTACACCTAATCTTTTCAAATCCAAGTTTTTACTCTCAATGTAGTAATTTGTTTGATCGAATTCATCTACTTTTTGACTACCGTAAACTTTCATTAATTTATCGTAGTCTTCTTTTGTGATTAAAACTTTAGCTTCAATTTCAATATTTGTTGCCATATTTGATAACTTCCTTTTAAAATATGATACAATAATTGAGTACATTTTTAAAGGATTATAGTATGAAGTTTTTTATTTCAACAATTGATGAACAAGACGCAAAACAAGAGGCAAATATAATCAAAAATAAATTAATTTCATATGGATATACTTATGAAGAAACATCCCCAGATATAGTTATTAGTGTTGGTGGAGATGGAACATTTTTAAGGTCAATTCAGAAATATTACGATGTTAACCCATTATTTGCTAACATCAATTTTGGTAATTTAGGTTATTTATGTGAATATAGTACTAAAGAAGTTGATGAATTACTAAACGATTTACTTGATGAAAAACATCTCGAAAAGAAAGTTAGTTTATTAGAAGCAGAAATAAATGGCATAAAAGCGTATGCAATTAATGAATTTAGAGTAGAAGCCCCTCAAGGTAGTACTTTAACTTTTGATGTTTCAATTAATAATACTTTTTTAGAAAGAATTAAAGGTGATGGCTGTTTAGTTTCTTCTTCGATAGGCTCAAGCGGAATGTCTAGGTCTATTGGGGGAGCTTTAGTTGATAATGAAATTGAAATGATTCAATTTGTTGAAAAAGCCCCAATTAATAATAAATTCTATTCATCTATTCATTCTCCATATGTATTAAATAAAGATAAAATAATTACGATTAGCAATATTAAGCCTTCAAATGTATGGATATATTATGATTGTAAGTCTTGGTATTTAGAAGATTTTGATGGAACTATTTCTTTTAAAATTAGCAATAAAAAGATTAGATTTTTAAAGAATAAGCGTAATAATTACATTAAAAAAACTAGGGAGGCATTTTTAAATGACTAATTTAATAACTTTAGATTTAAATCCAGTTCAAATTACATGGATATTAATTATTTCGATTCTAGCAATTTTACTTATTGTCTTTTTAATTATTTTCTTTACTAGGAAAAATAAAGGAAAGCATGAAGTAGTTGAAGAACCTAAAAAAGCTTTGACTATATCTGATGATGATTTTTTTAAATACCTTGGTGGGAAAGAGAATATTATTAACTATAAACTTGTAGGTTCAAGATTAACTCTTGAATTAAAAGATTATTCATTAGTCGATAAAGAATCATTAAAAAAAGAAAATTTCGATGGAATCATCGAAATGAAGAATAAGTTAATTCTTGTTAAAGAAGATTTAAGTGAAGAACTTAAGGCTTTAGATAACCTTAAGCTCTAATAATGTTTCTTTAATTTGTTCAGTAGGGAAGCCGATTACATTATCGAGGCTTCCTTTTATTTTATTAATTAAATGATAGTTTTCATCAAACTGAATAGCGTAACTCCCGGCTTTATCTAAAACATTATTTTCTTTGATGTAACGATTAATTTGTTCATCAGTCAATTTGTTAAAAGTAACTTCTGTTGTTACTTCTTTTGAAATAGTTTGTCCCTTATAAATGATTGTATAGCCTGAAATAACTTTATGTGTTTTATTAGATAAAAACTTTAAAGTATTAAATGCGTCAACTAAATCTTTTGGTTTTAAAAAGATACGATCCTCATATGTCACAATCGTGTCGCAGCCAATTATACAATCCTCAAAATTAACGAGGTTTTGCACAGATTTTGCTTTATTTAAGCTCTCTAAGAGAGATAAATGTTCGATATTTTTGTCTAATTTGCTCTCATCAAAAGAAGGAGAAATAATTTTAAAATCATTGGTGATTTTATGAATTAACTCTATTCTACGAGGAGAAGTAGAAGCTAAATAAATCATCTTAACTAACCTTATTCATGACTAAAGGAATAATCATTGGATTACGTTGTGTCTTTCTAAAATAGTATTTAGAAACAACACTTCTACATGTATTTTTAATATCGTTAAATGTTACTTTTTTTGAAGAGAATAATTCATCTAATGCTTCTTGAACATGCATTGATGCGTGTCTAGTTAAGTGGTCTTCGTATTTTCCATAACTAACAAATCCAACAGTGATAACTTTTGGAGGACACATAAGTTTAGAAGCTTTACTATCGATAACTAGCATGACACTAACCATGCCATCATCTTGAAGAATTTTTCTATCTCTAATGACAGCTGTGGAAACACCATTTATATCATAACCATCAATATAAACATCTTCAGCTGGGATTCTATCTCCATCAATTACCTTATGATTTTTTAATAATAAAGTATCTCCATTGCCTAAAATAAAGATATTTTCCTTAGGCATACCAAGTTGTCTAGCAATATCGCCATGTAATTTAAGCATATGATATTCACCATGGGCTGGCATAAAATATTTAGGATTATATAATTTAAGATTCATTCTTAATTCTTGTCTTGAAGGGTGTCCGCTAGAGTGAATATCTACGAAAACTGAACTTGTGATAACATCAGCTCCGGCCCTTGTCAATTGGTTGACAACTCTTTGAATGCTAACACCGTTTCCTGGAATTGGTGAAGAAGAGAAGACAACAGTATCGCCTGGAATGATCCTTAATCCTTTGAATGTGCCATTAGCAATTCTTGATAATGCAGCCATTGGTTCGCCTTGGCTACCAGTACATAAAATAACTGTTTCAGAATCTTTTAAATCACCCATTGTATCGATATCTCTAATCATTGATGATGGTATTTTAATATAGCCAAATTTTAAGGCGATTTCGACAGTATTAATCATACTACGACCGACAATGACGATTTTTCTATTATGTTTGATAGTGCAATCAACAATTTGTTGAATACGTGAAATATTACTAGAGAATGTAGAAATAATTAAACGTCCACTAGCTTTATCAAATATTTCGTTAATAGAATCTAAAACATTCTTTTCACTTGGAGTCCAACCATCTTTTTCAGCATTAGTTGAATCAGCAAGTAACAAATCGACTCCCTCTAAACCAATTTTTGACATTTTATGGATTTCAATATCAGGACCAACAGGAGTTAAATCAATCTTAAAATCACCGGTATCGACAATTCTACCTTCTTTTGTATCAACACAAATTCCAAAACTATCAGGAATGGAATGAGTGACTCTAATAAAGGAAACTTTAAATTCTCCAGCAGTAACGATAGTGTCACTATCGTATTCAACAATTTTGATTTTTTCTTTGATTTTTTGATCTTCTAATTTTTGCCTAATTAAAGCAGCAGCTAATTTTGGTGCGTAAATTACAGGGATTTTTACAGTTTTAACTAAAAAGGGAATACCACCGATGTGGTCTTCGTGACCATGAGTAATAAATAAAGCTCTAATTTTTTGTTGATTATCTTTTAAGTGTGAATAGTTAGGGATAACATAGTCAACACCAACTAAATCATCTTCTGGGAATTTGACCCCAGCATCTAAAATAATTAAATCATTTTCACTTTCAATGCAATAAGTGTTCTTACCAACTTCGCCTAAACCACCTAATGCATAAATTTTAATAGGGCTAATTAATACATTTTTTCCTGGCATTATAAAATATCTCCTGTGATTAAGTTTTAATTTTATACGAAATAATTAAATTAGTAAATTAATTAGATAGCGATAGCGCCTGGTATCTTTTTAAATGGGTTAGTCTTATCAATATGATCATAAAATAAGATACCCTTAAGATGGTCGATTTCGTGTTGAGCAACAATTGCAGCAAAACCTGTGAAAACATATTCAACATTTTCTTTAACTAATAAATCATAAGCTTTTACTGTAACTTTGTAGGCACGATAAACATAACCTTTATGTTCTTTATCGACACTAAGGCAACCTTCGCCACTTTCAAGATAACATTTTTTAATAGATTCGCTAACTATACGTGGATTAATTAAGCAATATTGATGAGCAACATTTTTTTCATCAGTAAAATAAATAGCAATCATTTGTTTATTGATTCCAATTTGAGGTGCTGCTAATCCTACGCCACTGCGAACATTAGAGTGTTTTTTTAAAAATTCTTCATCTTGAGACAATTTTAAATACTCAAGCATATCAAGAAGCTTGTCCTCTAATGACTTTTCCAAAGGAAAAGAGATTAATTCACATCTAGTGCGTAAACTTGGTTTGTTATCTTTTACGATTTTGAATAATTCCACGTGTTTATACTAGCATTTTTAATTAATTGTTTTAATAAGAAATATTAAAAAAAGTAAATTAAAGCGCTTACAATCATTCTTTTTTAATTATTTTGAACTTTATAGTGATATGTGTGTAGAATATTTGTATGGAACTTGCCTTAATTGAAAAAATATTAGAGTTAAAAGATTTAATTAAAAATTCTTCTAAATATACATCTTTATATAATAAAGAAAAAGAATTAGAGAATAATAAAGAGGCTATTTTATTATCTTATAAAAAAGATTTAGCGATTATGGATTACGAGGATAATTTAAAGCACTTTGATAAAAACTCAAAAGAAGTACTACAATCTAAGGAAAAGTTAAGTAAAGCCGTTTTTAAATTGAACGATTTAAAAATAACTAAGGAATATAAAAGTTTATTAGAAAATTTTAATGAGTTAATGAAAGAAGTGGAAAATATTCTTTTTCGAGGTTTAAATGATTAGAATTGTTGCAGGAAAATATAAGCATCGTGTTTTAAAGCAACCAAGTATGGCTATTACTAGGTCTACTAAGGATGTTGCTAAAGAAGGAATGTTTTCAAGTCTTGGAGATATTTCTAATCTTTCTTTTTTAGATTTATTTAGTGGTAGTGGAGCAATTGGGATTGAGGCTTATTCTAGAGGAGCAAATAAAGTCGTTTTAAATGATTCTTCTAAAGAAGCTTATAAAATTATTATAGAAAACTTAAGAAGTTTAAATATTAATGATATTAAAGTATATAATTATGATTATTTATTAACTTTAAAAAAGCTAAGCTTAGAAGGGACTAGATTTGACATCATCTTTTTAGATCCGCCATATAAAATGATTATAAATCTTGAATTTATCGAAACTATTTTATCTTTTAATATTTTAAAAGATAATTCTATTATTATTTGCGAGACAGATTATGAACTAGATTCAAGATTATTAGACAAGTATAATGTAAAAAAGTTAAAATATGGAAGATCAAGTATTTATATTTTAAGAGGTATTTAAATGAGAAAAGCTATTTATCCTGGTAGTTTTGACCCAATTACTAATGGACACATTGATATAATTTCTAGAGCTAGTAAATTGTTTGATGAGGTTATCGTTTTATTAGCTGTTAACCCATCAAAAGAGTGTCGTTTTACTATTGAAGAAAGATTAGCAATGCTAAAGGTTGCTACAAAACAATTTAATAATGTCAAAGTGGATTTTTATCCAGGTTTAACCATTCAATACGCTAGAAAAGTTGGAGCTGTAGCGTTAATTCGTGGATTAAGAGTAGTAAGTGATTTTGAGTACGAATGGGCATTAAGCGCAGCAAATGAATTTATAGATAAAGATATCGAAATGGTCTTTTTAATGGCTCATAGAGAAATGACTTTTATTTCCTCTAGTTCAATTGATGAATTATATAGGAGTGGAGTTGATATCTCGCCTTTAGTCCCGAAAGTTGTAGTTGATAATTACGCAAAAAAATATAATAAATGAGCTTAATAAAAGCCTTCCGTTAAATTTACGGAAGGCTTTTTTATAGATAATTTATTGATTTTTATAATTTAAATTGATCGTTATAAATCCAAGCATTTGCTAAAAATGTTGATCTTTCGTATTGATTAGAACCATCAAATGTAAATACAGTGTTAGTAATGATATTTGAAGTAGTATTAACATCAGTTAAATCAATAACAACTAAAGCTGGAATTGTGCCATCATAGTTTGATTTGTCGTAGAAGTTATCAATGTTTGAAGTATATGTATCAATAGTTGAAGAATCTGATTCTTTTTTAACAAGATTTTGATAGTAAGAGAAATCTTGATATGCACCATTTAAAGTTGCATAGAAACTTGAGAAGACACCACTGTTAATCAAATAATCGTAAGCGCTATTTTCATCGTATGTATGGTCAGTATCATCGACTTCAATTTTTTGATCTGTGAAGATTGTTGCATATTTGAAATCTCCAGCAACATATTTTTGAGAATTATCGCCATAAAGTTTTTTAGCTTCATCAACGACTTTTTGTTGCCATGATGATGAGACAAGTAAGTTACTAGCATCGTTAATATTGGCACTTGCATCATTTTCTTTGACAAAGTATAAGAACATTTTATTTGTATTTCCGACATACTTATTTAAAGTTTGTCTTGCTTCCTCTTTTTTACCATTTGCCCATTGAACTTGTGCGTCATTAAATGCTTCAAAGAAGTCAGCAGCTTCACCTTCAATTTCACGATCAGTCATACCTTCAAGTGATAATTGATTTTTCTCTAACCAAGTATAAGTATCATCACCGAAGTCCCAACTACTAACCCAACTTGTAATAGAAGGAATTGAGAAAATTACAGCAAATATAACACCGACAATTAAGAGTGGTTGAACCCATGCGGTTTCTTTAATCCATCTCCATAAACTAATAAATGGAGTCGCTAATTTTTTTAAAAATACCATTAAATTTACCTCTTCTAAATGCAATTAAAAGTATATCACTAAATAAAAAATAAAAACAACAAAAAAATATGCTAGTTATATACTTAGTATATAAATATTAACACAATTAAGGTCTTTTTAAGTTAGGGAGTTTTAACATTTATTCATTTTTTCCTTAAATTAAATTCTATTATTGTCTTTTTGTGCTAAGATTAATAATATTATAAAGATATGTATTACTTTAAGCGACTTAAGAAGAAAACAATTACTTATTTCTTCGATCACCCAACACAAAAAAGCATACTTGAACACACTTATTATTTAATATTAACTGTGATTTCGAGTTTTATATTTTCATTTGGATTTAAGGCTTTTATTCAGCCTAATTATGATGCAGTAGCTCAAATTGGTGGAGAAGGCAATTTTGTTAGTGGATTATCTATTAAAACATTAGCAAGCTGTGGAGCAAGTGGAATTAGCCAAGTTTTGATTTCTATAATGAAAATTTGTGGCTGCGTTTATTTAACTAATAACCTTAGTCATGATATTACGTATTGGTGTTTTTATTTGGGCGTTAATATCCCTTTATTTATATTAGGGTTCTTTAAAATCGGTAAAAGATTTGCCCTATATTCATTTTTAAATGTCGCTTTTGCGTCGCTTTTTGGTATTTTATTGCCTAATTCTGAACCAACAGATTTTATAAATCAAGTAACTTATGCTATTGGATCTGATATTTTTGCTAGAGTTACTTTTGGTGCATTATGTACTGGAATGGCTAGTGTATTAGCTTACATGATTGATTCTACTACTGGAGGTACCGATATAGTGGCTTACTATATTTCTGAAAAGAAAAGTGTCCCAGTTGGTAAATGGTCTGCATTTTTTAATGTTATTACTGTTTCAGTATTTTCTATTTTATCGGTGGTACCTTTAAACACAGAATTTGAAAATCATGCTATGGGAGCAGTTGAGCCAGCTACAGCTTTAACGATTTTCTTATTTACGATTTTCTATATGATTTTTGTAACTTTGGTCGTTGACACAATTAATGTAAAGAATAAGAAAGTTGAAATACAGATTATTACAAAAAATCAGAATCTAAGTAATGTCTTAATTGCTAATATTCCTCATAGCTGTACGATTTTAGAAGGGGCAGGAGGATATACAGGTTCAAAAATTTATATTGTTAATGTCTCGGTTAGAAAGAAAGAAGCAAAAAAAGTAGTAAAAGTTTGTCAAAGTGTTGATCCTAATGCTTTTATCAATGTTATACCTATGGACCAAATTTATGGAAGGTTCTATAAAAAGCCTATTAAATAAGGAGGTAACATTATTAAACTTAATTTGATTAGAAACATATTTTTACTTTCATTAATTTGTTTAACCGGTTCTTGCCAAAAAGAAGAAACAAATTATGATACAAAAACTTATGATGATTACGCTAGTTTTAATTTGCCAACATTAGATGAATTTTATTCTTATGAAGGGACATATTGTATAGAGTTATATCATCTTTATTGTTCTTATTGTACAAGCATTAAAGAAGATTTATTTAGATATTTAGACAAATATAGTGAAGGTAAGGCTTCAACTAGAGTATTTATTTATAATATGGATGTAAGTACCACATCTCAGGGCATTATAAATAGAGCAAAATTTAAAAAGACAACTGTTGGTTATCAAGATAGTGAACCATTAATAGAGGAAATGAAAGAAAATAAAGTAAATACTATTGGAGAAACTTATTTTTTTGCAGTTCCTTCTTTATATATTATCGAAAATAATGTCTTTAAAGATTTGTTAATTGGCAGTACTGATATAGCTAATTATTATTCTTCTTTAAAGTGAGTGATTTAAAATGCTTTACTTTTACTTTTGATATCAAGTAATAAACATTACTTAAAACAAATCCACCAAGTAGAAGTACAAAAGTGTAACCGATAAAACCAACATACCATCCTAGTTTTGCTAGGATGGTTTTTAAAATCGGAATATTTAAGTTATACATGAACATGGAGATGTAAAATAAATTTCCGCCATCAGTATATTCATTATATCCATGATTCAGAACTATCAATAAATTTAAAATTTCAGCAATTATTACAACAATAACAAAAACTATTGATCCTGAGGTATATTTTTTGACCATTTCCTTATAATTAAAGTTGCCAAAATTAGTATAAGTTGCACTAAAAACTCCAATTGAAATCAAAATTAAATGCCAAATAATTGTATGGACATTTAATGAATAATCTTCCCAAGTTAGAACACTTTGTTGATAAAGAATGACAGCCAAGCCACCAATCATACTGTATTGTGCCATAAACGATATAAAAGAATCTTTAATTTTATCGTTTTTAATAAAAGGTATTAAAAAAGATATATACATAGGCATTGCGCATAATTGAAAAGGAAAGATGAAATAATGGTATTCCCAATTATAATGATAGGTTACTAGGATTTGTTTATAGATCTCAGTGAAAATCAAAAATAGGTCAGTAAAAAATGGTACAAGGGTTTTGTATTTATTATTAGTTCGAGCTTTTTTACCAAAATAAAAATATAAAGGGAAAATAAAAAGAACAAAAATAATTGTAGATACTATTATAAAAGGATTCCAAGGAGTCCATTGCCCATTAATTGGAACAGGAAAAGGATAATCATTATATAGAGCTAATGTCGGCATATTTATTTTCACCTTTCCTATTTATTAATAAAATAAAAACTGAATTTAAAAAGATTACTAATGATGACACTAAGGTCAAAAGAATAAAAAATATAGCAACATAATTAAGTTTTAAAGCTAGTAAAGGTACAATTGTAAAGCCGTTATTTATTCCAATAAGTACGCCAAAAGCCATTAAAAATATATAAAAGAACATAATTACTAATGTTTTGTAAATAGTCGCATTGTCGTTTCTAAAATAAACTAAAGTAGGTGAATATATTGCTATCCGAATTAAAATGACACTAGGCAAAGTTAAGGTAAAAGATTTATCAAACATTGCTAAAAAGTAATAATCTATGCTAGTTCTATTATCTAAAATATCGTGAAATCCTTCTTCAGGCATAAAGCTCGTGTAATTATTAAATAAAGGAACGAAAAATAAAGAAACAAAAGAAAAAGTCATAAGATAATAAAGAACTTTATTAGTCATATAAAGATTCTTTTTCTTTTTTGAAGAGGAAGAAATAATTTCATTACTTTCTTTATTTTTGAAATAGATTTTCTTAATGTCTAATGCATCTAAGGTAATAATGATAATAAATAAAATTATAAATAAGATAAATATGTATAATCCTGGAAATAGGTTACTTGTATTAAATCCAACTTTAAAAGAATTAGGATAAATAACTCTAAAATAATTCATGATTATAAAGATATAAATTAAGACAATGGAGATCTTAATACTTAATAAAATAATATTTCCTTTTTCTCCAAATTTTGTTTTAGGTAAGAAATTTGTTAATAAAATGATAAAGGTAAATGTGAGAACTATATAGCTATATAAACTTTCAATTTCTCCACTAAAAGAATGAGATGTAGGATTAAATAAGTGAGCTAAATAGACATTTTTATTATCTAAAGTTAAGAAAGGCTTAAAACATGAAATTACGAAAAATATAATAAGAGCAATTTTTAAAATTGCTTTATAGACATCCCTTTTTGTAACTTTTAACCCCATGCAATTATTTTACCTATTTTCCATATATTTATCATTATCATTCGAAAAATAAATGTAAATAATACACTAATTAGTGTATTATTATTTTATGCTTGAAAAAATTAGTTTTACTAAGTTAATTAAAGAAGAATTAACTACTAACACATACAAAGAAAGCGAGATTAAATCTTTATTGGCAGCTTTCATCAAGGTTAATGGAATAATTAGTTTTTCTAATGACGGAGAGAAGTTAACTTTAAAAACTGAAAATGCAAATATTGCTAAATTTATATACGGCTTATTAAAAGAACGTTATCCAAGAGCAATTGTCTCTTTTTCATTTGTAAAAGTAATGAAACTATATAAATCAACTTCTTATTTGATTAATATTGTTTCAGGTGTTGAGGATATTATTAAAGGCTTGCCAGTAGATTTATTAAATTCAAAAATCCCTTATGAACTTCATAATAAAGAGGAAAAAGTTAGGGGATACTTAATTGGTACTTTTTTAGCTTCAGGAAGTTGCAATGATCCTCATACAAGTAACTATCATTTAGAATTTTCTTTTAATGATGAAGAATATGCAACATCTATATTAAGACTGACTAATAAGATAAAAAGCACAATTTTTAATTTTAAAACAATTAAAAGAAGAAATAAGTATGTTGTTTATTTGAAAAGAAGTGATCAAATTAGTGATTTTCTAGCCTTTCTAAATGCTAATAATTCTTGTATTGAGTTCGAAAACATACGAATGGATCGTGACTTTTCTAATACAACCAATAGATTGATGAATTGCGATTCATATAATTTCAAAAAAACATTAGATATCGCTAATAAACAAATTGAATATATTAAATTAATAGATGAAAAACTAGGTATAGATAATATTCAAAACATTAAATTAAAAACTTTATGTAAACTAAGAATTGATAATCCGGAGGCAAATTATAACGAATTAGCAAGTCTATTGAGCGAAGAGTTAGAGGAAACAATTTCTAAATCTAATGTTAATCATTTAATGATTAAGATTAAAAAAATGGCTGAAAGTTTTTGATATGAAATTTGAAGAATTTGATATTAACTTTGAATTTGGTAAAAGAATTCAATATTTAAGAAAAAGAAAAGGTCTTTCTCAAGAAGATTTAGCTTTAGAATGTAATATAAATAAAAATTACTTAAGTGATATGGAAAGAGGAATGCGTAATCCCACATTAAAAGTTCTAGAAAAAATATCAATAGGGTTAAATATAAGTTTAGAAGAGTTATTTAGAGGAATTGGAAATGTAAAATAATCAACACTTTGTTGAAATTTGTTTATTAATTTTACTATATATTTTATAATGTTGCTTGGAAAAATATGCTTAAGTCAAAAGGATTAATTTTAGTTTCTTCTTTAATAGTTGCAGCCAGTGGATTAGGTGGTGTATCTGGCTGGTTTTTAGGCACGATGTTTAAACCAGTTCCTCTTCAAGAAAATAAAACATACTTTGATGAGCCAGTGGTTTTTTCAAATAATTTAGATACAGTTAGTAAATTTTTAAAAAGTGCAGGAATTAATGATATTAATAATGTTAATACGATAGATGTAACTTCGATTTTAGGGATTAATGACTTGAAAATAGGTGATATAATCGAAGTTTCTCAGCTTTTAACTTATAAAAACGACTATGTAAAAGTTATTTCTAACAACTTTTCATCAAGTAATGCAATGGGAATAGTTAATGCTCAAGAAACAAATTCTACTTGGATTAAAAAAGAAGGGTTTTATTTTAAAGAGAATGTTTCGTATTCAAAAAATGCTTCATTTGGTGAAAGATCATATAATTTCAATAATGAAGCGGGTATATCTGCTTTGATTAAACCTTATGATAATTACATTGATTATTTTAGATTAGCAGGGAATAGTAGTGCATCAAATGTATCTTTTGAATCTTCTACTAAAACAACTTATTTAGTTAATTCTACTGAAGAAGATGTTGATGAAGAAGGCAATCGAATAAAAAGTTATTCTAGCGTTTTTGGATTATCTTTATATAAGCCATTTAACTATGATTTTAGTGAAAATAATTTAGCTAAAGATGTTAATGGAGAATATTTAACTTGCAGTTTAAAAAATTCTAAAACTAAAGAAACAACGGAATATAAAACTAGTATTAATAAACTTGACGATGGTTATGAAATCACGTTTTTAATGGATGTTGATGCATTAGAAAACTATGCCTCTTATATTTATACAACGACTAGAGATGCTTCGCAAATTGCTAAAATGAAGAAAAAGCCTGAATTTAAAAATGCAGGTGTTAAATTGATAGTTGATAAAAACTTATATATAAAAGAAATGCACGTTGATGAAGATTATGATGTTATTTCTAATCTTGTTGGAAATGTACCAACTATATGTAGTAGTGATTTAGTTTTTAGCTATACTGAATCCGGCAAAGTACCTTCTATTAAGGAGACTATTAGTTATGGAGAATAAAAAAGGTTTTTTTAAGAGATTCCTTAGTTGGTTCTCTAACTTACCATGGTATTGTTATTTATTAACAGGTATAGCTAGTTTCTTTCTATTTTATACTATATTTTTCTATGTATTTTATTTTTTATAATAAAAATAAAGAGGTTTTGCAGTGTTTAATTTGATTTAATATATTTTTTTGTTAATAATCTTAATGAGTTAAATACACAAATAATTGTAACTCCAACATCCGCAAAAATAGCTAGCCACATAATATAGCCAGAAATTGGCAAATTAGGAATTAAAGATAAAATCATAGTTATAATTTTTACACTAATTGCAAATATGATATTTTCCAAAGCGATAATGTGGTTCTTTTTAGAGATTTTTATAACATAATTAACTTTATTCAAATCATCATCCATAATTACAGCATCACTAGATTCAATTGTTAAATCACTCCCGTTTATTCCCATTGATATGCCTAAATCCGATAAAGTTAAACTTGGAGCGTCGTTTATTCCATCACCAATATACGCGATAATTTTAGATTTATTTTCATCTTTGATTCTTTGAAGTTCATTAACCTTGTCTAATGGCAATAAATTAGCGACAAACTTAGTAATACCAGCTTCCTCAGCAACTTTTGAGCAAATATCGTAATTATCGCCAGATAAAATATATGTTTCTTTTACACCATTTTTATACATGGATTTAATAGCGTCTTTGCTACTTTCTTTAATTTCATCACGTATAGTGATTGAACCAATAAATTCATGATTATACGCACAATAGATTATAGTAAATGGCGTATTGATTTTTTCAAATTTTATATTGTTATCAGTTAATAACTTATCATTACCAACTAATAACTCTTTATCCAAATAATTAACAATTATTCCTTTTCCACTAACCTCTCTATAGTCTTTGATTAGTGTCTTATCAAGGTAATCTCTATCATTATTTAATATTGCATTAGCGATTGGATGAGTAGAGTAATATTCACCATATTTCACTAAATTTAATAATTCATCTTTATCGTGATTTTTTGTAGGTAATACTTCGCTAATTTTAAAATTTCCTTTTGTAATAGTTCCAGTTTTATCAAAAATCACTGCAAAAATATTACGAAATTTATCTAAATAGTTACTTCCTTTTATTAATATATTAACCTTTGAAGCTTGACCTAAGCTTACAAAATAAGCCATTGGGACACTTAAAACTAAAGCGCAAGGGCAGGAAATAACTAAAAATGAAGCACCAATTCTAATATATTGAGACCAAATATCTGGACTATTATAGCCCATAAATAGTGGAGGAATTATTGCAATTAAAAATGCTAAAGCAATTACAACAGGCGTATAAATTTTAGAAAATTTTGTAATAAATTTTTCAACAGGTGCTTTATTAGAAGAAGCGTTTTCTACTAATTCAAGCATTTTAGACATTGTGGAATCATAAAATTCTTTAGTAGCTTTAATAATAAGTGGAGATCCTAGGTTTATAACGCCACTGATGATTGTATCGCCTTCTTTAATTGCTTTAGGCACACTTTCCCCGGTCATAGAAGAAGTATCTAAAGAAGATTTTCCTTTATAAACAACGCCATCAAGGGGTACTCTTTCACCATTTTTTACAATTATTAAGTCATTTATTTGTACTTCATAAGGATCAACGACTTTTTCTATTTCATTATTATAAAGAGTAACTTTATCAGGTCTAAGATTTATAATTGATTTTATTGAATCTCGACTTTTATTTACTGCGTATTCTTCAAATTTTTCTCCTATTTGAAAGAATAATGTAACTGCTAATGCCTCAACATATTCTCCAATAGCAAACGCAGCAATTGAGGCGATTAATGTTAAAGTAATTTCATTAAAAAAATCCTTTTTGGATATTTGTTTAAATGATTTTATGTATAAATCAAAGGAAATAAAAATGTAAGCTAATAAAGTTATTGGCAAAATTATTAAGTTATTAACTTTAAATCCCCTAATTAGAGCATCGCCATATAGAATATGTACAATAAGCAAAATAACGACAATTACTAAAGTCAGGCCAATTCGATAAAAATCAAACTTTTTCTCGCTCATACTATTTTATCCTTTTCAATTGAACACCATCTTCAAAGTTTTGACATGTTAAAAGGACTTCGTTAATAGATTTTTCATCAAGGTCAATAATCATCTTTTCTGCCAAAAAATTAATATTGCATGACGAAACGCCATTAATTTTGGAAATCTTTTTTTCTAAATTTAATGCGCAATTTGCGCAGTCTAATCCTTTAATAATGTAAATTTGTTTCATTACTTTTCCTCCAAATGTTTTTTAGCTGTGTCAATTATCATGCTAACGTGTTCATCATCTAGCGAATAAACAACGTTTTTACCAACTTTTCTATATTTAACTAACTTATTCGCTTTTAATATGTTTAATTGGTGGGAGGCAGCACTTTTGGTAATATCAAGAACATTACATAAATCGCCTACACACATTTGACTGGACTCAAGTGCACAAAGTATTTGTAATCTCGTTGAATCGCCAAAAATTTTAAAAAAATCGCTGATGGCATAAATTGTCGTTTCATCTGGAATATTATTTTTGGCTAATTCGACTATCTCTTTATTAATAATTGGTGTATCAACTTTCATAATTACGTATTATCTAATCGTACCCGGATTTAGAGATTAGATAACTTTTCCTTTCCCCGGGTATAATCTAACTATGCTGTGTACCTGTATTTTCATATTTACAGTTCGACTGTTTCGAGGTAATTCAGGCCACAGTTT
>CASGAD010000025.1 GCA_949299335.1 uncultured bacterium | reverse complement strand
GATTATCTTATAAAACTTATAAACATTCTTGGTACTACAAATAATATCAGTAAAGAACTACTTGATAACTTATTACCTTGGAAAATAAAACTTTAAAAAAGACCGAACTTGATTTCGAACGGTCTATATTTTACGCTTACACTTTTTTAAAATTTTCATCCTGATACAAAAGGTATAAAAAAAGCCGATTGAATCGGCAACATTTTAAACTTGGTGGAGCTTATCGGGATCGAACCGACGACCTCTTCCATGCCATGGAAGCGCTCTCCCAACTGAGCTAAAGCCCCAAGCCTTTAAATATTACAAGAATTGCTAATTGATGTCAATATTGAGATTTTAGTAGACTAGGTTTTAAAGTAAAAAACTATTGATTTATTCATAGTTTATTTGTCCTAAAGAACAAATAAGATATAAAATAGTAATGAAGGTGAGAAAAGTATGAATAAAGAATCTCTATTAAGTGAACTAAAGAATTTTATAAATAGTCCATATAACATAATTTTACTAGATGGTCCTTGGGGAAGCGGTAAAACTTACTTACTCCATGAATTAATTAAAGAAAACAAAAATGAAGGTATAAGATTTTACTATGTTTCATTACATGGACTAAAAAACATTGATGAAATCAATACTTCATTGTACATGAAGGTTCATGGAAATAGCACTAAATTTGCCGAAATAGTCCCGAATGTTATTAATCCTTTTGGCAACGAAGTTGATACTATGAAAACTCTTGAATATCTTTTAAAGATTAATAAATTAAGAGCAGATAAAATAATTATTTTAGATGACCTAGAAAGATATGCTTCTAGTGACTATGATGCTTTTATGAGTTATTTAACTTCTTTAATAGGAACAGGGGCTAAAATTATAGTTGTTTCTAATTTACTCGATTTCGGAACTAGTGAACTTTATTTATTTAATCAGTATAAAGAGAAAATATTTGATAGAATTTACAAAGCTCAATTATTTGATAATAAAACTTTGGACGAAAAATTTGGAGAATATCAAAAATATGTCGATGAGACCATTGTTTATTTGACAAGACAAAATTATAGACTTATCGAAAAGATAGTATATTTCATGAATGAAATTGATAAAGAAATAGATTTAAAAAAGAATTATAGTGACCAATTTATAAAAGTATTACTTTATTATGTAACAATGTTCATTTCAACTTATTACGAAAGCGCAAGAAGTTATTTAAACAAGGTTTGTGATAGGCTTAGTGTTGAAAATGAAAATGTCTTAAGAAAAATGCTAAAAACAGAAAGTGCATTTTTAGATGTTAATTTAATTTGCATCGAACATTTAAATTTAAAAATGAATAAGCCAGTCCTAAAAGATGATTATTTATTATTTGAAGCGCTATATGAGGCCTATATGTATTTTGAATTCGATAATTTGAAATCATATATTGCAAATGTAAATAAAAAATGATTTATTTATTGACTTTGCGAGTGATAAGTTTTTAAATATTAAAAGAAATTTAGGCAATTAGTATATGTTTAAGAGAAATGCGAACTATGTAATTAACAATTTGATTATGCGTAAGCATAGTGCTCTTAATAATTTCATTTTTACTAATAACTTTGATATTTCTATTTGTTTAAAGGACTTAGTGTCCAATAAGTGTTAGTGTAAGCGGAATAAAATTTATTTTTATTCCGTTTTTTTTAAAAAAGAAGGAGAATAGTTAAATATGTTACACATTGTAGACAATCCATTAATCACCGTTAAACTTAATTACATGAGAGATGAGAAAACAAATTCTAAAGATTTTAGAACTTTGCTCGATGAAATTTCATCTTTAATGACATTAGAAGTTTTTAGAGATTTAAAAGCAGTACCTACAGGAGATAAAATTAAAACTCCTACTGGTGTGGAAATTGATAAGTTACACTTAAATTACAATATTATTGTTGTCCCTATTTTAAGAGCTGGTATTGGCATGAGTAATGGCGTTATTAATATGTTGCCAACTGCTAGAATTGGACATATTGGCTTATATAGAGATGAAAAAACTTTAAAACCAGTTGAATATTTCTGCAAACTTCCTAAAGTTGAAAATCCATTAGTATTAGTTTGTGATCCAATGCTTGCTACTGGTGGAAGTGCCTGCGATGCTATTGCAATGATTAAGGCTAGAGGCTATAAAAACATTAGACTACTTAACTTAGTTGGTGCTCCTGAAGGCATTAAAGTAGTAGAGAAAGAACATCCAGATGTTGATATTTATATCGCTGCTCTTGATGAAAAACTTAATGATAAAGGTTACATCTTACCAGGACTTGGTGATGCCGGCGATAGAATCTTTGGAACTTTATAATAACTATTTAACTATTAAAAAGTGTGAGATTAAATTCCCACACTTTTTTATTGAAGTTCAGTTTTACCATTATATAAAGCGTAATATTTGCCTTTTAGTTTTAATAAGTCATCATTACTGCCTCGCTCGATAATTTTTCCGTTTTCTAGATAAAGTATTGCCTCACTATTTCGTACCGTGGATAATCTATGCGCTATAACTAATACAGTTCTTCCAACCATTAATTGATCCATTGATTTTTGGACAAGTTTTTCGCTTCTAGTATCAATATTACTTGTCGCCTCATCAAGAATAAGAAGCGGTGGCATTGATAGAGCAGCTCTAGCTAAAGCGATTAATTGTCTTTGACCTTCACTTAAATTATGTCCATCATCATATAACATTGTTTCATAGCCATTTGGTAACATTCTAATAAAGGAATCACAATTAGCAATTTTACTAGCTTTAATGACTTCCTCATTAGTTGAATGGAGTCTTGAATATCTAATATTATCGTAAATTGTACCAGTGAAGAGGTGTGTATCTTGTGTGACCATTGAAATCGATCTTCTTAAACTTTCCAATTTCATGTCTTTAACATTTATTCCGTCATATAAAATTTCTCCACTTTCTATATTATAGAAACGATTTATTAATGAAATAATAGTCGTTTTTCCTGCTCCAGTAGAACCGACAAAAGCAATTTTTTGCCCAGGATTTGCATAAAAAGAAATATCATTTAAGACAGGTTTATTTTTAGAGTATCCAAATTTAACATTTTTAAAAACGATTTCTCCTCTTAATGGTACAAGGGTAGTTTCACCGTTTTTATTAGGAACGCTCCAAGCGTATCTATCTGAATAAGAATTACTTTCATTATTGACCTTAACTAGAGTCACTTTTCCATTATCTTCTTCCTCTTTTTCATCAAGATATTCAAATATTCTTTCACTACCAGCTAAAGCGGTGAGAATTGTGTTAACGTGTTGAGTAAAAAAGTTAAATGGTTGAGTACTTTGACGGACTGAAACAATATAACTAGTTAAAGCGCCGATGCCATTAATCCAATTATTAACTAAGAATACGATACCAACTAAACAAGCAACTGCGAATTCAATATAAGAAAAAGTAACGATTACAGGAATGTTTAATTGAGTATGGAAGAAAGAAGAAGTGCTTGCCTTTAACCATGATTTATTAGCTTCATCAAATGATTCAAAACTTTCATCCTCGTGATTAAATGCTTTAATAACTTTTATTCCTAAAATATCTTCTTCGACTTTTGAGTTAATTGTAGCGATTGCGCTTTGTTGAGCACTAAAATATTTTCTACATTTTTTTGTATTCCAGAAAATAAATGAACCAATTAAAACCATGAATACTAAAACAACAAGAGTTAAATATACATTAATGCATAGTAATAAGATAATAGTGCCAACGATATTACACATACTTAAAATGATATTTGCAAAACTATCGTTTAAAGCATTAATTAAAGTGTCAACATCGTTAGTAAAATAGGTCATTATTTCACCATGATTATGCTTATCAAAATAAGTTAATGGCAAGTCTTGAGTATGTCTAGATAATTCAGCTCTAAGATTATATAAGACATTTTGCGATAATCTAACCATAATTTGTGTGTATGAAAAATCGCAAAATACTCCAGCACCATATATTCCAATTAAGGTAAATATACTTGTTAATAATTCTTGATAATTTTCACCTTTTATAGCTGTATTAATGATGACACCCAATAAATAAGTTCCATAAATATTAGCAAAAGAAGTGTAAATAACAAGGATAATAACTAAAATTAATAAATATTTTTTCTTACCAAAATAATTAATTAACCTTGCGAAGGTTTTAAAGAAATTTTTAGGCATGCCTCTTTTATTCATCTTTTTCACCTCCTACGACTTGTAAATTATAAATGTCTTTATAAATATGATCTTTTGCTAAAAGTTCTTCATGAGTACCAATATTTGAAATCTTACCATTGTCTAAAACAATGATCTTATCAGCATCTTGAATAGTAGATATCTTTTGAGAAATGACAATTTTGGTCATTTTAGGTAATTCATTTTTTAAGTTTCTTTTAACTTTAGCTTCTGTGATTTTATCTAAAGCACTAAATGAATCATCTAAAATTAATATTTTAGGATTTTTTAATAAAGCTCTAGCGATACAAAGTCTTTGTCTTTGACCACCACTAACACTAGTGCCTCCTTGTGAAATGATTGTATTAAATCCACCATTAAGTCTTTCATTAATAAAGGAATAACATTCGGCAATTTTACAAGCCTTTTCAATTTGTTCTTTTGTAGCATTTTTATTGCCCCATTTCAAATTTTCAGTGACAGTTCCTTTAAATAAAGTAGGGCTTTGAAATGAAATAGCAATTGACTCTCTTAATTGACTTAATGAGTATTCTTTAATATTTACATCATCAAGTAAAATCTCTCCTTCGGAAACATCATAAAATCTTTCAATTAATGAAACTAAAGTACTTTTAGAAGAGCCAGTTTGACCAATAATTCCCACAAATTCGCCTTCTTTTATCTTAAAATTAAGATTTTTTAAGACATATTCTTCACTTGAAAGATTGTATTTGAAAGAAACGTTTTTAAACTCAACAGATCCTTTATTAATAACTTTATCGCTATCGTAAATATCAGTAATTTCACTATTTGTTGTTAAGACTTCATTAACTCTAAAAATACTAGCACTAGCTCTATTAACTGCCATAAGGATGTTGGATAACATCATGATAGTTGCTAATAATTGCATAACATAAGTTAAAAAGGTTTGAATATCTTCAAGAAAAATAGCGTGTCCAGGTTGCATATATAAAATGCCACCAAAATAAATAATAGCAATAATCGTGCCATAATTTGCTAATTGGCCTGCTGGCATTGAAAGAGCATTAACTGATAAAGTTTTTCGAGAAGTTGTTTTTAATTCCTCATTGGCTTCCTTAAATTTTAAAAGCTCATAATCTTTTTTAACGTAAGCTTTGATTGTTTTAATAGCAACAATACTTTCTTGAGTAACCCTATTAATATTATCAACTAATTTTTGAATAATCTTAAATTTAGGTTTGACATACTTAACAATTGAAAAAATCATTACACCTAAAATAATTAGTGCGCATAAAAAAACTAAAGAAAGAAGTGGAGAAATAATTAAAGCAAAGACCAAGGAAAAAATCATCATGATTGGTGCTCTTAAAGTAGGTCTTAAACAAGTACAAACTGTATCAGAAGTAATTTGAACATCGTTAGTTAATCTAGTAATCAAACTTGATCTTCTAAAGTTATCAAGATTTTTAAATGAATATGACTCTAACTTTTTATATTCTTCTTTACGCAATTCATATCCAAGGCCTCTACCAGCAATAGCACTAAACCTAGCGCCTAAAACACCTACAAAGAAGGCAAAAATAGCAATGACAATCATAATTAAGCCTAACATTAAGACATAATTTAAATTCATCTGATATGTATTTGGACTAGTTTCGTTTACGCCGTTTTTAATAAGAACGTTCATTAAAAACGGCAAGACAACTTCAAGTCCGCATTCAATTGAGATGCATATTATTGCTATTAAGAATTGCCATCTATACGGTTTTAGAAATTTTGAAAACGATTTAATCATATTATTGACCCGACTCTCTTTCTTTTACTTTTCTTATTTATATTAGGTTTTTGCTAAATTTAATATAAATATTAACTTATTTATTATACGCCATAAATTATATAAAATTTTTCTAACTATTGATATAGATTTTAGTAACCAAAAATATTAAAATAACAAAGTAAACAAAGGAGAAAATTATGGCTAAAAAATATCAATTAGTATTAATTAGACACGGAGAAAGTGAATGGAATAAATTAAACCTTTTCACAGGATGGACCGATGTTGAATTAAGCGAGAAGGGCGTTGAAGAAGCAAAACTTGGTGGTCAACTTCTTAAAAAAGAAGGATTCCATTTTGATGTTGCTTACACCTCATATTTAAAAAGAGCAATTCATACTTTAAATTTTGTTTTAGGTGAAATGGGAGAAGAGTTCATCCCAGTTCATAAAACATGGAGATTAAATGAAAGACATTATGGTGCTTTACAAGGTCTTAATAAGAGTGAAACAGCTGAAAAATATGGTGAAGCCCAAGTTAAGATTTGGAGAAGAAGTTATGATGTTCAACCTCCAGCATTAGAACCAAAAGATGATAGAAACCCAGCTAACCAAGAAACATATAGAGATGTCTGTGTTGCAGACTTACCATTAACAGAATGTTTAAAAGATACAGTCGCAAGAGTTTTACCTTATTGGGAATGTGAAATTAAACCAGCAATTGTCAGTGGAAAAAGAGTAATTATTGCAGCACATGGTAATAGTTTAAGAGCTTTAGTCAAATATCTTGAAGGAATCAGCGATGATGACATTATCGCTTTAAATATTCCAACTGGTGTACCACTAGTTTATGAATTTGATGAAAGATTCAATGTAATCAGCAAAAGATATCTTGGCGACCAAGAAAAGATTGCTGCTGCAATGAATGCTGTTGCAAATCAAGGAAAGGCAAAGTAATCAATGGCAACTAACGACATCGTTTTAGTAGTCATTATAGGGGTTTTCTTTCTTGGTGGTTTAGTTTCTGGATTTGTAAAATCTACAAGTAAATTATTTGCATTAGCAGGTGGAGGACTTCTTAGCTTCTATTTAGGTAGTGTCGTTAGTTCTTTACTTATAAGTAATGTTAGCGCAATTGAAGAATTCACTTCCTCTAATAGTTTTGGTGGTTCTTTAGTACTTGTTGCTTCTTATGTAGGAGTATTCTTGATAGGTTTTATTGTTTTAAAAATATTTATGAAAGCCTTATCTAATGTATTAAATGGAACGGCCTTAGGAAGAGGAATTGATAAACTTCTTGGAGCAATAAGCGGTATCGCAATTGGTTTAGTAGTTTGTGACATTTATGTTTGGGCTCTTTATGGAATTGCTCAAGCAAATGCAGAAGTAGCTAATTGGATTATTCAAGATGCTAGATTAAGTATGGAAGGTTTTCAAACATTTACCAAGGCGTTAATGGAAATAAATTTAAACGCAATTGGTCAATCCTTTCCAGGTCTTTAGTTGATTAAATCGAAATTAAAAAATCTCAGATTGGTGAGTTTGCCATCTGAGATTTTTTTGTTTTAAATTACTAAGTCCTGAATACTTGGCTTTACTATTTTTAAAAAGTCATCTATTAAAAGTTTTACTTGGGCTCCAACTTTACCTGCACTAAAGTAGATAACATTATTAATTAAAACGCTTTCATCAATAGTAACTTTATAAGGTTTTTTTAATCCAATAGGAGAGCAACCTCCGTGAATGTAACCAGTTACTTTTAGCAAATCTTTAAAAGGAATCATTGAAACGTTTTTCTCATTAACTGCTTTGGCTGCTTTTTTAAGATCTAATTCTTTATTAACAGGAATCATGAAGGCATAGAATTCTTTACTTTTGCCCTCAACAATTAAAGTTTTAAAGACGACCTCAGGGGGTTCGTTGAGAATTTTACTAATATCATTCCCGGTTAATTTTTGATTTGGTTCATATTCAAAAACTTCATATTTAATATTATTTGCGTCTAAAATTCGCATTACATTTGTTTTCATAAAATAAAGAAAATCTTTGCGTTTTGCAAAGATTTTAGATTAAAGTTTGAGGTTTGCAGGGTCAACAAGAAGTGCTTTTTCTTTAATTTCCTTTTCAACCATGCTTATAAATTCATCAATTGAAACAGTGATTTGTTTTTCATTACCATATTTTCTATAAGTAACAGTTCTATTTTCTTTTTCTTTATCTCCAATAACGATTGAATAAGGAATCTTATTAATTTGAGCATTTCTCATTCTATATCCGAGTTTTTCTTCACTATCATCTAATTCAACTCTTAAGTTATGAGCTTTGAATATATTTGTAACTTCATTAGCGTAGTCTAAGTGGAGAGAATTATTGACTGGTAAAACTTTAACTTGAATTGGGGTGCACCATGTTGGGAAAGCTCCAGCAAAGTGTTCAGTAATGATACCAATGAAACGTTCAAATGAACCTAAAATTGCTCTATGAAGCATGATTGGTCTTTCTTTTTCTCCTTTACTATTAATGAATGTGCAATTAAATCTTTCTGGTAGATTCATATCAAGTTGAATAGTTCCACATTGCCAAATTCTTCCCATACAATCTTTTAATTTAAAGTCAAGCTTTGGTCCATAGAAAGCGCCATCACCAGGATTAATCTTAAATTCTTTTCCAGTAGCGATACAAGCATCAGCTAAAATCTTTTCGCTTT
The DNA here is from genome assembly GCA_949299335.1 of uncultured bacterium. Classification (GTDB taxonomy): domain Bacteria; phylum Bacillota_I; class Bacilli_A; order RFN20; family CAG-826; genus Onthovivens. The sequence goes on along the minus strand of CASGAD010000025.1, from coordinate 21,593 downwards.
CTTCCCAAATTTCATCATCACCAATATAATCTTTTTCTGGTTTAGTTGATAGAACAATAGAGTAATTTAATCCGAACACACTATAAATTTCATCATAGAACTTTAATAATGTTTCAATTTCGCTCTTTAATTGTTGACGTGTGCAGAAGATATGAGCATCATCCTGAGTGAAACATCTAACTCTAAATAATCCATTTAAAGCACCACTAGCTTCGTGACGATGGACTAAACCTAATTCGCCTAAGCGAAGTGGTAAATCTTTATATGAATGTAAATCAGAATTATAAACTAAAATTGCGCCTGGACAATTCATAGGTTTAATTGCAAAGTCACGATCATCAATTTTAGTAGTGTACATATTTTCTTTATAGTGATCCCAGTGGCCACTAGTTAACCATAATTCTTTACTTAAAATAATTGGAGTCTTAATGACTTTATACCCGTGGTTATCATGAATATCGTACCACCAATTTTCAATTTGTCTTCTTAATAAAAGACCTTTAGGTAAGAAGAATGGGAAGCCAGGTCCAAATTCACTAAACATGAATAAGCCCATTTCTTTACCAATTTTACGGTGATCTCTTTTCTTGGCTTCTTCTTTTAGGTTTTCAAGATGTTCAAGTTCTTCTTTGCTAAAACAACTAACACCATAAATTCTAGTTAATTGTTTATTTTTAGAATCTCCTCTCCAGTAAGCTCCAGCAATTGTTTCTAACTTAAAGAATTTAATAAAGCCTGTTGATGGAACATGAGGTCCAGTGCATAAATCAATATAATTGCCTTGTTTATAAACTGTAATTTCGCCTTCGAGTTCATCAATTAATTCTTCTTTATATTCATCGTTAGCAAAAATTTCTTTTGCTTCATTTTTTGAAACAACTTTTCTAACAATGTATTCGTTTTTCTTTGAAAGTTCTTTCATTTTACTTTCAATTTTCTTTAAATCTTCTTCTTTTAACACCAAGCCATTAAAATCGACATCGTAGTAAAATCCATCTTCAATAGCTGGTCCAACACCAAACTTTGAACCTGGATATAAAATAGAAATCGCTTCAGCCATTAAGTGAGCGGTAGAGTGATTTAAAATATGAAATCCCTCTTCACTATTTGGGGTGATAAAAGTAAAATTACCATCTTCTTTGATAGGGGTAAATAAATCATATACTTTGTCGTTTAATTTATAGGCAATAATTGATTTAATTTGATCTTTAGCAATTTCAACAGCGATATCATGTCCGTTTTTGCCGTTTTCTACGTTAATGATAGAATTATTTTCTAATTTAAGTTCCATACATTTTCTCCTTTATATAAAAAAGTCCCTAGATAAAAATCTAAGGACGTAATATTTACGCGGTACCACCTTAGTTACAAAGCTTTACTTTGTCACCTCGATTATTTACTTTTTCGATTAGTAATAACGTTAAGTTACCTTAAGTGCTCCAAAGCGGTATCTATTTATTTTCTTTAAAGAAACTTTCACCAAATGTTTCTCTCTCTAATAAAGTTAAGTAAGTAGACGTGTCTTTTTCAACGCACGCTTATTATTATAGATTTTAAAAATAATTTGTAAATAATTATAATAAATCTTTATCTTCTGGCATTGAGATAATTCTCATAAAGTTAGTACGACCACTTCCAGTAGGAGTGCCACCACTAACAAGTAAGCAATCACCAGGTTTTAAACCAAATTTTTTAGCATGAAGAATTGCAACAACTTCCATATCTTCAATAAATTCAGGCATTTTAGTACTCTTTAAGAGAACTGAGTTAACACCCCAATAAATTGCATTTTGTCTAACAGTAGTTAAGTTATTTGAAATGGAAAGAATTGGGCAACATGGTCTAGCTTTAGAAATTCTTCTACTCGAACGACCTGTCTCAGTAAATGAGACAATTAATTTAGCATCAATCAATTTTGCTGTATTTGCAATAGCGTTAGCAATTGCATCGTTATTGTCTTTATTTGAAGTATCATAAGCTTGTTTAGCGAGTGTCTCATAATCTAAAGTTTCTTCCATGACTTTAGCAATCTTTGCTTGCATTGCGACACTTTCAACAGGGTAATCACCATTTGCAGTTTCTCCACTTAGCATAACGCAGTCGGTTGATTCGGTGATAGCAGTAGCGACATCTCCAACTTCAGCTCTAGTAGGAATTGGAGACTTCATCATAGAATCTAGCATTTGAGTAGCGGTGATGACTGGTTTACCTTTTGCTCTACATAAATCGATGAGCTTTTTTTGAACAATTGGTACTGTTTCTTCAGGAATTTCAAGCCCTAAATCACCTCTAGCAACCATAATTCCATCGCTAGCATCGACTATTTCTGGTAGAGAACCCATTGCTTCATAGTTTTCAATTTTAGAAATGATTTTGATTTCTGGATGGCCATGTTCAATTAAAATATTTCTAATGTCTTGGACATCTTTTGGGCATCTTACAAATGAAGCACTAACAAAATCTACTCCATTTTCACAACCCCAAAGCAAGTCTTGCATATCCTTATCACTAATAAATTTTAATGAATTAAGTTTAGCACCAGAGCAGTTGACACCTTTTTTAGAACTGATGATGTGGGTATTTAAAGCCTCAGTAACGATTTCTTTAGCAAATTCATCTTTTGCAGTTACAATTAAATCAAGCTTACCATCATCAATCTTAATATGATTTCCAATAGAGACATCATCGTAAAGTTTATCAAAAGTAACGCTAATTTTTTCAGCATTACCTAAAACTTTTTTCATTGAAATTCTAAGTGTTTGTCCTTTGTTAATTTGAACTTTGCCGTTTTCAATATCATGTAAACGAATTTCTGGTCCTTTGGTATCAAGCATAACAGGAATATAAATTCCTTCTTTTTCAAGTTCTCTTGCTTTTAAAAGTTTTGCATATTGCTCTTCGTAATCACCATGAGAGAAGTTAAGTCTCATAATAGCCATACCATTTTCAATAAGTTTTCTTAAAACATTAATGTCTTGGCTGGCTGGTCCAATGGTACAAACAATTTTAGTTTTCTTTCTAAGATTAACGTTTTCCATATAGTTCTTCCTTTTTTATTTGATTAAATCAAATGTTTTATATAAATCTTCGTGTTTATTTCTTGGAAGTTTTAATGATTCAAGAATATCTGAATAGGTTAGTTTGTTATCAATTATGCCAACACAAACACCACCAATTCCTTCATCAAGTAATTCAACAGCATAGCTGCCCATTCTTACTGCATTGAATCTTTCCATTGCACTAGGAGTGCCGCCTCTTTGAATATATCCTAATACGTCTTCACGAGTATCCCATCCGGTTTGTTCGTTAATTCTTTTTACAAGTTCGGATGTATCTAATAATTTTTCAGCAACGAGAATTATGACGTGATCTTGGCCATTTTTCTTTTTCTCGATAAGCGAACTCATCAACTCAACTTCATTTAATGGTCTATCAACAGTTAAGATGAAGTCAGCGTTACAAGCAATCCCTGCGTATAAAGTTAAATCAGGGCATCTATTTCCCATGACTTGGATGACAACACATCTATTGTGTGAACTCATTGTTTCGGAAATTTTATCGATTGCATCGCATATATTATTTAAAGCAGTGTCGAAACCAATTGTAACATCGGTTGAACTAATGTCATTATCAATTGTTCCAGGAAGACCAACACAGTTAATTCCAGCTTCGGTTAACTTTCTAGCCCCCATGTAAGATCCATCACCACCAATAACGATTAAAGCTTCAATACCTTCTTTGGTTAAATTATCAATTGCGATTTGTCTAACGCTTTCTTCTTTGAATTCTGGTAATCTAGCACTTTTAATACAAGTTCCACCATGGTGAATATCATTTTCACCAAAGTTCATATCAACTTTTACGATGTTATTTTCAACTAATCCTTTATAACCACCATAAATAACATACATTTCTTTTCCTAATTTATAACCTGTGCGAATAGCTCCAACAATAGCAGCGTTCATGCCTGGAGCGTCGCCACCGCTAGTAAGAATTCCTATTTTTTTGACCATAATAGTCGCCTCCTAAAAATCATGTTTATTATATAATAAACAAAGTTGCATATCTATATATTTAATAGAGAAATTGTTAACTTTGTGTGAAGTCAAAAAGCGAAAACTATTTAGAAATAATGAGTTTTTAATCTATAATATTTTTATTATGAGTAGCGAAGTAAAAAATTATATTTTGAAAAAACGTGGTTTACTTAGTAGTGATACCTTGTATTTTATAATGGACTTATATTTACCTATTATTGGTCATGATGCAAGTTTCTTATATTTATTTTTCATGAATCAAATTCAAAAAAATGAAGTGAAAGGTGACTACGAATCTTTGATTAGTAAAACCCTTTTTTCAAAACAAGATTTTTTATTAGCTAAGCAAAATTTAGAATCAATAGGACTTTTAAATACATATGAAAAAAGCGAGGATCAATCGTTACTTTTTATCTTAAATGATCCTGAAACTCCTAAAAATTTCTTTAATAATTTACTTCTTAAAGGCTTATTCATCAGTTCATCAAGTGAAGAAAGCTATAAAGAAGTTTTAAAAAGATATTCTGCTGAAATTACTACTAAAGGTTACAAAGATGTTGGAGCTACTTTTAATGATTCTTATCAACTTGAATTTGATTACGAAAAAGTTGAAGAAAACGGCAAAGTTGAATTAAAAGGAAGAAGTAAAAACGCTTTAAAAGATAATTTTAGTGAAGTTAAGTTAATTAACTATCTTTGTAAAAATTATCAACTTACCCCTATATGTTTAAGTGATGAAGAAGTTAAAAATATTCATAGAGTAGCTTCACTCCATGGTATTGATGAATTAAGTGTTGGTCAACTTTGTGGAAGTTGTATTAATCTATTAAATAAGGTTGGAAGTAAAATTGATATTGAAAAACTCAGAAAATTGGCGCAAATCTACGTTAAAAATTTTGATGTTAGTCAGATGAACAAGAAAACCAAGAAAAAAGAAACGTTAATTAATAGTGAAAGTGATGTTGCTAAACGACTTAATATTTATGAATCAACATCGCCAATTATGTTTTTAAGAAATAAGCAAAATGGTATTGAACCAGTTGCTAGTGATAAAGCTATTTTAGATATGCTTGCTTTTGAAATGAGCTTTAGTGATGGCATGATTAATGCCTTAATTGACTATGTTTTAAGAGTTAATAATGGTGAATTAAATAAAAATTATATTAGCAAAATCGCGAGTACTTTAATAAGAAAGGGCGCTTATGACACATTAAGTGTTCTAGAAATTTTAGAAGGCAAAAATGCTCATAATTCTGGAAGTGCAAAAGTTAATTTTAATAAATCTACATTGTCTTCAAATGCAAATTTAACTCCTAGTACTTTAGATGAAGATGATGATGTAATTGATGCATCAAAATACGATGATGACGAAGGGGATTATGATATTATTTAGTTATGGAAAAAGTGCATCTTAATTTTGAAATTTCAAACAATGATTTAGAAGATTATAAAAAAGAGCTTTATGGCAAGATTCTTAATAGTGAATATTTTGAAATATTGATTAAAGAAGGTTTCACTAAAGAAGAAATTTTTAATAATGTTTCTAAATTTAATGATTATATAAATGATTGTGAAATATCTAAAAAAATCAAAACCTATGCAGATTGTGTTGCTTTTAATAAATTTGATAGATTAGTTCTTAGAAAAGAAGGCAATATTATTGAAAGAGATTTTGAACCTTTGGAACCATATAAAAAACATTTAGAATTTTTAAAGAAGTTTATTGTTAAGGATTTTCCTGATGAACTTGATGATGCTTATTTTCTAAATGTTAGACAAGGCGTTAAAAAGTCCATTAGTGAAAAAATTAAATCTAATAAATGGATTTATTTATATGGAGCAATAAGAAGTGGAAGAACTTATGCTGCTGTAAGCGTAATTAACCGAAAATATATTAACGAAATTGATTCAATTGCTTTTCTTAATTGCCCAAAGAGGTTTAAAGAACTATTAGATTTATATTTTAATGATAGGGTGTATTTTAACGAAGTTTTCGAAAGTTATGTTAACGCAGATTATTTGGTTTTAGATGATTTTGGTAGCGAATATAAAAATGAAGCACTAAGAGATTCAATTTTAATCCCGTTATTAAAAGAGAGAATATTAAATGATAGACTTACTACTTTTACTAGTGATTTTAAACTTTCAGAAATTACTGAACTATATTCATTCTCTAAAAGCGGATCAAATATTTTAGTCAAACAATTTATTGATTTGCTTAAATCTAAAATCGACAAAGAAATTCTTGTTTCTAATTTGAGTTTATATTGACTTTATCGCTTCATCAGCGTTTTTAAAGAAAGATTCAAATTCACCAGTTGCTTTTACTAATCTTATTTTCGTTAGATCTTTTGGATAGTAGAAGTCATGATTAAATTTTTTAGAACTTGCGACATCGTCTTTACGATTAAGCAAGTTTTTTTCTTGTTGAAGTTGACTAATATCAATTACTAAAATTACCTTAAATAGGTATTCAATATGTGCTTTGAATAAAGTTGGAGCTTCAATGACTGGAGAGTCATTTTCTTTTACAATTTTAATAAGTTCTTTTTCCAAAATTGGATATATATAATTTTCAACTGCTTCTTTTTTTGATGTATCAAAAATCATGATTTGACGAGCTTTTTTAGTTATTTCTTTATTTTCAATGTCAAAATTTATCGATAGTATTCTTGAAATATTTCTTCGATGAATCTCTTCTTTATAGAGGTTATGAATGAGTTCATCACAAGAATAAACAATATAACCTTCTTCTTTAAAATGATTTAAAAGAGTAGATTTTCCGCTTCCAATAGGTCCTGTAATTCCAATCGCCTTTTCTAAAAGTGGATTAACTTGGCAGTTTGGGCAAAAAGTAGTGCCTCTTCCACCAATAAATTCTTTATGAAATTTTGTGCCGCATTTTGGACATATTTGATTTACTCGTCCATAGCAAAGAAGTTCTTCCTGGAATTTTCCATCAACACCTTCAGAAGGATGGAAAGAGTGAATAGTCGAGCCACCTGCTTGAATAGCTTTTTCTAATGTAATTTTTGCGTTTTTAACGATATCATCGATATTTTTTGTATTTAATAAATTTCCAGGTGTAAAGGGATTAATATTAGATAAATAGCAAATTTCATCAGCATAAATGTTTCCTATTCCACATAGGATTGTTTGGTCTAATAAAAGTTCCTTAATAGGTTTTTTACGGTTGAACTTTTTATATAAACTTGGCATATCAGAAATATTAACTTTATTTGCTTCAACACCTAATTTTTTAATCATAGGTACATTTTTGTAATTATTTTCGTCGGTTAAATACATTAAGCCAAATTTTCTAGTGTCATCAAAAGAAAGAGCAGAACCATCTTTAAAGTAAAAAATTAAAGAAGTATGTTTAATTCTTGCTAAAGATTTATCGATATTAAATCTGAATTTACCTTCCATTCTTAAGTGAGTAATTATGACATAGGATGAGGTTAAATGGATAAACAAAAATTTACCATATCTTGTAACCTCTGTTATGGTTTGATTTATTAATTTTTCTTTAAATTCGTTAAGGTTAGATTGAATCAATCTATCATAAAATATATCGATATAGTCGATTGTTTTTCCTTTTATTAAAGGATTAATGATATTTTTAACAGTCTCTACTTCTGGCAATTCTGGCATATTACTTAGCTAAAAACCAATTTTTAGCATAACCTCCATCTACTTTTAATTTTACTTTTAATTTAACACAAGTTTCCATGATTTCTTTGACTAATTTATATACTTCATCTTTTTCATCTTCATATACTTTTAAAATTAATTCGTCATGAATTTGTGAAACTAATTTAGACTTATAATGTCTTTCTTTTAATACTACGTTAACTTTAATCATTGCGATTTTAATTAAATCAGCAGCGCTTCCTTGAATAGGAGCATTCATAGCAGCTCTTTTAGCAAATTCTCTAGCTTGATATTGTGAGCTATTAATTTCTGGAAGATATCTCCTTCTATTAAACATTGTAGTGGCATATCCATTAGTAATAGCAGATTCAACTAACGAATTTAAATAATCTTTAATTTCTGGGAAAGCTGAATAGAAATTCATAATTATTTGTCGACTTTCATTAACAGGTATTTCTAATTGTTCACTTAGCCCCCAATCACTAATTCCATAAACAATCCCGAAATTAACAGCTTTTGCTTTTCTTCTTTCTAATGAAGTAGGTTCTCTATCTAAATTAAATATTCTTTTTGCAGTAGCGCTATGAATATCTTCATCATTATTAAAAACTTTTATTAAAGAAGGTGAAGAGGAAAGATGGGCTAAAATTCTTAATTCAATTTGAGAATAATCTAAAGAAAGTATTTCGACATTTTCAAGATCGTAATAAAACGCTTTTCTAATTTGTTTTCCTTCTTCATCACGAGTACTAATGTTTTGTAAATTTGGTTCGCTACATGAAAGTCTTCCGGTAGTGGTTAAAGCTTGATTAAAAGAAGGATGAACTTTGCCATCTTGTTTGATAAATGGGATTAATCCATCAATGTAAGTGGAAATTAATTTTGCATACTTTCTATATTCTAAAATTTTATCAATAATAGGATGCAAGTTATGAATTGCTTGAAGATATTCAAAAGAAGTTGAACCTTTTTTATTTGCAGGTAAGCGTAGTTTTTCATATAAAATTGTTCCAACTTGTTTAGGAGAATTGATGTTAAAATTTTCTCCTGCTAATTCATAAATTTGATTAGCTAATGTATCCACTTTATTTTGGAAGTCAACTTTAAAAGAAAGTAATGCGTCTTTATTTAAAGGAAATCCTTCAATTTCCATCTCAGCTAAAACAATAGTAAGTGGCATTTCAATATCGTAAAGCAAATCTAATTGATTCTTAGCTTTTAAATTTTCTTTATATTCATCAAATAAGTTATAAGAATAGTAACTTGTAATCGCAGTTAACTTAATGTGAGAATCATCAAATAATAAGTTTTCATTATTTAAAGCGTATGAAATATCTATTCCTTTAGAAATTAATAAAGATTCAATATCGCCTTTCGAGTTAGAATCAAGTAGATAATTCGCTAGAAGTAAGTCGAAATATAGTCCATCAATTTTAATGTTAAAGCGAGAAAGTACACATAAAATCTCTTTATAATCAAATGTATATTTTTTGATATCAGGATTAGCGATTAATTCTAAAATAACTTTATTATTCATTAAGTTTTCGTAATGAATGTAGTATGTATTTTTATCTGTAGTTAAGGCGATACCAAATAACTTTGCATCATGATAATTAACTTTTTCTATATCGATAGCTAATCCTAGTTGAGTCACATTAGACAAATCGTTATAATCAATATCTTCAGTAAAATCTACCGTATTTGCGACCTTTTTCTCTAATTTAAATTGCTTTGGTAATTTATTTAAAAGAGTTCTAAATTGATATTTTAATGCAAAATTACTTATTTTAGAGAAATCATAGCCTTTATATAAAGTGTCTTTAGGAGTAAGAGGTATAGATTCGTTAGTAGCTATAATTGCTAAATTTTTACATAGCCTGCCTTGTTCTTGATACTCGACTAAATTTTTTCCAACTTTACTTTTTTGATCAGCATTTTTAATAATATTTTCTAAATCACCAAATTTAGCGATCAATTGTTTTGCTGTTTTATCACCAATTCCAGGGATACCTTTTAAGTTATCGCTATCATCGCCTCTTAACCCTTTATAATCACAAATTTGATAAGGCTCGAAACCCCATTCTTCTACGAATGTATCATGATTCATTTTATGAATATCTTTTAAACCTTTTTTAATTAATTCAATTGTGATTTTATCATCAATTAATTGAAGATAATCTTTATCGCTAGTATATATTTCAACATCGTAACCTTGTTTAGCAGCCTGAGTTGCCATAATTCCACAAATATCATCTGCTTCAAGATTATCATCTTCGTAATGAAGAATATTTAATTCATCTAAAAATTCTCTAGCGATTGGCATTTGAACTAATAGTTCTTCAGGACATTTAGGCCTATTTGCTTTATATTCGCTAAATGTTTTGTGTCTAAAAGTATGTTTACCTGCATCAAAGCCAACAAATATTCCATCTCCTTCTTTTAAAGAAGAAAGTAAAGAAGCAAGCATATTGGAAAAGATATAAATAGCATTAGTAGGAGTACCATCACTAGTACGCATGATATTATCTGGATTTATCGTATATAAAGCATAGAAAGCTCTAAATAATAAACTATTTCCATCAACTATAATTATTTTTGACATATTTAGCTCCTTATAATTTGACATTTATTGACTATAAAACTTGCTCGATTATTTCTAATTTCTTTATACCCAGTAAGTAAAACGATATCATTAACTTTTATATTTAATTGAAATTCTGCAAATAAAGAAGAGAAGAAGGTACAATCAATTTCATCGCTTTCATCAAATAATGTAATAAATGCCATTGGTTTACCTTTATCTTTACCATTTTTAACAACAATAGTTTTAATACTTCTTATTAAACCAACAATATTTGAAGTTTTGCCTACTTTTAAATCTTCGACTTGAGTGATATCTTTTTCATTTATTTCATCTTTAATATAGTTTAAAGGAGAATCACTAATCATAACTCCTAGAGCATTGAACTCATTATTAATTTTTTCTAAAGGGTCATCAATGCAATTAATTTCGTGGAAAGTTAATCCAAAATCTTCAAGTAAACCTGATTCATAAATACAGGTAGAAGCATATTGCATTGCACTAGGAATAGACATTTTTAACGATTTTCTATTTGGATTTAAAGTGTCAAAGGCTCCAGCATCAATTAATTTAGATATTTGAAGTTCACTAATTTTATCTTTTGTGCCATACATTCTAACAACAAAATTTATAAACGATTCAAATTTTCCATGCTCGTTTCTTTCGTTAAGAATATTAATGACAGTTCTAGATTGCATCATTGAAATTCCAAGAAGAGGCATTAATAACCCATTATCATACATTTCGAATTGTAAGGTTGATTCATTGATATTAGGTAATAATACTTTTATATGAGATTTCTTGATTTCTGCAAGGTATTTGCTGAATTTAATATCGTTTGTGCCATATTGTTGATCTAGTATGGATGAGTAAAATTCAATAGGATAATTAGCTTTTAAATAGGCTTCTTTGCAGGCAATCATTGCATAAGAAACAGCGTGAGATTTATTAAATCCGTAATTAGCAAACTTTAAAATTTGATCAAAAATGATATTCGCTTCTTTTTCTGAATGTTTTAATTTGATAGCGCCTTTAATGAATTGATCCTTAGTTTTTAAAATTTCCTGCCTATCTTTTTTACTTATAGCACGTCTAAATAAATCAGCCTCAGAGAAGTCAAAGCCACTATAAATTTGAGCTATTTGCATAATTTGTTCTTGATAAACGATAATGCCATATGTCTCTTTTAAAACAGGAGTTAAAGAAGGAGAAATATATGTTACTTTTTCTAGTCCTTTTTTCCTCTTTGAATAAGAAGGAATAAATTGCATTGGACCTGGTCTATCCAATGAAATTGCAGCGACTATATCGTTAAAAGAATCTGGTTCGATATTAACTAAAGCATTATATGCTGCCTGGGTATCAAGTTGGAAGATTCCCATTGTTTTTAAATCTTTAATAATTTTAATAGCACTAGGGTCATCATATGGTATATCTTCCATTTTAAGATTAAGATTTCTAGTTGATTTTATTTTTTCAAGGCATCTATCGATTACTGTTAAGTTAGATAAACCTAAAAGATCCATTTTTAAGAAACCCTGATGTTCTAAATAGTCTTTTTCATATTCTGTTATTGAAAAATTGGCTAAATCATAATCTAAAGGCATGACATCTTCTAAAGGAGTCTCATTTAAAATAACTCCAGCTGCGTGTAAGCCTCTTTGTCTTGGCAACCCTTCAATCAAGTGAGCTTTATCGAAAATAAATTTATAATCTTTAACTGTATCAATTAATTCCTTTAAAGCGGGGATAGATTGATAAGCATAATCTAAAGAGAAATTTTTAGCATTTTCATCTTTGAAATTATTTGGGATGGCTTTAGCTATTTCACCAATCATTTCCTGAGTTTTGCCATAGACTCTCCCAATATCTCTTAAAGCTTGTTTAGCAGCAATGGTTTGAAAAGCGCTTACTCTTGAAACTCGATGATAGCCATATTTATTTACTAAGTACTGAACAACATCATCACGTCTAATATCAGATATATCAACATCAATATCAGGCATCGAATTTCTTTTAACATTTAAAAATCTTTCGAATAGTAAATTATATTTTATTGGATCAACATCAGTGATTCCTAAACAGTATGAAATTAAACTTCCTGCAGCGCTTCCTCTACCAGGTCCTACAGGGATACCATTATTTTTTGCGTAATTTATGTAATCTTGTACTACTAAAAAATAGTTAAAATAACCAAGCTTTTTAATAACTAAAAATTCTTTATTTAATCTATTTTTATATATCTTATTTGTTAAGTCGATATTTCTTTTCTTAACACCTTCATTCACTTTGGAAATAAAGAGTTCACGTACATCTTGTGTTTCATCGTAGTTGATTAATTGACCTCTTTTTTTAAGAAAAGAAAAATCTATTTTATTAAAAAAAGTAGTGAAATCAAAATCGATGTCTGCATAAATTGTGTTGTATTCATCAATTGTTTTTAAATAATCTTCAGTATTTGTTGCTAAATAATCCTCATCAATTGTGGTGTTAGTTTTAATTGCATGAAGAATATCTAAAACAATAGCTTCATCCTGATTTAAAAAACTAATTTCAGGAAATGGTAAACAATCAATGTTATTATTTTTTGCAAAATCTTTAATGAGATTAATGTGCTGATGATTATTCAAATTTATTGAAGATATTCCAATAAAAATATCATCAGTATATTTTTTTATAAAATCTAAAGAAGAAGTTAAAGAGTCATTAATTTCATTAAAAATTTCGTTTCTTGATGTCGGAATAATAACGATTAATCCATCTAAAAATGAAGAAAATTCAGAAAACGTGATTTCTTTATTATCATTTTCTAATTTATGAATCAAAGAAGACAATCTACATAAATTTTGATAACCATCCTCATTTTTTACAAATAAAGAAAAGTAGAATTTTTCTACTTTTATATCCATTCCAAAAATAGGCTTAATATTATTTTTTAAAGCTAGTTCGTTAAATTCAGGGATCCCGTACATTACTTGAAAATCTGAGATCCCTAAATATTTATAATTTAACGCTTTAGCTTTTTTAAAAAGCCTTTCTAAAAGGACACCGCTTTCTAAGAAAGAGTATCCTGTTTTGATGTGAAGTGGAGCAAAATTAAGCATTAATTACCTTTTATAACCAAGTCATCTAAAGCTTTAATAAAAGCTGGTAATTCTGTTAAATCTTTAATTTGACAGCCACTAGCTTGAGCATGTCCGCCGCCTTTAAATTCACTAGCAACGCCATTGATAGTGTAATTTCTACTTCTTAAACTTATTCTAAAGCATGGCTCAGTAACGTCTTCGGTAATAGAACACCAAATATTAATGCCTTTAATGTTGGCAAAGATGTTAACATTTTCTTTTCCTCTATCGCAAGTTAAACCTAAGCGTTCTAAATCAGCTTCAGTTAAAACATAATAAGCAACACCATGTTCACTAACTTTAAATGTATTGAGAATAAATTTTGTAACTTCTAAATCAGAAACATTTTTCTCATACATTTTTTCATAAATTGCTGTAATGTTAATTCCTGTAGAAAGTAAAAATGAAGCAATTTCAAAAGTATGAGTAGTGGTTGAATTGTATTGGAAACGGCCACTATCTCCAGTTAAAGCTATATAAAAATATTTTGCTGCCTCCGATGAGAAAGTGTAGTCACCTTTGAAATTTAAAAGCATATTAACAACAAGTTCACTAGCAGCAGCTTTTGAAGTATCAACAACATTTAAATTAAATACTTTATCTGTTTCTGGGTGGTGGTCTAATTTAATTGTAAAAGATGCTTTTTGAAAACGTGGATCAGCAATACGCTTTACATCTCCAACGTCAACAATAATCGCTAAAAATTCTTCATTAAACCATTCATCATTTTCTTTATCGGTTTGTGGAAATAAACCACGTGGAGTGAAAACTACATGGTTATCACCAAAAACTTTTAATTCTTTGTTAGGGAAGTTGTCTTTAATCCATGTAGCCAAACCAAATTGAGTGCCAAGAGCATCAAAGTCTGGCATAATATGTCTAAAAATAGCGATTCTATCAAATTTTTTTATCAAATTCTCAATTTCGCTGTATTCTTTAGCAAATTTCTTTCCTTCTTCAACGATATAATTTTTTAGTATTTCCATATTACTTTTTTAAACCTAAATTGTATGCATCTCTAGCAATCATGACTTCTTCATCAGTTGGGATGACAGCAACTTTAACTTTTGAATCTGGCTTTGAAATAATAGCTTCAACACCACAAGTCTTATTATTTAATTCTTTATCGTAAGTAATTCCAAGAGCACCTTTAATTCTTTCTAAAACAATTTCTCTATATTCAGGAGCATTTTCACCAATTCCAGCAGAGAAGATAATTAAATCAGCTCCGCCAAGTCTTACGTAATATTGTCCGATGTAATCAGCAATTCTTCTTGCCCATAAATCCATAGCTAATTGGCTTCTCTTATCGCCTTCATGGGCTTTTTGTGAAACATCTCTTGAGTCATTACTAACTCCGCTGACACCCATAAGTCCACTTTGTTTATTCATTTCTTGGAAAATGGTTTCGACATCTTTACCAGTCATACTTGCGATTTGATAGAAAACACTAGGATCCATATCGCCAGTTCTAGAGTTCATCATAATTCCACCAAGTGGAGTTAATCCCATAGAAGTGGCAACGCATTTTCCATCCTTAGTTGCAGTGATACTTGCGCCACTACCTAAGTGACATATGATCATTCGAGGATGCTTGCTATCAACATACTTTGTACCGACTTCTGACAAATACTTATGACTTGTACCATGTGCACCATATCTACGAATAGCATATTTTTCAGTATATTCGTATGGAATAGGAAATACATAATCCTCTGGTTCCATTGTTTGGTGAAAAGCTGTATCAAATACTGCAACAGCAGGTGTGTTTGGCAAAACTTTTTTGAATGCATTATAACCAACTAAGTGTGCCTTATTGTGTAAAGGTGCAAGTGGTATTAAACTTTCAATTTTTTTATAAACATCTTCATCAAAGAGTACTGATTTATCAAAGTAAGCACCACCTTGAACAATTCTATGACCAGTTGCTTTTATTTCATCAATTGACTTAATGATGTGTTTTTCAATCAATGCATCAACAACAATTTGAACTGCATAACCATGGTCAGCAACTGGAAGAACTTTTGTTTCTTTTTTACCATCGTGTCTAATAGTAAAAATTCCATCATCATGACCTATTCTTTCAACAATGCCTGAACATATAACTGTTTCTTCTGGCATCTCATATAGTTTAAATTTGAAGCTACTTGAGCCACAATTAACTGACATTACTTTTTCCATAAAATTAAATTCTCCTTAAGCCTTAAAATTATACTATTTTAAAAACTAAAAATTAAGAGATTTAACTTATGAATTTAAACTTATTATGAAAATAGAAATGTAAAATTTACAGAAAAAACATGAAAATTTATGAAAAAAACACATTTCTATTTATTCTAGAAATTTTTAAGAATATAATTCAAATTAGGTAGATAAAATTTGGAGGATAAATAAATGGCTTTTGGCTTACTCTTTGACTATTTAAATGGTCAATGTATTAATGCGTATAAATTTTTTGGAGCTCATTTTGAACAAAGGGAAATTGAAGAAGTAGTCGAAGTACCTTTAAAAAAAGACCCTACTAGAACAAAAAAATCAGTTAAGAAAAAATACGTTGATGGCGTTGTTTTTAGATTATACGCCCCAATGGCAACTGATGTAAGTGTTATAGGTGATTTTAACAATTGGGACCCAACTGTTAATAAACTTAATAGAATTGATGATTGCGGAGTTTATGAAGTCTTTATTAGAGATTTACATAACTATTCATTCTATAAATATCACTTCAAAAATGCTCGTGGAGAATATGTTGATAAAGCAGATCCATTTGCATTTTTAAGCGAATATAGACCAGGTTCATGTTCAAGACTTTTCAATATTGAAAACTTTATTTGGCATGATAAAGAATTTTTAGATTCAAGAGATCGTAATTTCGATAAACCTATGAGCATTTATGAAATGCACTTAGGTAGTTGGAAAGGAAAAGTAGATAATAGAAACTTATCTTATGAAGAAGTTGCTGATTATTTAATTCCTTATTTAAAAGATTTAGGCTATACACATATTGAAATAATGCCAATTACTCAATATCCATTTGATGGAAGTTGGGGATATCAAGCAACTGGATTTTATAGTGTAGATTCTAGATATGGGAATCCATTCCAATTAATGTCGTTCATTGATAGAATGCACCAAGCTGGAATAGGAGTAATTTTAGATTTTGCTCCTGTACATTTCGCTACAGATCCTTGGGCACTTGCTCAATTTGATGGCACAGATATGTACGAATACAGTAATGAACATCGTTACTCACCATGGGGAAGTTTACAATTTGATTTAGGTAAAGACCCAGTTAGAAGCTTCTTAATGAGTGCAATGAATTATTTCTTAGATTATTTCCATTTTGATGGCATTAGAGTTGATGCAGTTAGTAATATTCTTTATTGGGATGGTAATAAAAATAATGGGCAAAATGATGGAGCAGTTGAGTTTATCAAAAGACTTAATGGCAAAATCCATTATGAACATCCTAGTGTAATGATGATTGCTGAAGATTCAACAGATTTTACTGGAGTTACTAGACCTGTAGAATATGGTGGATTAGGTTTCGATTATAAGTGGGACTTAGGTTGGATGAATGATACTTTGAAGTATTTTGCATTAGATCCAATTTATAAAAAATATGATCACAACAAACTTACATTTTCAATGGCTTATTTTTATAGTGATAATTTCTTATTACCTTTGTCACACGATGAAGTCGTTCATGGTAAAGGGACAATTCTTAATAAAATGTGGGGTGACTATGAGCAAAAATTTGCTTTAGTTAGAAATTTATACACTTATCAATTTGGTCATCCAGGCAAAAAATTAAATTTCATGGGCAATGAACTTGCTAGTTGGGATGAATGGAATGAAAATAAATCCTTACCACGGGAATTAAAACGTTTCCCTAAACATGATAGTGTTTCAAGAGTGGTAAGAGATTTAAATTTAATCTATAGAGCAGAACCAGCAATGCATTTTGAAGAGCATAATCCTGCTCATTTCAATTGGTTAATGGTTGATAATAATAATGATTCAATTTTTGCTTTTGAAAGAAGAGTTGGTGACTCACATTTAGTTTTTGTTTATAACATGACACCAAATTATTATGAATATTATGATATTGGTGTTACTAGAGAAGGTACATATCAAGAAATATTTAATACTGATAAGGATGTCTATGGTGGCAGTAATGCTTATAATGGAGTTCCATTAATGTCATATTATTATGGACCAGAAGGAAGGCCACATAAGATTACAATTAAATTAGCAGCTTTTGCAGCTTGCATATTTAAATATATTCATCCAAATGCACCTTTAGAAGAGGAGAAAACCGGTGAAGAAAAAGCCACTAAAGATGGTGAAAAAGAAGCAACTAATGAGGAGAATTTATGATTTTTAGTAATAAAGAAGAATTTGTAAAAGAATATAAATCAAGAATGATTGCTAAATATGGGCGTACTCCAGATAATGCACATATTTTTGAAAAGTATGAAATTCTTGGTGAAATGGTAAGAGATTACGCTGGTACTACATGGCGTGAGACTCACGAATATATTCTTCAAAAGAAACAAAAACAATTAATTTATTTTTCAATGGAATTTTTAATTGGTCGTTTACTTACAAATAATATGATGAATCTTGGAATTTATGATATATGTAAGGAAGGCTTAGCAGAATTAGGAATTGATATTGGTGAATTAGAAGATATGGAAGCTGATGCTGGACTTGGAAATGGTGGTTTAGGAAGACTTGCTGCTTGTTTCCTTGATTCAATTGCTAGCTTAGGTTATCCAGGACATGGCAATTGTATTAGATATGAGTATGGTTTCTTTAAACAAAAAATTTCGAATGAAAATCAAGTTGAATTACCTGATCAATGGTTACAAAATGGATTCGTTTGGGAAGTTAGAAAGCCTAAGCATTCTGTTGATGTTAATTTCTATGGAAACGCTGAAACTTTCTTAAAACCTAATGGTGAATATAGTATTAGAACTGTTAATTCAACGAAGGTTAATGCTTGTCCATACGATGTTTCAGTTGTTGGTTATAAAAATGGTGTAGCTAATAATCTTAGATTATGGAAGGCTCAACCAAGCGAAGAAAATTTACCATCAAATGTTACATTTAATGATTATTTAAGACAACTTAATGAATTATGTCATGGTCTTTATCCTGATGACACAACAGAGCATGGCAAACTTTTAAGATTAAGACAACAATATTTCTTTGTTAGCGCAGGACTACAAAGTGCTATTAGAGGATATTTACATTTAGGCTTAGATTTGCACGATTTTTATAAATATTACGTATTTCAATTAAATGATACTCATCCAATTTTAGCTATTCCTGAGCTCATGAGAATTTTAATGGATGAACATGGATTTGGATGGGATGAAGCTTGGACACAAGTATCTCAATGTATTGCGTATACTAACCATACAGTCATGCCTGAAGCACTTGAAAAATGGCCAATTCAATACATTCAAAATTTAATTCCACGTTGCTATATGATTATTGAAGAAATTAATCGTAGATCATTAATTTGGATGAATGAACATCACTTAACTGAAAGCGAATATAACAACATGATGATTATTAAAGATGGAATGGTTAGAATGACTAACTTAGCTATCTTTACTTGCTTTAGTGTGAATGGTGTTGCAGCTTTACATACAGAAATTTTAAAGAAAGAAACATTTAAAGACTTCTATAAATATTTCCCTGAAAAGTTTAATAATAAAACAAATGGCGTAACCCAAAGAAGATGGTTGATGTACGCTAACCCTAAATTAAGAGAACTTATCACTAGTTTAATTGGTGAATCTTGGGAAATAAATCCAGATGATTTAGAAAAACTCTTCGCTTATAAAGACGATGAAAAAGTCTTAAAGAAATTAGCAGAAGTTAAACACTCTAATAAATTACGCTTAGCCTCTTATATTGAGAAAAAACAAGGTATTAAAATTGATACAAACTCAATTATTGATACTCAAATTAAGAGATTACATGCTTATAAACGTCAATTATTAAATGTCTTTAGAATCATGCATTATTATTTTGAAATTAAGAACAATCCAAATTTCAAAATGGTACCTCATACATTTATTTTCGGCGCAAAAGCTGCACCAAGTTATGTTTTTGCTAAGAATATTATTACCTTAATTAATGCTGTTGCTAATGTAATAAATAATGATCCAGAAGTTTCTAAATACATGAAAGTTGTCTTTATTGAAAATTATGGAGTTAGTTTAGCTGAATTAATTATTCCAGCAAGTGATGTTAGTGAACAAATTTCAACTGCAGGAAAAGAAGCTAGTGGTACATCAAATATGAAGTTTATGATGAATGGTGCTTTAACTCTTGGAACATTAGATGGAGCCAATGTTGAAATTAATGAAAGAGTTGGTGATGAAAATAGCTTCATCTTTGGATTAAAAGTTAAAGATATCGAAGACATTAAAAAGACTGGCAAATATAGTCCACGGGATGTCTACAATCAAAATGAATTCATTAGAAGAATTTTAGATTCTTTGTTCAATGGTCCATGGTGTGAAGGAATTCAAGATAGATTTAGAGGAATCTTCGATGAAATCATGAATCACAATGATGAATACTTCATTTTACTTGATTTTAATGCTTATCTTGATGAATCAAGAAAAGTTGAAAAATATTATCTTGATAAAGAAGCTTGGAATAGAAGTTGCTTAATTAACATTGCTAGAAGTGGATACTTCTCAAGCGATCGTACGATTGAGCAATATAATAAAGATATTTGGCATTTAAAGAAGATTAATTTAAAGAAGTAATGAAAAAGTCCCTCACGTTATAGATGTGAGGGACTTTTAAGTCCTAAGTTTCAAATAAAAAACCAGTCGATGACTGGATTTATTTTTAGTGGTGGCCCAACCCAGGGTCGAACTGGGGACACAAGGATTTTCAGTCCTTTGCTCTGCCTGCTGAGCTATCGGGCCATATTTAATAAAAAATGGCGGACCAGACGAGAATCGAACTCGCGATCTCCACTGTGACAGAGTGGCATGTTAACCGCTACACCACTGGTCCACCTCGTTCGTATTTATAATGTCTTATAAATACTGTATCTAAAGCGCTTCTTAACTCGCGCTAGATAATTTTAACATAGAAGTAGTTTTTAAAGCAATAGTTTTTTTCAAAAAAATTCTAAATTTTCTTGAGCAAATCACTATTAATATTTTACATCAAATGTAAATGTAAACACATGTGAAAATAAAGGTAATTTTTTCTTTTTTTATCACAAATTGAATTGAATAAATAAATTAGTGACAAATTTATGATATTTTTATCTTTGATTTAATTTTTAATTGACTAACTTAACTTAGGTAATGTTATTAAACCCATGTTATAAAAATGTCGATTAAATCGACATTATAGAGACAAAAATTAAGCAAAAGTATACATTCTTTGATTAGCATTTTGACTAAAATTATGCTATTATTTTATTATCGTTAGGGGCTAAGTTGTATTTTAAGGATAGTGAAGTAGTGTTTGAAATTGGCGAAAAAATTGTAGATAAAACTGGGAAAGTTTGCGAAATAGTAAATATTGAAGAACTTGACTATGGATTAGGAATCAAAACTTATTATGTTTTAGCTCCTTGCTTTACTAATAATTCTTCCTTAAGAATACATACTCCAATCGATCAAGAGGGAAAACTTAGAAAGATTATGACACGTAAAGAAGTGGAAAATCTTTTAAAAGAGTTGCCTTCAATAGAAACAATTTGGTTCCCAAATCCTAAAATTAGAAAAACTAAATTTAGAGAAATTTATACTAGTGGACAACCTCTTGAAATTTTTAGACTCATCAAATCTTTTAATGAGAAAAAAGAGGAGTTTAAAAAAGAAAATAAAGCCCTTTCTTTCTCTGATGAAAGTTTTTTAGAAGAAATCAAGACTAATATTTATCACGAAATTGCATTAGCGTTAAATATTGAATTTAATCAAGTTGAAAAGTTTATTTTTGAACAATTAAATTAGTTAAGTTAATGGAAACTTAAATAAGTCACGAAATGTGACTTATTTTTATTTTGGTGAAGTGTAAAAGTTAATTCAACAGTTAAGCCCCCGGATATTTAGAGTTGAATTTAGTCTTGGATTTTGGATTGTAAAAAGTCTACAAATATTGAATTTTCCTATATTAAAAAACTTTTTATATGCTAAATTATTTATG
>CASGAD010000024.1 GCA_949299335.1 uncultured bacterium | reverse complement strand
TTATTAATTCTATTGAAAGAATGGAACTTGAAAAATACGTTATTGATACATCTGGAATGAGTTACTCAATGAGAAAACTATTTACAAACATCAAATATGGTCATTAAATATATGATAGAAATTTTTAGGCTCTACCTACAATAAAGAAACACAATCGAGTTTTCATTTTAAAATGAAGAAAGCAGTTATTTTATTTATCATATTTTGCTTAGCAGATTTCATATTATTTTTTGTGATAGATGGTTATAAAAATGGACAATATTTTTCGAATATTTTCTTACCAATAATGTTTTTTGAGATAGCCGTCTATGGAAGTTTAATCTTGTATGAAGTCTCAAAAAAAGGAGGAGAAAAAAATGATTAGTTTAATTGCGTTTGCTATTTTAGGATTAAAGCGCATTAGGAGTGGGTATTAATGCTGCTCCAAATAATACAACTCCAAATTAAATTATTGTTCAAGCAAGTGAAGATAATGTAACGAGTATTCAATGGCATAATAATAGAACATCAATTTCAAAAGATGAGAAGTCTTTTTCTCTATTTGAAAAATATAACATTAGTGAACATGAAGCTACTAGATCAATGGGTGTTTATATCCAAGAAGAATGTTTGCCTTTTGAAGAAGTTATACCTACTGACTATTTATTAGATTAATTGGATATTACAACGCTTGAAATAGGCGATTCTCAAAGTCAAGAGTTTACTCATAGCAAAGGGTATATTAAGTTCATAACTAAAGCTTATGCTTTGGGATTTTATGATGGTGGCGTGGTTAATCATGTTGAAGTAACAACTGAACAACAAAAGAGTTCTTTGTTAATCATAAAGACAACTTAATTATTAGACACGGAAATAATGCGGTGACCTTAAATTTAGGTAATTATCTTGCTAGTGGCGAGAGGTATACACCTTGCACAATTTATTGGTCATATGATCCTAATAGTCCAACAAATGAGGACAAGTACGACGTGTTAACGCCTAATTATTCTTGTAGCGATGGAGGAGTTATTATACTTTTACTCCTTGTGGTTGTACAACAACAGGGGATATTGCTACTGTAATTTATGGGAATACTCCGGTAATAGCGGATTTTATTTAACTTTTACATTAATATAATTAAAATATATGAGTTTTGCGTTTTTTTATAAGAAATAATAATGTAAATTAATCAGTTTAATTTAATATCTAATATTAGTATTGGAAACACAAAAAATAAAAGTGCTTTAATAACCCCCCTTATATTTATAAAAAAATAGACCTATAAACACATAATTAAATGACAAAATTGTGTATAAGACTTAAATATAAATTAATTTAAAACTAGATTTTAATATTAATATTTTTATAAGTATTTATTTCTTCTAAGTCAAATAAAGTAAATTCTTTATATAAGCGCACTGATAGTAGTAACAAAGGTAAACTAGAAATATAAATTAAAAGTTTATATATAAATATAAAACATATCTTTTTACTCGACTTGTAAAACGATTTTCACATTGCTAAAATTGTAATTAAGAAAAAACTAAAAGAGGTCTTTATGGAAAAACTTTATATTGGTGTTGACGTTGGTGGAATGTCAATTAAAGCTGCTCTTGTTAATAAACAAGGGGAAATTATTTATAAATCCACTAAAAAAACAAATAGTGTCGAAGGTGGGCCAGGAGTTTTATTAAAAGATATTAAAGAACTCATGATTGAACATATCGAGTATGCTAAAAGAAATGGGGATGTTGTTAAAGGCATAGGCTTTGGTATACCTGGAGTAGTAAATAATGCTAAAGGTACAATTGATTATGCATGTAATCTTGGAGTTGAAAATGTCAATTTAAGGGACTACTTATCTGAATTGAATTTACCTATATATTTAAGTAATGATGCTAATGTAGCTTGTTTAGGTGAAGAAAGATTTGGTGCTGCTAAAGATTATGATAATGTTGTTTTATTAACTCTAGGAACCGGTATCGGTGGAGGCGTCGTCATTGAGGATAAATTATTTGAAGGCGTTGAAGGAAAAGGCGCTGAACTTGGGCATACTACAATCGTTGTAGATGGTGAACCTTGTGCTTGTGGAAGAAAAGGATGTTTTGAAGCTTATGCAAGCGCCTCAGCATTATTACGATATACACGTCAAGAGATGAAAAGAAATCGTGACTCCATGATGTGGGATTATTGTAAAGGTGATATAGAAAATGTAGATGGCTTAACAAGTTTTGAATGCGCTAAAAAAGGCGATGTAAGTGCTAATTTAGTCATTGATACATATGTTAAATATTTAAGTGAAGGAGTTCTTAATTTCTGTAATATTTTTAGACCAGAAGTCATATTACTTGGTGGAGGAATTTCTAACCAAGATAAATATTTAATTGAAAAAGTTAAAAAGTATTGTGCTGATAGAAACTATGGATATAAAAATACTCCAATTGTTGAAATAAGAGTAGCATCATTAAAAAATGACGCTGGAGTCATTGGAGCCGCTTGCTTAGCAATGGATGGAGAAAAAAGATAAGGGTCAATCGACTCTTTTCTTTTTTATAAATAAAACATTTATTTTTCTACCTAAGATTTCTTAAAAATTAATAAAGATTATTAATGATTTTATTTTTAGGTTTTTATAGAATATTAAAGGGCACCCCCAAATATCAAATATGATAGTAGGTGCTTTTTTTATTTAATGGAGTAAGTTTTATGAAAGAGTTAAAGTTTGTTTTTGTTACTGGAGGGGTTGTTTCAAGTTTAGGAAAAGGAATAAGTGCTGCTTCAATTGGTAGACTATTAAAAAGAAGAGGATTAAATATATTTTCTATTAAACTTGATCCATATTTAAATATTGATCCAGGCACAATGTCTCCTTATCAACATGGAGAAGTTTTCGTGACTAAAGATGGTGCAGAAACCGACTTAGATCTTGGCCACTATGAAAGAATAATTAATACTTCATTAACTAAAGAAAGCAGCGTTACAAGTGGAAAAGTTTATTCTACCGTTTTAGAAAAAGAAAGAAGAGGGGAATTTTTAGGAGCTACAATTCAAATTATTCCTCATATAACTAATGAAATTAAAAAAAGATTAATTGATGGGTTTAACGCTAAAGGTGACACCGATGTTTGTATTGTTGAAATTGGTGGAACAGTAGGAGACATCGAATCTTTACCATTTTTAGAAGCTATTAGACAATTAAGAAGAGACTTAGGTTATGAAAACACTTTCTTTGTTCATAACACCTTAGTTCCTTATTTAAAAACTACAGGCGAGATTAAAACTAAACCAACTCAACATAGTGTTAAAGAATTGACTGGATTAGGAATTCAACCAGATGCTTTATTATTAAGATGTGAAGTTGACATTGATGAAGCAAGTAAAAGCAAAGTTGCTTTATTCTGTAATGTTAATAATGAGGCTGTTATTAGTGTTCCTGACGTCCCTATTATTTACCAAGTCGCTTTAAATTTACAAAAACAACATCTTGATGATTTAATTTGCAAACACTTAAGATTAGACTGTAAAGAAAAAGCTGATATGTCTGATTGGATTGGCTTAATAGATAAGATTAATAATTTAAAAAAGAACATAAAAATTGCATTAGTCGGTAAATATGTTGATTTACATGATGCTTATATTTCAGTATATGAAAGCTTAAAATATGCTGGTTATAATTTTGACTTAAAAGTTGAAGTTGACTGGGTTAATAGTGAAGATTTAACTAGAGAAAATGTAGAAAGTATTTTAAAGGATGCTCAAGGCATTATTGTTCCAGGCGGATTTGGTAATAGAGGAGTGGAAGGCAAAATGCTCGCTATTAAATACGCTAGAGAAATTAATATTCCTTACTTAGGATTATGCTTAGGCATGCAACTAGCCTTAATAGAATTTGCTAGAGATGTTTTAAAAATTGAAGATGCTAATTCTAGTGAATTTAAAGAAAATGCTAAAAATAAGATTATTGATTATTTACCTGACCAATATAAGGGCATTAAAATGGGTGGAACTATGCGTTTAGGTGAATATGATTGTGTAATTAAAGAAGGAACCAAAGCTTATAAATTATATGGTCAAAAAGAAATTAGAGAAAGACATAGACATAGATATGAATTTAATAACGAATATAAAAAAGCCTTTGAAGAAGCCGGAGTTATTTTTAGTGGAATAAATCCTCAAACAAATTTATGTGAAATGATTGAATTAAATAATCATCCATTCTTCATGGCTTGCCAATTCCATCCTGAATTTTTATCAAGACCTTTACAACCACATCCATTATTTGTAGGATTTATAGAAGCAGCAAATAAAATAAAAAGGTAATATGAACAAAAATTATAAAGAAAACTTAAAAACTAGAAATATTAAAGAAGATACAAGAAGAAAACTAGATATTAAAGAATACAAAGTTAAAAAAGAAAGCGAACTTTTAACTTATTTAATTGAAGAACTTAAATTTTCAAGAAATAACGCAAAAAGTCTTCTTTCTCATCATTTAATTGCTATTGATGGAGCACCAGTTTCTCAATTTAACTTTATGATTTATCCTGGAGATTCTTTAATAATTAGTAAAAATCCTATTAAGAAAAAGGAAAGAAGTAAATTACCAATCATTTATGAGGATGAGTATATTATTGCTTTAAATAAGCCTTTTGGATTATTGAGCGTAGCTAATGATAAAGAAAAAGCTATTACAGCTTATCGACTTGTTATGGATTATGTTCAAGACAAAAGTAAACATAATCGTATTTTTGTTGTCCATAGATTAGATAAAGAGACTAGTGGTGTTTTAATATTTGCTAAAAACGAAGAATTAAAAAAAGAATTACAAGATAATTGGAATGATTTAGTAACTAAAAGAGGATACTACGCCATAGTAGAAGGAACTCTTGATAAAAAAGAAAATCATATAGTGAATTATTTAAAGATGAACTCTTTAAACTTAATGTATATTGCTTCAAGTAAAGATCCTAAAGCTCAAAAGTGTATTACTGAATATAAAGTAATTGAAGAAAATGCAAAATATAGTTTATTAGATGTTAATATTTTTACTGGCAGAAAGAATCAAATTAGGGTTACATTAGGCTCATTAGGTCATTATGTTTTAGGCGATGATAAGTATGGAGAACCTGCTAATCCTATTAATAGATTGTGTTTACATGCTTATGAACTCGATATTAAGAATCCTTTAACTGGAAAAGTCTATAAATTAAAAGCTAAAATGCCTGAAGAGTTTAACACTTTGATGAAAAATCCTGACTATAAAAAGATAATAAAAAACGAGAAAAAGCCTGTAAAACCAAGTAAAAAATAAATTTTAAAAATTTTTATCTTTTCTTAAAAATATATTTAAATTTGTAATATAATATATAAGATGATTAAAGAAGCTCGTGACAAACTTTTAGAAGCATTAATTTCTGTAGTTCCAATCTGTGTATTGGTACTAGTTATTTTTGGTTTACAATACTCAAGCATTTTCCCTGATAATACCATTCCGGTCGATGTGCTTGTCACTTTTTTAATTTGTGTTGTTTGTTTAATTTTAGGTATGGCTTTATTTTCACTTGGTAGTGATATTGCCATGAGTAAAGTTGGTAAATATATTGGTGCTAATGTTACTAAAAAAAGATCACTAGTTTTTATGGGAATTGTGGCCTTACTTTTAGGCATTATGATAACAATTGCTGAACCTGATCTAGCAGTTTTAAGTGAACTCCTTGAAGGTGTTTTGCCTATGAATAATCAATGGATTTTTAAGATAATTATTGGTGTTGGTGTAGGAATTTTCCTTGTTATCGGATTATTTAGAATTGTTTTTCAAAAAAGTTTAAAGCTATGGTTATTATTTTTCTATGCTTTAATTTTTGGAATGGCTTGCATATTTGAAACTGTTGATGGTGGAGATGCAATAATTTCAATAGTTTTTGATTCAAGTGGAGTTACTACTGGACCAGTCACCGTTCCCTTTTTATTAACATTTGGTGCTGGTGTTGCAAGCGTTAGAGGTGGTAAAAACTCATCAAGTGACTCATTTGGTGTCACTACTTTATGTTCTATCGGACCAATTTTAACTTCTATGATATTGTTTTTATGCTTAGGAAATTATGGAGCATTTAATAATATTGAAAATGTTGTTGAAACTGATCCTGAATTTGTCGCTGTTTTAGGGGCTACATTTTTAGAGGTTTTAATTGCTATTTTACCAATTTGTGTTTTCTTTACAGTTTATCAAGCCTTATTTATTAAGATTAATAAAAAAGAATTAATTAGAATTTATATTGGTTTTATATATACATTTTTAGGCTTAACAATTTTCTTAACAAGTGCAAAACTTGGTCTTATTCCTTTGGCTTATAGTTTAGGAAATGGACTTGCTAATCCTATTTATGATGGTAGTTATAACTACATGATTATAATTTTAGCTATTGTCATCGGTTTGGCTGTTGTTTTAGTTGAACCTGGCGTACATGTTTTAAATGAACAAGTTGAAGAAATTAGTGGTGGTGTAATCACTAAAAAGAAGATGCTTTTTGCTCTTTGTATAGGTGTCTCACTAGCTATTGTCTTAGAAGTTATTAGAGAACTCTGTGGTGGGTTTAGTATTGCCTATTATTTAGTTCCATTCTATGTTATTGCTTTAGCTTTAACATTTACTGTTCCAGATATTTATACAGCTGTTGCGTTTGACTCTGGTGGAGTTGCTAGCGGGACAATGTCGAGTTGTTTTGTTTTACCTTTTGTTTTAGGTATTAGTGGAGCGTTAGATGTTGGAAGTGGCTTTGGAGTAATTGGATTAATTAGTTCTATGCCATTAATTTGTGTTCAATTATTAGGCTTAAATGCTGAAGTTGAGACCAAAATTAAATATAGACGTGCTCGTAAACGTGTTAAAGAAGCAGATGATATTCAAATCATTCATCTTGGGTAATTATTATGGTTAAAATAAAAAGAAAAGCTGAAAGAAATAACGAAAAATCACAAGAAACCAAGGTAGAGAAAAAATCTTATGACCAAGAATTTGAGTTAAAAAAACTCAAAGTACTTTGCATTATCGTTAATCGTCACCAAGGTGATTATTATATTAATGAATTTGCTTCTCGTGAAGTTGGTGCCTCTTTTTTAGTCTATGGAACAGGTACAGCAAGTAGAGAAATTTATGATATTTTGGGAATTGGTGAAACAAAAAAAGATATTGTTTTGAGCATTGTTAAAGAAAGTGATGTACCTTCTTTAAAAGAAATTATTGTTAATAGATTTAAAATCTCTAAAAAAGCTAAAGGTGTTGCCTTTTTTATGGATGTAGATTCTATAGCGGGTGTTTTATTATATAAGTATCTAACAAATACTAAAGAAAATATAAAGAGGAAAGAAAACCATGACAACTGATAAGAACTATGACTTAATTGTCGTTATTATTAATAAAGGATTTACCGATTTAGTAATGGAAGCTGCAAAGGATGCAGGTGCTAGAGGTGGCACTACGTTTGTGGCTAGAGGTACTGGAAATAAAGAAATGGGTGAATTTTTTGGTATTGCGATTCAACCAGAAAAGGAAATTGTCTTCGTTTTAGTTGAAGAAGAGATTAAAGATAAGGTCCTTTTAGAAATATATAAAGGGGCTGGACTTGAAACTCAAGGAAGTGGAATTGCTTTCTCTTTAAAAGTTAGTGACGTTGTAGGGTTAACACCTTTAGAAGATATCGATAAAATTTCAAACGAATAATAAATAAAGTTTATGCTAAAAGAAAAAGTAAATAGCAATAATAAAATATCGGTTAGAGAATGGTTCATCTTTATAATCATAGGTTTAGCAGGTCAATTTGCTTGGTCGATTGAAAATATGTATTTAAATACATATATAACCTATTTAAATTTTACAAGTAAAGATGGTGGCTTTGATTATGTCTTATGATTGCTATAACTACTGCTTTAAGTGCGATAGTGGCGACTTTGACTACTTTATTTATGGGAACATTAACTGATAAAGTTAATAAAAGAAAAATTTTTATTTCGTTAGGTTATATTTTATGGGGCATATCAACTGCTTCATTTGGTATGCTTAATGTTAATAGTGATACTTCATTATTTGTAATTTCTATGACCGCTCAAAGTGCAGCAATTATGGTTATAGTAATTGATTGTATTATGACTTTTTTAGGATCTACAAGTAATGATGCAGCATTTAATAGTTATGTAACTCGAAATACAAATGAAGAAAATAGAGCAAAAGTTGAGGGAGTTTTATCAATCCTTCCTTTAATTGCAATGTTAATAATATTTGTTGGGTTAAATGGATTAACAACAGAAGCCAATGGATATAGGTGGGATTTATTTTTTTATATTGTTGGTGGATTAGTTGCTTTAGTTGGTTTAATTTCTGTGTTTTTAATTCCAAAAGAGAAAAAAGAAATAGCGCCATCAACAAATTATGGAAATTTATTTTTAGAAGGTTTCAAAATTAAAACTATTAAAGAACATAAAAATTTATATTTAGTTTTATTAATTTATTTTATATATGGAGTAGCTATCCAAGTTTATTTTCCTTATTTAATGGTATATATAGAAAAAACTTGTAATATTCCTAATACAGGAGAATCATTTTTAACTCCATTTGCAATAGTTATGGCCGTTGCCCTTTTAATAGGTTCAATACTTAGCGTAATTATAGGAATAATTGCTGATAAGGTTGGCAAAAAGAAAATGATTATACCGGTAATAGTTATTTTGATTATTGGCTTATTTATGATGTTTTTTATACCATTTATTGAAAATACAACCTTAAGAACTGTATACGCTTCAATTAGTGGATTAATAATGATTTTAGGGTATGTAAGTGTTCCAACGATTTTAAACTCTTTGGTTAGAAGTTATATCCCTAAAGGTAAAGAAGGAACTTTTATGGGAATAAGAATGATTTTTGTCGTTGCTTTACCAATGTGTATTGGTCCGTTTATTGGAGATGCGTTAAATAAAGCATTTGGCGCAACTTACGAAGGAGAGTATGGAGTTAAAAGCCCATTACCTTCTAATTATGGATATTTAGTTGGATTATTTATTCTATTAATTGCAATTGCCTTAATTATATTTATCATAATTAAAAATAAAAAAGAAGGAGCACAAAAAGATGAAAAATAATGGACGACCATATTTAGATAAACTTAATGAAAAAGTTGAGTTAATAAAAGATCCTTTAAAAGAATATCCTAGACCTAATTTTGTAAGACAGAGTTATTTTTCTTTAAATGGTGAATGGGAACTTGAGGTTAATAAAGTTGATGAATTGCCTTTAATTTATTCTAAAAAAATTATTGTTCCTTTTGCTTTAGAAGCTCCTTTAAGTGGAGTAAATTATTTAGTTGAAGATGATGATTTCATCTATTACCATAAGAATTTTGAATTTCATAAAAGTAGAAAAAATAATCGAGTTTTGCTTAATTTTGATGGAATAGACATGTTTTCATGGATATATTTAAATGGAAAATTTGTGGGAAATCATGAAGGCGGATACACAAAATTTCATTTTGATATTACGGACTTTATTAATGAAGGAAATAATGAATTAATTATTAAAGTGAGAGATATAAGCGACACGTCTTATCATTTAAGAGGAAAACAAACTTTAAATCCAACGGGATATTTTTATACAACTAGTAGTGGAATTTATAAGCCTGTATGGATAGAAGAAGTTCCTACCGAATATATTGAAAATGTTAAGTTTATAATTCATTACGATGAAAGTATAGTTGAAGTTAGAGTTGATACTAAAGAAAACGGGGTAGCTGGATTATTTTTAGATGGAAAATATTATAATATAAAAACTAATTCCAAAAATTTAATAAAACTAACTAACCCTCATCCATGGAGTTATGATGATCCTTTCTTGTATCACGTTAAAGTCACTTATTTAAGCGATACAATAGAATCTTATTTTGGCTTTAGAAAAATAGAAATAAAAGAAGGCAAAAAACATAGAAAAGGTATTTATCTAAATAATAAAAGAATTATTTTAAATGGATTATTAGACCAAGGTTACTATTATTTAGGAAATTTAACTCCAAAAAGTTATGATGATTACGAAAATGAAATTAAAGCTTTAAAGGAGTTAGGTTATAACACTTTAAGAAAGCACATTAAAATTGAGTGTGATACTTTCTATTATTTATGCGACAAATATGGAATGCTAGTAATTCAAGATTTTGTTAATGGAGGAACGCCTTATAAATTTAAAGAGGTAGTTTTCCCTAGATTATTTACCGCTTTTATTAATAAAGAGTCATGGATAAAAGAAGGAATGTTTGGTAGAGAATCTAACGAAGGAAAAGAAGAATTTATTAAAGAAAGTAAGGAAATAGTCGATACTTTATATAACTATCCTTCAATAATTATCTATACAATTTTTAATGAAGCGTGGGGAGAATTTGAGCCTAGTAAAGTTTATAAAATTTTTAAAGAATATGATTCTTCTAGACTTTATGATACAGCGAGTGGATGGGTAGATTCGAAAAATAGTGATTTTTACTCAGTACATTCTTATACGATTCCTGCTAGAAAAAGATACGATAAAAAATATCATAGACCTTATGTATTAACTGAAACAGGAGGAATAAGTTATAAAGTGAAAGGACATTCTTTCTTTAAAGGTAGCTTTGGACATGGTTATGCTCATTCAACTAAAACATTTAATAGAAAATACTTCAAACTATATAAAAAGTTTATTAAGCAAATGAAAAAAGGAAAACTGAATGGAGTAATCTATACGGAAGTAAGTGATTGCGAAAAAGAATATAATGGTATTTATACTTTTGATAGAAAAGTCTTAAAGTTAAATAAAGAAAAATTAATGAAGTTGAATAAAAAAATCGAAGATATTTATTAGTCTTCGATTTTTTCAATTGCTTCTTTATATAATTTATTTTTATTTACACTGAATAATAAACTTACAATAGAGACTGCTTCTTTCAATTTGTAGTTACTTTTTACTAATTCTTTGACTTTAGTAACATATTCATCTAAGTCTTTTATGTCCTCTTTTTCGTATTTTTCAACGACAATAACAAGTTCACCAATAAAATTTCGATTTTCATTTATTAGAGTAAGTAAGTCACTTCTAATAAATTCTTCGTGAAGTTTTGTTAATTCTCTAGCGATTGTTATTTTTCTGTTTCCTAAGACTTTTAACATTGATTTTAAAGTGTCGTTAATTCTATGAGGGGCTTCATAAAAAATTAAAGTGTAAGGGAACTCTTTAAGTTTATCTAATTCATTTTCTCGCTTAGACTCTTTAGAATCTAAAAATCCATAAAATAAGAAGTGAGATGTATCAATTCCTGAGGCAATCAAGGCATTTAAAAAAGCATTAGGTCCACTTAAAGGAGTAATTTTAATATTATTTTCAATTGCTTTTTTAACTAGAATTGAGCCTGGATCACTAATACAAGGATATCCTGCATCAGAAAGATAAGCGATTTTTTTACCATTTAAAAGTAGTTCGATGATTTTTTCACTCTCAAAAGACTCGTTATGTACATGACATGAAATACATTTTTTGCTTATGCCAAGTAAAGCAAGCAACTTTGAAGTGTTACGAGTATCTTCGCAAGCTACTAAGTCAATAGCGGAAAGAACCTCCATAACTCTAGGAGAGACTTCTTTTAAATTGCCAATTGGTGAAGGAACTAAAAATAATTCTCCCATAATTATTCCTTTGGTGTCTTTTTAGTTATAGAAGAATCTTCATTACGTTTTTGCTTGAAGTTTTCTTTTGACTTAAAATTGTTCTTCTTTTTATCGTGTGGATTATTTTTGTAGTATTGATCTTGATAAGCTTTTACCTTGTTCGCTTGACCTGCAAAAAGAATTTTAGTTTCACCTTGTTCGCTTTGATTATTTGAAATATTTTCAGGTTTTGCAGGCTTTTTGCTTTGATTTTGAGGCTTATTCTTTTGCTTTAGATTAATTTTTTTATCGCTATTATTAACTGTTGAGTCTTGTTTATTACCTTTATTTACTTGAAGAGGCGTGCCTTGTTTCTCGCTTTCTTTTTGCTGCTTTTGTATTTGTTGAGGTTTATTTTGCTTAGAAGAAACAGGTTGTTTAATCGTTTCTTTACTAACTTGCTTATTCTCATAAAGAATTTTGTCTTTAGAGAGTTCAGTAGTGACTTTCTTTTCTTCATAAGTGGTATTGCCTTTACCAAGTAAAGTATTTACTTTTTCTAAAGGTAAAAATTCAACATCATCCTCGTTAACAAGTTTAATCATTATACTAAGAACATTAAAACTATTAACTTTAAATTCTTTACCTTCATACATTACTTTAGTGTTAATAGCAGGATAATCTTTTTTAGCTTCAGTATATAAATCATCCTCGTATTTTAAACAACACATTAATTTTCCACATTGGCCGCTTAATTTAGGGATGTTAATTGCTAACATTTGATTTTTGGCCTTGCTTAAAGACACTCCATCAAATTGAGTGAAAAAAGATGTACAACATAAAGGAAGACCACAAACTCCAAGTCCACCAACTAGTTGAGCTCTTTCTCTACTATTTATTTGTCTTAGTTCAATACGACAATGTAGTTGAGCTGCTAATATTTTTAATAATTCTCTGAAATCAACTCTATCATCTGCAACATAAGTAAATAAAACCTTTGTTTTATCAAGAGTATATTGAGCACCGATTAATCTCATATCGAGTTTTAAATCATTAACTACCTTTACAAACATTTGTGAAGCGTAAATCGCTAATTCTTCGTTCGCTTTATAGGCCTTTAAATCTTCTTCAGTGGCTCTTCTTTTGATTGGCTTGATTTCTTTATCATAATTTAATGAAGAAATGAGTTTTGGGAAAGTAGTTACTTCACCAAGTTCTAAACCAACAATGGTTTCGACAACAACTTTTTGCCCAATTTCTAAAGAAATATCATCTGTTGCGAAATAATAAGTTTTATTACTTACACCAAATTTAACGTTTATATAGTATTCCATTTTGTATCTCCAAAGATATCTCTAAAAGTGTGTATTATTAATAAATTACTATTTAAATTGTAATTTACTTCGTTTCTAGAGTGCATTAATTTTAATATTGCCCCTTCTAAATTAGGGAAGGAGGCTAAATCTTTAAATATATTAACATAAGATTTTAAAATAGTATCTTGTCTATTTTTTAATTTAAGAGCTTCTTTAAAAAAGACTATCAAATAATCAAAATACCATCTAATAGTAATCTTGTTATTACAAGTTTTTAGTACTGAGTTAAACAAGACATCGAATAATTGTCTTTTTAGATTAATGTTTTTTAATGTTTCAATTGCAATGTTAATTATTTTAGTAGTGGACTCATCTTTTGATTTTTCTAAAATAGAGTCCGAACTATTATAAAAAAACGATAAGATTTCAGCTAAAGACCTTTCCACACCTATTTCTATTGCGTGATTAATTAAGACTTCTTGATCTATTGACTGAAAATGAATTATTTGTACTCTACTTTTAATTGTTGGCAAGATAGCAAATTCATTTTCAGTTAATAAAAAAGCATAAGTGTTAGCTAAAGGCTCTTCTAAAAATTTTAACAAGGCGTTTATACATTCAATTGATAAATTTTCTACGCCATTAATCATATAAACTTTTTTTCCGTATTTTTCTTCGGAGGTTCTAGCAAATTTAGTTTCTAAGTTTCTTATGTCATCAATTTTAACAGTTCCTTCTTTAGCATCTAAAAAAACAAAATCTCCAAATTTATTGTTTTCAATTCTCTTTTTTAATAATTCATCTTTGATTACGAATGGTTCAGGATTGCCTTCGATGATAGTAGTTGCTAAAAATTTTGCAACTTCTACCAAAGGTGAACCAACTTCCCCAGACAACAAATAAGCATGGAAAAGTTTATTATTTTTTATAGAGTTATAAAAAATCTTATAAGGTATATCTTGATATTTTTGTAAATAATCAACGCAATTCATTGAGTTTTTTCTTAATTATTGTATAAGTTTCATTCAAAACTTCACTAATAGATTTAGAAGCATCTATTTTAACGATTCTATCAGGATACATGTCACAAACTTTCTTAAATGTTTCATAGACTTCTTGATGAAAGTTTTCGCTTTCATTATCAAGTCTATCTGCTACACGCTTTTTATCTTGGCTTAATCTACTTAACCCAACTTCTGGTGAAACATCGAAAAATATAGTTAAGTCTGGATATGTATTTTCAGTTGCGAATAAATTAATGTCTAAGATATTTTTGATTCCAAGTTTTCTAGCTCCACCTTGATATGCTAAAGAAGAATCTAAATAGCGATCGCAAAGAACTATTTGACCTCTTTTTAAAGCTGGCCAAATTTTTTCAACTAAATGTTGTCTACGACTAGCTGCATAAAGTAGAGCCTCAGTTCTATAGTCTAAATTAGTATTATTATTGTCTAAAATAATATCTCTAATTTTTTCTGAAATAGGAGTGCCTCCTGGTTCGCGAGTTAATAAAATATTATAGCCTTCATCAATTAATTTTTTGTGAAGTTCTTTAATTATTGTGCTTTTCCCGCTTCCATCAGGACCTTCAAATGTTATAAACATATCATCACCTCTATTTTATTTTTGTTCTTCCTTTTAACGCTCTTTCAAGTGTTAATGAATCCATATAATCTAAATTAGCTCCAATTGGTATACCATAGGCAATTCTAGTTACATTAACGTCTTCGTTTTCTAACAATTTTGCTATATATAAAGCAGTGGTTTCTCCATCAATTGTTCCACTAGTAGCAATAATTAATTCTTTAATGCCTTCATTTTGAACTCTAGAAATTAATTCCTTAATTCTTATATTTTCTGGTCCGATATTTTTACTAGGATTAATTAATCCATTTAAAATATGATAAACACCATTAAAGGAATTTGTGCTCTCAAAAGATAACGCATCTTTAGTTGATTCTAAAACGATGCAAGTAGAGTGATCTCTTGATTTATCGGAACAAATCGAACATATTTCATCTTCGGTCAATAATCCACAATTTGGACATTGATGGACCTTTGTTTTGGCATTAGAGATAGAGTGAATAATTCTATTCACATCTTCTAAAGGCATATCTAATAATGCATATGCCATTCTTTCAGCAGTTTTATTGCCAATCGATGGAAATAATGTAAAAGAGTCAGCAAGTTTTTCGATTGCTTCTAACTCTTTCATTAAAATGGTAATCCTCCGGCTGCGTTCTTTTGATATTTTTCAACAAGTTCATCATTAGCTTTGTCAATTAAGGCTTTAGCACCATCATACGCTAATTTAATTAAATCACTGACCATTTCAGGATCTTCTTTTAATACATCTGGATCAGCAAAACTAATACCAAACATTGAATAATCACCTTTTAAAGTGACTGTGACAACACCATTAGCAGTGTACTCAAATGATTTATCATCTAATACTTTTTTATCTTTTTCGTATTGTCTTTGAACTTTATTCATTGCTTGAATCATTTGTTGCATGTTCATATTTTTTATCTCCTTTAACTAAAATAATTTTTTATCTTCGATGTTGTCTTTTTTAGGGAGTTGCTTTAATTCCTCTAAATTTCTATACATCTTTAATAATTGAGTTGAATCGTCTCTATTTAAACCATAGACACAAACTTTTCTACCAAGTAATTTTTTAACAATTTTTACTATGCCTTCTTGATTATCTTTGATATTAAGTTTCAAGGCTGGAGCCTTTAAATCAAAAAGGATAATTAGATTAAGATTTGTTAATAAGAATGGTTTACCTTCTAATAATAAAGCAGCATAAGGGGCTTGAGTTGGATCATCAAGTAAAGCATTAAGTTGTGACCATCTAGAAAGTAATGATGTTCTTTCTGCTTTATTAGCGATAATCGTTAGTTGCATGATTTCCTCTAATGGAACTTTATTAGAATCTCCCTCAATTTTTAATGGTTCTAATTCCAAAGATGCTTTTGACAACTTAAATGGAACTTCAGGAGTCTTTGGAACTACCTGTGGTTCAGGTTCTTCTTTAGCTGCCTCTACAACAACTTGCACACTAGGAGCGGTAGTTTCAACTTTATTAGGAATTGAATTTAGAGGTCTAAATGGTTCTTTTTTAAACTCTGGTTTAGAAGCAATTACTTCTTTATTTTCTTTAATAGAAGAAGTTTGAGAATCAACCTTTCCAATAAAATCAACCATTTTTAATAAGTAGATTTCAAATAAAAATGCTGGATTTGAAGTGGTTTTAAATTCATTTTGACACTTTAATAAAGTATCGATATAGAAAGATAACTCAGCATCATCGAAGCTAAGCATTAACTCTTTAGCATCTTCCTCGTTAGAAAAAGTGATTAATTCTTTGCTTCTAGTTTTACTATAAACTAAGGCATCTTTTAACATTAATAGAAGTTCGTTTACAAGTCTCGACAAATCAATATGTCTATTTTGTAAAGTTTCAAAATAAGAAAGAACTTTTAAAGTATTCTTAGTCTTTATTTCTTCCATTAATTGAACTTTTTCTTTAGAAGTAGTTAAACCAAACATTTTTATAATGTCTTTTTCTTCGATATTGCTTCCACAATAAGAAATAATTTGGTCAAGTAAGGAAAGGGAATCTCTAGCCCCGCCATTAGCTAATTCAACAATTAAATTTAAAGCAGTAGTAGAACAGGTAACTTTTTCTTGAACAAGGACTCTAGTTAATAATGTTTTTAAGTCGCTATCACTAATTTTTTTAAAATCATATCTTTGGCAACGACTCAAAATAGTAGGCAAAAGTTTATAAGGTTCAGTTGTACAAAGAATAAAAACTACATATTCTGGTGGTTCTTCAAGTGTTTTTAACAAAGCATTAAAAGCACTATTCGTCATCATATGAACTTCGTCAATAATATAAACTTTATATTTTCCTTTTATTGGTCCGTATTTTACTTGTTCAATTAAGTTTCTAACTTCATCAACTCCACTATTGCTTGCGGCATCTATTTCGATAATATCTGGATGGACACCTTCGTTAATAGCAAGGCAATTGCTACATTGATTACATATACTTCCGATGCCATGTTCACAATTTAAAGCTTTAGCAAAAAGTCTAGCGACACTTGTTTTACCAGTTCCTCTAGGACCACCAAATAAATAAGCATGAGAAATCTTTTTGATTGTTAAGGCGTTCATTAAGGTTTGCTTAATTGCATCTTGACCTACAAGTTCTTCAAAATTTTTGCTTCTATATTTTCTATAAAGTGCTAAATATGACATAAGTTAATACCTTTTAATATTATACACGTTCTAGGCTATGTATTAAAGAAAACTATTTCAAAATTGTATTAATATAAAATCTATAAAAATACATCAAATTATATGTAAAATACTTGCAAAACCCCACTAAAAAGAATAAATATAGCAATTTATTGCTTAATAAGTTTAAAATTATTTAATTTTAAGAACCTTATAATAATTATTAATATTAGACTTATTTTTTGGTATAATTTCAAAGAATTATAGGAGTGATTATTTTATGGATAAAAATATGCACGATAGATTGGTAGCGAGCGAGAAGAGAATTAAAGAGATTGACGAGTTATTATTGCTCCCTGAAACAAGTAACGATATGAAAGAGTTTAAAAAACTAAATAAGGAAAGAAGCGCTCTTGAACCAATCGTAGAAAAGTTTAACGAATGGACTTATGCTGACTTAAATAAAAGTGATGCTTTAGTTATGTGTGGTGATAGTGATCCTGAAATTTCTCAAATGGGAAAAGAAGAACTTAAGAAAAATGAAGCATTACTTGAACAAATAGAAGAAGAATTAAGAATTTTACTTATTCCTAAAGATCCTAACGATGGAAAAGATATAATTTTTGAAATTAAAGGAGCTGTTGGTGGAGATGAAGCAAATATTTTTGCTGGTGACCTTTTTAGAATGTACACAAGATATTGTGAAGCAAAAGGTTGGAGAGTAAAAATTGTTGATGAATCACCTACTGGTTTAGGTGGATATTCTTATGTCCAATTTATTGTTAGTGGAGATGATGCATATTCAAGACTAAAATTTGAAAGTGGTGTCCATAGGGTTCAACGTGTTCCAAAGACCGAAGCTAATGGCAGAATTCATACTTCAACTGCAACAGTTGTGGTTATGCCTCAAGTTGAGACAAATGATGTTAATATTAACCCAGTTGATTTAAAGGTTGATAGATATAGATCTCAAGGGGCAGGTGGACAAAACGTTAATAAAACAGAGTCTGCCGTTAGAATTACTCACATTCCTACAGGTATTGTTGTTAGTTGTCAAACAGAAAAGAGCCAAATTCAGAACCATGAAATTTGTTTACAAATGTTAGCTAGTAAATTGGCTCAATTAGAAGAAGAAAAGAAAGCTGCAACCGAAGCTCAATATAGAAGTAAAATTGGTAGCGGAGATAGAAACGAAAAGATTAGAACCTATAATTATCCACAAAATAGAGTCACAGACCATAGAATAGGTTTTACTATTCAACAACTTGATAGAGTTATGGATGGTGATTTAGATTCAATTATTGATGCTTTAATTAATTACGATCAAGAACAAAAAATCGCAGGTCATAAAGATGGACTTAACTAATAGAGAAGCATTTTTTAAAGCTAAAGAGATAATTAAAAGCAAAAACTCTAAAGTAA
This sequence comes from uncultured bacterium, assembly GCA_949299335.1. GTDB lineage: Bacteria > Bacillota_I > Bacilli_A > RFN20 > CAG-826 > Onthovivens. The sequence continues at coordinate 30,366 of CASGAD010000024.1, read as the reverse complement.
CTGATAGTGAAATATATGAGTTATTAATTTTTGCTAATGAATTTAGTTCATATAGCGATGTAATCATTAACTTTGATAAAAAAATAATTAATGAAGAATTCTTTTTTACTCGATTAGATCGTGTAATTGAAGGTGAGCCAATTCAATATGTTTTAAACATAGCACCTTTTTTAGATTTTGATTTCTATGTCGATGAAAGAGTTTTAATTCCTCGTCCTGAAACAGAAGGGTTAGCTTTGCTTGTTAAAAATTTGATTGCAGATAACAAAATAAAGCATAAAGTTATCGCTGATGTTTGCACTGGATCTGGATGCTTAGCGATTTATTTAAAAGCATATTTTGAGGAATCTAAAGTTTATGCAACAGATATTCATTCTAGATGTCTAGATGTGGCAAGGATTAATGCCGAGAAATTTAAGGCGAATATTCATTTTCTTCAAGGTAATATGTGTGAACCATTAAAAGATATTGAGGAACGTGTAGATGTTTTAATATCTAATCCCCCATATGCTCCAAATGACAGTGAAATTGAAGAAAAAGTGAAAAAGTATGAACCAATCGATGCTATTGTGACTCCGAGCGGCACAACTTTTTATGAAAATTATTTCAAAAATTACACAAAATTTATGAATGATGACAAGTTTTTAATGGCCTTTGAAATTAATTACGATGAGGAAAATAAATTAACTGAACTAATTAAAAAATACTTTGTAAACGAAGACAATTTACAATTTGAATTTTATAAAGATATTTATAACTTGCCTCGCTACTTAGTGATTTTGAAAGGATATAAAGATGGAATTCTTAACAAAAAGTGATATTAATGAATGCAAAAAAGTGTTATTAAGTGGGGAATTACTTGCTTTTCCTACTGAAACGGTTTATGGGCTAGGTGCTATATCAAGTAGTGAAGAAGCTTTTAATAAACTAGTTGAGACTAAAAAAAGACCGCCTAATAAGCCTTTTACTTTAATGTGTTCATCATTAACTCAAGTTCAAGACATAGTTGAAATTAACAATATAACTCAAATAATAATCGATAATTTTGTTCCAGGGCCAATTACCTTAATTTTAAAAACAAAAAAAGACATTCCTTATTATTTAGATTTAGGAACTGGCTTTGTAGGAATTAGAATTCCAGACGATGATTTTGTTTTAAAACTTATTGATGCGGTTGGTGTACCTTTATTAGTTCCAAGTGCGAATATATCAAGCGAACCACCTGCAAAAAGCGATAAGGAAGTTTATAATTACTTTAAAGATTCAGTATATATCATTGAAGGAGCCTGTAAAAGTGGTGTACCTTCTACAATAATTAAGATAAATGGTAATTCTATCGAAATGATTAGAGAGGGGACATTAACTCTAAAAGAAATTATGGAGGTAATTAAATGAAAAAGATCTCATTAGGCTGTGACCATGGTGGTTATGAAGCAAAAGAAAAAGTTAAAGAACATTTAATAAAAGAAGGATACGAAGTAATCGATGTTGGGACTAGTTCATTAGACAGTTGTAATTACGCTATTTTCGGAATAAATGCTGCTAAGAAAGTTGCAAATAAGGAAGCTGATTTTGGGGTGATTATTTGTTCAAGTGGTGAAGGCATTTCCATCGCAGCTAATAAAATCAAAGGAATAAGATGTGGAGTAGGCTATAATGATGATGTTTCACATTTATTAAGAGAGCATAATGATGCTAATATGATTGCTTTTGGAGCAAAATTTATGCAAATTGAAGATATAATTAGAAGAATAGATATATTCTTAAACTCTAATTTTGAAGGTGGCAGACATCAAGCAAGAGTTAATACTATTATCGAAGAAGAAAATAAATAGATTAGAAAAGAAAAATAGAAAAAACTCCTAAATCACTATGTTGTATTAGTGAAAGGAGTTTTTTATTTTTAAGTGTCCTATATGTGGAAATGAAGAAGAAAGATATATTGGCTATAGAAATGGCAAACCATATTGTAGAAGATGCATTTCTTTTTGTGGCGAAGAAGCTAATGATTCTAACTATGAAAGAGAATATAAAGGTGAAATATCCTTAAATTATGAATTGAGTAATGAGCAAAAAACTATTTCTAAAGAAATTTTATCTAATTTTGAGAATGGATTAGATACTTTAGTTTATGCTGTTTGTGGGGCTGGAAAAACCGAACTTGTATTTGGAGTAATTGAGTATGCTTTAAAAAATAAATTATCGGTTGGCTTTGCCGTTCCAAGAAGAGATGTTGTTATTGAATTAGAAACACGTTTTAAAAAAGTATTTGATAAATACAAGGTAATTAGTATTTATGGAGGGCATACAAGAGATTTAATGGGAGACATTATTTGTTTGACTACACACCAATTATATCGATTTGACCACTTTTTTGACTTATTGATTTTAGATGAGATTGATGCTTTTCCTTTTAAAGACAATTTTGTTTTAAATGCGCTATTTAAAAGGAGTGTAAGGAAAAATTATATTTTAATGAGCGCAACGCCACACATGGACATTATTAATCAATTTAAAAATATGAACGGAAAAGGTTATTTAGAGTTGCACACTCGCTATCATAAAAAGCCAATACCAGTGCCTCAAATTATTGTAAGTAGTAACTTGTTATTAATGTATAAAACATTGAAAAAATTAAAGAAATTCCTTGATGACAAGAAACCTGTTTTAATATTTGTACCTACTATAAATGAATGTGAAATGCTATTTAAATTATTAAAAATCTTCGCAAAAGATGGGAATTATGTTCATTCAAAAAGAAAAGATAGAGGAGAAATTATAAATAAATTTAGGAAAGGTGAGCACAAATATTTAGTTACTACGGCTGTTCTAGAAAGAGGGGTAACAATAAAAAATTTGCAAGTTATTATACATAATGCATCTCACGAAATTTATACAAAAGAAAGCTTAATTCAAATATCAGGAAGAGTTGGGAGAGTAATCGGAGCAACTGATGGAGAAGTCTATTATATTGCAAATAAAAAAACTCAAGCAATGGTTGATTCAATCGCTGAGATACGAAAATCAAACTCATATTTGTAAAGGATGTTTTAATGATTTTGTTGATGATTCCTTTCATTCGCTATTCGAGAATGAGGTAATTTGTGATAAATGTTTTAAAGAATATAAACCAGTTTTTAAGGAGTTTAGAATTAATGGGATTAAGTGCTTAGCAATATATTTTTATGAAGATAAAGTAAAAGAGAATATTTTTATTTTTAAAGGATGTCATGATTATGAATTAAAAGACACATTTTTATACTATTTTAAATTAGAAATTCGCCTGCGTTATTTTAATTATTATTTAGTGCCTATGCCTTCTTCAAAATTAGATGATGAAAAAAGAGGATTTAATCATGTCGTTGAACTTTTTAAAGTATTAAATTTACCCTTTTTAAACGTTTTAAAGAAAACGAAAAAGCATAAGCAGTCTAATTTATCTTTTGAAGAAAGAAAAAGTGTTATTAATTTTTTAGAAGTTGAAAATGGTGAAAAAATAGAAGGTAAAAACATTTTATTGGTAGATGATATTTGTACAACGGGTTCTACCTTAAAAGCAGCAATTAAATTAATTAGTCCGTATAAGCCTAGAAAGATTCAAATATTAGTAATAGCCAAGCGTGAATTCACCAAGGAAGAATTAAGTAAAATGAAAAAAGTAGATGAAATTATCTAGTGAAAAAAGTCAAGTTGGTTTAAAGAAAATTTAAACTTTATTACCATTATATATAATGGTATAATTTTAGAGATTTTTATAGGTGATTATATGTCAAATGTTATTGAGAAAATATTTAGATTAGATGAAAGAATTTTAAAAAAGTATAAGAAAGAAGCTAAAAATGTAAATAAATTAGCTGATCAAATGGCTCAACTTTCTGATGATGCTTTAAGAGCAAAAACAACTGAGTTTAAAGCAAGACTCAAAAACGGGGAAACTCTAAAAGATATTAAATATGAAGCCTTTGCCGCTGTTCGAGAAGCAGCAAAAAGAGTTTTAGGAATGTATCCTTTTAATGTCCAAGTTATAGGCGGGCTTGTTTTAAATGATGGTGATATCGCTGAAATGAAAACTGGTGAAGGTAAAACATTAACTGAAACTATGCCAGTTTATTTAAACGCTTTAGAGGGAAAAGGTGTTCACGTTGTTACAGTTAACGAATATCTTGCACAAAGAGATGCTAATGAAATGGGACAAATTTTCCGTTGGTTAGGACTCACAGTTGGAGTTAATTTACATAGTTTAACCACTGAAGAAAAGAAAGCAGCTCATGCTTGTGATATTACTTACACTATTAATAGTGAACTCGGTTTTGACTACCTAAGAGATAACATGGCTCCAACAGTTAAACAAAGAGTTTTAAGACCATTAAATTATTGTATTGTTGATGAAGCTGATAGCGTTTTAATTGATGAATCAAGAACGCCACTTATTATTTCTGGTGGTGCGAAAGCAAGCGCTTCCCAATATACTGTTGCCGATAGATTTGTAAAAATTTTAAAACCAAGCACACAAGTTGATGAAGATTATAAAAAGAGACACCCAGATTATGTCCCTGATGGTGATTTTGAAATTGATGTTAAAACAAAGTCTGTTAATTTAACTGACAAAGGCGTTGATAAAGCCGAAAAAATGTTTGGAATTAAAAATTTATATGCTCCTCAATATCAAGATTTAGTTCATAGAATTCACCAAGCTTTAAAAGCAAATTATATTATGACTAGAGATGTTGAGTATCTTGTTGACCAAGATAACGAGATTCAACTTATAGATCAATTCACAGGACGTGTTTTAAAAGGAAGAGAATATAGCGATGGCCTTCAACAAGCTATACAAGCTAAAGAAGGAGTGAAAATTAAAGAAGAGACTGTTACTTTGGCTACAATTACATATCAAAACTTTTTTAGATTGTTTAAAAAACTTGCAGGTATGACTGGTACAGCAAAAACTGAAGAAGAAGAATTTAGAAAAATTTATAGTATGAAGGTTGTTTGTGTCCCAACAAACAAGCCTGTAATAAGAGAAGATGCTACAGACTATGTCTTTGCTAATAAGCAATTTAAAACTAAAGCTTTAGTCAAAGAAGTTAAAGAACGTCATTTAAAAGGACAACCAATTTTGATTGGTACACCTTCAGTTGAAGCAAGTGAAGAAGTTGCAAAATATTTAGAAGAAGCTGGACTTAGATTTGAAATGTTAAATGCTAAGAACCATGCTCGTGAAGCAGAAATTATTTCTCATGCTGGGGAAAAAGGCCATATTACATTAGCTACAAATATGGCTGGCCGTGGAACTGATATTAAATTAACACCTGAAACAAGAGCTTTAGGTGGATTGTGTGTTTTCGGCTTAGAAAGACATGAATCTAGACGTATTGATAACCAATTAAGAGGCCGTAGTGGTAGACAAGGTGACCCAGGCTTTTCTAGATTCTATGTTTCACTTGAAGATGAATTGATGGTTCGTTTTGCAAATGACAATTTAAAGAAAATGTTTGCTGGATATGGTGAAGAAGCCATTGAAAGTAGATTATTAACAAGCGCAATTACAGGTGCACAAAAGAGAATTGAAGGTCAAAACTTCGATGTTCGTAAAAACTTACTTGATTATGATGATGTTTTAAGCAAGCAAAGACAAATTATGTATTCAAAGCGTGACCAAATTCTTTTTGCATCAAATATTAGTGAATTACTCTATGACACATTCAAGGATTGTGGAGTTGCTTTATGTAAGAGATCAGTTCCTGAAAATTCACAAAATAAGGGTGTTAATGGTGAAAATCTTGTTAATCTTATTGTCCCAAGATTCTTACCTGATGGAGTTATTAAACCAGCTTTATATGATGAAGCTATTCCAACAGAAGCAGGTGAAGATTTAGGTGAAATTCTTTTAGAAGCTTATTCTGCTAAAAAGAAAGAATGGGAACCTGAAATTGCTGATAGAGTTGAAAGACAAATTACACTTAAGTGTATTGATAGAAACTGGACTCAACAAATTGACAATATGACTCGTTTTAGAGAATCTGTTTCATTAAGAAGCTATGGACAAATCAACCCATTACAAGATTACGTTAATGAAGGATGGGATATGTTTAGAGAAATGCTTGAAACTATTTCTCTTGAGGTTGTTTTAAACTTAATGAATATTAAGATTGAAAGAAAAGTAGATGAAAAACCAAAAGAAGCATTTACAATTAACACTCAAAATGATGCTCCAATTGAAAACGAGCCAGTAAAAGTTGAAAAGAAGGAAGAAAATTTGAAGGTAGTTGATAAAGGAACTACTGATTTGAATATCACACATATTGATAAAAAAGCTAAAGCTGCTGAAGATCATGAATATGATGATATTCATACAAATTAATCGTGAGGTATTTTAATGTTAAATTTATATAGTTTAAAGTTAGGATTAAATGAGGCTAAGAAAGAAATTTCTCAGCTCGGTGATTCTCTTTGACGTCCCTAAATTGAAGATTAAAATAGACGAATACGAAAAACTTTCAATGGCTGATGATTTTTGGAGTAACCAAAGAGAAGCCAGCAAAATCATTGATAAGAAAAATGATTTAGTTTACAAAATAAATTTATTTACAAAGTTAGAAAAAGAAATCAACGACATTTCTGAACTTGTTGATTCTTTAGACATTAACGATGATGAGATGGGCGAATTAGCTATCGAATCTTTTAATGCTACTAACAAAGAACTTAAAGAACTAAAGAAGTTAGTTCTTTTTAGTGGTGAATATGACTCTTTAGATGCTGTTTTGGAGATCCATCCTGGCGCAGGAGGTACTGAGGCTTGTGACTGGGCGGATATGCTTCTTAGGATGTATGAAAGATTTTCTGAAAAACATAATTACAGTTTTAAAATTTTAGATTATTTACCAGGCGATGAGGCCGGGGTAAAAAGTGTCACTTTGTTAATAGAAGGAAAAAACGTTTATGGAATGCTTAAGGGTGAAAAAGGAGTTCATAGACTTGTTAGAATTTCGCCATTTGATGCAAATGCTAGAAGACATACAAGTTTTGCTAGTGTAAATGTAATTCCTCAATTTGATGATAGTATCAAGGTGGATATTAATCCAAGTGATTTAAAAATTGATACCTATAGAAGTGGCGGAGCTGGTGGACAAAATGTCAACAAAGTTGAAACTGCTGTAAGAATAACTCACATTCCAACCGGCATAGTTGTTTCTTGTCAGGTTGAAAGAACTCAATTAAAAAATAGGGAACTTGCAATGAATATGCTTAAAAGTCAGCTTTTTCAACGTCAAGAAGAAGAAAGAAAAGCAAAATTAAAAGGCATTGTTGGCGAACAAAAAAATATTGAATGGGGTTCTCAAATTAGAAGCTATGTTTTTTGTCCATATACTTTAGTGAAGGATAATAGAACCGATTGTGAAGACACTCAAATTGATAAAGTTATGGATGGCGATCTTGAAAAATTCATATATTCATATTTAGAAATGGAGGCAAAAAATCGTGTGGAATGAGTTATTAACTATAGGCAAAAATTATTTTAAGAAAGAAAACTTAAAAAAGAACTTATTTAATCTTTTCTTACTACTTGCTGGAACATTTATTTTAAGTTTTGGCAGTGGACTATTTTTAATACCATTTGGAATTGTTAGTGGTGGTATGACCGGTATAACAATTTTAACTTCCTTTTTTATTTCGCCAGATGTGATGAGTTATATCCTTAGTTGGGTATTTTTCATAATTGGTTTTATATTTTTAGGAGTTAAATTTACAATTTCTTCGATTATATCCACAATTTTTTACCCTATATTTTTATCTATTGCCTTACGTAGTGGACTATTAGAACTATTCATCCCTATTTTAATAGGTGGTGACGCAAAAATCATAATTGAGAATGGAGTTATTCAAAATCTAAATTCTCTTTCTTTAGATATAGGATTATTATTAATTATTGGTGTATTAGGTGGTGCTCTTGTCGGAATTGGTTGTTCTTTAACATTTCATGCTGGCGGATCAACTGGAGGTTTAGATATTTTAACTTTTATAATTTCTAAATATACAGGGTTAAAAGAGTCTATTCCTTTCTTTTGTTTGGATGGAACAGTAGTTTTGATAGGAATAATTATTGATATGGTTGGTGGAGATCATATTAAATTGATTTCTGGATTTATAGGCATTATTACCGCATTTATAACATCTTCTTTAGTAGAAGTCATTTATTCAGGAAATGCTAGTGCTTATATGGTTGATATTATTAGCGATAAAAAAGATGAGATATTATCGTTTGTTTTAAATGAATTAGATAGAAGTGCAACTCTATTTGAAGTAACCGGTGGATACTCAAACGAAAAGAAAATAATGATAAGAGTTTGTTTCTCTAGAAGAGAATATGTAAAAATAAAAAATGGAATTGCTAAAATAGACCCAAACGCTTTTTGTACATTTAGCCAAACTCTTTTTATTGGTGGTCTTGGATTTGAAAAAATAAATACAAGCGAAGCCGAGTCAATCAAGTTAATTAAGAAAATAAATAAAAAGGCTAAGAAATAATGTTTAAACTAGTAACACATTTTAAGCCTAATGGAGATCAACCTGAGGCAATAAAGAGTCTAGTTGAAGGACTTAAAGAAGGAAAAAAATACCAGGTTCTTTTGGGTGCAACCGGAACTGGTAAAACCTTTACGATGGCTAATGTTATTACCGCAATTGATAAACCTACTTTAATATTAGTTCATAATAAAACATTAGCTGGTCAACTTTACGCTGAGATGAAGGAACTCTTCCCAGAAAATAGAGTTGAATACTTTGTCTCGAACTTTGATTTTTATCAACCTGAAGCTTATTTGCCTGCTAGTGATACTTATATAGACAAAAGCGCGTTGATGAATGAAGAAATTGAAATGATGAGGGTTAGTGCAATTAACTCGGTTGTTTCAAGGCGAGATACAATCGTTGTAGCCAGTGTTGCCTCTATTTATGGGCTTGCTGATCCAGATGAATACAAAAAATTGATTTTTGAGGTGAGAATTGGGGAGAAAATTGATAGAAAAGCCTTTTTTAAGAAATTACTTGATTCTCAATATAAACGAAATGATATTGACTTAGGACCAGGAAGATTTAGAGTGCATGGTGATGTCATTGATATCATGCCTGCAAATAGTGAGAACTGGTATATAAGAATCGATTGTTTCGATGAAGATGTTGAAACTATTGCCAAGTGTAATTATTTAACTGGTGAAGTTATGGAAAGATATCATTATTATGATTTATTTCCTGCCTATGATCACGCTTCAACTCATGAAATAATTTTGCATGCCTGTGACCAAATTATGGAAGAATTACAGGAGAGAATGGATTATTTTGCAAAAGAAAACAAGCCACTTGAACGTGAAAGAATAGAAATGCGCACAAAGCAAGATGTTGCGGCAATGAGAGAATTTGGGTTTTGCCCAGGAATAGAAAATTATTCTAGACATATTGATGGACGTAAACCAGGTCAAAAACCATTTTGTTTAATGGATTATTTTCCAAAAGATTATCTATTAATAGTCGATGAAAGTCATGTTACTTTTCCACAAGTAAGAGGAATGTTTAATGGAGACAGATCTAGAAAAACCACTTTAGTTGAATATGGTTTTAGATTACCAAGTGCTCTTGATAATAGACCTTTAAACTTTACTGAATTTGAAGGTGAAATTAATCAAGTTATTTGCACAAGCGCAACTCCTGGAGACTATGAATTAGAAAAAACAGGAGGAGAAACAGTTGAACAAATTATTCGTCCAACAGGATTATTAGATCCAGAAATAGAAGTTCGACCAACTTTAGGACAAATAGATGATTTAATTTACGAAATAAAAGAGAGAATCAAAAAAGGTGAAAGAGTAATGGTTGTCACCTTGACTATTAGAATGGCTGAAGACTTGACTAATTTCTTAAAAGAACATGATATTAAAACTGTGTATTTACATAGTGAATGTAAAACTTTAGAAAGAAGCGAAATCATTTATCAATTAAGAAAAGGAAAATATGACGTTTTAGTAGGCATTAATCTTCTTAGAGAAGGTCTTGATATCCCAGAAGTTAGTTTGATTGCCATTTTGGATGCTGATAAAGAAGGGTTTTTAAGAAGTACAAGAAGTTTGATTCAAGTTGTTGGTAGAGCAGCGAGAAATGAGCACGGAAAAGCAATTATGTATGCGGATCAAATGACTGAATCTATGGAAGAATGTATAAAAGAAACCAATAGAAGAAGAGCTATCCAAAAAGCTTATAATGATGAAAACGGAATTATTCCTCAAACTATTATTAAACCGATTCAGCCACCAATTCATGTTACTGAAAAAGAAGAGACTGAGATTGTTGTATCTAATGCCAAACTTACTAAGAAAGAACTTGATAAACGAATCAAGGAAATTGAACGTAGTATGAACCAAGCTGCAAAAGAGTTTGATTTTGAAAGAGCTATAGAATTAAGAGATATGCTTTTTGAATTAAAGGCTGAAAGAAACAAATAATTTATCAATTTAAGTTTCTAAGAAGTTTACAATAAATAAAAGTATAGAAAAAAGTATTATATAAATGTAAAATATTACAAGCTCGTTAAATTTAATTAATTGGAGGTAGTTATTATTATGCAATGGTATGATTATGTATTCTGGGTTATAGCATTTATTATTATAGTTTTAGGATTATTACAAGGCGGTAAAAGTGAAGGTGCATCTGGTGCTATTACTGGTGGTGGATTAAATGTTTTTGTTAAGACTAAAGAAAGAGGAAGCGAATTAATTATTTCCTATTTAACATTAGGATTTGGTATTGTCTTTTTATTCCTTGCTTTATTATCAACTTCATTAACAGAAGCTCCAGCCGAAACAACTGATGATACAACTACAACAACAATTGCTTTATTAATAAATTATTTAACAACAATCCTTTAATAATATAAATAAAGAAAAATAAATAAAAAATCTTCGTTTTGAAGATTTTTTATTTTAAAGATTCAAATTTTCTTAAAGCTTTCTTTTCACCAATCACGACTATACAGTCGCCTTCTTTAAATATGTATTGTGGGTCGATCCTAGTTTCAATTTTATCAACATCAGCTCTTTCTAATGCGATAATATTTAGTCCATAATTTTGTCTTATATTGGTATCTAAAATTGATTTTCCAATGTATTTAGAAGGAACTTTAACTTCAAGAATCTCAATTTCATCATTTAAAGAAATAAAGTCTAAAACATTATTTGAAAGGATCCTTTTAGCTAATTTATCACTACTATCTTTGTAAGGATAGATAACTTCCGCTCCAAGTTTTTCTAAAACAAGGCCTTGTTCTTCTGTATTAGACATAGCAATAACTTTATTCACACCTAGAGCTAAAGCGTTTAAAGTAGCAAAAATAGCTGTATCCATATGTTCACCAATACAAACAACTATTGTTTCACATTCTTTAAAACCAGTTTCTTCAAGTGTACTTTTAGAAAGATCTTCACTTACAAAAGCGTAATCACAAAATTCCAAGGCTTTTTTAACTTTAATTTCTTCTTTATCTATACAAACAATATTTTTACCTGATTGAACTAGTTCATTTGCTAAGCACATTCCAAATTTACCTAATCCAATAATTCCGATTGTTGCTTTTTTACTTTTCATAATTTAGACTCCTTTTTATCCGATTGAAACATCTTCTTCGGCATAATGATATGTAGCAGTATTCTTTCCTCTAAAAGCAGTGGAAATTGTTAATGGTCCAATTCTTCCGACATACATTAAGAAGATTAATATAATTTTACTTGCAGGGGCTAGATAAGGGGTTATTCCAGTTGATAATCCAACAGTACCAAACGCTGACATAGCTTCAAAGCCAAAATCTATAGCATTATATCTAGTAGCTCCATCTTTATATATAATAAGTTTTTCACCAGTTGAATAGTCAATATAATTGTAATTTCCTTCAAATACACAAATTAAGGTAAATCCAATAACAAAGAAACTAAATCCCAAAATGATAATAAGAAGTGCACGTCTAATTAAGTCTTTATTTATACTTCTTCTAAAAGCATAAGGTCTTTTTGCTGTTATAACACCTCTTAAATAAGCTAATAAAAGTGCAAATGTTGTAGTTTTGATACCACCACCAGTACCTCCTGGGGAAGCACCAATAAACATTAAAATACACATTATAATTATTGTTGCGTCATTAAATGTTCCAAGATTATACATGGTAAAACCAGCAGTACGAGTTGAAACACTCATGAAAAATGAACCCATAAAAGAAACTTGGGTTACCTCATTAGTTAATTCGATTAAATAAATAGATAAAGTGCCAAAAACAACTAAAATCGCTGTATAAAGGAGAACGATTTTTGTATGTAATGTAAATTTTTTAAAGTGTAATTTCTTTTTAATAATATCAATATTGACAAAAAATCCTAATCCACCCGCGATAATTAAAAAAGAAGTAATTAAATTTAAGAAAATATCATTTTCATAACTAATTAAACTGTTATTTCCAAGAATATCAAATCCTGCATTGTTAAAAGAACTAACGCTATGGAAAAATGCATATCCCCAAGCAGTACTCATGTCAAAATTGTGGATATAATAAAAATCTAAAAATGATAAAATAGCCCCAAATGTTTCAAAAGAGAAAGAAACAAGCAAAACTAAAAAGAATATTTTTTTAATCCCACTAAGATTTTTTAGGTTCCAACTTTCTTTAATGAGTGATTGTTCACCAAATGTAAGTTTTCTACTAGCAATTAAAAAGAAAATAACTGCTAATGTTGTAACACCCAATCCACCTAGTTGAATTAAAATAGCCATTGTGACTCTTCCGAAAATAGAAAAGGAATCAGCTATACCTGATTTAACGCTTACTAGTCCGGTAACGCAAGTACAACTAGTCGAAGTAAACAACGCATCTAAATAAGTTACTGTAGCTCCAGGTTTATGAGCAATAGGTAATATTAAAAGGATACTGCCAATTAAGATAACAGCCAAAAAAGAAATAACTATTATAGCAATAGGGCTTAAAGTAAATTTATGCAATCTAAATTGCTTGGGCTCTTTACTTTTAATCTTCATAGTGAATATTTTAATATTCACTAAATTTATAATCAAGTGTTAAGGGTTATAAAATAGAAATAAATTGCTTAAAATATCTTTAATTTAATTAAAAACGTTGCAAAAAAGAACTATTTAGACAATTTTATAGTTGTACTTAATTTTAAAAACTAAGCAAAATTAATAAATTTCTCTCAAAACTTAGATAATTTAAAATGCTTATAATTTTATTTGACAATGGTAGTTAGTCATATTAAACTAGTATCGTTAGTGAAAACTAACTGTTATATGAGGGAACTATTTATGACTAAGAAATTAAGTAAATTAAAAATAGGGGAAGGTGGGAAAATCACTTTTGTTGAAGGAGAAGGTAAACTAAGAAGACGCTTATTGGACATGGGGGTAACGCCGGGAGCAAATGTTTTATTGAGAAAAAAAGCACCTCTAGGTGATCCTCTTGAAATTACAATTCGAGGGTATGAACTAACTTTAAGAAAAAGTGAAGCATCTTTAATAGAAATTGAATTGAACGAAAATAGAAAGTAGGTTTATATGAAAAAGTTTGCTTTAATTGGTAATCCTAATAGTGGTAAAACAACATTATTTAATTCTTTAACTGGTTCAACTGCGTATGTAGGTAATTGGCCGGGCGTAACTGTAGAAAAGCGTGAAGGTGTATATAAAAAAGGAAGTGAACAAGTTTCGATTGTTGACTTACCAGGTATATACTCTCTTTCCCCATATTCTCCAGAAGAGATAATTTCTAGGGATTTTATCCTGCATAATAAACCTGATTGCATAATTAATATCATTGATGCAACAAACTTAGAAAGAAATTTATATTTAACTTTACAAGTATTAGAAACAAATATCCCAGTTGTTGTCGCTTTAAACATGATTGATTTAGTTAAAAAAGAAGGAACCAAAATTAACGAAAAGCGATTAAGTGAACTTTTAGGTGTTCCTGTTGTACCTATTAGTGCATTAAAAGAGCAAAATTTAAACGCTTTAGTTGAAGAATCTATAAAGACATCGAACACAAAAAGAGAAGCTTGGACTTCTTTAAATAACAGTAAAATCAACGATTTAATTGAGACATTAAATAAAAAACTAAAAGAAGACAAAGTAGATAACTCGTTATTTCACGCCATCAAATTAGCCGAAAACGACGAAAAGGAAATTCAAGATTATCCTAAATATTTAAGATATATAGAAGAATATAAAATCAACTTCGATGATGAATTATTTCATCAGGATTTAGAAGCTTTAATTGCTAATGATAGGTACGAGTATATTACAGAAAGTCTTGTAAGCGAAGTAATCACAAAAAAAGAAGTAGACTATTATGACATTAAAAGCAATAGCAATATTTCAAACAAGATTGATAGTGTGTTAACTAATAAATGGGTAGGAATTCCTATATTTTTTGCCCTTTTATTTGTAATATTCCATTTAGTGTTTAGTGAAGATCTTTTTTATTTGCATTCATTAGGAGTTACTTTTGGAAATAACTTTGAAGGAACGATGTTTGAAGGATTATTTTACACTTCGAACGGAATAAATTCAGTAGGTGTAATACTAATGAATTTTGTAAATAGCATTACTGGTGGATTTAGTGAATGGATAAGAGGGTTAATGGAAGGAGCAAATGTACAAAGCTGGGCAGTTGGTCTAGTTTGTGATGGTGTATTCTCAGGAATATTTGCTGTCATAGGATTCTTACCTCAAATCCTCTTATTATTCTTATTTTTCTCAATATTAGAAGATTCAGGATATATGGCTAGAGTTGCTTTTATTTTAGATAGAGCATTAAGAAAGTTTGGTGTTTCTGGAAAAGCCTTTATGCCTATGATTATGGGTTTTGGTTGTAGCGTTCCTGCAATGATAAATACTAGATCCCTAAGTGATGAAAAGGAAAGAATAGCAACGATTCGAGTGATACCTTTCTTCTCGTGTGGAGCAAAACTACCAATTTTAGTAGCTGTTGCAGGCTCTATGGTCATAATGTTTAATGTTCCTAACGCAGATTTAATAACATTTTTAATCTATGTTCTTGGTATGAGCGTAGCGGTTTTAACTTTAATTCTTATGAAGTCAACAACAATGAAAGGTGAAAAACCACCATTTATTATGGAGTTGCCTCAATATCACTTGCCTCAAATAAAAGCTTTAATGATACATTTATGGGATAAAATAAAACATTTTATTAAAAAAGCTTTTACAATTATCTTCATTTCTACAATTTTTATATGGGTTTTGCAACATTTTACATGGGATTGGCAATATATTGATAATTCAATCGACAAGTCAATATTAGAATCTTTAGGTCAATTTGTTCAACCTTTATTCACCCCCTTAGGTTTTGGATCACAGTTAACTAGTTTAGGCTGGGTGTTTGCTGTTGCTGCTATTACAGGACTTATTGCTAAAGAACAAGTTCCAGCAACTTTAACTATATTAGCTGTTTCAATCGGGGCAAGTGGTATTGATGTAGAAGGCAACGGAATAGATGCGATGGTTTTTATGATAAATCAGACAGGATTGACTTTTGCAGGTGCATTATCATTCATTGTATTTAACTTATTAACTATACCTTGTTTTGCTGCTGTAGCAACCGCAAGAGGCGAACTAAGAAGAGGAACATTTAAATGGACTTTGCTATTTTGGATTGCAACTTCCTATATTGTAAGTAGTTTTGTTTATACAGTAATTACTTGGTGGTGGAGTTTATTTATTTGGTTAGTAGTAATAACATTAGTTTTTATAGGAATATATTTATTTAATTTATATAGAGACGGAAAGTTGAATATTAAAGGATTAAGGAAATAAATATGGGACCTATAGAAATATCTATTTTATGCCTACTTTTATTAATTTTTTTAAGTATTATATCTAGGTATATTTATAAGAAAATTAAAAAAATACCAGTGAATACTTGCGATTGTGGGAAGCATAAAATGAATGGTAAGAAGCTAGTAGAAGAATATAGAATAAAGTATAATCAAAACAAATAAAAGTCCCTAAAGCATAAAAGGGACTTTTTATATTTTTAATACTAATTTTATTTTATGAAAATAGATTATATCTATATAATTAATATTAGTTATACAAGGAGGAACATAATGGAAAGCTGGATGTGGGTTTTATGGTTAGCTATTTTTGCTATAGCAATGATAGTAGAAGTTTCTGTTAGTGGGTTAATTTCTATTTGGATTTCATTAGCTGCATTAATAACTTTGCCACTTTCTTTCATTGAAGGTTTACCTTTTTGGGGTGAAATTATAATTTTCATTTCACTAAGCCTTATACTATTAGCTGTCACTAGACCATTTGTAAGAAAGTTTCTTAAAGAAAAAGAGGCAATTAAGACGAATTTAGAAGGGTTAATTGGTGAAAAAGTCAAATTAACCAAGAAAATTGAAGGCCTTAATTTAGGCGAAGCTAAAATCAATGGCGTTAATTGGGATTGCAAAAGTATCGATGGTAAAGCAATTAAAGAAGGAAAGGTCGTTGAGATTGTTAAATTAGAAGGAAATAAGTTAGTTGTTAAGGAGATAAATCATGAATAAATTATTAAATGTTCTTGCTGATACCGATTCGGGAATTATGACTGGATTTATTATCGGAATCATTTTTGCGATTGTTGGAATAATTATTATTATCGTTATTATTTGTCACATTAAAGTAGTTAAACAAACTGATGAGTTTGTTATCGAACGTTTAGGTAAATACACAACAACTTGGGGAGTCGGATTACACTTTTTATTACCATTTTTTGAAAGAATTGCTTCCAAAGTTTCTATGAAAGAGCAAATTGGGGATTTCCCTCCTCAAGCAGTTATTACTAAAGATAATGTTACAATGCAAATTGATACAGTTGTATTTTACTTTGTAACTGATAGCAAACTATTTACTTATGGTGTTACAGATCCTACTCAAGCACTTGAAAAATTAACTGCAACCACCTTAAGAAATATCATTGGTGACTTAGATTTAGATACAACTTTAACAAGTAGAGATACTATTAACTCTAGAATGAAAACTATTCTTGATGAAGCAACTGATCCATGGGGAATTAAAGTTACTAGAGTTGAAGTCAAAAATATTTTACCTCCACAAGATATTCGTGATGCAATGGAAAGACAAATGAGAGCTGAAAGAGAAAAAAGAGAAAAAATCCTTTTAGCAGAAGGCCAAAAGCAATCACAAATTTTAATTGCAGAAGGCGAAAAAGAAAGTGCTATTTTAAGAGCAGAAGCTGAAAAAATTTCTCAAATTAAAAAAGCTGAAGGTTTTGCTGAAAGTACCATTAAAATTAAACAAGCAGAAGCGGATGCAATTAGATTAATTAATGAGGCTAACCCTTCAAAACAAGTTATTCAACTTGAAAGCTTAAAAACATTTGAAAAAGTTGCTGACGGAAAAGCTACAAAAATTATTGTACCTAGCGAATTGCAAAATTTAGCTTCAATAAATGATGTATTCAATAGCTCAAAGGAATAATAGCTATGGAAAATATCAAAGATTACGTTGCTAGAAAAAAAGAAGAACTAAAAGCGTTGCCTTTAGATGCACCATTCAAAAAGCCAAAAATTGTAATAGTTCAAGTAAATGATGATCCTGCTAGCAATTCTTACATTAAAGGAAAAATCAAAGATTTAACTGAAGTTGGTTTTCTTTATGATCATATAAAATTGCCTGAATCAACCAAAGAGAGTGAACTATTAAACTTAGTAGATAAGTTAAATAGAGATGATTCAATCAATGGTTTTATTGTTCAATTGCCTCTTCCTAAGCATATAAACGAGGAAAAAATTAAATTAGCAATTTCACCTAAAAAAGATGTTGATGGATTTAATCCTTTGTCAAGAATTGTTCCTGCTACACCATTTGGAATCTTTACATATTTAAAAGATAATGGTTTTGAATTTAGAGGTAAAAATGCTTTGGTGATAGGAAGAAGTAATATAGTTGGTAAGCCAATGGCAAAATTACTTCTTGAACATGATATGAATGTTACTGTAGTACATTCTAAAACTAGTAAAAAAGATATGAATTTTTATTTAAAACACGCAGATTTAGTGATAGTAGCTGTTGGAAAAGAGGGCTTCTTATCGAATGAATTTGATATAAATGAAAATTCAGTGATTATTGACGTAGGTATTAATCGAGGAGAAGATGGTAAATTACATGGCGATGTAATACCTAATTTAAACGTTAAATACCAAAGCCCAGTTCCTGGAGGAGTTGGGCTATTAACAAGGCTTGCTTTGTTATTGAATTTATGTGAGGTTACAAAAAATGAATTTTAACATTGGAAAAACAGAAATTTACGGATTAGAGTTCGCTATTAAAGCAAGCGGGAATCCTATGAGAACAGTATTAAATAGAGAAGAAAATAATGAAAAAGATTATTTAAGAGCTGTTAAATTAGGTAATTCCCGTGGAGGTGAAGGACACGATAATTATTTAAAAGGAATTGTTGTTGAATTTGATATTACAGCACCATTATATTGGTGGAAACAAGCTCAAAGGTACCATTTCTTTGAATATGTTTCTTCTCAATCAACAATGCATTGTTTATTAAAATTTGATATTTCTTCTCAATGCGTAAGCGAAACCAATAAAGAAGTTTTAGCTATCGTTGAAAAAATTAAAGATGAATATAATGCAATTGATGAAAATGATAGAGAGAAGAAAAAAGCTAAATGGAAAGAACTAGTTGCTTCTACTCCATGTGGTTTCTGCCTTGGCGCCACCATGGTTACAAATTATCAACAATTAAAGACCATGTATAATCAAAGAAAAGAACATAAATTATCTGAATGGCACGATTTCTGCAAGTGGTGTGAAAGTTTACCAAAGTTTGTGGAGTTAACTGGGGTTAAACGATAATGAAAATTGTTTTAATTAATTCTTTAAATGTAGAAGAAGATAAGTTAAAACAATTGCAATTTGAGTTAGCTAGTTTAAATCATGAATTTTTCTATTATCTAAATCCCCCTATTTCAATTGAAGAATATCAAAATCGAATTAAAGATGCTGATGTCTTAATTATTGATAACATTAAAACAACAGGGGATGTTTTAAAAGCAGCAAAAAAATTAAAATATCTAAATGTTGCCTTTACAGGCTTAGATCATGTTGATTTGGCTTATTGTAAAGAACATAATATCACTATAAGCAATGCCAGTGGATATTCTACAGAAGCTGTTGCTGAATTAACGATTGGATTAATTATAAGTTACCTTAGAAATGTTTTATTTTTTGATAAGGTAAGCAGGGATTTAAAAACTAAAGGGAATTTATTAGGTGAAGAATTAGAAAATAAAGTAGTAGGACTTTTTGGTTTTGGAAAAATCGCTAGAAGAGTTTTTGAGTTATTAAAGTCTTTTAATGTTAAAATCTTGACTTATTCTCATCATAAAATTAAAGATTTACCTAAGGATGTATCTCAGATTGATTTTAATACTTTATTAAATGAAAGTGATATTATTAGTATACATACTCCATTGAACGAGGAAACAAGAGGTATTTTTGATTATAGTTCCTTTAAAATGATGAAGAAAAAACCATTAATTATAAATACCGCAAGAGGACCTATTATAGATAAAGATTCATTAATAAGAGCTTTAAAGGAAGATTTAATAAGTGGGGCAGCGTTAGATGTTTATGATAAAGAGCCGCCATTAGATAGTAACGACCCTCTAATTGCATTTAGCAATTTAATACTATTACCTCATATAGGGTATTTCACAAAAGAAGCCATGATAAAGCGCTTCGAAATTATAAAAGACAATTTATTCAACTACATAAATGGAGAAACAAAAAACCGAGTTAACGTCGATTGATGTTACTCGGTTTTTACTATTTCATGTTTATCACTTGAAGAATTTGAGTCGATATAATCGTCTGTTTTTGTCTTTTTAATATTTTTTGAGTTTTTCTTCTCAAGTCGTTTAGTTTTTTTCTCTTCAACTATTTCATCTGGATCATCATAAGGAATATTATGGCCTTCAATGACTGTATATCTTTTGGTTCCGTCTTTATTTACAACAATTTTTTCTCTTACTTTGAATTTAGGATTGAGTGCATAATAAATTATAAAGAAAATGCCAGAAACAACAAGAATTAAACCAATAATTATAATTAAAATCATTCTTATTAGTTCTTGATTACTTTCTGAAGAAGAATAATTTAAAACTAGGGTAGTGATTCCTAAAATTATAAATAAAGATGCGGATAAATAGTTAATAACAGCAAATCTTACATGCCTATTCTTTTTAAGTGAATTGATAATTCCTTCAATTAAAAATATTGAGCCAAAGGCTAAAAACATGACTCCTGCAAATGTAGGTATATAATCCATGACAATATTAGGATTAACATATATTAGTATTGAAAGAGCAACTAAAGCAGAGCCACTAACATTTTCCGCACTTAATGTTCCTCTAGCAAAAACCATTCCAAACCCAATAGTTAAGAAACCATAAAGTAAAATAATCGAAGCAGTGATATAGCCTAAAGCATTTTGAATATCTTTTGAATTACAAAAAGCGCATAAGACCGCTCCAAAAATAATTAATAATAACGATTGAATAATTTTAACCCACTTATAAGATGCAACATCTTTTCCTGTATTTATTTTCCTTGCCATATAAATAATTCTTTCCTTTAAATAAAGTATAAACTTAATTCTTAAATTTTAAATAATCATTTATAATAGTTAATGGAAAAAGAGGAATTAATATGGATAGAAATAAAATTGTAAAATATGCTGAATTGATTGCAAAAGTCGGTGCAAACATTCAAAAAGGACAAGAAGTCACTATAGTTAGCGATATTGAAATTAAAGATTTTATCTTAATCTTAGTAGAAGAATGTTATAAAGCTGGAGCTAGTAAAGTTACTATAGATTGGAGTGATGATGATTTAACTAAATTAAATGTTAAATATGCTGATGAAAACAAGTTAGCTCATTTAACAAGTTATGAAAAAGCTAGACAAGAATTCAATATCGAAAATCATCCAGCAAGAATTTATATCGATAGTAGCGACCCAGATGGATTGAAAGATTTAGATCAAGAAAAGTACGGGAGAATCCTTGCTTCTAAAGGAAAAGAAATTAGAGAATATAGAGATAAATACGATGATTATTGTCAATGGGTTATTGCTGGGGTACCAGGAGCAAAATGGGCTAAAAAAGTGTTTCCAGATTTACCTATTGAAGAAGCTAAAGAACATCTTTATGAACTCATTTTAAAGGTAAGTAGGGCGTTTGATGGTGATCCAATTAAAAATTGGGAGGAACACGACAAAAATCTAGTCGAAAAAGCTAAGAAGTTAAATGCGTTAAAGTTACATTATTTACACTATAAAGCAAGTAACGGAACAGATTTGACTATTGAATTATTGCCAAATGTTAATTGGGAAGCAGGTGGTGAATATACAAAAGGAACAAAAATTCATTTTCAACCAAATATCCCAACAGAAGAATGTTTTACATCTCCAAATAAATTTGGAACCAATGGTATAGTTTATTCTTCAAAACCATTAAGCTATCGTGGACAAATTATCGATGAATTTTATTTAAAATTTGAGAATGGTAAAGTTGTTGAATCGTTTGCTAAAAAAGGTGATGAGTTATTAAAAAATATGCTTGATTTAGACGAAAACGCTAGATATTTAGGTGAATGTGCTCTTGTGCCATTCCATTCACCAATTAATGACACAGGAATATTATTCTTTTCGACTTTATATGATGAAAATGCATCTTGCCACCTTGCCTTAGGTACAGCTTTTCCTATGTTAATCCAAGGTTATGAAGACATGAATGAAGAAGAAATTAAAAAAGTAAATATTAATAAATCGATAGTACATACAGATTTTATGATTGGAACTGATGATTTGACTATTGAAGGTATAGATTTTAACGGCAAAAAAGTTACAATCTTTAAAAACGGTGATTGGAGCGAATCTTTTTAAATATGGAAATAAGATTTATATGTTCTAATTGTGGTAAAGAAAATATTGTTGAAGTAGATGATGAAATAGATGTTACTAATAAAAAGGACTTATTAATGTCTATTTTAGATAACACCTATTTTGAGCACGAATGTTTAAGTTGCCATAAAAAGAATTTAGTCTTATATCCTATATTAATTAAAAATTCTTTTAATAAGTATTACTTAAAAATTAACACTGCAGGAGAAAATTTATACTTATTAAATAACGAAGAAGGATATAAAATTCGTATAGTTAAAGATTTAAACGAAGCTAATGAGAAAATTAGAATCTTTAATTATTTATTAGAAGACTATTATGTAGAAACAATTAAGTATTTACTTAAAAAAGATTTAGAGAATTCTAATGAAAATCTAAAAATCGATAGTATATATTTCTATAAGATGCAAAATGGTTTTCTTTATTTTCTAGTATTTGATAAAGAAAGATATATAGGTGATATGAAATATAGCTTAAGTGGATACTTCGAAATAGAAGAACGCTTTAAAGATAAAATCAATAAGTTAGAGCAAATTATTGATGAAAAATATATTATTAAAAATGATTTATTTTAATTAATTTTATTTACTTTAATAATTTCTACTTGATTATGTCTTTTTAAAGTTTCTTCATATAAAGATTTTGTGAATTTTCTTTTTAATGGCCTAAATCCTTTATCTTTATATATAGTTAACATATTAATAACAAAATCTTTGGTGCATGAATTCATTAAAAAGTGATCTTTTCTTTTCAAAAAATATTTTAAAGGAAAATCTCGAGTATAATTTTTGCCATTATACACTTTACTTGCGCTAATCATATCTGCGACATACTCTAAAGCAAATTTATAAGGCATTGCTCTTAAAATTAAGTCTCCTTTATAAATATCAATCCAATATTCGAAGTGATGTTTATTATGCTTAATATGATGAACACTAATTGTTGAATACATTTGGTGCTCAAGTCTTTGAGCATAAATTGGAGAAGAGGTGCCATTATAATATTTAGCACTATCTAAGAATTCTGTAGGTGAATATTTAGATAAATCATGAAGTAGTCCACGTAAAGGAATACCAAGTTTAACTGAATGAATAAAGACAAGAAAACGATGTTTATTGACTAAATTAAAATGCTTAATTAAATGATATTTACCCATTTTAAAGTTCCTTTCAGTTGCAATTGATTAACATTAATTTTACTACCATGATATACTTACTTTGCTAAGTATAACTTTAATTATTTAAGCATTTTTAGTAATTTTTTCAACTTTAATGGAGGAAATATGAAAAATATAGATATTAAATTTAATTCAATTAGTATGGATGAACTTAGTAGTTTTGATAAAGACTACTTGTCAAATACTAAAAACGCAATTGTACGTCACGCATTAACAAAAAATGATATTTCTAGTGTCGTTTATGATGCAAAAAATGAAGGTGATATGAATTTTGATTTTTCAGTTGAAGTCAAAACATTACCCGTTTGTAACCAAAAACAAAGTGGTAGATGCTGGATTTTTGCTGCTTGTAATGTTTTAAGAGAAAAAATAGCAAAGGAATTAAATCTCGAGAATTTTGAGATTTCTCAAAATTATATTGCTTTTTATGACAAGTTAGAAAAATCCAATTATTTACTTTCCAGTATTATTGATTTAATTAAAAATAGTCCTGATGAAAGAGTTTTAATGCATTTACTTGTTAATGGAGTTAGCGATGGTGGACAATGGGATATGTTTACTAACATCGTTAAAAAATATGGAATAGTTCCTAAAAATGTAATGAAAGAAACTAAACAATCTAGTGGGACTAGAGAATCTAATATATTGATTAATTCTTTAATTCGTCAATTTGCAGCTAATGCTCAAAAGTTATATGAAGAAGGAAAAGAAAAAGAAATTCCACAATTAAAAGAAAATGTTTTATTTAAAATTTACTCTTTATTATTGAATTCTTTTGGCGTTCCGCCTAAAAAATTTGATTTCGAATATACTGATAAAGATGGAAAATATGAAATTATAAAAGATTTTACACCTAAAACTTTCTTTGATCGATTTGTAGGTGATTCAATTGATGAGTATGTGTCCATTATTAATTCACCAACCAAAGACAAACCATATTATAAAGCTTATACAATTGAATATTTAAATAATGTAATTGAAGGTAAACCAATTACTCATTTAAATTTGCCAATGGATAGAGTTAAAGAATTAATTATTGAGCAATTAAAAAACGGTGAAATTGTTTGGTTTGGAAGCGATGTTTCAAACTATAGAGATCGTGAATTAGGTATATGGGATGATTTAAGTTATGATTATATGTCAGCTTTTGGATTTGATATAAAATTTAGCAAAGAGAAAATGTTAGATTATCATGAATCATGCATGAATCATGCCATGGTTTTAACAGGCGTTAATTTAAAAGAAGGAGTGCCTAATCGTTGGAAAATTGAAAATTCATGGGGAAGCGAGTCAGGAAATAAGGGATATTATATGATGAGTGGAAATTGGTTTGATTCTTATGTTTATCAAGCTGTAATCAATAAAAAATATCTTACTGAAGACGAGAAAAAAGCTTTAACAAAGCCACTCATTAAACTTTCACCATGGGATCCAATGGGAACATTAGCAGATTAAATTTAAGGGAGAATTTTATGGAAAACTTTGTTTTAAGTTGCTGCTCAACATGTGATTTAAACAAGAAATATTTGGAAAAAAGAAATATTTCTTATTTATGTTTTCATTATTTTTTAGATGGAGTTGAGCACGTTGATGATTTTGGGGAATCAATTCCATATAAAGAGTTTTATAAAAAGATGGTTGATGGAGCAACCACAAAAACAAGTCAAATAAATGTCGAAACATATTTTGAATACTTTGAAAAATTTATTAAAGAAGGAAAAGCTTTATTACATTTAACTTTATCAAGTGGAATAAGTGGAACATTCAATGCTGCAACAATTGCTAAAAATATGATTTTGGAAAAGTATAAAGATGCAAAAATTTATGTTATAGATTCATTGGCTGCTTCAAGTGGATTTGGTTTATTAGTTGACCGTCTTGCAGATTTAAGAGACGAAGGAAAAACACTTGATGAAGTTGCTAAATATTGTGAAGAAAATAAATTGAATTTACACCATTGGTTTTTCTCAACAGATTTAACCTTCTATGTAAAGGGAGGTAGAGTTTCCAAAACTAGTGGATTAATCGGCAATATGTTACACATTTGCCCTTTACTTAATGTTAATAATGAAGGAAAACTTATTCCTCGTGAAAAATGTATTGGCACTAAAAAAGCTATATCAGCCACTTTATCTAAAATGTTAGAGTTAGCAAATAATGGCACCAACTATAACGAAAAATGTCTTATTTCACATTCAGATTCGTTAGATATTGCTAATAGATTAGCTAGTGCTATTGAAGAAAAGTTCCCTAATCTTAAAGGCAAAATAATGATAAATGATATTGGTACGACAATTGGGGCACATACAGGTCCAGGCACAGTCGCTTTGTTTTTCTGGGGTAAAAAAAGAGAGGAGTAGAATCTATGGAATTTAAAAAGACAGTTTATGCTAGAAGAAGTAATCGTTTTTTACTTAATGAGCCATTAAAAAGTGAAGAAATAAACTATATTTTAGAGATTGCTAAAAGAGCTCCTGTAGCAATAGGCAAATATGAAAATTTAGAATTACTTATTGTGAAAGGCAAAACCTTAATGACTCTACAAAACGAATTTGTCAAAATTAATGGTAGAGACAACACTTATGGTGGAAGTACATTAATAGTTGTTTTACATAAAGGTGAAAACGAGCAACTTGCTAATCAAGATGCTGCAATTGTCGCAGAACATATTTGCTTAGCGGCAGCTGATATAAATATTGGAAGTGTATATCTTCATTCTTTAGTAGATGTAATGAACGAAAATAAATTTATTAATAAAGAATTATTAGATATAGAAAATGGATATAAAGTAATGTGTGCAGTAACTCTCGGATATAAAGCTAATGAAAATGTAAGAGATATTGAACATGATATAAAAGTTAAAGTTTATGATTAAAACATAGGCGCCTTGAAGCGCCTATGTTTTAATTTATATTTAACTTTGGTAGAAAATTTTACTATGATAAATTAATTCATTAGAAATTTAGCAATTATCTTTGCAAAAATTATATATTATTAAAAAATTTTAAAAAAACATTTGTTAAATATGGTTAATTATTATACGATAATAGACGGGATAGATGAGATACATTTGGCTGGTTGCTTTAACCCCTAGGCAACCACCCAGATGTATCTTTTTCTTTTTTAACACAATATTAATTTTGAATTTACTATAATAAAAAATTAAGAAAAAAATCTATATAAAGTTAACATTAATTTTTCATTATTTAGGCATAAATTCTTAGGCTCTCTTAATTTTTATAGGCTATGATTAAAAAGTCTTTTTAATTAAGGGAGGAGGTAAAAAAGATGAGAATGGTTGATGGAAAATTACAACTTTTCGACATTAAGGGTACAAACTCTACTTGGAAGAAAGAAGTAATTGGTGGTTTAACTACATTCTTCGCAATGAGCTATATCATTATTACTAATCCAGGGATTTTAAGTGCATCAGGAATTCCTTGGGGAGCAGTATTCATTGCTACTATTATTTCAAGTATGATTGGAACTTTAATTATGGGACTTTTTGCAGATGTTCCATATGCACAAGCTCCAGGCATGGGCTTAAATGCGTTCTTTACTTATACTGTTTGCTTTGCTTTAAACTTTACCTGGCAAGAAGCGTTAACAATGGTATTTGTTTGTGGTGTTATTAATATTTTAATTACCGTTACAAAAGTTAGAAAAATGATTATTAAAGCGATTCCACAATCACTTCAAAGCGCAATAAGTGGTGGAATTGGTTTATTTATTGCTTATATTGGTTTATTAAATGTTGGATTTATTTCTTTTAATGGAGTCCCTGCTATGTCAAGCGGTACATCTTTATGGAATAGTCCAGCAATTATAGTATTTTTAATTGGGTTAATTATTTGCATTGTTTTAAATGTTTTAAAAATAAAAGGAGCAATGATCATTTCTATTATTGCTACAACTTTAATTGGCTTAATTCCTTTTGATGGATCCACACAAGTAACTTCGATTGGTTCTTTAGGTGTTGGAAGTGCTGAGTATGGTTATATGGATGGCTTTATTGAAGCATTTAAACAACTTCCACAAACATTTGGTGTCATCTTCACAGGAGAAGGATTTGGCTCCTTATTCAATGATGGTGTTAAAGCTATCACAGCTATTATTACGATTTTCTCTTTTTCATTATCAGATACTTTTGATACATTAGGTACATTTATTGGAACCGGAAGAAAGAGTGGAATCTTCACTGATGAAGATATGATGTCTTTAGAAAATAGCAAAGGCTTTAAGTCAAAAATGGATAAAGCATTATTCTCTGATAGCGTTGCAACTTCAATCGGTGCAATTTTTGGTACAAGTAATACAACAACATTTGTTGAAAGTGCTTCAGGAATTGAAGCTGGAGCAAGAACAGGTTTAGCTAGCTGTGTTACTGCTTTATGTTTCATGCTTTCAATTTTCTTTGCTGGCCCAATTAGTGCTGTTCCTAGCGCAGCAACTGCTCCAGTATTAGTAGTTGTTGGTTGTATGATGGCAAGTAACTTTATGGATATTCATTGGAATAAACTTGAAGAAGCAATTCCTGCTTTCTTTGCTTCAGTATTTATGGCACTTTGTTATAGTATTTCATATGGTGTTGCAATGGGCTTTATAACATATTGTTTAATAGAAATAGCAATTTACGTTAAAGATTTAATTGTTTATAAAAGAAACGAAACTACAGTAAACGAAAATGGTGAAGTAGCTGCTAAACCAAAACTTAATATTAGCGTCATTTTAGCCATAGCATCTGTATTATTCTTATTGAATTTTATATTGTTAGCAACCCCATTAATGAATAAATAATTAAATTTATGTTTTAACTAAATCCCTATACAAAGTATAGGGATTTTTTAAATACAAATAATTTAATAATTATATGAATATATTATAAATAGTTAAAACGATGTGTTTTTATATATGACATTTTGTTAAATTCATAGTCTTCTATGTTTTTTTCTAAAAATATAACTTCTTTTTGATCATCATATTTTTTAAAAATATAACTTTTATCCTCGTAACGACTATTAATTTCTATAATTGAATCTTCATTAAAAAGAATACTTATATTAGTTGTGTCATTATATTCATCTTTATTATTATTTTCAAAATTAAATTCAATCAATAAATTATCGTCTTTAATATAAGGCGTTAAAGATTTTTGTGATGCGAAAATAGGTTCATTATTTATAAAATTATTTTTTAAATAGGTTAATCTATCAAGTAAGACATTTTTACTTAATATGTTATTAAATGAGTTTATATATTCTTCATATAATGTGTAACTAGCGCCTTCGATTGCATATGAAGAATCAGCAACAAAATAAATTTTACTTGCCACCCTCTTATTAATTTGAACTGAATAAAAATAATATAAATTTGTGTTCTTGATATATGTAGTAAAATTCATAATCATTGAATCGTTATTTGATGAATTAGAAGTAATAGTAGCATCTAAATAATAATTTGTAGCATTATACTTATAGCAATAATTTGTTAATAGATCATCTTCCGCACTATAATTTTCTTCTTCATATGTGAAATATTGATACTCATCTTTTTCACTTGCTTTTAAAGTAATATCATTAAATTTATTTAAAAAATCATCATAATCAAGCGTTTTTTGATTACTACAACCTATTAATAAAAAAGTAGTTAGTAAAAATATTTTAGAATTCATTTTAAATCTCGACATATAAATAATCTCCTAGCCAATCATTGAGCATAAATCTCCCAGATAAAAAAGTTACTATAATAAAGGCGATTGTAATCACAAAATAAACAATAAATATTTTCATTAGTATTTTATATATACGCTTCTCATAATTAAAAAATAAAATAAACGCAAAGATAATAAAGAGTACATTTAAAGCTAATGAGATAAATGGAAAATAGTTATTTTCCATATCTGATAAGCTATATGTAATGTAAATATATGGTTCTCCTTCAATAAAACCAATTAAATCTATACAATATGTACCATATATTTTTAGAAAATATAAAATGGAAACACCAATTACTAAAAGCATCAAAAAACCTAATACTATTCCTAAAATAGTTTTATTTAATTTATTATTTGTGGTGATAACTAAGTTTTTAGTATCTTCAACATCAAAAATATCATAAACACTAATGTTATAAAACTTTGCTATTTCTTCTAAGTAATATTTTTGTGGTACTCGAATACCATTTTCCCATTTAGCATATGTTGATCTACTTACTGATAGTTCTTTTGCCATTGCTTCTTGAGTAATATTTCTTTCTTTTCGTAATTCTTTTAATTTATCTTTTATTAACATAAATTCCTCTATTACCTATTATAACAAAATGATGAATGTGTTCTTGTTCCTTTTTGTTCCTTTTTAGGTTTTTCTTTTTAATAAATATTAGAGTTTAAAAATATAAGGTCTTATAAAAAAATCAAAGCATTTTTTGTGATTATTTTTTAAAATTATTAACGTAATATTTCGTATTTTTTATTATTTCATGTCGTCAAAATCAATTTTATTTTTACAATTTAAGCAATAATCTCTATGAACACTAATGATTTCTTGGCAATTTTTACAGGTATATTTTTTCTCTTGTTGACTAATAAAATTATCAATTACATGTTCTTTAATATTTAATAGATTTTCAATCATACTCATATGGTATTTTCGAATATACCTTTGATCGAGTTTTCTTAATTTTTGACAAGGAAATTTTTCACACTCATAGCAATAGGCTAGTTTGGGATTACATCGATAATAATAACAATTTTGACAGCCTCTCCTTGCATTAGATAAATTATTTCTACATCCAGGGCAAGGTTTTATTTTACTTTGATAAGCGATACATAGTGCACAATTCATCCCACGCTTAGCAATATTTTCTTCTGTTATTTTCATAGTATATACATAATTTTTAAAGTTTTACTATTATCCATTTAATTATGATAGCTATTAGTTTTATTTATTTAAACATATTAAAGTATGTGTTTTTTAGTAAGCGATTAAATTATTAAAAATAAAGTAAGCGTAAAATATAGACCGTTCGAAATCAAGTTCGGTCTTTTTTAAAGTTTTATTTTCCAAGGTAATAAGTTATCAAGTAGTTCTTTACTGATATTATTTGTAGTACCAAGAATGTTTATAAGTTTTATAAGATAATCA
>CASGAD010000023.1 GCA_949299335.1 uncultured bacterium | reverse complement strand
TCTTTATCCTCTACAAAATGATACATACTTAAAAACCTCCTTAATAAATATTATCCCCATGGCTACCACTTGAAGTATGTATCCGTTCTTCAAATCAAATATTTATATCTTTCAAAATAATATTTGTCGATAGTTATCGAGCGTTTTCACTCGTTTTCATCAAAAAAAGACTAGGTCCTTAATTATATTTGAAATGCAAAAAAACGCACGAAATGACACTAAATCACTTCAATGCGTTTATATTTGTTATCAATGTAATTATTTATATTATTATTTCTTATTGGAAGTATACTAAATTTTAATTTAAGAAAGATAACCATAATTTCAATTCTATCTATAAAGTACAACAATTTCAGGATCTGACAAATCTTGTTCTCTAACAAAGCATTCTGCGTAATCTCCAACTTGATATGAAGTAAAATATTTAGAGAATATTCTAGATACAAATCTAATTCTAACTTTTTTATTTAAATTATCTGTTTCGATTTTTCCATACATTACACTACCTAAGGATCTTTCTAGGATTTTTACATGAATCAATTTTCCTTTTGAATTAATAAATGGCAAAAATCTATATAGATATATAATCAAAGAAGCAATAAAGCAAATAGCAAACAATACATCTATCAATATTAGAACACTAAATATTTCATTAACTGCTTCTTGATTAGCATTTGTGGAATCAAAAGACTTTAAATAAAATATCAAGCATAAAAAGCAAATAAATGTTATTAGTTGAATTGCTAAGGAAATAATCATCCAATAAAAACCGTACATTCTTTTAATATTGAATTTTTCCATATTTAAATTCCATATTTATATGTGCTAGAGGATACAATTCCCATTCCTAAAATCATTAAAAGAACCAATTTTTTTAAATGTTTTTTCATTAATAAAACCTCCTATGTCTTGGTTAGTAACAACTAACTAAAGTATACTGCTTCCTTTTTATATGTCAATAATTTTAATAGTGATTTCACATTGGAATTTCAAATGCAAAAAAACGCACAAAATGACACTAAAGCACTTCTATGCGTTCCACTTGCTTTCAATTTAGTAATTTAAACCGAAATCACTATAATTATTTATTATTGGAATATAAAAAACAAATTCATTTAACTCACAAAAAAATATAAATGAAATAGTGATGGGATTGTTTCCAACTCTATTATTAAATTTGCATTCCACATAATTCTTTTCTATTTCTTTCATTGAAATATATCTATTATGCTTTTTTATTGAATCAACAAAAGTTTTAATAGCGTTATCAAAATTAACTCTATCTTTGTTAAAGAAAAGCAAACTTGTTCTAACATCTCTCCATGTTGAATAACCATCCAGTTGATCTATTGCTTCTAATAAACTATTTTCACCTTTCCAAATTTTACATTCCGCAATAAGAGCTTCTTTATCTTTAAAATTTATACATATATTTGTTTTGCCATTTTTTCTAAATGTTTCTCCAGTTGAAATTCCAAAGTTCGTATTTAAAGCCCATAAAATAATATTTCTTATATCTTCTTCAAGTTTACACATTGTTTGGGGATTTGACTCAGCACTAGATAAAAAATTATATAAATAATTCATAATTAATCTATACTACTCATCATCTAGAGTATATTCTTCAACAACTTTTTTAACTTCTGAGAAAGGTTTTGGTTCTTTTTTTATTTTAGGTTTTACAGCTATCTTCAACCCAGTTTGAGCAGTTTGAGTAACAGTCATTAATTCTATACCTGTACTTTGAATAATACTATTTATAAAGTCTTTTTCTTTTTTTGATTGTTTTTTATTTTCGCCTTGTTACAACACCCTTTTGACTCTCAAAAAGAATGGAGCAAAAACATAAGGGTGTCGTTTACCTAGTAGGGTTTCGTTTCTCTAGTAGCCTAACGTTTCTCTAGTAAGGGTATCGTTTAGCTAGTAGGATTAAAATTAGAAAATCTGTAGTTTCGAGCCAATTTATATCTACTAGAAAAACCCAACATAATAAAAAAACGCCCGATTTCTCGGACAAATATCATTCATTTTGAAACCCTTAGTTTGTATCAAAATGTTAGTTATAAGATGTCTTTGTGCCATTGCTTTAATACAAAACGACACCCCTACTAGCAAAATGAAACCCTTACTAGATAAACGAAACCCCTTAATAAATGCTTGATACCACTTCTTTGCTTACGTTTGAAGATGTTTGTTGGTTGAGTATAAATTCAACTTAAAGAAATTGACGCAATATAAGGCAAACGTAAGGGTTTTGTGAGGCTATTAAAAAAGACTAGGATTTCTTACTTCCTAGCCTAGATTTTGAATAATTGCTTTTTACAAAAATTACTTTGATTTTTGTTTTGCTAAAAGTACAGAACACAATATAACTTCTAAAGCCAATATAAGTATTAAATACCAAACATTTTCAAAACAAAAACCATTATCTAACATTAATTGATAACCCCAAGACGCAGGAAAAATACGACCTATGATTAAGAGAAAATTAGGTAATAAATCAATAGGAAACATTATACCAGAAAGCATGATTGATGGTAAAAAAACAAGTTGTGATACCATTGTCAGTTTAGCCCTATTTTTTACAACTAAACCTAATACACCTCCAATACCAAGCGCCACAATAATATACATAGTAAGACCAAGAAAAAAATATGGTAATTGTGCTGGTAAGCTTGCTTTAAATATCAACGGAGCAAGAATTATGATAACCGATGAACTAATCATCAAATGCACAAATGTAGAAAGGAATATAGTAACAAAACCTAAATATATAGGAACTCCATTTGCTTTATACACTTTTTGTATATCACTTCCATAAGTTTCGGCTAATGTCGGTGGTAATCCAATAATAGCTCCCATTGAAATGTTCATCACAATCATTGATTGTATAAGCGTGCTTTTCATTTCAGGCATGACAGATATAAAAATACCGCCAATAAGTAAAAAGAAAATAAGAGGCACAATATAGCAAGTTATTAATAAAGTTTTACTACGTATATCTAACTTCAGCTGCAATAATAATCCATACCAAAAAC
>CASGAD010000022.1 GCA_949299335.1 uncultured bacterium | reverse complement strand
GCCCAACGATTTAACCTCAAACTTAGCAAGCCGCCTGCTCACTCTTTACGCCCAATAATTCCGGATAACGCTTGCAACCTTCGTATTACCGCGACTGCTGGCACGAAGTTAGTCGTTGCTTTCTAGTAAGGTACTATCAAACAAAGGTCATTACCTACCCTTGCCATTTATCCCTTACAACAGAGTTTTACAATCCGAAGACATTCATCACTCACGCGGTGTTGCTCGATCAGGGTTTCCCCCATTGTCGAAGACTCCCTACTGCTGCCTCCCGTAGGAGTATGGACCGTGTCTCAGTTCCATTGTGGCCGATCACCCTCTCAGGTCGGCTACTGATCCTCGCCTTGGTGGGCTATTATCTCACCAACTAGCTAATCAGACGCAGGCTCATCAATCAGCGACCCCGAAGGGCCTTTTATAATAAGTATTTCAACTTATTACGTATTACGGTATTAGCCAAGCTTTCGCCTGGGTATCCCCAACTGAAAGGTAGATTACCAACGTGTTACTCACCCG
Organism: uncultured bacterium; assembly: GCA_949299335.1. GTDB lineage: Bacteria > Bacillota_I > Bacilli_A > RFN20 > CAG-826 > Onthovivens. Next base: position 9,899 of record CASGAD010000022.1, on the reverse strand, counting down.
TTCGCCGCTAGAGAGCAAGCTCTCTCGCTCGACTTGCATGTATTAGGCACACCGCCAGCGTTCATCCTGAGCCAGCATCAAACTCTCAAATAGTTTATATCTAGTTCAAAATTATTCTGGTTGTTAATTTAAAGAATTTTCTTAAATAAATTGACGTTTTCTTTTTGTTTGTACATCTATTTAGTTTTCAAAGATCTCTTGCACTTGAGATGTCTAATCTTAATGAAGAATTAATATTCTTCAACAAGTGCTTAATAATAATATCTCAAGAGATATTATGTTGTCAACACAAATTTAACTTAATTTTCAAACTTTTTTTGAATTTAGTCAACATCTTGCGACAACTTCAATATTCTATTACAAAAGTGTTCACGAAAGCAAGAACTTTTTTAATAGAACTTTAAAGTTAATTAAATTAGTTAATATAGAATAAGATAACAACAGTGTCGTTGCCTTAATAATAACCTAGATTAAATTTTTGTAAAGAATTTATTTGAAGATACGAGTTGCTTTAATTGCTTGATGCCGTTTTTTATCAATTTCATCAATTTCTTTGTCGCTCATAGAAGGATTGTATTCTTTTTCATATTTATGTACATTTTTAATTTCTTCTAAGTTTTTCCAAAATCCTGTGCATAATCCTGCTAAATAAGCCGCACCTAGAGCGGTTGTTTCTAAACAATGAGGTAATAAAATTTTTGTTTTAAGAATATCTGCTTGATATTGCATTAAATAAGCATTAGCTGTTGCTCCACCATCTACTTTTAATAAATTAATTTCTTTTTTAGAATCCTTTTCCATTGTCTTCATTACATCTTTACTTTGAAGAGCAATTGAATTAAGAGTTGCTCTTATAAAATGTTCTTTTTGTGTTGCTCTAGTTAATCCAAACACAGCTCCTCTACATTCATCATCCCAATAAGGTGCTCCTAGTCCAACAAAAGCAGGAACAACATAAACTCCAAGGTCATCCTCTACTTTTAAGGCATAATTTTCGCTTTCTGCAGCGTTTTTAATCATTCTCATTTGATCTCTAAGCCATTGGACAGAAGCTCCACCTATAAACACAGAGCCTTCTAAAGCATAAATTACTTTATTGTTAATTTGCCAAGCTATTGTAGTTATTAGCCCATTTTTAGAAAAAATTGGTTTGTCCCCAATATTCATAAGCATAAAGCATCCTGTACCATAAGTGTTTTTGCTTTCACCTTCCATAAAACAATTTTGGCCAAACAAAGCTGCTTGTTGATCACCAGCAACTCCAGTAATTCTTAAATCATTTCTTAAAAATTTAGCATATCCAAACAAATGGCTAGAAGGACATACTTCAGGCAAAATACATCTTGGTATATTAAATAAAGATAATAATTCATCATCATACTTTAATTCATTAATATTAAAAAGCATGGTTCTACTAGCGTTTGTAACATCTGTTTTAAATATTTCGTGATTAGAAAGTTTATACATAATCCGTGTATCAATTGTGCCAAACATTAATTCACCATTTTCAGCTCTTTTTTGACCATTTTTAATATGATCTAAAATAAATCTAATTTTGCTAGCACTAAAATAAGGATTAATTATTAAACCAGTTTTTTTATGGACTTTTTCTTCATAAACTTTCCATTTGTTACAATAATCAACACTTTGTCTGGATTGCCGAACAATTGCATTATATACAGGCATACCAGTTTTTTTATCCCAAATTACAGTTGTCTCTCTTTGATTAGTTAATCCAATGGAATCAATATCATCATAAGTTAAATTGCATTTAGCTAATACATCATTGATAACATTTAAAATGCTAAGCCAAATATCAAGGGCATCTTGTTCTACCCATCCAGCGTTAGGAAAAAAACATTTTACCTCTTGTTGAGCTTTAAAAAAGACATTTCCTTTTTTATCAAAAAGCATTGCTCTAGAGGAAGTTGTACCTTGATCAAGAGATAAAATGTAGTTCTTAGCCATAAAATTCTCCTTAATTATTATTTTCTTTTAATTTTAATGTAATTGGATCATATTCTTTTATATGAAATAAAATATAGAAATATGTTTTGACAAAATCACGACTCATTGCCTTTAAATTTTCTTTCTTTGCTTTATTATATTTAGCTATTTTGTCTAAATATATTTTTCTTTTCTTAATAACATCTAATTTTAAATTCAAAACAGTAACTTGTTTATTTGCAATAGCTACTTGATATATAAATTCAGTTAAAACTCTAAAATCTTTCTTACTATATTTATTATACCATTCAAAAATAGTTATTTTTAAGGCAAAGGAATATTTCGACAAAGCTGGCATTCTTTTTAAGTCTTTATAACGTGATTCTTTAGAAAATTCCCAAGTAATCAAATCATGAGCATCGATGTTCTTTTTACTTGATTTTATAATTTCATAATTTGTTGAGTAATCAAGTAAAATCCCAATTATTGAACTTGAAGGGACAATCTTAATTAACTTGTCTTTATAATCTTCAGGACGAAACTTTGGGTCGCTAAATCCAGGGCCATCGAAGTTATAAACTTTATATACTCTTTCCTTTATTTTTTTAGAAGAGGATAAAAAAGAATAAAATGCTAAATGGCCTCCTTTAGAATGACCAATTATAATAATTGGCTTATCATTCAAAGCAGCTATTCTATATAAATATTTTTTTGATAAATCATGAGAAGGAATCTTCTTTTTAAATGTCAAATCTAAGTCTTCCTTCCATCCTGTTATCGAAGGATCTGTCCCTCTAAAAACTATAATGTTGTATTGTTTTGCAAATAAAGTCATTGCAAAAAATTGAACCGCACTCCCACTTTTTAAAACATTTTCAATAAAGCCAATTTTAATATGCTTATATCTTTTAGCTGAAAATAATTGATTAAGAAATTTCTTAGTTATTTTTGGGTTTAATGTGTTTTTTGAAAGGATTTCTGCATCTCTTTTGGTATGAAATGAGTCAAACGGAATTGAATTATTTTCCAAATTATGTTGTGTAAATTTATGATGCGATGCAAAATCGCAATAAGAAAGATAACCTCCTACTAGGATATCTCCTTCGCAAATACCTACTTCATCAAAGGTTTTATTTTTATATAGAAATAAAAACTTATCTACTTCGTTACTCATCTTTCTCTATTTCTTTTGTTGCAATAATATCAATTCCTAAATTTAATACATTTTTTATAACAACTTGATGCAAACTGATTGGTGCTTCAACATCTAACTTATCAATCTCTTTAATTATTTCCATCATTTTATCTTTTGGAACATTGTCAGAACTTCTACATGGACATACTAAATTTTTACCTTTACTTACTTTAAAGGTTGAAGTTAAGCCTCTACGAGGATTAACTAATTCTTGCTTAACGTAATTCAAACCTCTTATACATGTATAACCTGTGATATTTCCACTATCATCAACTTTAATATGACATCCATTAGGACATACTATGCAAATAAATTCTTTACTCATATCACAACACCTTAACTTCCACTTTAATAGTTGAAATATTATTAAAATCTACATTAGATAATGTCACACGTTTCATTTCACTAGGCAATAAGTCATTAGCTCTTATAATTTTAATTACATTTTCTCCATCTAAAAGTCTAATCTCACCACGCTTAATTGGAGATTTTGCTCTGAAAGAAAATTCAACTTTATCTAAATCGTATGTTACGTTTATCACATTAGGTAGTACATAATTGACATTCATTCCTTCATTAACTTCGATTACTTTTGTAATTGTATTTCGACCATTTAATATAAGTTTTGCAGCGTTTTTACCTGCAATTTCCCCCTCCAAAGAAACAAAATCAACTAAATCATGGACATGTAATACATTACCACAACTAAACACGCCTTTAATTGTTGTCTCTAAATTTTGATCTACATAAGCACCTTTTGTTTTCGCATATGTTTTTGCTTTTGCATTAGTCAAAAGTGCATTAAATGGATATAAGCCAACACTCAAGAGCAAGGCATCACATTTTATAATTTGTTCAGTTCCTTTAATAGGCATTAAATTATCATCTACATCAGAAATTTCAATAGCTTCTAACTTATCATTACCAATAACCTTAGTAACTGTATTGTGTAGTTTTAATGGAATATTGAAATCATTAAGGCATTGAACAATATTTCTAGTAATGCCATTAGAGTATGGCATTAATTCACTGACTCCAATTACATTTGCTCCTTCTAAAGTCATTCTTCTAGCCATTATTAAACCGATATCTCCACTTCCAAGAATATATACATTCTTCCCTACTAAATAGCCATCAATATTTAAATATTTTTGCGCTAATCCAGCAGTGAAGACTCCTCTAGGTCTATCTCCGGGAATTGAAATTTGCCCACGAGTTCTTTCGTTGCAACCCATGGCCATAATTATTGCTTTTGCTTTAATAGTTTCTACACCTAACGTAGAATTAATAATCCTAACTTCCAATTTTTCATTAATACTCAAAACTAAGGTGTCTATAAAAGATTCAAGATGACGATCTTTAAATTGCTTAATATATCTAGAAGCGTATTCAGGGCCAGTAAGTTCTTCTTTAAATTTTTGCAATCCAAATCCATTATGGATACATTGATTTAAAATTCCACCTAATTCATGATTCTTCTCAATTAATAAAATATCTTTAACTCCAAAATCATAAGCACTAACAGCGGCAGCCAACCCAGCACTACCACCACCTACTATAACTAAATCTTTATTTATCATAGTTAATACCCTTCACATTATATTTCATAATTTCAGTGCCTAAATCACTATAACAAATTTCTTCGATTTTTTTGCCTAGTTCACGTGAAAGAATTTTAATTACTTCTTCTTCACAGAATGTTCCTTGACATTTGCCAAAACCCGGTCTAATACGTTTTTTTATTCCTTTAACAGTTGTTGCACCACAATTTCTATGAATTGCATCAACAATTTCACCTTCACTTACTTTTTCACATCTACAAATTATGTGGCCATAACGAGGATCTTTCTTAATGAGTTTATTATATTCCTCAAGACTTAAAGTACTTAATTTGAAATGTTTTCTAATAGTAGGATTGTATTTTTCATTTGTACTTAAAGATAATTTTTCTTTTATTAAATCACTAACATATTCACCTATAGCAACTGAACTCGCTAATCCTGGCGACATAATAGCACCTAAATTATAAAAATTTGGCGCAACTTGACTTTCTTCAATAATAAAATCACCTGTAGATGAGTTCGCTCTTATACCACTGAATTGTCTAATATTTTGGTCAAACGGAATGTTTGGAACTAATTTTTTTGCACTTTCCTTTAGAGAAGCTAAAATTTCTGCTTCAGTAGAAGTATCATACTTATCACATTCTTCATTAGTTGGGCCAATAATGTAATTAAAACTTGTTGTTGGTGAAATAAGTACTCCTTTCCCAACCTTTGTAGGACACATAAATAAAGTATGGTTCACCCAAGAAGCATCAAAATGATCCAAAACATAATATTCGCCTTTTCTTGGCAACACCTTAAAATTGTCAGCATCTAATAATTTTGCAACCGTATCACTTTGCAATCCGCTAGCATTAACAATAACCTTCGAATCGAAAATATGATTATTTTTTGTAAAAACTTTAAAATTTTTATCATCTCTAGTAATGTTTATAACTTCTTCGTTTAAACCTAATTCTACTCCGTTATCCATGGCGTTCTCCACAAGATTTACACAAAGGTTAAATGGTGAAATTATACCGGCATCTTTACATAAAATTGCCTTTTTGGCTTCTGGATTTATATTTGGCTCAATCTTTAAAAGCTCGTCCTTATCGATGATTTTTGCATCAACTCCATTTTTTTGCGCACGAATCATTAACTCATTTAAAGTTTCAACATCTTCATTAGTAAAAGCTACAGTTAATGACCCAATTTTGTAAAACGGAACATCAAGTTCTTTGCAAACTTGTGGCATCATTTTATTTCCACGAACATTAAAATACGCTTTTTTAGTGCCAGGCATAGGATCATAACCACTATGTACAATGGCACTATTAGCGTTAGTTGTCTCTTCGCCAACGTCATTATGCTTTTCTAAAATCAAACAACGCAAATTATATCTAGATAAATATCTAGCAATCGAAGCTCCAATTACTCCAGCTCCAATAATAATTACATCATAGAGATTTTTATTCATTATTTTTTATATTCCTCACGATTTATACTATCTTCTTTATGGAATGTTGAACCATGATATCTTTTATGCAACTTCTCAAGATTATATAAAGCTACCTCTTCTAAAGTAATTCCTAAACCGCTCGCTGTTTCCGCAAGATACCATAGAACATCACCTAATTCATCTTTTAAATGCTCTTTGTTTAATTCATGTCCTTGATATTTGTACTTTTTAACAATGTCACAACACTCGCCAGTCTCACCAGCCAATCCTAAGACACCGTTTGTAATCATATCTTTTTTCCCATCTTCACTTATTAAAGAAAAGGCCTCTTTTTGATATTCATTAAAACTGATTTTTTCCATTACTTATCACCTATTCTTTCAAAATCTGCTGCTCCATGTTTGCAAAGTGGACAAATAAAATCTTTAGGTAACTCGTCTCCTTCATAAATATACCCACAAATTTTGCAAATCCAACCTTTTTTCTTAATTTCCTTTACAGGTATAGGTTTTATATTCTTTTGATAATAATCATAAGTGACACTTTCTTCATTATTTAATAAAACAGATTTTTCAATCTTGAGTATAAAACCATAATGACTTCCTAAATCTAATACCTCTTTGACAGTTAAGGAAATATATGCGTTAGTACATTTTGTTAAATAATTTATGCCGTTATCTGCAATTTTATAATTGTTATAATTTTCAAATTTGTTTACATCTCTTCCGGATTGGAATCCAAATCTTTTAAACACATCAAAAGATGTATGTTTAGTTAAGCATGAAATATTGCAGACTTTGGTAGCTTGTAAAGTCTTTGCAGAATAATCGCTCTTATTTAAAGAAATCATGATTAAATCAGGATTTTGTGCAACCATATTAACTGTATTAATTATACAAGCATTTTGTCTATCGCCATCCTTTGTAGAAAGAGCAAATAATCCATAACTGATTCTTGTTAAAGGGTTATTATCAACTTTTTTAGCTGGTATAGTTTCTGCAATCTTATCAGCTAATTCTTTAATATGAGTTACATTTTCTTCTTTTACGGCAGATTTAAAAGTTATGTTGCTTCCAATTTGCTCAAATCCTTTAAGATTTTTAAGAATCTCAACAACTAATTTTCCACTATTTGGAGCCCATGAACCATTTTCTACAACAGCAAACTTTCTATTTTGTAAATTATGGTATTTTAAATCTAAAAGAAATTCTTCAACAGGAGTAAAAATACCCATATTATAAGTTGAGGCACAAATAATTAAATGTGAATATTTAAATGCTTCAGCTACTAAATATGATTTATCAGTTTTAGAAGCATCGTAAACTGCTATTTCATTAATACCTTTTTCACTTAACTCATCTGCAATTAAATTAGCAGCAACTTCAGAATGTCCATAAACGCTGCCATAAACAATTAATGCTCCATTTGTTTCTGGTTCATAACTAGCCCATTTAGTATACAAATTGATTAAATAATTTAAATCTTGTCTCCAAATTGGTCCATGCAATGGACAAATTGTTTCAATTTCGACAGTACTTGCCTTTTTTAAAGCAGCTAAAACTTGCGTTCCATATTTCCCAACAATATTTGTATAGTATCTTCTGGCTTCTAATTCATAATTTTTCTCAAAAGATACACGATCTGCAAACAAATTGCCACTTAAAGCCCCAAAAGTACCAAAAGCATCAGCGCTAAATAATGTCTTTGTTGTTACATCATAAGTCATCATGACTTCAGGCCAGTGAACCATTGGAGTAAATACAAATGTTAGCTTATGTTCACCTAAATCGAGAACTTCAAATTCTTTTACGACTTTTACATTAGTTGGGCAAAAACCTTCATTGAAATTTTTAAACATCACTAAAGCTTTTTCAGAAATAACTAGGGTGCATTCAGGGTGCATTCTTAGTACATTTTTTAAAGCGTAAGAATGATCAGGCTCCATATGATTAACAATTAAATAATCAAGTTTTCTTCCTTCTAGAACCTCATTAACTTTTATATAAAATTCTTCATCAACGCTCTTATCAACCGCATCTAATAAACAAGTTTTTTGATCCAAAATTAAATAAGAATTATAACTTGCTCCATTAGTCAATGGGTATATATTTTCAAATAAAGCGAGCCTTCTATCGCTTCCTCCTACATAGTAAGTGTCTTTACTAACTAATCTTTTTGTGTACATAAAAAATCCTTTCAAACTATCATTCATAGTATATCAATATTTTAATATATTTTATATTGAAACGAACCAAGAAAAAATTAATTGATAACTTCTCTTTGTTCCAATAATTCATCCTTATTTAATAATTTTTTATATAGTGAATCCATTAATATAGCTCCGATAGGCGCAGTAATTAAAATGGAAATAACCACTCCAGTTAATATCATCGTTCCACACGCAAGCCCTTCACTAAGTGCAATACCGCCAATTGATGCCTGAACAGTAGCTTTTGGTAAATAGCTTATAATAATAAATATCTTTTCTTTAAAGGTAAAATTAGTAAACGAAATTGAAATAATTACACCTATCGATCTAAATATTAAAGCCAAAAATATTACACCAATAAAAATAGCACCGGCTGTTGAAAAAGCATATTTTAAGTCAACTATTGCTCCAACAAGTACAAAAAGCAAAATTTCAAAACCGTTCCATAAAGAATCGTATCCTTTTTTAATTTCTTTAGCTTCGTTAGGCAAAAATTTCAATAGAAGAATACCTAAAACAATTATCCCAAGCAAACTAGATAATCCAATATGATAATTTGCTGTAATGTTATAAGATTTAAAAAGTTCTTCTACTCCCATCATTATTAAACTGCTTCCAAAAATGATGATGGTTTTAAAAACAATATTAATTTTTACCTTTTTAAATAAATAAATTAAAATTACAGCCACAATAACGCCAAATAAAATACCAAAAATTATGCTAGTTGGAATCTCTAACAATGTCCAATAATCAAAAGTTTGGTTAGCAACAAGTCCTTTGAAAGCGTAGAAAAGAGTAATTACATAAATATCGTCACAACTTGCGGTAGCCATAATTAACTCACTGACATGATGTTTATCGCCATAATGTAAAGATTGTAATTTTATCATTCTAGGAACAACAATTGCAGGAGATACTGCTCCTAATACGCTTCCTAATAATAAAGCCTCAAAATAACTTATCCCTAGCAATAATGGAGCAAATATTATAACGCCAATTATTTCAAATGTGGCTGGCAAAAAGCACATAAGAATAGCTGGTCTTCCTATTTCTTTTAGTTTTTTTATGTCTAATGATAGTCCACTTCTTGTTAATATAATCATCAAGGCGATTTGTCTCAAGTAACTTGAGATGTTAAGTAAATCTTCATTTATAAAACCTAATAAAGATGGGCCAAGCAATATACCAAGAATTGTATAAAAAACAATCTTAGGAATCCTTATTTTTTCAAATAAGAAACCACCCAAGAATCCAACGACAAATATTACTCCTAAACTTAAAAACATATGAATTCTCCTAGAAAAACAAAAAGGCTGAAAACGTCCAATTGTAGACGTCATCAGCCTTTAATAAGCAGTTTAGTCAATTTAAATTGACATGGAAGTACATCATTTCAAAACAGTATTATACTTAAATAAAACTAATATGCAAATATTGATTTTTTAGTTTAAAACACAAAAATGATAAATTTTTAAGTTTTAATTCTAAATGAATAGATAAATTACTTTGCAAAATTAACTTCTTTTAAATGATTTAATAAAT
>CASGAD010000021.1 GCA_949299335.1 uncultured bacterium | reverse complement strand
CATAAATAATTTAGCATATAAAAAGTTTTTTAATATAGGAAAATTCAATATTTGTAGACTTTTTACAATCCAAAATCCAAGACTAAATTCAACTCTAAATATCCGGGGGCTTAACTGTTGAATTAACTTTTACACTTCACCTAGATTATTTTTTAGCGACTTGAGCACTAAATCTTGAAAAACGAATTAAAAGTTGAATACACTTTGTAACATAAATTATTTATAATGGTAATAATTAGAAAAGGACAAGGAAATATGATTGAATACAAAATGAAATTAACCACAGAGCAAGTAGAAATCCTTGAAGGCAAAAAGGGTGATACAATGCGCAAAATGATGGAAACTCTCGTTTTATTTGGCGATATTTTTGGTGCTAAAAGAATGGTTGAAGTTACCCATAAAGAAGGACATTTAGTTACTTCTTTTGGAATCCCATTGCTTAAGCCTTTATTTAAAACCATGGAGGAATTAAATAGAGAAGGTATTGTAGCACCAGGCAAATTTACTTTAGATCCTCGCCCACTTGATTATGAAAATGTTAAGTGTAATTTTTTAGAAAAAGTGGTGTTTAACAAGATTTTGTATGGAAAGCAAAGCGATTATGAAAAGCAATTATTAAAAGTTGGTTTAAAAGATTTAGACAGCTTTTCCTGCACTTGCTACTTAAAAGAATGTGGAAATAGGCCATCTAAAGGAGATACTTTAAGTTGGGCAGAAAGTAGTGCGGTCGTTTTTGCTAATAGTGTTTTGGGTGCTAGATGTAATAGAAATAGTGGTATGCTCGATTTGTTTGGCTCTATTATTGGATATGTGCCTGAATTTGGTTTGCTTTTAGATGAAAATAGAAAAGCTAGTTGGGTTATAGAAGTTAAAACAACAAAAGTTCCAGAGGCTCAAATATTAGGAAGTGCAATTGGAATGAAAGTAATGGACGCTGTCCCTTACGTTATTGGATTAGATAAATTTATTGGTAATGAGTTAAACGATGAGAATGAGGCATATTTAAAAGATTTTGGAGCTGCTAGTGCCAGTAATGGTGCAGTTGGCCTTTATCACATCGATAATTTAACTCCTGAAGCTAAAGAATTAGGCAAAGATTTAATTTTGGAAAATGCTAAACATTATGTAATTGATGATGAAGAACTTGAAAGAGTATATAAATCTTATCCTAATATGTGGAAGAAAAAGGATGCTAAGCCAGAATTATGCTTTATTGGTTGCCCACATTTAACATTATCACAAATTGTTAAGTGGCATAATGATATAAAAACATCTTTAAAAGAACATCATAAAGTAAAGGTAAATTGTCGAGTAGTATTAACCTGTGCCCCAAAAGTTAAAAATGCTTTAATTGCTAATCATAAAGAAATTTATGATTCAATTTATAAAACGGGCGTAACAATTAGTTCAATTTGTCCATTAATGTATACAAATAATCCATTAGTACATGGCAAAGCAATTATTACAAATAGTAATAAATTAAGAACTTACTCCATGGCTCGTTATTTTAAGGATGCAGATATTTTAGAATTAATTACTAAATAAGAGGAATAGATTATGAAAGAATTTAAAGGTAGAGTAATTGCTAAAGGTAATTTTAAAGGTGAAGCTTGCGTTAGTAGACAAGGTTTCAATACCTTAGCTAGTTTCCAAAAATCAGCTTTAATGAATAAGAAAAATGTTGTTGTAAGTGATCAAAATAATAAAGATTTATTTGGCGTTAATATCACTAATAAAATTTTATGTTTACCTATCACAATTGGTTCAACTACAGGTGGACTAGTCATTCAAACGGTTTGCGATATGAAAATAAATCCTAGAGCATTTCTTTTTAGTGAAGAGATTGACTCATTAGCAGCTAGCGGAATTGTATTAAGTAAAGTGTGGCAAAATAGTGATGTCATATGTATTGACAAACTAGGAGAAGAATTCTTAAAAACAGTTAATACCGGTGATACTTTAGAAATTAAAGAGGATGGAACTATTATCTTATTAGACTGAAAATATTCTTGATTGACAAAAAAATCATGCAGATTTGCATGATTTTTTTATAATCTAATTGAAAAATCTTTAAAATAAAAGACTTTTTCTTGATGGTGAAGCTCATTATTTTGATATAAGTGATTAAAGGCTTCACTAACTTCTTTAATAAAACTACCATCAATAAAAATGTCATGATGTCCGCCAAAAATATATTTTACATCAAGTGATAATAATTTATTAATGGAGTCTCGATAGAGTAAAGGCTCTGTTGAAGGATAGTAACAATCTAATTCGCCTTTATAAATTATATCGCCAGAAAATAGGTATTTTCTTGCTTCCTCATAAAAGACTAAATGTCCAGGAGAGTGACCTGGAGTATGTATCACTTTTATTTTTCTAGAACCTAAATCAATAATTTCATCTCCTTTTAATAATAGAGTTGCTTTTTTAGTTGGTAAAATATAGTTATCTATATTAAAAGATTTTGGAAAAGGTTGATGAGTACTTAATAATTCTTCTTTGACTCTAGAGAGAGGTAAAGGAAAATGAGTTAACCAACTTGCTTCTAATTCATGAATCATAATAAAATCAAAACTATTATTACTGCCTATATGATCCCAATGAGCATGAGTTATTGCGACTAATAACATCTTATTTTTAATTAGATGTTTAATTGTATCAAAAATATTTTCTACGCCCATACCAGTATCAATTAGTAAAGCTTTTGAGCTATCTAAAAGAAGATATGAATTAGTTTCCTCATCATGACCATCTTCTTTAATGGCGTAAGTTACTTCATCTATTTGGACTAGTTTAAACCAATTTTTATTTTCCATAGAAAAATTCTAACTTTAAAAGGAGAAGATATAAAGAAATTTTAGGTTTTCTATTATAAATAATAGAAAAATTTATAGCAGTGTGATATTCTTATTAGCGCTAAAAAAGTAATCTAGTTGGAGGATTTAATATGAGCGAAATTAGTAAGCAATTAATCGACTTAATTAAAAATAGTTTTAAAGATGTTTATGGATTAGAACTTAACGATGATTTAGTAATGGTTGAAATTCCTAAAGACACCTCACATGGTGATTATTCAACTAACATTGCTATGAGACTTGCTAAAGAACTTCATAAATCTCCAAGAGACATTGCTTTAGGTGTAAAAGATACATTTTTAAAGAGTCCATTTGTTTTAAATGTTGAAATCGCTGGACCTGGATTTATAAATTTTTACTTAAAGAAAGACTCTATCACCGGAATTATTTCTAAGATTTTAAAAGAAGGTGATGAGTATGGTAGAAATGACTTTGGCAATCACGAAAAGGTGATGGTTGAATACGTTAGTGCAAATCCAACAGGAGATCTTCATTTAGGCCATGCTAGAGGAGCAGCGTATGGAGACACACTAACTAGAATTTTGAATTTTTCTGGTTATGATGTTTTAAGAGAATATTATGTAAATGATGCAGGCAATCAAATTGAAACTTTAGGAAATTCTTTATATGAAAGATATAAAGAAGCTTTAGGCCTACCTTTTGATATTTCCAAAATCGGTTATCAAGGTAAAGATGTTATAAAACTTGCCAAAAATATTGCAAAAGCTGATAAAGATAAGTGGGTTAATGATGACTCAATAGAAAGAAAAGATTATTTTAAGAAAGTTGGAACAAAACTTGAGTTAGATAAAATTAAAGTGGATTTAGATTTATATAGAGTCGGGTTTGACCATTATCAATCTGAATTGGATTTATATAGAAGTGGCAAAGTTGAAAATGTTTTAGAAGCATTAAAAAAGACCCCTTATACATACACAAAAGATGATGCTTTATGGTTAAAAACGACAGATTTTAATGATGATAAAGATAGAGTCTTAGTTAAAAGTGACGGTTCTTTAACTTACTTTACTCCTGATATTGCTTATCATAAAGATAAGTTTGATAGAGGATATGAACACTTAATTAATATTTTTGGAGCTGATCATCATGGCTATATGGCTAGATTAAAGGCTGGATTAAAAATATTAGGTTATGATGATAATAAACTTGAATTTAGAATCATTCAAATTGTTAGATTAATGGAAAACGGTGAAGAAGTAAAAATGTCAAAAAGAACCGGCAATGCCGTAACAATTCGTGAATTATGCGAAGATGTAGGAGTAGATGTTGCTAGATATTTCTTTATCTCTAAACCAATTATTTCTCATTTAGACTTTGATTTAAATCTTGCTAGAAAGCAATCAAATGAAAACCCAGTTTATTATATTCAATATGCCTATGCTAGAATGAATTCAATTTTAACTAAAGAAAATGATTATGAAATTAAAGATTCATATCCATTACTTGTTAATGAAAAAGAAATCGCTTTACTTAAACATATTGGTACATTTAAAGACACACTAATTGATGTATGTAAAATTAAAGAAGTTAATATTTTATCTAATTATGCGTATAAATTAGCTCAATTGTTCCATTCTTTCTATAATGATTTAAAAGTTATAGATCCTGAAAATAAAGAGTTAACTAAAGAAAGATTGGCTTTGGTAAGAGCAAGTCAAATTACACTTAAAAATGTATTAAATTTACTCGGAGTTGAAGCGAAGGAGTCCATGTAAAAATGATTCCTAGATATGAAGTTAAAGAAATAAGCAATATTTTCTCTCTAGAAAATAGATATAAAACCTTTTTACAAGTAGAATTGAGTGTTTTGAAAGCTTATGTTCAATTAGGTATTGTGCCTAATAAAGATTATGAATTAATTAAAAGCAAAGCCTATGTAGATGTTAATAAAATTAATGAAATCGAATTGGAAACTAAGCATGATGTAATAGCTTTTACTAGATCATTATCTTTAGAACTAGGCGAAGAGAAAAAGTGGATTCATTATAACTTAACTTCAACTGATGTAGTTGATACCGCCTTAAGTTTGAACTTAAAAGAAGCAAATAACTACATTCAAAAATCTTTAGATAAACTAAAAGAAGCTTTAATTATTAAAGCTAATAAATATAAATACACTCCAATTATTGGTAGAACCCATGGTATTCATGGTGAAGTCACTAGTTTTGGCTTAAAGTGGCTATTATTTTTAGATGAATTAAATCGTGATATTGAAAGATTAAATAATGAGCGCAAATATTTAGAAGTTGTTAAATTAAGCGGAGCAGTAGGTAACTTTTCGAACCTGCCTTATGAATTACAAGGTTTAGTCGCTAAGGATTTAGGACTTGGAGTGCCTAACATTTCAACTCAAGTTTTAAGTAGGGATAGGCTAGCAGGGTATATTAATACTTTAAGTTTAATTGCTTCTCTTTTTGAAAAAATTGCAACAGATATTAGACATTTAAGTAGAACAGAAGTCAATGAAGTAAATGAATATTTTTCTAAAAATCAAAAAGGTAGTAGTGCCATGCCTCATAAAAGAAATCCAATCAGTTGTGAAAATATTTGTGGGTTATCGAGAATTGTGAAATCTAGTTTTAATATTGCTTTAGAAAACAATATTTTGTGGCATGAAAGAGATATTTCCCATTCTTCAACTGAAAGGTTATATCTTCCTGATGATATTAACTTAATTATTTATATGGCTAATAGACTAACTAATGTTATAAATAATTTGGTCGTAAATGAAGATAATATGTTAAAAAATATAAATGCTACTTATGGGGTAATATATTCTGGTAGAGTTTTAAATTATATTATCGAGACTAAAGAAGTAAGTCGAGAAGAAATATATGATCATATTCAAGAATTGGCTTTTAAAGCTATGAAAGAAAAGACTAATTTAAAAGAGCTTTTGAAAAATGATCAATATATAAAAAAATTCATAAAAGATGAGGAAATCGAAAATTTATTCGATTATACCTATGCTTTTAAGAACATAGATTATATTTATAAGGCAGTTTTGAGGTAAATTTCATGAAAAGTATTTTAGTAATCGGTAGTCAATGGGGTGATGAAGGCAAAGGAAAAATAACTAACATCTATTCTTCCAAAGCAGACATTGTTGTTAGATACCAAGGTGGAAATAATGCAGGGCATACCGTTAAATTTAATGGTTTAGAATTCCATCTTCAAACAGTACCTAGTGGCATATTTAATAAAAGTACTTTAAATATTTTAGGAAATGGAATGGTTATTAATCCATTGGCTTTATATGATGAAATGCAAAGATTAATTGCTGCTGGATTTGATTGTTCAAATCTAGTAATTTCATCAAGAGCACATGTTGATTTAGAGTATCATCTTGAGCTTGATGGATTAAATGAAGCAAGTTTAAAAGATAAGAAGATTGGTACTACTAAAAAAGGCATTGGACCTACTTATACTGATAAAGTTTCTAGAAGCGGAATTAGATTTTGCGATTTTATTGATGAAGATTTCCCTATTATTTACAAAGAACATTTGAGTATAAGAAATGAAGAGATTGTTAGACTAGGTGGAGAGCCAATTGATTATCAGACTTCATTACGTAAATATATTAATGTAATTACTTTTTTAAAACCTTTTGTAAAAGATACCATTGATATATTAGAGAAAGCTAAAGAAGAAAATAAGAAGATTCTTTTTGAAGGCGCTCAAGGAACTATGCTTGACGTCGATTTTGGCACTTATCCTTATGTAACAAGTTCAAATTGTACTAGCGGAGGAGCAATAACTGGTAGTGGTATAGGATTAGGTTATATTGAAGGCGCATTAGCGATTATTAAGGCATATACTACTAGAGTTGGAGAAGGACCATTTGTTACTGAACTCCATGATGATGTAGCTTCAATGATTAGAGAAAAAGCTCATGAATATGGTGTTGTTACTAAAAGACCACGTAGAATTGGTTGGCTAGATTTAGTTCAATTAAAATATTCTAGAAATGTTAATGGTTTTAAATATGGAGCTTTAATGTTACTTGATGTATTAGGAAATATTGGTGAAATTAAGGTTTGTACTCATTATAAACTAGATGGAAAAGTTATAGATTATTTGCCAGCGAGTTTAAAAGAATTAAATAGAGCCACCCCAGTTTATGAAACTTTCCCAGGATGGAATGAAGACATAAGCAAAGCAAAAACCTTTGAAGATTTACCAATAAATGCGCAAAACTACATTAAATTTATTGAAAACTATTTAAAGATTAAATTTGTTGTAATCTCTGTTGGAGCTGATCAAAAAGAAACAATTATTGTTGAAGAAATATTTTAATTAGAAAAAAATAAAGATTTTATTAAAAAGGAGCAAATGAGATTATTTGCTCCTTTTAAAATGCTACAATGATAGTCGAGGATTTTTTATGAAGGATAATGAACTATTTAAATTTTTAAACGATGAGTTAGAGAGACAAAATAATTCGATTGAATTGATAGCCAGCGAGAATTTTGCTTCAAAGGAAGTAAGAGAACTATGTGGAAGCATCTTAACTAATAAATATGCCGAAGGGTTTCCAGGTAAACGTTATTATGGTGGATGCGTAAATATCGATAATATAGAAACTAGGGCTATTGAGTTAGTTAAAAAGCTATTTAACGCTAATTATGCTTGTGTTCAACCACATTCAGGAACTCAAGCAAATATGATTGCTTATTATGCTTTATTAGAGACTGGAGATAAAATTCTTTCTTTATCATTAGATGAAGGCGGACATTTATCACATGGATCGAAAGTTAGTTTTTCTTCTAAATATTATAATGTTGAATTTTATCATCTTAATGCTTTTGGCAGAATTGATTATGAAGGATTAAAAAAGAAAGCCTTAGAATATAAGCCAAAATTGATTTTAGCAGGTTTTAGTGCATATCCTTTTGAAATAGATTATAAAGCAATTAAAGAAATAGCAAACGAAGTCAACGCTTACTTTATGGTAGATATGGCTCATATTGCTGGATTAATTGCAGCAAAGGAATTAAATAATCCTTTAAAATATGCAGATATAGTTACTTCTACGACTCATAAGACATTAAGAGGACCTCGAGGAGGTATTATTTTAACTAATAGCGAAGAAATTATTAAAAAGGTAAATAAAGCGTGTTTTCCTGCTTTACAAGGTGGGCCTTTAGAAAATATTATAGCTGCAAAAGCTCAATGCTTTTATGAAGCTTTAACTGACTCATATAAAGAATATATTAGGAATGTAAAAGAAAATACTCTGGCTTGTTCTAATGAATTTACACGTTTAGGTGATATTAATAGTGGAACGGAAAATCATTTATTCTTATTAAATACAATCGATAGCTATAAAGTTAATGGTAAAGATGCCCAAGAATTATTGGAGGAAATCGGAATCACAGTCAATAAAAATATGTTGCCTAATGATAAAGAAAAACCAAGTGTAACTAGCGGAATTAGAATTGGATTTGCTGCTTTAACTACTAGAGGTGCTACTAAATTTGATGCAATAAATATCGCTGATATAATCCATGATTATTTATTAAAAAATATAAGTAAAGAAGAAGCAAAAATTAGAGTAAAAAATATAGTAAAAAATCTTAAAAAAGTTGAAGAAATTTAGTCCAAAAATTTAGTTAAGAAAAATGAGCAAAAAATTTGCTCATTTTTTGATAAAAAAATTAATGAAATTTTTTAGCAATTTCTAAAGTTTAAAAATATGAAAAAGTATAGATTATATCGAATAAATTTTGTATTTTTAAAAATGCAAAAATGAGTTAAAAAATTATTTCAAAAAATTTAAGAAAAATAATTGTTGTTTTTTTGCAAAAAATAACATATATTTTTGCATGTATTTTTAATACAGTTAGATGAAAGAAATTTACTTTCAAAAAATAGGAGTTTATAAATGCAAGATAACTACATTATTGAACTTAAGAACGTAAGTAAAATTTATGATGACGAAACTACCGCTGTCGACAATTTTAATCTTTATGTTCGTAAGGGTGAATTTATCACATTTCTTGGACCATCAGGATGCGGCAAATCAACCACACTAAGAATGATTGCTGGTTTTGAATTCCCTTCTAAGGGGTCTATTTTATTGAATGGTAAGGACATTTCTAATGTTCCCCCAAACAAAAGACCAATTAACATGGTTTTCCAACGTTACGCACTTTTTCCACATTTAGATGTTTATGATAACATCGCTTTTGGTTTAAGGTTAAAAAGAATCCCTCAACTTAAAAAGGATAAAGAGGGGAACCCTATATTAAAAATAGATAAAAAGAAAATTAGAGAATTAAAAAGCGAATATCATTTAATTTCTAAAAAGAAACATATTTCTGAAGAAGAAAAATCTCATAAATTAGAAGCTTTAGAAAAAGAGATTAATTATTATAAAGAAACACCTGTCAATAGTTATTCATATGTAAAATTAAGTGACAAGGAAATTGATAGTAAAGTTGCAAAAGCTTTAAAGATAGTTGACTTAGAAGCTCTTGAAGATAGAAATATCAGCACATTAAGTGGTGGTCAACAACAAAGAGTTGCTATTGCTAGAGCTATTGTTAATGAACCAGAAATCCTACTTTTAGATGAACCTTTAGGTGCTCTTGACTTAAAGATGAGAAAAGACATGCAAATTGAATTAAAGGAAATGCATGAAAAATTAGGTATTACCTTCATTTATGTCACTCATGACCAAGAAGAAGCTTTAACAATGTCAGACACAATAGTTGTTATGAAAGATGGTGTTATTCAACAAATTGGTACACCAAAAACAATTTATGATGAACCTAAAAACGCATTTATCGCTGACTTTATTGGTGAATCTAATATTTATAATGGAACAATTATAGGTAGTAAAAAAGTTAGATTCCTTGATCACAACTTTGATTGTTTGGATGATTTCCCAGTTAATGAAAAAATTGACGTTGTCGTTAGACCAGAAGATGTTGAAATCGTTAAAGGTGAAGGAATGATTACTGGAATTATTGATAATAAAATCTTTAAAGGAGTTAACTATCAATACACCATCATGGTTGGGAAAAATGAATTACTTGTTAAATCTATTAATGATTATGAAGTTGGTTCTACTGTAAATATGAATATTATTCCTAATGGAATTCATATTATGAAAAAAGATTATACAGTTAATACTTATACAGATTCATGGATTAATAAGAATAATCAAGTAATGATTGATGAAGCTCCATTTGATTGTGATATTACTCAATTATTGCCAGGTTCATTTGTTGATGAAGATGGCTATTTAGTTAGTAAAGATAAAGCTCATAAATATGATTTGAATGATGCAGATGTAGTTGCTGAAATAGCATTAGACAAAATCGATGTTGTTGATGATATTAGCAGTGATGAATGTCAAGTAGTTGGTCAAATTGTCGACTCAATTTATGTTGGTGACCACTATAGATACATTGTTAGAACAGAAAGCGAAGAAGATTTTGTTTTTACCTCTCAATATTCTTATAACTTAAACGATACAATCGGATTGAAAGTTAATGCTAAAGACATTAAATTACGTCTTAAAAAAGAGGTATCTAACTATGAAATTTAGATTCCAAAGGAAGTATCTTTGTATACCTTATTTCCTATTCTTAATCTTATTTGTTATTATTCCTATCTTTTTTATCGTTTATTATGCTTTTACAGATTCTAATGGTAATTTTACTTTTGATGCCTTAGTAACTTTCTTTACAACAACAAATAAAATTAATGTTTTAGTGCAATCTTTACTATTTTCTACGCTAAACACTATTATTTGCTTAGTTATTGGGTATCCAATTGCTTATTTATTATCTAACCCAAAGTTTAATAAAAATTATGTACTTGTTCTTTTATTTGTTATGCCTATGTGGATCAACTTCGTTTTAAGAACAGGTGCTACTCGTGATGTTTTAACTTGGCTTGGTATCAATGGTGGTAGTCATCCTTATGTAGCTACAATGATTGGCTTAGTTTATAACTATTTACCATTTGTTATCTTACCTTTATATACAACTATGCTTAAATTAGATAAATCTCAAATTGAGGCTTCAATTGATTTAGGTTGTAATAGAGTTCAAGTCTTCACAAAGAGTATTTTCCCTCAAAGTGTTCCTGGAATTATTAGTGCAGCTCAAATGGTTTTTATGCCAACAATGTCTAGCTATGTCATTCCTGAAACATTGAGTGAAGGAAAAATCGTTTTATTTGGTAATTCCATCTATTTAGGATTTGCTAATAACCAATGGAATTCTTCAAGCTTTATGGCAATTATCATGTTAATTATTATTGCTATTTCTATGCTTATTACAAGAAACTTCACTGAAAAAGATGATGGAAAGGAGGCTGCAACATGGTAAAGAAAATTTTAGGCTACTCCTATATTTATTTAATCTTGTTATTAATGTATATTCCTATCCTTGTATTAATCGTATTTTCATTTACAAATGCAACTTATATTGGAACATGGAATGGTTTCTCATTTGATTTATATGCTAAGTTATTTCAAAGTGAAGAAATAATGATAGCTGTTGGTAATACTATTATTATCGCAGTAATTAGCGCAGTATGTGCAACTTTCCTTGGCACTATTGGTGCTGTTGGTGCTTTCTATTCAAAAAGAAGAAGTAGAGCCGTATTAGAAAATATTAACCAAATTCCAGTTGTTAATGCTGAAATTGTTATGGCTTTATCACTTGTTGTTATGTTTGTTTTCATTGGAAATAACATTTTTGGTGGAGCAAATTTATTTAGTTTTTGGACTTTATTAGTTGGTCACATTATTTTAGCCGCACCATTTGTTTACCTTAATGTCAAACCTAAATTACAACAAATGGATCCAGCTTTATACGAAGCAGCTTTAGACTTAGGTTGTTCTCCTAGACAAGCATTAAATAAAGCTGTCTTACCAGAAATTATTCCTGGAGTCTTTAGTGGTTTTATGCTTTCTATTACATTATCCTTGGATGATTTTATTGTTACAGCATTTACTAGAGGAAGTGGTCTACTTTCTGGAGCCGCTAATATCGAAACTATTTCAACATTGGTTCAAGCTAAAATTAAAAAAGGACCAATTCCAGCTGAAATGAGACCATTAACAACTATTATTTTCTTAATCGTTTTACTTGTCGTTATTATTATTTCTTTCAGAAGAAATAAAGTTAATAACGTTAAATCTATTAAACGTAGAAAAATGAGAGAAAAGGAGTAGGACAATGAAAAAAATGTTTTTATCCACCAAAGTCTTTTTAACTTTAGGCTTATTTGGTATTCTTGCCCCTTCTTTAATATCTTGTGGAGCTGAATCTGACTCTTTAACTTATATTTATGTTTTAAACGCTGAAGACTATATCGATGAAGAATTGTTAACTGATTTCGAAGCATTAGTCAAAGAAGAAGATGGCAAAGACATTAAAGTAATTTATGAAACATATGATACAAATGAAACAATGTATAATACCTTAAAAACAGGTAAACAAACTTACGATGTCATTTGTTGTTCAGACTACATGATTCAAAGACTTGCTAGAGAAGGAATGTTATATTCTTTTGATAGTGCCTTCGATGATGGAATGCTTGATAATTATAAAGATTATGTTTCACCATTTTTAGCTGAATATGGTGAAAATCAAAACGAAAGCACTGCAAAACTCAACTCAATTTCAGTAGAAATTCCTACCGGAAACTATGATAATGATGGAAATATAATTTATGATACCTCAAAAACATTAGCAGATTATGCTGTTGGTTATATGTGGGGAACTTTAGGAATTTTATATAATCCTTCATTAATCGTTGAAAGAAATGGTGATTTATTTAGACAAAAAGAAGAATATGCTGATTTAACTGATGAAGAACTTGAAGAAGCAATTGTTGAAAGATTCAATTCAGTTGATGGATATTCTAGTTTATGGGCTCCTGAATTCAATAGAACTCAATCTATTAAAGATAGTATGAGAGATACTTATGCTATTGGTATCTTTGAATTATTTAAAGATTTATTTAATCCTGAGTCAGATAACTACTTACCAACTTACGAAGAAAGAAATGAGCAATTTAATAAATGTGATGATGAAACTATCGCTGGAGTCCAAGAAGAATTAATCGATTTAAAAGAAAATATTTTTGGATTTGAAGTTGATAGTGGAAAAGATGATATTGTCACTCAAAAAATTGCAGTAAATATCGCCTGGAGTGGTGATGCTGTTAACTCAATTGGAAGAGGCTATTATGCTGATGATGATTGGGAAGAAGTAAGAGAAGAAGAAGACCAAGTCGTACTTTATTATACTGTTCCTCAAATTGGTGCTAATGTATGGTTTGATGCTTGGTGCTTACCAAAACATGATGATAGTTATTATGAAAGTGATGAATATAACTATACAATTAAGTTCTTAGATTATTTAAATGATCCATATAGTTCAATTGATAATATGTCATATAATGGCTATACCTCATTTATAGGCTCAACAACCGATTCACTTGATACATTAAGTTATACTTTATATTGTTTTGATTTATCAACAAGCGTAGACGATCCAGATTCATTAGATACATATGATATAAGTTATTACTTTGACTTTGTTGATGAAAATGGAGATCCATTAACAGAATTAACTGTTTATTCTTATGATCCCCTTGAATATGATTCATATGAAGAAGCTTTGGAAGATGAAGCTTGTGATGAATACACATTCTACGATGAAGATGGTGATGGGAAAGTTGATATTAAAATTAAAACCGACCTTACAAGTTATGAAGGAAGAAGTTTAGTAGCTCAATATCCTAAAACAAGTAATATTCCTAACTTATATGTCATGCGTGATTTTAAAGATCAAAACGACAAAATTGTAACCATGTGGGAAAATGTAAAAGTAAATCCATTACCTACTTGGGTAGTTGTTTTACTTGTCTTATTCTTAGTCGGTGTATTTGGCTACTTAGGTTCATATAAACTTATTAAGAAATATAAGGTTAATAAAAGAAAGAAATTAAGAAAGGAATTAGAGAATAACTAATATGGCAGGGATTACTAACACTTTAAAAATATTCTTTCCAGGTCGAAGATATTCAATCGATAGAAGTTATCTATATTATTTAGATAAGTATATTGATGGAGATTCAATTTACTTGAATTATGATGTTTCTAGGACGACTAAAGATATATTACCTTTAGATGAAGAAATTGAAAAAGACTTTGATTTTGCATTGAAAACACTTCAAAATATTGATTTTAGTAAATATGGAGAGATTATATTAATTGCTAAAAGTGTTGGTACTGTTGTAGCAAGTAAAATTAGAGAAAAGTTAGATTTATCTCGAGCTAGATTTATTTGCTTAACTCCATTAAATGAAACTATTCCTTACTTAAGACAAACTGATTTTATTATTACTAGTCGAAAAGATAAATTTATAGATATATCTCAAATCGAAGGAAAGGTAGGTCATTATCCATTTATGACAATTTATGATGATTTGCCTCATTCTTTAGAGTATGAGAATAATCTATATGGGACTATTGATTTATTAAAAGAAAATCTTGATTTAGCCTTAAATTATTTGGATACTGCATATAAAGATTTATTAGGGTAGAATTTCTACCCTAATAAAGTAGTTTTAATAAAAACTACTTGCATTATATGCCTATTATTTGATATATTATTTAGGCGCTAAGTTGATGCTTCCTTAGCCAAGTTGGTAAGGCAATTGACTGCAACTCAATGATCAGTGGTTCGAATCCGCTAGGAAGCTCCATATTGCGTTAAATATATAGATGTGATATACTTACTATCACTTCGGGGCGTAGCGTAGCTTGGTATCGCGTCTGCTTTGGGAGCAGAAGGCCGCAGGTTCAAATCCTGTCGCCCCGACCATGTTGATTACAACTTTTGGTACATTAATGTATCAAAGTATAGATATATTCGGTGCTTATGTAGGCACTTTTTTTATACCTAAATTTTAGATTTATATAGTTTTCGGTGAGTTCGAACTTAAATGTACGATAATTTCTCGAGTTTGATAAAATCAATTGTAAAAAAAGAACGAAATTACGATAATCATCGGTCTGTTTTTAAATTTGAATCTTGCAAAAAAGTGTAGTTAGTCATTAAAATTACCTTGAAAAATTGCTAACAGATTGGAAAACAGAAATAGAAAATTCTTTTTAATTGTTGATGGCAGAACGATTAATAAGGCAGTTTTTGAAGGCATTAATAGAAAATAAAATCATTAAAATATATCATTTGGCATTAGTAATTTTAATCATTAAAGATATATAATTTTAGATTACTAGTCAAATTGAAGCTTCAATTAATACTTTTAAAAATGTTTAGTGTAATAAAATGATTCGATAATAAAAAGCAATTGTATATGGTTTTAAGTGAAAACTGATGAAAAACCAAGTAAAATAGCAATGCGCTACGAAAAATAGCGTTAATGCTACGATGCGTTGATTATATTTTATTTTCCTGTTTTTTATAATATCTGCCGAGGAGGTGATTGATGTGACTCTAGGTGAAAGAATAAGAGAACTGAGAAAAAAGCATGGTTTGTCTCAAGAGCAATTAGCAGATAAATTAAATGTATCTAGACAAGCTGTTCAAAAATGGGAAGCTAATATAAACGAACCAAATATTGAGACAATTAAATGTATTGCTTGTTATTTTCAAGTTGACTATGAGTATCTACTAAATGGTAAAGCGCTAGAACCACCATTAAAAGCTATAAATGACGAAAATAAAGATACAGTTTTAAATGAGACTGAAAAGAATAAATTAATTTTATACTATATTTTGTTAATTATTTCGACCTTAATCTTGTTACTATGCTTTATACGGTCATTAGTCGATAAAAGATCTCACCCAACGTTAGGTGAAGGCTTTTATACATGGTATATACCATTTTATTCCAGTGATGCTGAATTGATAATTTTTCAAATACTTAACATTATAGGCGTTATTGGAATAGTAATATCACTGATAAAAATAATTAAAAGAAGGGAAAATAAAAAAAGATAAATCTATTATTTCTAAGTAGTTTAATAGCTATAAGTGGCTTTGCGACTTTATTTGCAAATTTTGATAGTAGTAGTGAGCCAAAAAAATTGAAATTGTTTCAATTGCAAATAAAGAAAATTATGAATTTGATAATAACGTAAAAGCAGTATTGCATATAATTATAAGGATAATAGTTCTTATTATGCTACTAGAGACTATGGTCCAAAAGCAAGAAATCCAGAAGCGACTATAAGTTTTAGTTCAAGTATAGGTGGAGAAATTAGCTCTAATGGTGGCTCTAAAATAAATTCTAGTATATCTGCATCTTATACGGCGATTAAAGAATCGGCAAAATTAATGATGTTGGGAATATGGCTTTAGATAATGTGAAAATCGAGTTTTCATATGTTGATCCTTGGACTGAAAATACAATAATTGCGTATTTACTATTAAAAGTTTACGCAATAATTGCGTATTTTACTTGCGTAAACTAGAATAAAGATTATATTAAAATTGAGGAAAAATTATGCAATTAAAAGAGTTAAGAAAAAGCTATAACATGACACAAGCTGAATGTGCTAAATATTTAGGAATTCCATTACGTACATATCAAAACTATGAACGAGATGACGTAAATAAAAATAATATGAAGTATCAATTTATGGTGAATAAGTTGGGGCAATATGGTTATGTTGATGAAACGCATGGAATATTAGAAATAGAGCGAATAAAGTCCGTTTGTGAGTCTATATTAAAAAAATATAAGGTTCGTTATTGCTATTTGTTTGGTTCATACGCAAAGGGAAAAGCAAAAGAGACAAGTGATGTTGATTTACTCGTTTACACAGAAGTTACAGGAATAAAGTTTTATGAATTAGTTGAGGAGCTTAGGGAAAATTTAAAAAAGAAAGTAGACTTACTAAATCAAGAGCAGATTAAGGATAACTTTGATCTCGTAAATGAAATTTTATCAGATGGAATAAAGATATATGGATAATATTAAAAATAATACATACTATATTGAAAAGATTGTAAGAGACATTGAATTTGTTCTTGAACATACAAAAAATGTCAATACATATGAAGAACTTGGAAAAGATGAAGTTTTACTAGATTCTGTTTCTTATAATACAAGTGTTTGAAAATTCTGTAAAATTAACTGAAAATTTTAAAAATAAGCATAAAGAAGTACCATGGAGCGCAATTAAAGGTATGCTTAATCGAATAGTTCATGATTATGGCAAGGTTGATGTTAAGGTTATATACGACACCGTAAAAATAGATTTACCTAAAATCGTTGCTATCATGAAAAAGTATATTTAAGTATGATACTTTTTAATTATTGTAGGCCTAGTTGACTTAAATTTAAAAAGTCAGAACAAAAACATTAAAAATACCCTTATATATTGACTTTAACCTTAAAACTCTATAAAATTTAAGGGAAAAATAATTCTATGAGGTGAACAAATGAGAGATTTCAATTATTCTTTAATAAGTAAAAAAACATGGGATTCAGAAATATTAGGTTATATAGCAGCTATATATAAAGAAGTTGGAAAGCAAGAAATGTACTTGAAACAAAGACCTGAAGAATTAGAGAAATTAGTTGAAATAGCTAAGATTCAAAGCACAGAAGCTTCAAATGCGATTGAAGGTATAGTTACAACAAATACAAGAATTAAACAATTAGTTAAAGAAAAAACAACTCCTAAAAATAGGGCCGAAGAAGAAATTGCCGGATATCGTGATGTATTAAATATAATTCACGAAAATTTTGATGCAATTCCATTAACTCAAAACTTTATATTACAACTTCATAAGATTATGTATAGTCATATGAATAACCCTATGGCTGGAAGAACCAAGAATGTACAAAACTATATATCTACTACATATTCTGATGGCAAAGTTGAAGTATTATTCACGCCACTTGATCCGTTTGAAACACCAGCAGCACTTGATAAAATTTGTGAAGAATACAATAGAGTAATAGGAAATAATGAATTAGAACCATTAATTGCTATACCTGTGTTTATTCATGATTTTCTTTGCATTCACCCATTTAATGATGGCAATGGTAGAATGTCTAGATTGTTAACAACACTTTTATTATATAGAAATGGATTTTATGTTGGTAAATACATTTCATTAGAAGCTAAGATAGCAAAACACAAGGATTTATATTATGATGCACTAAGTATTTCCCAGAAAGGGTGGATTGAGGGAAATGATAACCCTATTCCATTTATTAAGTACTTATTAAGTACAATACTTGCTGCTTATAGAGATTTTGAAGATAGATTTAAAATCGTTGAAGAAAAACTACCTGCTATTGATATGGTAAGAAAAGCAGTAAAGAATAAAATCGGATGGTTTACAAAACAAGATATACGAGAATTATGTCCATCACTCAGCGTTAGTTCTATAGAAGGAGCATTAAGAAAGCTAATTGAGCTTGGTGAAATAAAACGAGAAGGTAATGGAAAAAACAACAAATATGTTAGATTAAAATAAACTTTCCCTTAGATCATACGATAAAATAATGGAAAAGTTTAAAAATAAGGCTAAACCTCCATCAAAAAAACGATACTAAAGGAAAGGACAGAGGTTTGGCAATAAAATGCCAATTTTCTAAGCGCTAAAAGAATTAGAAATAGTTCAAAATGAAATCTTAATTTAACTAATGACCTTGAAAGGCTTTATAAGATGAAATTTATTAATAAAGTCCATTTTCTCATGAAGAGGTTAAATTATATTTTACGCTTATAAAAGTTGGCGATGTAAGAAAAGTTATGATTATATCAAATCAAAAGTTTGATTAATATTTTATAAATTCGTGTTTAGAAGACTATGAAACGATGAGAAACCATTATTATTTAAATCATGAAATTATTCCAATTAATAAGGGTGCAATAATTATAAACAAAAATAATATAGGTGTTATAAGTGAAATAAATTGTAAATTTTTATTTCTATTTATAAATATGAGATACCAATTTGCATATCATCATTAAAAGAATTAAGTAGGTTTAATGTTGGGTGGAAATATAATGGTTCTTCAAGTGATGATGGAATTGAATCTTTTTACTCTTATGAAGAAGCTAAAGAGTAAATATTAAATTACTAACATTTTTAAATTAATGTATATAAAATCGACTTAAGTTAAAAAAGCGAATTCTCTTTTTGCTTTAAAAAAGTACATATCAAAGTTAAAGATATACCTGTTTATTAAATATTATGTAAGGCATATTTATTCATAATATAAGTGATTAATCATATGTTTTAAGAAAATTTATATATAAAATTTACTTGTTTTTTTATAATAGAATTATATTTGAGGACAATTATGGCATTAATAGAATTAAAAGATGTGTCCAAGTATTATAACGATGGCGCAACATCTTCCAAAGGAATTGAAAATATTAATCTAACATTTGATAGAGGAGAATTCATTGCTATAACTGGAGAGTCAGGAAGTGGCAAAACTACTTTATTAAATTTAATTACTTTAATGGATTCTTATGATGAAGGAGATATCATCTTTAATGGTAAAAGCACAGCTGATTTTACTAATGAGGATATGATTTCTTTTAGAAATGACTATGTTTCGTTAGTGTTTCAAGACTATAACATTGTTCAGTCAGTTAGTGTTTTAGATAATGTTATTTTAGCTCTTCTAAATAGAAATATACCTTATAAAGAAGCTAAAAAAGAAGCTATAGAAGCATTAACTAAATGCGGATTAAAAGATAAATTAAAGGCTAAAACTATTAAATTATCTGGAGGAGAAAAGCAACGTGTAGTTATTGCTAGAGGTTTGGCTTTAAATTCTCCTGTTTTAGCTTTTGATGAACCTACTGGTAATCTTGATTCAAAAACTTCTAAAGAAATAATTGAGTTAATTAATGAAATAAAAAAAGACCGTTTAATTCTTTATGTTACTCATGATTATGAAAGTATAGAAAATATTGCTTCAAGACATTTAGTGCTAAAAGATGGGAATGTAATTGAAGATACTATTATTGCTCATAATGAAATAATTAATGAGCCATTAGTGGAGAAAAAGAAAAAAACTACAGTTTTTGCAGTGTTTTTCTCTGGAATTAAACTAATTTTTAGTATGCCAAAAAACTTTATTTTACTCCTTTGTTCCTTACTTTTATTTTCTGTTATTGGCTATGTATCAGCGATTGGATTTGGTGCAAGTAATCCTTTGATTGATCTTGGCGTATCTAGTATGAACACAACTACTAGAGTTTTTAAGTCTTTGCCAGACTCAGCAGTAGTATTTTCCTTGCCTCAAGAAGACTATAAAAAAGACTTGCCTCAAGAGTATTTTCTTGATGAAGGTGGATATTTATCGAGTATAAAAGTTCAATTTTGGGACTATGTTGGTTATACGGACTTTGGATTTTATTTACCTAGTGATTCAAAGATGCAAAAAGAAGTTAGCGGCGATAGTGGCTATTACATTTTATATAATAGTGACTATTTAAATTCATATACGCTCACACAATTTAAAGAAACTTTTATTCCTCAAGTTGGGAATAAATTAAGTGGTTTGAGTATAACAGGATCACTAAATGATTCGATTGAATCGATTGTTTATAAGGGTAATCAAATTCTTAAAAATTCATTGCTTTTAGGTATAGGAGAAACTTCTAGTATTACGACAGGTTTTCAAGTTGTTCTAACTAAAGACATATCAACTGAGCTTAGTGAAACTATCCTTTCAAATATTGATTATACCTTTAGTAATCCTAGTGAATATGGCAAGCTAGATTTTACTTCAATATTCACAAATTATAGTTTAGACGATCTTTTAGAAATTAAATTAAATGGTGAGAATGTTAACTTTATATCTAATTTTAAAAGTGATGATAATGAATTCGCTTCGATGTATATACCAGAATTTTATTTTAATTCTTTAGATAATATAGAAGTCACCGTTTTAAATAAAACCATGACTTTTAAAGATTTTTATAATCAGTTTGCTTTAGATGAAGATACCTCAATTATTAATGATGTTAATTCAAAAATCTATCTTAGTTATGAAGAAATTGTTAGTTTGGGCTATCAAGGAAATATAGGAATTTATTTTCCTTATGAACTTGAAGAATTAAAACTTATCCTACTTAATAAAATTACAGGATTTTCTGTTATCTATTTTTCTAATATTAATGATGCAACTACATTTAAAAATAAAGTAGGAGAAGAAGCTCATTTAGGAAATGAAACAATTAGTAGAACCCAAACTTTAGAGAATTATATTAGTTTAATCACGATTCTTTTACCTATTATTTTTATGATTATGATTTTTGCTATCGTATTTATTTTTGCTTCTTGGGTTACAAGCATGTTATTAAGAAATGTTTTAAATAAATATTCACCTGATTTTGCTGTTTTATCTACTTTAGGATATAGAAAAGGTTCTATATATTCGATTAGATTAATATTAATTACAGTACCTACGGCTATATCTTATATATTAGTTTCAACTATATTGTCTTTAGGAATCTATGTTTATCTTTTTAATTATAATGAGGCACTTATTGCTACTTTTGTAGATGTATTTTTACCTTCTATTATCGCTTTCTTTTTTGTTCTTATCGCTCTAGGCGTACTAATCTCTTACTTTATTGATAAAAAAACTAGAAAAATGAAAACCATTAACTTATTGAAAGAAGCAGGGGGTTCAGTAAAATGATTGTATTAAAAGATATAGAAAAGAAATTTAAAAATAACGAAAGAGTTGTTCTTAATTCTATAAATATAGAACTTCCTGATCGCGGACTTGTAATATTTTTAGGTCGTTCTGGAAGTGGAAAAAGTACCCTTTTAAATGTTATTGGTGGACTAGATGATTATAAAGGGATGATTGATTATGGTAATGGCCCTCAAAAATATAATATGTCTGAAATTGATAAATATAGACAGACTCATTTTTCATATATTTTCCAAGACTTTTATTTAGAAGACAATGAAACAGTTTTTTCTAATGTTAAAAAAGGTTTACTCATTAAAGGAATTTCAAATCCTGAAGAATGTGAAAAAAGGATTGATGAAAGCTTAAGAGCAGTAGGATTATTGCGTTATCGTAGAAGGAAAGCTGGTCAACTTTCATTAGGACAAAGACAACGTGTTGCAGTAGCTAGAGCAATTTCATCTAAACCAGATGTTTTATTTGCTGATGAACCAACTGGTAATTTGGATTCAGTAAACGGCGAACAAATTTTCGAAATCTTAAAAGAGCTCTCTAAAGAGATGCTTGTTTTACTAGTCACTCATAATGAAGAGATGGCAAATAAATATAATGATATTTTGTATCGAATTGAGGATGGAGTTTTAAAAGAAAAAACTATTAGCAATAATATAATCAACAAGGGAGTAAAACATTCAAATTTAACTAAAAAAGATGCAAATTGTATAGATTTTTCTAAAAACGGCTTCAAATTCAAAGTTTATGATTTAGATAACTCGAGTAATAAAGAAGTAGAAATTACCTTATTAAGAAGAGATGGAAAAACTTATATAGAGTTACCTGAAGGAGTAATTGCGACTAAATTAGAACCTTCGATGTTTGTTACTTTAGAAAATAAAGAGATGGAAAATGTTCAAGAAATTAGTTTTGATACAAGCAATTTTGATGAGACGAAAAAAGAAAAAGTTAAGGAAAGATTATTTTTTCCTAAGTTAAATACTTCTTTTAAACATAAGAAATTTTTAACTGTTATCTCCTTTATTTTAGCTTTCGTGTTTAGTTTCTTTTTCGCCTTTTCATATAGTTGGTATAATGAATATTCTTCTCAATGGAATAGACAAGAAGTATATCTTTGTTCTAATTATGGAAAGGGATTAACTAATGCCTTAGAATTTACTAATGATAATCCAGGGACATTTTTATCAATAGGAAAGCGAATCGAATTAGATTTTTCTAGCTTTTCAGCTTTAGAAAATGATTTTAATACTTGGAGTTATAACTACTTAACAAGTGGTCAACTTGTTGGAATTAAAGATAGCTTTTTAACTAAAGATAAAGATTATAAAGTTGATGAAGTTTTAATAAGTAAAAAACTTTATGACACACTAAGAAGTTTTACTACTAAAGAAATAATTGGCAGTGAATTTAAAGTCTATAAATATAATAAACAAGTTAGTTATAAAATTGTTGGCTATACAGATTTAATTAGTAATGAAGCAATATTATTTCCACATGAAGAAAATGTATATGGGACTTATAAATTTAGTGGTAAAAATGAAAAATTGTATCGTTATGGCGTATCGCTTGATATTTTTGATGGCATAAAATTAGAGAAAGCTACATATGGAAACTATTTATCTATTTCGACAAGTGCATTAGAAAAAAGCCCATTACTACTTAACTATTTAAATAATTCTGGAGCATTTGTGCAATATGTTTTCGACCATGATGATGCAATTCTTCAAGTCGATGATAACTTATTAAGTCATATCTGCGTCTCATTTGAAACTGATATGCTTAGTATAGATGACGCAAAGAATTATGATTATGAATATACCGAAATTAATACAGATAGTACGTATGATTATCCAACCTTTGCGTTTAGAGAAGATGTCTATCAGGTTTTAAATGATTATTTTACGAAGTTTCCATTTTTAGTGACTAAGACTTATAAATGCACTGATTCCGCACCTATTGCTTTAGCTTTTTATGATGAATGGAATAGTGTGGCTTTAAGTAAAGCGGTTGATTACTCTAACTCGTACTATAATTATCAATACTTTTATATTGATAATAATAGTTATCAAGGTATTGAAGTTGTGGTCCCTAAAAATAGTGATCTTTCTAGTTTTGTATTAAATAATCATTCAATCATTGGGAGTTATGAAGATTTGTCAGGTAACGCAGATAGATTAAATTACTATTTGTTAATTTTTATTATAAGTGTGCTTTTATTTGCGGTAATGGTTTTGACCTATTCATTATTGTTTAGATCATATTACATTTCTCAAGAAAAGAAAATTGGAGTGTACCGTTCTTTAGGCATGAATCGAGCGCCTATTTTTAGACATGTAGCTTTAGAAATATCTACAACATTTGGTCTTTATTTTAGCATTCCTTATGTAATTCTAGCCATAGTTTTTGCTAGTATTGGGGTACCAATATGGATTAATTTAATAGTCTTGTTATTAGTATATGGTCTTGTTTTATTCTTTTCGATGCTTCCAATATTAACTTTATTATCGAAAACACCGCATAACATTATGGTTAAGCATGATATTTAATGTTTGCAATTTAAACTTTTTACAATTTTAATGTGTTTTAATTATATTTTTAACTTTAACAATTTCACAAATATAATGGTAAAATTAAATTAGGTATAGGCTATGAAAAGATTAACTAAAATTTTAAATCTATTGTTAATTAGTTTAGCTGTTTCTTCTTGTGGGTCAACAATTCCTGATTATCCTAATATTTCCCCATATTCTGATTATGAAGTAATTTATGATGATAATAGTTCAACTAAGTTTACTGACACTCAAGAAAAGACATTATTTTCTGTTTTAGACTCTTTAGAATATCAAAAAGAAAAAATTGAATGTGAAACTTATTCTTTAGACCATTTAGGAGAACTTATGTTTGTAGCTAAAAGAAACTTAAAAGATAGTGACGAAAATGAAGCAGTCTATGTTAGGTATAATATTAACTTATATAATGGTTTAATTTTAAAAAGCAATCCTTTTATTTCTTCTTTAACTAGTGATGAATATGCCTTACTTAATGAAAATGACTTAAATATAATTAAGACATCATTAGACTTAAATAAAAGTTATAATGTAAAAATTATTGATGGAAAAGATAATTTAATTACATCTATAAAATCTAAATATAGATTTGGTGAAGCAGTTGATATTAAGCTTTATCCTACTTATGATGCAGAGAATTATGTTTATATAAATGATAAATATAAAGTAAATAATTACCATAGTGATTCTAATTATTGGGGTTATCGCTTTTATATGCCTGCTCAGGATATTACTATTCGTATTAATACAGATCCTTTTTATATTGATAGGACTTATTTATTTAATGAAGTGTTTACATGGGCGAAAGGCTTAAAAGCTACCGAAGTAATTAAAGTTGGAATGCTAAAAGGGTATAATTCTATAAATCCTGATTTAAGCGAAGAAAATATAGTTTATTCAACTAGTAATGAAGATATTAAAGAGATATTTAACTTAACACGTAAATATTTAATTAAAAAAGATGATCTTATACCTCCTGGAGGCTGGTTTATTAGATATTATTTATTTACTGAAAATTATGAATATAGTTTTAAAATTTCTAATGACTATTTATATTTAACTACTTTTAGTAACTACTACACATTTATGTTTCAAGATGAGACACTTGAATTACCAAATATAAAATATCCTCTATAATAAATATTTTTAAAATATATTAGTTTTGCAGTGTTTTTATTATAAAACATAGTTTTAAAATGAGCAAAATCCTGTCACTTATATAGATAAATTGAAAATTTTATAATTAATTTAATATATAAAGGGGCATGATTATGAAATTTAAAAAGGGATTACTTGTTTTAGGAGCATCTATATTTTTGACTTCTTGTAGTACTATTTTAGTTGATGATGATAATAATACATCTCAATTTTCTCCTACGGATGTTACTGATAATATTGTTAGTGTTGAAAGAATAAGTAGTGAAGGAACGAGTGAGACTTATTTAATTACGTTTAGCGATGGATCAACAACAACTATTAAAGTTACTAGTAAATTAGATGATTCTAATGAAGAAGATAAAGAAGAAAATAATGAAGAAACAGTTAGTGTAACATATCATTTAAATGGTGGTACTTTGCCAACTCAATATAAGGAAGTTGTTTCTCTATCTAAAGGTGAATCACTTAATTTGCCTTTACCAGAAATGAATAATTATGTATTTACTGGATGGTTTACTGGTTATAGTGTTAATGATAGACAGTTTTATTCTTTTGAACCAATAAATAATGATTTAGATTTATATGCTAAATATGAAGTAATGGATAGTAAAGATGTTACTATTGGAGACTATAAGTATCGATTAGTTAATAATACTAATGAAGCTTATGTTCTTAAATATAATGGAAGTGGGAAAGAGGTAAATATTCCTTCAACTATTGAATATGAAAAAACTACATATAATGTTACAAAAATAGAAGAAAGAGCTTTTCATTATGTGACACACATTGAATCGGTTGTAATTCCCGATAGTGTATTAAAAATTTGCAAAGAAGCATTTATTGGTTGTTCTAACTTAGTAGATTTAACTATAGGCGAAAATGTAAGAGTGATCGACTATATGGCTTTTGAAGTTTGCTCTAAAATAGAAAGTTTATATATACCTAGATATGTTGATAGTATTAATGAAATGGCTTTTACTGATATGCATGCATTAAAGAAAATTGAAGTTTCTAAGGACAATAAAGTTTATGACTCTAGAGAGGATTCTAATGCCATTATTGAAACATCAACTAATTCATTAGTTAAAGCTTGTGTGAACACAACTATTCCTGAAAGCGTAGAACATTTAAATGATTTTTCGATGTCTCTTTCAGGTTTAAAAAGTGTATATATACCTAAAAACGTTTCTTCTATAGGTCTATATACATTTTTCTATTCAACGATTGATTTAGAGAAAATAGAAGTTAGCGAAGAAAACATTCATTTTGATTCTAGAGATAATTGTAACGCTATAATTGATACTTCGACAAATACATTAATTTTAGGTTGTAGAAATTCTACTATTCCTGATGGCGTCGCAAGTATTAATCAATTTGCTCTTTATTATTGCGAAAGCCTTAAGGAAATTGATATTCCTGGAAGTGTAACTGAAATAAGTGATAACGCATTTCAACATTGTCATTCATTAGAAAATATTACTTTTAATGAGGGATTAAAATCAATTGGTAATGGTGCTTTTGGTTCCTGCGCAATTAAGGAATTAATTTTACCAGATAGTTTACTTACTATAGGTAATGGTGCCTTTAGCGATTGCCAAAATTTAAAAACTGTAATTATTGGTAAGTCAATTACAAAAATTGGAGAAAGTGTCTTTTCGTTTAATAATGAGTCAAGTTTAACTGACGTATATTATCGAGGGAGTGAAGAAGAATGGAATAAAATCGATATTCAAGATGAAACACTTAAAAGCGAAAATGTAACCATCCACTTTAATTACGTTGATTAATAGAAAAAGTAAATTCATGCTATAATCAATGCATGAAAAAATATAAAGCAAACGACATTTATAAAGCTAAAAAGATATTTTTAGTCTTCGCTTTAATATTAACTTTAATCTCTATTTTATTAATGTTATTAACTAAAAGTGTAAGTATAGTCGCTTTAAAAAATAACGATATAATCAATACTAATTATATAGATTACTCTTTATTAACTAATGGCGTAGTGACTCCTTTAATAAGTTTTATTCTTAGTGTAATACAACTAGTTTTAATAATATTTGATCTTTATTTATCTAAAGAAAAGTTAGATAACGGAATAATAATATTTTCTTTATTAATTGGAGTTAGTTCTTTATCCTATTTATTTTTAGATAATGCTTTAATTAACGCTATTACAATTATCATTAGTTCACTAAATTTTTTTATATTTGTTTTACTATTTTTTACTATTATTACCCAAAATAAAATGCCTCAATAGGAGGAAGTGAGGCAATTTACTTTTCATCTTTTTTAACTAATCTAAATGTTTTACCACTAGATTTATATTCGACATCATAAGGTAAATTCATTTCTTTAAAATAACCTCTGATTTCATTTAAATATCTAATAGCTGTTCTTCTTGAACAATTTAATTTAGTCTCAAGATCTTTAAGCATAAAAACGGTATTATTTTCTAACATTTCATAAATAATTAAGATAGCGTAAGTCTTTTTCATAGTTAACTCCTTTTCTTGATTTAATTTTCAAATTTTTGTCACTGAATATAAATCAACGCGTTGGAAAATATGCTTAAAAAAATGGAAAAAATTGGAATATTTCTTTAGATTTAAAACTTAATTATTTTTAGTTGATAAATTAAATTATTTTTTGAATTACTAATTTATTTTATAATTTAAATACTCGAGGAAATATGAATATCACGACTTATGGAACTTATATAAAGGAAAGAAGAAAAGAGATAAATCTAACTCAATTAGATTTAGCCAATAGATTACATTTAACTTCTCAATCTATTTCTTTTTATGAGAATGATAAAGTAAGTATACCTTTAAATTTAATAGGTGATTTTGCTTCTATTTTGCAAGTTGATTTAACATCGTTTTTAAACCTTAAATTTGAAAAAAATAACGATTTTGCAGAGTTAAATAAATTTAACGCCACTAAATTTGCTGAATATCTTTCGTATTTAAGAAAAGAAAAAAAGATTACTTTAAATACTTTATCTAAGTATGTAGATTTATCTGTTAAAAAATTGAGTTATTTTGAAACTGAAAAATCAATTCCTAGTATTGAAGAATTTATTACGTTGGCAACTTTTTATAATATTAGTTATGAGGAATTATATTTTTGTATTGAAAAGCCTCAAAAAGAAGAAACTCAAGTAATAGAGGTTAAAGAAAACGTTTCGCCTAGTAATAAAAAGACTTTAATTATTATCACTGCAACTTTAACTATTTTATTTTTACTTGCAACTGCTTTAGGAATTGGATTAGCTACTTATTATATTAATAAAGAAGATGAAGATGATACAGAGACCATTCCTCCTGGAATTGGGGATATTGAAATTACAACAAGAAACGATGATTACCTTACTTTTTAAGAAATTTACACGATACTGTCACTTTAATTAACCATGGTAAATTTTTATAATTTATGTGGTGGTTGCTTAGGGGCAAATAAAAATTTCGGGTATACTAGTGTCAAAAATATAAAAAGAAACAAGACACTAGTTTTTATTTTGTTTTTTATATTTCATTATCTACTTTAAGCATATAAAATATATCATGTTGAGTGAGGGCAAGTTATGATTAAAGCAGTGTTTTTTGATTTAGATGGAACGTTATTACCTTTAAACGAAGAAGAGTTTACTAAAGTCTATTTTGGCTTATTAACTAAAAAGGTTGAAGCTTTAGGATATGATAAAGAAAAGCTAATTAAAACCATCTGGGAAGGCACGATGCTGATGTATAAAAATAATGGATTAAAAACTAATGAAGAAGTTTTTTGGGATTATTTTGTAAAAGTATATGGAGAAGACAAGTTAAAAGATAAAGCCATATTTGATGATTTTTATGTAAACGAATTCAAGAGTTTAAAATCTATTTGTAAGGAAAATAACTACGCAAAAGAGATAGTAAATTTTGTAAAAAGTAATAATTTAAAATGTGTTTTATCTACTAATCCTATTTTTCCATTAAATGGAACATTAACTAGAATGGGCTTTGTTGGGTTAAATAAAGATGATTTTGATTTTGTAACAGCTTATGAAAACTCAAGTTTTTCTAAACCTAATCCTGAGTACTTTAACGCTCTTTTAAAGAAATTTAATCTTAAAGGTGAAGAAGTAATTTTATTTGGCAATAATGATGTTGAG
Source organism: uncultured bacterium (assembly GCA_949299335.1). Classification (GTDB taxonomy): domain Bacteria; phylum Bacillota_I; class Bacilli_A; order RFN20; family CAG-826; genus Onthovivens. Next base: position 20,679 of record CASGAD010000021.1, on the reverse strand, counting down.
GACTATTTATGCGCCCTTAAATGTAATATCAAGTGCTATTTAGTTGGAGATTTTTTAATCTTACATAAGGATTTAAAGTTAAATTGTCCAATTATAAAAATGGAAGAAGTAATCGACGTAATTAAAGAAAACTTAAAATAATAAATATATAAATATGATTTTTAATTCCATTAAAAACTTTTTTAAAAATATAATTTATGTTTTTGTCACTATGGGAATCTTTTATTTAGGGGTTCTTTTAACTTTATTTTTCTTTATAGAGAATTTTTTAGGTGCTATTAGTTTAACTGGAACTGATTTAGTAGCAGTGATTAATGAAAACTTCTCTAATGGTGAAATTGCTCTAAAAGATTTTATAGATTATGCTTCTAATCAAATTAATTGGAATAATAATATTTATGAAATTGTTGATGAAATCATGAGTAAAGATTGGATCAACTCTACAATTAATGGATTTTTAAATACTATTGAAGTTTCTACTAGTGAAGTTAGTAATGAAGTTAACTTAATTATTAATGATTTTATGAGTCAAACTCAATCTTACTTCATAACTTCAATTGTCTTTTTAATTATTTCAATATTAGTTGCAACAATTATTACCCGAGTAGTTATTTTTAAAGAAACAGTAAAAGAAACATTTAAAGAAAAACTATTAGGTTATATTATTCGACCAATTATTTTACTTGTTATTATTTATTTAATGGTACTTATTAATAAATTAATTGGAGCATATACCATTATAGTTTTATTTGTGCATTTAATGCTTGATGCCTATTTTTCACTATTTTCATCTTATCTTATTTATAAAAATAAGGATTTAAAATTAAAAACAGTAATGAATCTAAAAAATGCTTCTACTAGTTTAATAAGTTCTGCTTTAATCATAGTTTTTACTATTATCTTATCAACTCTATTTTCTTTAATTAATTTAACTTTAGGAGTTTTAATTACAATCCCTTTAGTTATTTATTCTATTAATATCATGTCGATAAACGCTGAATCATATGTTAAAAAATTAAGCGTTTCTACTAAATAAAAAGGAGAAAAATAATGAATAACGAAAATATATCTTTTAGGATTGCTTCTAAAGAAGATTCCTTAATAATCTTAAATTTTATTAAAGGTATTGCTGAATATGAGAAACTATCTAATGAAGTAGTTGCTACTAAAGAAGATATTGAATATGCCTTATTTACTAGAAATATTGGGAAAGCTATTTTATTAGAGTTAAATAAGAAGCCAATTGGCTTTGCTTTATACTTTTATAATTTTTCTACTTTTACTGGAAAATGTGGGATACATTTAGAAGACTTCTTTATTTATGAAGAGTATCGTCATAAAGGATATGGGAAATTGTTATTTAAAGAAGTGATAAAAGTTGCTAAAAAAGAAAAGTGTCCAAGGCTTGAATGGACTTGTTTAAAATGGAACACTCCTAGTATGAAATTTTATGAAACTATGCTAGGTAAAAAGATGGATGAACGGGTTACTTTTCGATTAGAATATAAAGACTTTGATGAAGCATTAACTAAATAATTAAATGGCTTTTGCAATGTTTTTTAAATTTTTAGAAGATAAAAATTCATCCAATTCCTCTCTAGAATTAAAAGATTTATTTTGCATATATTTAAATAATCTATTTAATAATTCATCATCAAAAGATTTGCTAAGTTGATAATCTTTATAAGTATAACCATTTAAGTTTTCCTCAAAAATAGTTAGAAAATATCTTCTTAATAAAGCTAAGATTGATTCTTCAATCCAATATAAAAATGTAGTAGTAGGTAAAGTTTTTTCGAATCTATTAACCTTTAAATATATTGGTAAAGCATCATTAGCGTTATGATATAAATCACAATAAATATAGTCAAAATGTTTATTTAACTTACTTAAGTAATTAATTGCATCATCTTTAATAATGGTGATTTTATTTTTATTAAAATTAGGCAATATTTCTTCTTTAAATAAGTCTATGATATTTTCATCTTTTTCAATGATAGTAATACTATTAATATCATTTTTTAAGTGTGCCATGTAAGGGAAGTAACCTAGTCCTAAACCTAAAACTAAAATGTCTCCTTTTACTAAAGATATATCATCTTTCATGGTGTTAATTTCATGAGGTGTAATAGACATCCATGTTGTATCGCCTTCTTTAACTTCAATATATTTAAACTCTTCTTTAAAATATCCAAATTTAGATATTTCTTTATAGTAATCTTTTTGATGAATATCTAATTCATCATATAAAAAGCATTCATAAGGATGATATGAAGAATAGCCTAAAGTCCACTTTTTATATTTATGTTCTTTAATTTTAATATTTTTATAATAAGCATTTGATTGATATTCGTTTAAATCAAGTTCTTTAAATTCATCAATATGATAGGCTTTAGAAAGTCTAGAAAACTCGTAGTCTTCATGATCAATATCTAAAGCTTTTAAAAAAGCAAAATAAACTGGATTAGATGAAGTGTTAAATTCCTTTACTGTTTCTTTATTTACTTCATAAGGGCATTCTTCTAGATAGCTATTATAAATATTAGCTACTAATATATTTAATTCTTTTTGTGATAAATACTTTTCAATAAGTGTATCTTTGACATTAATTTTCATAGATTGATTTTACCATTAATGAATATCTAAGTGTATGAAATAAACTCGTTTTTTTATCTTATTTTATATATAATTATGTAGTTATGAGTAATTTAATTGTTTATAAATCAAACACAGGTTTTACAAAAAGCTATGTAGATATGCTTGAAAGAAGGGTACTTCCTTGTGAAGTTGTTGAAATCTCTAAATTAAAGAAAGAACAACTTAAAGAAGCTGAGTATATTTTTTATGGTGGCCCATTAAAAAATAATGTTATCGAAGGATTAGACAAATTTTTAAAGCATTATAAACTTTTTGAAAATAAGAATGTTTTTATTTTTTGTACAGGTATTCAACCTATTGATCAAGAGAAAAAAGAGAATGTAATTACTGCTAATGGTTTAGAATTTTATCATGTAAGATTATATTTACTTCCAGGAGGTATGGATTTTTCCAAAATGTCACCATTAAAACAAAAGATGATTAAATTTGGATTAAAGTCAGCGGTAAAAGCAGGAAAAATGCCAGAAGGTGTTTCTCCTGAAATGATTGAAAGTAGATTATCTACACCAATTAATTTAGTGAATTCAAATGCTTTAGATAGAATGGTTGAAGTTTACCATATGTGTAAGTTAAGACCTAAAAATTAGTGATTTAATCGTAACTATTTGAATATTTTAAAAAAATAATGTAAAAATGGGAAATTAATATAATTTCCCATTTTTCATTTCTAATAGTGTTCCATAAGTATAGGTTCTTGGGTCATGACTTACCAAAATTATTAAATGAGTCTCACTTAATTTAGTCAAAATATCCATTAAGTTTTTTAGATTTGAATCATCTAAAGAAGCGGTTACTTCATCTAGTAGAATTATCTTTTTATTTAAAGAAAGTTCTCTTTCTAAAGCAACTAAAATTTCTTCACCACCACTTAAAGTAGAAGAGTTTTGAGTATCATCTATATTTTTATTTAGTAATAGAGACTCATTCTTATTTAAAAATAGGTTTCTATTTTCTTTAACCGTTAAATAAGAAATCAAATTTCCTTTAGAGAATAATAAAGAAATATATTTTCTTCTTAAGGTTTTTATGTCTTTTACTTTTAACTCTTTAATATCGTTTCCATTTATAAAAATTTTACCGCTATAGGAATTATCTAATAAAGCTAGAATATATAGTAAAGTTGTTTTACCAACTCCATTATCACCCTTAATCACATAGAAATTATTGTCTAAAAAATCGTAGCTTATGTCATTTAATAGCAGCCTATCATCGATAGTTTTTGTCAAATTTAAAATTTTAATGCTCATTAGAATATCTCTCTTATGTATTTAATAATTTTGTTATGTTTGAATGGTATTGTATAGTTCAGTAAAGTAATAAATACCGTAAAAATGTATAAGACTATACTTACAATTATTAATGAATTAGAAAATATAAATATATTTAAATCAATACTTAAAATTCTATTACCAATATAATTTACTAATGGTAGTAGTGCGTAAGATAGTAAAATAAGAAATAAATAATTTAATGAAGAAATAATAAAATGTAAGCCATTACTGGTAGTAAAACGATTTGTTTTTAATATCAATAATGAGATATCTTTTTTAAATAAATCTTTAGAAATTTTTAAAGTATATATTATAAAAATAACATAAAATAAGACAAAAAAAGCAAAACCAAATACATACCCTTGTAAACCCATTAATGCATTGCCATAAAGAGTGTTTAATACATCATATGTTTTAGTTGGTATATTATTAAACGATCCATACTTTTCATAGATTAAATTAACATCAAAAAATAATACTTCACCAATAGTATTTAATATTAGTAATATTACTAGATGGACAATATAAAAAGGGAATTCCTTTTTTAATATTTCTATATATGTTTTGAAAATAAATTTGTTCATATCTTATCACTCTTATAAATTAAATAACTTGTCGCAATAAACGAAATAAATATTAAAAAGTAAATTAAGAAGTTAATTGGAATGAATATATATGTAAAAACTATATTATTAGAATAATCACCTAATGTATAAGATAAAGCCTTGCCACAAAGAGTCATTATTATATTAATTAATAAATAAGGACCAAATGTTAATAAATATATTTCAAAGTCTTTTAATCCTTCTTTTTTATAAAGTTTTATATTATTTTTTTCCACATGCTTTATTGCTAAAAAAGAAGTGATTACAATTAGGAAATAAGCAATTAAAACTAAAATAGCTAAAACTGTAACCCATTGAGAATTTGATTTTACTAGTATTATTTGTGAGATCCTGTTTGCTGATGCACATTTATTGAATATATAATCAATTAACTTTTCATCCTTTGAAGGATCTAATACATTTTGATCATATAAATAAAGGAAATAAATGCAATGTTTATTAATAAGTGATTGGAGAGCATTTCTATCTACATCATCGAAAAATATTGCAAAATCTCTATATTTATAAGGATTATATATTTTGTTAAAAATCGTATCACTAACAAGCATTGAATATATACCATTATTATTAGACTCTCCTTTAAAATCTAAATATTCTACTTTTAAATTATTGCCAAGGATCTCATTATAGTTTCTGTTTAAATATAAATTATTATCAAAAAGATTTACATCAGCAAAATGTAATGGGCCATCTACTAAAAGAGCTTTATCATTTACATATATTGTGTCATCTTTAAGAACATGTAAATTTGTAGCACCTAAATTTTCTATAAGATATTTAGCAGTGTACACAAATAAATAATTATTATTACGTGTATAATATTCGGCGCAATGATTCTTTGTATCCCGAAATATATTATTTAAAAAAAGATAACCTGGTTTAATGACTTCGATTTTGGGTAAATACTTTTCATTAAGAAAAAATCCATCATGCTTTATTGAATCACTTATTATGAAATTTCTTTTATATGTTGTACCGTCTTTATACATCAAACTAAATTTGTCTAAAGAAATGTTGCTAGTATAACCAATAATATATTTATAATAATCATTTGAAAGGTAAATATTGTCATCTATTATTTCATCATCATTAAATATGTTAATAGTGGACGTATCAAATTTAATTTGTGAATCGATTTTAATATAAAAGTCATCTATAAGATAATAAATGTCATCCTTATATTTATCTTCAATGATATTAGTGTTATACATGCTTTCATAAAATGTAAATCCGGATAAATATTTGAATTCATCTACAAAAGCTAGTGAAGGTGTAAGAGAAACTCCTGTAGTGCCAACCATTGAAAAAGTTAGACAAATTAATGAAATAATAGCAAAAAATATCTTTAATTGAGGCTTTTTATAGAAAGTTTTAATAAAAAGTCTAAAAGGAAATATTGATTTCTTTTTCTCGAATATAAAATTGCTTTTCTCTAAAAAAAGTTGATTATTGCATTTATTTTCAATAATTATGCCATCTTTCTTTAATTCAATAAGCATATCACTTTCGTTTTTTATTGAGACGCTATGTGATACAACAATCACTAAGGCATCGTTTTTTAAAACATTAATCTTATCTAAAACTACTTTTTGATTTGTTTCATCTAGGCTAGAAAATACCTCATCTAATACATATAACTTTTTCCCAGGCTCTAATAAACGCGATAAAGAAATTAGTGCCTGCTCACCTTCTGAAAGTTTATTAATTCTTTTTGATTTTAAATCTTTGATTTTTTCGTTATTTAAAATTTTAGTAAAGTTTTCATTTTCTTTTGTGTTTAAAAAATCAAAAAGATTATTTTTTTGGTAAACATAAGATATATTATCTCTTTTAAAACTTTGTTTTTTTCTGCTAGATAAAGAATTGATATTTACTCCATCAAATAATAGCTCACCTTTAAATTTATTATCATTTAAAGTAAGTATATTTAAAAGCGTTGTTTTGCCTGTGCCGTTTTCACCTGTTAAAAATATTAGACCATGAGAAGGCAAAGAGAAATTTATTTTGTTTAAAATAATGTGCTGTTTTATTTTTTTAAATAAGTTAATAACTTCAAGCATTTTTATCTCCCTAGTTTCTTAATTATATCTTTTTTTTCATTTTTATCGAATTCATTGTTATATATTGAAATATACCCCATAGGGGTATATATTAAATATAGGAGAAAGTTATGGAATGTAGTAAATGTCAAAAAGAAACTCATAGAGATGAAAAATCTAAAAAAGAGTTAACTACAAGAATTAATCGAATTATTGGGCAAATGAATGGCGTAAAAAAGATGATTGATGAAAATAGATATTGTGATGATGTTTTGATTCAATTAAGTGCTATAGATAAATCAATTAAAAGTTTAGCAACTCAAATGCTAGATTATCATCTTCATAATTGTTTAGTTAATAGTATAAAAAGTGGTGATGAATCAGTTGTTAATGAAATCACTGATTTATTTAAGAGGTTTGGTTAATATATGGAACATATTTATACATCAAACATGCATTGTGCCGCGTGTAAAGGCAACATCGAAAAAAGATTAAAAAGTATTAAAGGAATTTTAGAAGTTAATGCTAATTTAGTTACTAATATTATTAAAGTAAGGTTTAATGAAAAGATAGTTAATGATGAAACTATAATTAAAGCTTGTAAGGAGATTGGGTATCGCCTTGAAGTTATTGAAGATGATGAAGTAATTGATAATAGTAAAAATATTAAAAAGGATGTCATTAAATTAATAAGTGGCTTAATTTTATTAGGCATTTTAATGTTTTTATCAATGTCTCATATGTGGCCAAGTTTAATAATCGATTCTTTTAAAGAACCTATATATTTATTACCTATTTTAGAATTAGTGATTACTTTAGTGATTATAGGAATCTTTTTTTCTTACTATATAAATGGTTTTAAAAGTTTAATTAAGTTATCGCCTAATATGGATAGCCTTATATTTATAGGTTCATTATTTTCTTTAATTTATTCTATTTATTTAATTATTAAATTAATTATTTTTCCTAATGATTACTTTATTTATGGAACTCATGAAGAAAATGTAGGAAAAATAATGTTTCATAATTATTTAGATAGTGCTGCCATGATTTTAGTAATAGTTTCTATAGGTAAATTTATTGAAGAAATGTCTAAAAGAAAAGCTAAATCTACTATTAATGAACTATTAAAATTAAGACCAAAGTACGCAAATCTTGTGTTAAATAATGAAATTAAGCAAATTGAAACAAAATTTTTAAAAAGTGGAGACACTATAATTATTAAAGAAGGAGAAACTATTCCTTTAGATGGAATAATCGTGACTGGTAAAACTAGTGTCGATGAATCTTTATTAACTGGTGAATCTCTTCCAGTTGCTAAAGATGAAGGAGATAGTGTAATTGGAGGAGCAATAAATAAGGAAGGAGCCATTACAGTTTTAATTAATAAAACTAAAAAAGATAATGTACTGAGTAAAATAGTCTCCTTAGTTATGGAAGCAAGTAACATGGATACTAAACTCACTAGAAAAGTTGATAAAGTAGCTAGAGTATTTGTCCCTATTGTTATGATTATTTCTATTATAGTTTTTATTAGTTGGTTAATCGCTGGATATATTAATAATGGTCCTATTTTAACTAACGAATTTATAAATATATTTGACGAAGCCTTTACCTTTGCTATTAGTGTTGTTGTAATTTCTTGTCCATGTGCATTAGGACTTGCCACCCCAATTTCATTACTTATTGGTAGTTCAATCTTTGCTAAAAAAGGAATACTAGTTAATAATAGTAACGCAATTGAGAATATTAAAAATATTGATGTAATTGTTTTAGATAAAACCAATACAATTACTAATGGTGCATTAACCGTTACAAATTATGAAATATTTAATAATGAAACTTTAAAGTTAAATAGAATTAGAACAATTGAAGAATATTCTACTCATCCATTATCTAAAGGGATTGTTGAAGCGTTAAATAACTATAATACATTAGATAAGTCATTTAAAATGATCACTAATGTTCCTGGAGAAGGAGTAAAAGGAATTTATGATGATGAAACTATTTATATAGGTAATAGGCAATTATTCATTAATAATTATGATTTATTAGATAAAAATGAATATTTGTCGAAACTAGATAAATGTAGCGAAAAAGGATTACTACCTATTATTGCTTTTTCTAAAAATGAGGTGATTGCTTTATTTAATCTTAAAGATGAGTTAAAACCTAATGCAAAGGAATTCATTAATTCAATGAATAGCAAGTTTAAAGATGTTATTTTATTAACTGGTGATAATGAAATAATAGCTAATAATATCGCTAATGAAGTAGGAATAAAACATGTAATTAGTAATGTTAAACCTGATGAAAAAGGTGAAGTTATTAAAGCGTTAAAAAGCGAAGGTAAAAAAGTATTAATGGTTGGAGATGGAGTAAATGACTCAATTGCTTTAACTTATAGCGATGTAGGAATTGGATTAGCTAAAGGAAGCGATGTTGCTTTAGCTAGTAGCGACTTTATACTAATGAATTCTAATTTAGAAGATATTAATGAAATAATTGAGATTTCCAAGTTAATTAGGAAAAACATCACATTTAACTTACTTTGGGCTTTTATTTATAATGTGTTATTTATACCTTTAGCTGCTGGAGCTTTAGCTTTAGTTGGTATAATGCTTAATCCAATGTATGCTTCTATGTTAATGGCCTTGAGTAGTGTTACTGTATGTTTAAATTCTTTAACTTTATTAATCAAAAAAGGGAATCATTTACAAAATAGAAAAAAATAATAAATTATTTAGCCCTTAGATAAATCTATTCAAAGTTGAAAAAATCCTCAGTTTGGAGAAAAATTTCAATTTTGATTTATCAAAATAACTATTTATACCATTTTAAGGAATTTAAAAACGCCAATTTTATGAATTTTAGTTGCCAAGTTATGTAAATTTTATTTGGAATCGATAAATTAAATTGTTCTTTACTTAATAGATTATTTAATTAAAACCATTTATAATTTAACTCATGGAAAAGAGTTTAGGTGTTAAAGTAGTAGTAACTAATAAAAAAGCATCTTTTAATTACTTTCTTAGTGATTTTTTAGAGGCTGGTCTAGTTCTAAAAGGAACAGAAATTAAATCCATTAAAGAAAACAAAGTTTCAATTAGCGATGCTTATGTTGTCTTTAAAAATGGTGAAGCCTTTATTTTAAACATGAATATATCTGAATATGATAAAGGAAATATTTTTAATCATGATCCATTAAGAACACGTAAACTTTTATTAAATAAACATGAAATTTTAAAGTACGAGCAAAAAGTCATAAAAGACGGCTATACAATTGTTCCAACTAAACTATATTTAAAAAAAGGAAAAGCTAAATTAGAAATTGCTTTAGGAAAAGGAAAGAAGAACTTTGATAAACGAGAAGCTATTAAAGAAAGAGATGATAAACGTGACATGGCTAAAGCCTTAAAGAGGAATTAATTATGAGAAAAATGAATACCTTATATAAAATCTCTTTTAGTGCTTTATTTATTGCTTTAGGAATTATACTTTCGAGATTTTTATCTATTTCTTACTTATTTGGTTTGCCTTTTTTAAAAGTTGGATTTACTAATTCAATAGTTATGTTTGCTAGCTTTTATTTAGGCCCAGTTTATGGATTTATTGTTGGAACGGCAGTAGATGTGTTTGGTGCTTTACTTTATCCTACTGGCCCATTTAATCCTTTATATACAATAGCTGCTTCTTTAACTGGACTTATGCCATTTTTAGTTTATAGATTTATATCTTTTACTAAATTAGAAAATAAGTTCCCATTTGTTTTGACTTTTATTTTGGTAGCTTTAAATGTGTTTGTAATTGCATTTATGGCTAATAATGATGTTATTTATAGTGAATCAGGTAAAACAGCTTATGAACTTTATCCTTGGATTAAATGGTCATTAGTTTCTACTTTTCTAGTTTTATCGATTGCTTTTTTATTTGGCACTCTATATATAAAAAAGAAATTCAAAGATCGAAAATTTAATAAGTACTATAATTCATACATTATTGCTAGTAGTGTGTATGTAACTTATTTTGTCTTTAAAATCCCAGTAGGAAGCTTGGTCCAATCAATACTTTTAGATTATGATTATATGATTATTATGACTGTAAGGATGTTAGCTGGATTTTTGACTAGTTTCGTTCATATTATAATCATATTAATTGCTCTAGATGTCTCACTTAGATTTTCTGTTCAAGGAGCTTTATTAGATGAACCATTTTCATTTATTAAAAGGTTCAAAAATAAAGCAGTGAGCAATGTTAATGAAAATAATTAAGGAAATAGTTATGGAAGAAAATAATATAAATAGCGAAGTAGAAAATATAGAAGAAGTAAAAGAAAATACTGACAAAAAAGAGAAAAAGCACGCAAAAGGTCTTTTAATTTTCATTATAATTATGTTTGTTTTAGTAATGGCTTGCTTTATTACTTTACTTGTCTTAGAAAATATTTAATCTAATTCTTCCTTTTTAATACCATATATTTTCATGGCTAACTTATACATTAAGTTGTCATAATCTTTTCTATTTAGTCTCATTGAGTTATTTAAGTAGTCTTGATAAATTGGATTATTCAATGTGTCATATCCATCAATTGGATTATCTGTGCCAAACATTATCTTATTAAATACTCCAAGTTTTTTTGCTTCAAATAAACTTGAAGGATTAACCCAGGCAGTGTCCCCATATAAATTAGGGCATCTTTTTAAGGCTTGTAAAGCTTCCTTATTATCACTAGATAACTCTAAATGAGCTGCAACAAAAATTAAATCCTTATTTTTATTTGCTACTTTCTCTAAATATTTAATCTTAGAATAAGTGTCAACAGCTGTGTGCACTAAAATTGGCAAGTTATATTTTCTAGCAATCTCAAAATACGGATTTAATCGAGGGTCTGAAACTCTTAAACGTGAACAATATGGATGAAATTTTAGACCGTGAATGTATTCTCTATGTTTACTAATAAAATTATCGATTTCTTCATAATTTTTTTCTAGGTGTGGCCTAATCCAAACAAGCATTCCAAAATGCTTATGTTCTTTAACAAATTTTAAACATTTTTTAGAACCTTCTAATTGTTTAACTAATCTTGCTCTACGATTAGAGTCATCTTTAAATTCGGTGCCATCAAAACTGATTAAAGAATATGAAATATTAAAGTCTTCATTGCTATAGACTAAATCGTTTATGGCTTCAGATAAAGTAGGCCAATAGCCTAAATGAGTATGTGCGTCAATGATAATTCGCTTTTTCATATACTTTATTATTTTATCAACTTTATGAAACTATGGATTAAAAATGCTTAAAATTGTTTAAAGAAATATTTTTTTCTTCTATAATCTTTACATGGAAAATGAAGCAATTAATTTAGAAAATAAATCAAACAAAACACTAATTATATCTTTAATTAGTGGAATTATTATTATTTTAGTAGGAATTGCAATATTTTTAGGAATATTTTTGACTACTAAAGATTATCGCTTGGTAAAGAATAACTATGATATCTATTTAAATAGTGAAGAGAAAAAATTGTCTTCCGCTGATAAATATTATTACTTAGAAAATGATAGTGAATATTTTACTTATTCTGAAAATGAAGTAGCAATTAATGTAAGTAAAGTTAAAGAAGACAATAGTGATTTTTTAACTAATGACTATTTTTTCGATGTGACTATATTAATTGAAGCAAAAAATTATGATGCGACTAAGGATAACGTACCTTCATTAAATATTGATAGCAATGTTGATGTAAAAAACGAAGGGAAAGGTAGTTATTATTTAAATAGCACATCAGATTTAGGAAAATTTTATTTTGATGATTCGTTAGAAACTTTTTCAATAGTTTTAGAAAGTACTTCAAATGAATCAAGTAATGCTACTTTTAAGATTAGTAATTTTCATTTTGGATTTTATGCTTTAAAGAGGTAACTTATGGACATATTAGAAAGATTTAAAAAATATATCGCTTTTGACACAATGAGTGATGAAAATAGTGAAACCTATCCTAGTGCTAGTAGTGAAGTTGCATTTGGAAATCTATTGGTCGAAGACCTTAAAGAAATAGGAATAGATGCTTATATTGATGAATATGGTGTAGTTTATGGAAGAAGCGAAAATGGAAGTAGTAAAACCTTAGGGCTAATTGCTCATATGGATACTGCACCAACTCTTTCAGGTGGAATCACTAGCCCTAGACTTATAAAATCTTACGATGGGAGCGTAATAAAATTAAATGATACATATGAGATGGACCCTAATGATTTTCCACTACTAAAGACTGTTATTAATGAAGATTTATTAGTAACTGATGGTGAGCATCTTTTAGGTGGAGACGATAAAGCAGGTATAGCAATTATTTTTGAATTTGCTAAATATTATGTCACTCATAAAAATGAATTTTCATATAATTTAGCAATATCTTTTACTCCTGATGAAGAAATAGGTAAAGGTGCATTACATTTTGAGCCTAAGAAAATGAAGGCTGATATCGCTTTTACTTTAGATGGTGAATCAATTTATGAAGCTAACTTTGAAAACTTTAATGCTGCAAGTGCGAAAGTAACAATTACTGGAGTTGGAGTCCATACTGGTATGGCAAAAGACATTATGATTAATTCTGCTTTACTTGGTATAGAATTCAATAACTTATTACCTCAAGATATGATCCCTTCTAAAACAGAAGGTTATGAAGGATTCATACATTTATGTTCTTTTAATGGTGATGTAGAAAAGACAACTTTAGAATATATCTTAAGAGATCATGATAAAAAATTATTAGAAGAAAAGAAAAAAATGTTTAATTCTGCAAGGAATTTATTAATTTCAAAGTACCCAAAAGCTAAAATAGATGTTTTAATTAAAGATGAATATAGAAATATGAAAGACTACTTCATTAATGATATGTCTGCAATCAATTTAATTAATAAAGCTTATCTAGATTCAAAAATTAGATTAAGTTATTTGCCTATTAGAGGTGGAACAGATGGGGCGACTATTACATATAAAGGGTTGCCATGTCCTAATTTAGGCGTAGGTGATTTTAATCCTCATGGAAGATTTGAGTTTGTTAGTTTGACTCAAATGAAAAAAATGGTTGAGATATTAAAAGAAATTTTTAAATAAAAAAGCAAGCCTACATGGCTTGCTTTTTTGTTTCTAAAAATAAGTAGTTAATTATAGATTTTCTTGTTACAATTCCAATAAAATAACCCAAATCATCTAGGACAGGGACAAAGTTTTCGTTTACAGCAGTGGTGATTAAATCTACCATATCGTGATTTGAATTAATAGGCAAATAGTCTCTATATCTTTTAACTTGCATAATGTTAATGTTATTAAATTCAGCAATATTTTTAAATGGGTGGTCTTTGATATAAAAAAGTAAATCTCCTTCCGTGATTGTACCAATAAACTTCCCATCATTACTCAACAATGGAATGGTTGTAAACCTATAATGTTCAACGACTTCTAAAACTTGTCGAATAGACATCGAACTATCAACATACTTAATTTGACTTTTAGGTGTTAAGAAAAATAAAACATTCATATTCTTATTATAGTAAAAGTAAAAAAGTATTTCAGTAAAGATAATTATTTTTTAGCATTAATTTAAAAAAATAATAATTTCCTTATTAAATCGCCAACTGGCAAACTGCGCATTTGCTTATGAACCTGCATTTAGTTTGTCAGTTGGCGTTTCCTTATTAAATGAAATATATTATGTTCATAGGCCATAAATAATTAATGAGAATTATATTAAAATGTAGTATTATTTTTAAAGTTTAACGGAGGGAATACTATGTCAGTAATTACTTGGGATGAATATTTCATGGGAATTGCACTTTTAAGTGCAAAAAGGAGTAAAGATCCTTCAACGCAAGTTGGAGCTTGTATTGTTGATGAAGATAATAAAGTGGTCTCAATTGGTTATAATGGTATGCCTAGATTACTAGATGAAGATAAACTTACTTGGGAAAAGGGAGAAGGATTGAACAGTAAGTATTTATATGTTTGTCACGCTGAATTTAATGCAATTTTAAATATAAGAAATGGTAGTTCATTAAAAGGATGCACAGTTTACGTAACTTTATTTCCTTGCAATGAATGTGCTAAAGCTATTATCCAAACAGGGATTAAAAAAATTGTTTATTTAAGTGATAAATATTCTGATACAATTAGTACCCTTGCTTCTAAAAAGATGTTTGAACTTGCAGGAGTCAAAGTAGAGAAATATCAAGGTAGATTTAACGAGGTTGTTTTAAAGTAATGTCTGAAGCAATTAGAGTCGAAAATTTAAACTTCTCATATGAAAAAGGTGTTGAAACTATTAAAGACATCTCTTTTAGTGTTGCCAAAGGCGAATATGTTGCCTTAATTGGCCATAATGGTAGTGGTAAATCAACTTTAAGTAAGTTACTTTGTTATTTATTACCTGCTGATAGTGGCCATATTTATATTGATGGCATTGAAGTAATTGAAAAAAACGAATCTAAATTACGCAAAAAAATCGGTATTGTATTCCAAAATCCTGATAACCAGTTTATCGGCTCAACAGTGGAAGATGATATTGCCTTTGGATTAGAAAATAGAAATGTTTCTAGAGACAAAATGGTTGAATTAGTTCACGAATTTGCTCAAAAAGTAGGCATGAGTAAGTATTTAAAAAAATCTCCTGATGAGTTAAGTGGAGGCCAAAAACAAAGAGTAGCTATTGCTGGGATTCTCGCTTTAGGTTTAAAAATAATTATTTTTGATGAAGCTACTTCAATGCTAGATCCTGAGGGAGTTGAAGATATAAAAAGATTAATTATGGAAATGAAAAAGGAAGACCCTGAATTAACCTTTATTTCGATTACTCATGATATTGAAGAAGCTTATATTAGTGATAGAGTTATTATATTAAACCAAGGTAACATTTTTTTAGATGGTGAACCTAATGAAATTTTTAAGCAAGAAGAATTACTAAAATCGATAGGATTAGATATTCCCTTCATTATGAAAATAAAGTCTTCTTTAAATAAAAAAGGTATGCAAATCCCTGATGAAATTAAAAATATGGAGGAGTTAAGTGATTTTTTATGCAAATAACTTGTAATAACATAAGTTTTATATATGACAAAAAAGATCCTAACCATTATGATGCTTTAAAGGATGTATCTTTAGAGATTTCTCAGGGTGAATTTGTTGCTTTAGTTGGAAAAACTGGTAGTGGTAAATCAACTTTAGTTCAAACTTTTAATGCTTTAATTAAGCCAACAAGTGGGTATACTAAGGTGGATTATTTTTATATAACTAGCGATAAAAAATTATTAAAAGCTAAAATAAAAGAACTCTCAGAAGAAGAACAAAAGTTAAATAAAAAGCTTTTTCTTCTTCGCAAAAAAGTTGGATTAGTTTTTCAATTTCCAGAATACCAATTATTTTCTGAAACAGTTTTAAAGGATGTAATGTTTGGCCCTAGAAATTTTAATTTAAGTGAAGAAGAAGCTAAAAAAGTATCTATAGAGGCTTTAAATTCTGTAGGTATTGATGAATCTTATTTTGCCAAATCTCCTTTTGAATTAAGTGGAGGAGAAAAACGTAGGGTAGCTATTGCTGGAATTTTAGCTTCCGACCCAGATATTTTGGTTTTGGATGAGCCAACAGCTGGATTAGATCCAGATGGTAAAAAGGAAATTATGAATGTCATTAAAAAAGTTCATGAAAAAGGAAAAACGATTATTTTAGTAACTCATGACATGGATGTAGTTATGAATTATGCTAAAAAAGTTATTGTTTTAAATGATTCTAGGCTTGTTAAAGTTACAACACCAAAAGAACTTTTTGATAGTGACGATATTGAAAACTATTCTTTAGAAATTCCAACTTTATATAAATTTAAAAAGATGTTAATTAAGAAAGGTTATAAAAAAGATTTAACTAATGTATATGATTTTGATTTATTAGTTAAAGTGCTAGGTGAGTAATATGAAGAATGTATTTGGTAAACTCACCCCTTATAATACCATCATCCATCGACTTGATCCTCGAGTTAAAATGTTTGCTTTAATCGGATTAATGGTCGTGTGCTTTTTGCCATATGGAAATTATGCAAATAGATTTATCATTCTAGGAATTTTATTTGTCGTTATTTTAGTATTAATGGCAATTAGTAAATGTTCTTTTATATCATTTTTATCTAACTTAAAAAGTTTATGGTTTATGATGATATTTTTACTAATTATTTTTGTCTTTGTTCCTCAAGCAGGAGATACAAGTTCTTACCATCCAATCGTAAGTTTTCCTAATGGTTATACGATTTATTATGAAGGATTATTCCAATCTTTACATGTCTTTTTTAGACTTATAATGATGATTGCTTTAACTTTAATTTTGACTTCAACAACTTCGCCAATGGAAATGACTTACGCTTTAGAATGGTATTTAACCCCGTTAAGAATAATTAAGTTTCCAACTCAAATAATTTCAATGACACTTTCTTTAGCTTTAAGATTTATACCTACTTTACTTGATGAAGCAAATAAAATTATGAAGGCTCAAAAAAGTAGAGGTGTTGATTATGAAAAAGGATTTATTACTAAAAAGGTAAGAAGCGTTACAACATTAATCGTGCCTTTATTAAGTAGTTGCTTTTCTAGAAGTGATGAGCTTTCTTTAGCAATGAATGCTAGAGGATACGAGCCATATAGCAAGAGATCTTCATATAGAGTATTAAAACTTGGCACTAATGATTATGTATCAATTTTGTTTATTATTTTAGTAATTGGAGCGTTTGGAACAATGTGTTATTTTACACAAAACGTTGCAGGATACGATAATTTTTTATATCTTTGGTTTAATGTAGAGGCTTTTTAATGCATAGATATAAAATAATTTTTTCTTATGATGGTTCTCCTTTTTTTGGGTATGCCAAGCAACCAAACACTTTTACTGTTCAATCAGAGATAGAGAGAGTTTTAAATATTATTTTAAATACAAATATAAAAATCTTTGCGAGTGGAAGAACTGATAAAGGAGTACACGCTATTAATCAAGTTGCTCATTTTGATAGTGAAAATCAAATTGAAGATCTTAATAAGTTTCTTATTTCAATGAATAAGTTAATTGATAAAGCAATCTATATTAGAAGTATTAATGAAGTTGACGAGTCTTTTCACGCTAGATTTTCGGCCAAAGGAAAGGTTTATGTTTACTTTATTAATTTTGGCGATTATTCACCAATATTAAGAAATTATGAGTTAAATTTAAAAGGGATTGATATTAGTAAAATTATCTATGCTACTAAATTTTTTATAGGCAAGATGAATTTTCAAAATTTTACTTCGAAGGAAGAAGATGATGATAATTTTATTCGTGAAATATTTGACATAAGTTATGAAATGAAAGCAAATCGATTGATAATGTACTTTAAAGGGGATGGCTTTATGAAGTATGAGATTCGTAAAATTGTTGGTACATTAATTGAATTTGCTAAAGGAAAAATTGATGAAGAATTTATTATTTCTCACTTAAATTCTTCAATAAGAAATATTGTTTCTTTTCAAGCTCCTGCTAAAGGACTTTATTTAAAAGAAGTAATTTATTAATTTTAACGCAATTTTATTGCTTTTTAACCTTCTTAGAAGTTGAATAATTACTACTTATAGTAGTAAAATAAATTATCAAAGGAGATTTTTTAATTATGGGTAGACATTTCGAAGTTAGAGCTGCCTCAATGGCTGCTACTGCTGCAAAGAAAAGTGCAATTTATATGCGTGCCTCAAAAGAAATTTATATGGCCGCAAAAAGAGGTGTCCCAGATCCTAATTCAAATCTTGCTTTAAGAGCTGCAATTGATAAATATAGAAAGCAATGTCCAAAAGACGTTATTGATAGAGCTATCAAAAAGGCCCAAGGCGGAGATGCAACAAACTACATTGAAGGTAGATATGAAGCTTATGGACCTGCTGGAAGCTATTTAATTGTTGATACATTAAGTGATAACTCAAATAGAGCATTAGTTAATGTTAGAACAATTATCACACGTAAAGGTGGTCACTTAGGTGATGTCAGTTACAATTTTGAACAAGTAGGAATTCTTGATTTCAAATATACAGGCGATGAAGCAAATCTTGAAGAAATATTGGTATTTGGCGACGTTGATGTAAAAGAAATAACAGTTGAAGATGGAGTAGCTGAAGTTATTGTTGAACCAGCATCATTTGCTAAAGCTAAGGAAGTTTTAGGAGAAAATGGAATCACAGATTTTGAAGCTGCTGAAGTCACAATGAAGGCTAATGATGAAATTACATTAGAAGGTGAAGACTTAACTAAGTTCAAGGAATTATTAGACCTTTTAGATGATTGTGAAGACGTTCAAGCTGTACATCATAACGTTTCGCTTTAATAAATAAGTCTAAGGGGAGGATAAGTATTATGGCAGAAGTTAAAAAGGTAGATAAGCCAGTTGCAAAGAAAAAAGTTTATCATTTAAAGAAAGTTGATGGTAGATGGGAAGTAATTTTAAAAGAAGGAGCTAAAGTTATTAAAACTTTTGCTACTAAAGAGGAAGCTCTCACTTATTGTGAAACTTTAGTTAAAAACCAAGATGGTACATTACTTGTCCATGCCTCAAAAGGTAAAAATAAAGGTAAATTTATTAAAAACTAATAAGTATTAAAGGAGTGTAAATATGCTTATTGATCAACTTAAAAAAGAAAATATGCTTGCACTCAAAAATAAAGAAGCAAATAAGAGAGCTTTTTAAGTGTAATTATTAATAAATATATGGTTTTAGGTTATGAAGCTAAAGCTAATGGAAAAGAATTAACTGATGTTGATTTAATCCAAATTATTAATAAGACTCTTAAAGAATTAGAAGAAGAAAAAGCAAGTTACGAAAGAGCTAATAGAGTAGATTCTATTAAAGATGTTGAAGAACAAATTGCTTGTATCTCTTCTTATCTTCCTAAAATGATGAGTGAAGATGAAATTAAGACAATTATTTTATCTTTAGAAGACAAATCAATACCTAGCGTCATGAAATATTTTAAGCAAAATTATGCTGGAAAATGTGACATGGGTCTTGTCAACAAGATATTAAAAAGTTTATAATCTTAAGGCTACGACTTTGTAGCCTTAAGATATACGGGGGTATAGTTTAATGGTAGAGCAGCGGTCTCCAAAACCGTTGATAAGAGTTCGATTCTTTTTACCCCCGCCAATCTAACATATCAGCACTTAGTAGTGCTGTTTTTATTTGGGCAATGGTTATCCTTGACTAACACAATTATAAATTCGGTCGAACCTACAGAATTTTAGCTTTAGTATAAATATAAATATTTTGCAAATTGACGCATTTTAATGTCATCTCTAGTGAAAGCATTTCAAAAAAGTTCGTAAAAGGTCAACATTTGGTCTATTTCAGCCCTTATAATTTGTTGGAAAATTTATTACTCATTTTAACTGAATAAGGTAATAATGATTCTATAGTTCTAGTGTAAACATTGATAGCTATTAACACTTTAATATAAATGACTATATATGAATTTTCTTTTTAAACAGTTTTAAAATCTCATTTCATAATAAAAGTAAATAAATTTTAAAAATAGATTAAAATAAGGCTTGATTGTGACGTAGCGTAATGGTTTTAAATACGAATAAGGAGGTAATAATCATGAGTAAATATAGAGCTATTCCTAATAACTTTATGACAATTGGAGAAGTAGCAAAGAAAATGGGAGTTACTGTTCGCACTCTACAATATTACGATAGAGAGGGTTTGCTTTCACCATCTAAACAAAGTGAAGGTGGTCGAAGACTTTATTCAAGCAAAGATTTAATTACGCTTCATCAAATTTTATCTTTAAAATCTTTGGGTTTCACTTTAGATGATATAAAAGAAAGACTGATTAAATTAGAAACACCAAAAGATGTGGCAAATGCTCTTAGCGAGCAGGCTAACGATATTCGAAGTAAAATCAAAAATCTTCAAGATTCTTTAAAAGCAATTGAGCAATTAAAAGAAGAAGTATTACAAATGAATACTGTTAATTTTAAGAAATATGCAGATATTATTGTTAATTTAAAAATGAAAAATGAGTTTTATCCACT
>CASGAD010000020.1 GCA_949299335.1 uncultured bacterium | reverse complement strand
TTGTAGGTAGAGCCTAAAAATTTCTATCATATATTTAATGACCATATTTGATGTTTGTAAATAGTTTTCTCATTGAGTAACTCATTCCAGATGTATCAATAACGTATTTTTCAAGTTCCATTCTTTCAATAGAATTAATAATTGAATGCTTATAGCAGTCACCTTGTTTAAATTCTAGTGTTAATTTTGAGTCATTAATTATAGCTTCTTTTATCTCTGATAACTTAAGTATTGTATTGAAATTAAATTTGTTTGTTAGTTTGCCAAATCTTACCGCATAAATTCGAGAGTTCATACATTCCTGAGAGCAACCTTGATATTTTTCATCGTTATAGTGTCTTAGAGAATCCGGCTGACTTTTTAATAAATTTAATAATTTTTTGAATTCCGGATTAAGTAGAATCTTTTCTTCCTTGATTGCTTGCAGTTCGTTAAGGTGTTCTAAAATCTTTTCGTTGCTATCAAAAGAATCATTCTCTAAATGAATTCCTGTATACTTCATGAAATCTCTAAATACATGAAATTTATCAGCTACATAAATTGCATTAGCAGTAGTTATTCTTTCATTAAAATTTCGAATGTAACTTGCCATGTCTCCAGAAATATAAATTTCCTCATTTGGATTACAATTATAAACTTTTTTTAATATTTCATTGGCTTTGAGTGCTAATAGCGGAACAGAATTTGCAGAAAAAACGGTTTTATTTAGCAGTTTTGCTTTGTTTTTATTTTTCCCGTATAAAAATCTACCTTTGAAAATTGTGGCCGTATAAAGTCTTTTCTTATGTTTTTCGTTGCGTATTGATACATATTTTTCATCTATTTGAAGGTGTATTTTATCTTGATTATTAGTAATTTTAGTTGGTATAACTTGTTTAACATTCAAATTTTTAATTGATCTATAAACTGTTGATTTGCTTGCAACAAATTCATTTGAAATAGTTTCGCCAGCTTGCCTATAAGTTAGTTCACTCGCTTTAAAGGCTAATTCTAACTTGCAACCATCTGTGTATTGAGTCCTAGGCCTAATGCCTAGTAGTTCATCTAACGCGTAAAAATACGTTTCACTGTGTTCGAGTTTGTAAAGATAATAACGTCTATAAAAAGTGAATAGTCCAAAAGGAGTTTTAATAGTTTTCTTTCTTTTACTTACTAGCTTGACATTATTATTCGAACTTAGTTCAAGTGAAATTTTCCTATCTATTTGCTCTAAATAGTTTGAAAGCATTTCTTTAAATTTTCCATAAACGATTTTTATTACGTTATCAATGCTAATTTTCGGGAACTGCTTTAAAATTTTTTCTGTTGCATTTGTTGTTTGTGATAATTCATTAAAATCAAGTATAATATCCATATAGGAGCCCTTTCTTTACTTAACAAACTTAAATTATAAAGGCTCCTTTTAAATTTGTTACCTACAATTATGAAACGTAATCTGAAAACTCCTCTCATATTTACACTAGTTCTAATTTTTGGTATCGTAGTGTTGATACAATTGTATTGTCAAAAATGTGATGTGCCAATTGTATCAACATATTTTTTTAAAAATGATACATTGGGGGTTGTTTTGAATCATCATGAATAATTCAGAAGAAAACGCTTATGCAAAAAACAATTACTTGCAGCCACGTTAAATCTTTTAAGAACTAAAAGCATTAATGATATTAGCGTCTGCGAATTGGTGAATTTAGCCCAAGTAGGAAGAGCAACATTCTATAGAAACTTTACTTCTATCGAGGATATTTTGATCAAACATGAAGATGTCTTAGCAACTGAATTTAATAATGATTATGAAAATATCCAACACAAAAGTGCTACTTCTTTTTTATATGAACTTTCAAAACATTATATTAAAAATAAAGAATTTTATATCACTTTATATAAGCAAAATTTAACTGAGATTATCAAAAAGGCTATAGAAAAGCACATTAACAAAAAGATTACTCCAAAAAACACAGCCGAAAAATACGGCTTAAATTTTTTAATTTATGGTTTATATGGATGGATATTGGCTTGGTTAGATGATGACATGAAATCAACTCCTGACGAATTACTGGTTCTCATGAAAAAGTATTATTCTCAGCCTTACGATATTAGTAAATAAAAATGTCTAAGTTCTATTAAGAGCTTAGACAGATTTTTTAATCTTGGTGGAGATGCGGAGAATCGAACTCCGGTCCATAAATCCCCCTACATAAACTACTACAGTTTAGTAGAAATTTATGAATTCATGGTTTATCAATTTCTACGAACTTTACGCCACTAGACTATAAATTTTCATCCTTACTCTATAGTCATTAAGTAAAGCCTATTCTTCCTTTAATGAGAAACGTTAACTAGCGAAAGAAAGACTAATTAGGTTCCCGCAAAACTCTTTAAGAGTGCTGACTAAGCAGCAAATGCGTAGTTATAATTTCTGTTGCCAGATATTATCGATTAGTGATTACGTCACAACTCGACTGCAATCTATGCCAAAGAATCTATGTCGAAACCAAGACATCCCCATTGGATATACATAATACCCTAATCTATTATTTATGTCAATTTCTAGCAATACCAAATTGTGTATTATTTTAAAAATATGGGATTTTTGCATACTTATTACTCATATAACCAATTTTTTATTTAATAGATTAAGAAAAATATTCTTTTAAAACCGTATAATATATCTAAGATAACCATCTTAAATTTTATATTTTTTATGTTGCCACTTTTACAATAGATTTTAGTCTTTTTTTAGTATTAAAAATATTTGAGTAAACGCCCTTAATAGTATATACTATTAAAGATTATTTAAGAGGTTAGAAAATGAGTAATAAAGTTAAAGCAAAAGTTGTCAAAAATAAAAAGCCGTTCCCTTGGGCAAAGGTTTTTTATTGCCTTAAGTCATTAATTAATAATGGAATATGTTTAGAAATCGCAACTTCTTTAAAATGGTTTTGGAGCTTAATTGTCTTTATTTTTGCGATTTTAATTTCGGTTGTTCAACCTACAGTAAGTGCTGCTCAAGTTCAAGGCAGTCAACTTGTCACTCAAACTACTAGTGATCCATTCTATTATGGAATTAACGCCTACTTAAACGATGCTAGCGAAAACGAAGATTTAACAATTACTTTCGATAAAGCTAATGCTTCCTTAACAGGCACATATCACGAAGAAACTTATAAAGACTACGTCTATGAAGACCAAGTCCTTAGTGTTACTAAACCATTTTATGCATACACTAGAGATGGTTCTCATGTTTTAGATATTTATGTTTCAAATAGTGAAGATGACACAACATTAATTAATAACATTGTTGCTTCAAATCCAAATTACGGAGACGCCAATGATGCAACTAGAGAAACATTAAAAGATGTAAAATATGTAAGAACATCCTCATTTATTTTATTTACTAAATATTATTTCTACGCAAGATTATATGTAGATTCAACTTCTTCTTCATCAATTTCTGGCAATTATAAATATATTTTAGAAAGCTTCCCAGATGCTGGAACAAGTTCGAATTATACATTTACTGATATTCTTAAATACAATATTTCTTCTTCAGCAACAATTGATGTAAAGCAAGAAGCAGTGATTAATAATTTTGCATCTTATCTTAATAAAGTGTATGTTGATCCACATAATGTAAACACATGGGTAACATTTGGAATTTATTCCGGATTAAATGGCGGCATTATGATTATTATGGGATTAATTGTCTTCCTTATGACTAGAGGTAAAAATAATCCTAATAGATCAACTAAGTTCCTTCAATGCTATAGCATAGCATTCTGGATGTCTATCTCTCCAGCTATCATATCATTAATTTTAGGATTCATAGTACCTTCATTTGGAGCAATGCTATTCTTATTGACTTACTCATTTAGAGTAATGTTCTTATCGATGAAATACTTACGTCCAGCTTATCAACAATAACAATAACCTTAACTAAAAAATAGCCCTTGGCATTATAGCCAAGGGTTCTTATTTACTTAGTCTTTCCAATCGCTATGTGGGTTACCTTTATTATCAAATGATAATTTAAGTTCCCCTAATACATCATCAATTTCTCTATAGAAATAATCATCTAAATATACAACTGGGGCTTCATAATCTCCAGTAAAAATAATTCTTTTATTTCTTCTAACTATTTCATACATTTTTTCAATAACTTTATCAAAATCGTTTCTAAAATGCTCTTTAGAATATTCTAATTGAGTATAAAAATTTGGCTCTACAAAAAAAGTAGATCCATCATCCAATTCATATTTATTAATATGAGGATAGCGCTCATCCACTACTTTTGTTAAATTATTAAATTCAATCATTTCCATATTTTTTCTCCTTAATGATGATAATTTTCGTTATTTATAATTTTAAAAGCTCTATATATTTGCTCTAATAATATAACTCTGGTCATTTGATGAGTAAAAGTAAGTTTTGATAAAGAAATTTTATCATTACTTCTTTTTCTTAACTCATTGCTTAATCCATAGGTTCCGCCAATCACATAACTTATTGGGCTTATTCCTTTATCAATTAATTCCCTTAATGATTTAGAGAATTCCTCACTAGTAATCTCTTTTCCATGTAAATCACTTAAAATTAAGTACTCACCGTCTTTAATTCGTTTAAGAATGTTTTCTCCTTCTTCATTTAGTCCTTTGGTGATATTAGTTTCATCAACTTTAGCTTCTTTTACTTCAATAATTTCCACTTTAGCATAACGAGATAGTCTTTTTTTATATTCATTAATAGCGTCTTTTAAATATTGTTCTTTTAATGAACCAACGCAATAGATGTTAATTTTAATCATAAATCAACACTCTCCCGTTGCTTAGCACATTTATAAATAATATTTGACATATCTAAACCAAGTTTATCGTAATAATCAAAGTGTGTATTTAAAGCGACGTTTTCTTCATTACATTCCTCGCTAAGATGGCATAAAATGACTTCTTTGGTATTAGAGCCAACAAGCATACTTAAATATTTTGCACTTAAATCGTTAGATAAATGGCCTTTATTAGATAAAATTCTAGCAATTAAAATCGAGGGACGACCACTATTTAAAAGCATGTTTTCATCATAATTAGATTCAAAATAATAATAGTTTAAGTTAGTTAATAGTTTCAAAGCTCTAGGAGTTAATAAACCAGTGTCAGTGATATAGCCTAAAGTTTCCCCTTCATTTTTAAATAAATAACCACAAGGTGAAGAAGCATCATGACTTGTTTTAATAGGAGTTACTAAAAAAGATCCAAAAGTGTATTCGTTATATGCTTTTAAAACATTAGTTTTGATTAAAGGAATGGTTTTACTTAAAGCAAACCTTTTATGTTCATCAATAAATTCATAACTTTTTATGTGGTCTGAATGGTCGTGAGTGAAAAAAGCATAGCTAATATCATTTAAAGATTTTCCTATTTCGTTCAATCCTTCAATAAGTCTTTCTTTACTAATTCCAAGATCGACTAATATTAAAGTTTCCTCATCATAAATTAAGCTAGCATTCCCTTTGGATCCGCTAGCTATTACATGTAAATTAATCATCTTCATCAATACTCTCGTATTTATTTTTTATAGAATTAAAACTCGCTTCATGAGATTTGTCTGGAGTAAAGAATCGGCCATAGTTCTTCATAAATAAAACTTGAGTTGTTCCGATTTTACCACTTCTATTTTTAGCAACCATAATTTCAACAAAGTCATTTGCACTAGTTCTTGTTTCTTCTGCTTTAGGTTCTTCGTTACTTGATTCATTATTTTGTTGACCAAACTTTTTCTTTTGAGCGTTAAGACTGATTCCTTGGTCTGAATAATAAGATGGACGATATAAAAACATGACTTTATCTGCGTCTTGTTCAATAGCACCTGAACTTCTTAAATCACTAAGTTGTGGCTTTTTATTGTCCCTTGCTTCTGTTTGTCTATTCAATTGTGAAAGACATAAAACAGGACATTCTAATTCCATCGCTAAAGTCTTTAATCTACGAGAAAACGCCGCAATTTTGGCTTGTTCATTATCTTTATAAATGTTCTTGTTATCATTAATAAGACCAATATAGTCAACGATAATTAACCCTAAATCACCCTTATTTTCTTTTAACTTTCTAGATTTTAAAACTATATCATCGATTGAAGCGCCACTACTATCATCAACATATAAAGGAACTTCAACTAAATCGTTTTCGACTTCTTTTAGTTTTAATCTTTCTTCTTTAGTTAAGATACCTTTTTGAATGTTGTCATATGAGATACAACTTTGTGAAGCAAATAATCTTTTAAAAATCATATCAACAGACATTTCCAAAGAGAATATAGCAACTGGTCTTCTAGTTCTACTAGCAGCGTTATATCCTATATTTAAAGCGAAAGCACTTTTTCCAACACTAGGACGTGCAGCTAAAATAATAAGTTCACTTTTGTTTAAACCATTGATAAGAGCATCTAAATTACTAAATCCAGTAGCAATGCCTGTAATAGATCCCTCAATACCATAACTTCTTTGAATTTTATCACCAATAGTTCTAGCAGCCTCTTTTGCACTAATAAAATCGCTTACTCTTCTTCTATTTGTAATTTTATTTATTCTTAATTCGCACTCAGCAATAAATCCATTAACATCTTCGATTTTTTTTGATTCATAATCGCTTTCAATCTTATCGATTTCCATTAATAGATTTCTTAAAATGGATTTATCTTTTAAGTTTGTAATATAAAATTCAACATTAGTAAAATTGGTTACTTTATCCGTAATCTCAATTAAATAATTAACTCCGCCTATACTTTCAAGTTCTTTTAAATCCATTAATTGAGTAGTTACAGTTGTTATATCGATTGCTTTACCTGCATCATAAAGTAATCTCATAGCATGGAAAACTTTTCTATTCTTTAAATTTGCAGCATAAAAATCATCCTCTGTAAGGCTGACAACAACAGTTGAGGCTTCTTTTGCATCGAGCATGGCGATGCCTAAGACGGTCATTTCGCTTAATTCATCAGAAGGATAATTTTTAATCATTATTTTTCCTCACTAATATGGATTCTCACTGTTCCGATTACGCCTTTATATAATTCAATTTTTAGATTGGTGTAACCAAAAGCATTTAATAAAAATTTATCAATAAATTTTCTTTTATCGATTTTAATTTGATATTTTTCCAATAAATCTTTTTCAATTTCTTTAGTTGAAATTGAACCAGCCATAGTACCATCTGCATGAGCTTTTGCTTTATATTCAAGTACTAATGAATCTAATTTTTCTTTATTTTTTATTGCTTCTTCTTTTAAAGCTTCTTGGCGCTTAGCCTCAAGCTCGTTTTGTCTATTTAACTCTTTGACAGTTTCAAGAGTCTTTTTTATAGCTAATTTTCTAGGAATTAAAAAATTTTGGGCGTAACCATCAGCTACTGATTTAGTTTCACCTTTTTTACCAATTCCTTTTACATCTTGTAATAATATTACTTCCATATTATTCTCCCTTCTTTGCAATTTCGTTTCTTGCATCTGTTAAGTTAGAATTCAAAGTTTCTAATAAAATCTCTTCAGCCTTCTTAATTGATGTGTCTTTGAATAAAGCAGCTGCCATTGTAAAATGGCCTCCACCTCCAAATTTTTCACATAGAATTTGAACATTAACCGTTCCATCGCTTCTTGCACTAATTCTTGTTTCGTTTTCAGCAGTTTTGCCAATTACAAAGCAAGCATTAACACCTTTTAATTGCAAGCATTGGTTAGCGGCTTTAGCAAGTGTTGATCTTTCGTAGTATTCATTTTCATCGCCTTGACAATAAACAACACCATAAAACGGGGTTTTCATTGTATCTACAAGTCTATTTACTAAAGTATATTCTTCATACTCATCTTTTAAGAAATCATCAGCTTTTCCATTATCAGCTCCAAATTCCTTTAAAATCATACTAGCCTCAAAAGTACGTAAACCAACTGTTTTTGATTTATAGAATCCAGTATCTAAGAAAATACCACTTAGCATAATCGTTGCATATCTTTCATCAAGAGTAATACCTGGATTCTCACTATTGTAACGTATAATTTCAGCTACCAATTCACTAGCACTCGATGCACTTGTTTCGATTTGACTTAGAACTGGCTTTTCAATAAAGTCTTCAGCTCTTCTATGGTGGTCTATGACAACAACTTTTTCAGTTGCTTCAAGTAATTTAGGACACATAGTCATTTTTGGTCTTGAAATATCACATACAATTACAAGTGATGTAGGCTTAATTTTGTCTGGAGCATCTTTAGGAGAAACAACTAATTTAGATAATTCATCATTTGAGAAAGTTGAGATAAACGCACTCTTAGTTTTTCTTTCTGTAAGTTTGCCATCGTATACAATTAATGCAGGTTTTTTGCAATATTCACAAATTGCCTTAACACCTAAACAACTTCCTAGAGCATCCATATCCATATCGGTATGGCCCATAATAATAACATTTGAGCTTCTTTTAATAAGAGAAATAAGCGAGTTAGCAAATACTCTTACTTTAACTTTACTTCTATTTTCAATTGCTTCAGTTCTTCCGCCATAAAACTTAAGCTCTGAACCGTATTTTGAAACAACTGCTTGATCTCCACCTCTACTCATCGCAATTTCTATAGCGTTAGATGCCATTTCATTTAATTTATTTACATCAGGGAAATCGTGAGCAAAGCCAACTGACAAAGTAGGTCTAGCATCTTCTCTAAATTGAACTTTCCTAATTTTATCTAGAATAGAAAAATTATCTTCTTCCATCTTTTTTAAAGATTGAAAATTGCAAACAGCAAAATAAGAATCGTTTCTAATTACTCTTAACAAAACATTAAACTCTCTTGCATAATCAGAAATTAAGGCTTTAACTTGAGTGATAGCATCGTTATTTCCTTCACTAGATTGAGTGATGTCGTTATAGTTATCAATATTAATAATACCAACGCAAGTTGCTTGATCTGTTGTAAATTTAGACAAATTTTCGTATTCAGAAACGTCTTTAAAAATAAATAACCCTGCAGTTCTCAAGAATTTTACTGAATAATCAAAACCATGACTATTAATTTGTAAACTATCGCCAGTTTCTTTTTCAATAAAATCTTTTAATTTTGGGCACCAATCATAAATTGAGGTATTAACAATATTAATCGATCTTTGACTAAATAAATCGCTTGTCCATAAAACGATTCCTTCTTCATCAACTACAGCAAAGCCAAGTTTTCCAAATAAATATGCTTCTTGAATATCATTTCCAACGATATCGCTAGTTCTAATATCACTTTTTTGACGAAGTTTAAATACACTAAAAATAACCATCCAAATAAAGAAACAATCAAAAACAGCAATGCCGCAACATACATAAGCAATGTATTCAGGTAAAACATAGCTATCCATATCGAATGCATTAAATAAATATAATGTCAAAAATATACCAACAAATAATAGTTGGATTAATGTAACAATTAAAACTTGGATCTTTAATTTATTAATCTTTTTTTGCATAAAAATACCTTTAATAATTATACAATATTGAAGAGTTTATATAAACAAAATGAAAATATATTTATGCATAATAAATTTATGCATAAATATTTTCCCATTAAAAAACCCCATACTTTGTATGGGGCAAATACTTCTAAATTAGTCTTGAATGTATGGAAGAAGAGCCATATAACGTGCATTCTTAATAGCTTTAGCTAATTGACGTTGATATTTAGCACTGGTTCCTGTCATTCTACGAGCACTAATTTTACCACTTGGAGTGATAAATTTCTTTAATGTTTCAACATCTTTGTAATCGATGTATTTAACTTTATTTTTTGTAAAATAACAAACCTTTTTCTTTGGTCTCTTTTTTAAGTATGCCATTTTCTTAATCCTTTCTACCTAGAATGGTAAATCGTCATCTGCCAAATCTCCCTCATCTGACAATAAATCATCGGAAGGCATTTCATCAGGAACATAAGCTGTTGCTGATTGATTTACAGGTTGACTGTTTGTAGTTCCTTGATTTTTAGAGTTTAACAAAGTCACTGAATCTACAACCACCTCTATTGTGCTAGCATTACTTCCATCTCTTCTTTGATATCTTCTTTCTTGAAGACTTCCATCAACTCCGATTTGTGTACCTTTTTCACAGTATTTAGCAATAAATTCTGCTTGTTGTCTCCAAGCAGTACAATTAATAAAACTGCTTGTTTTTTGACCATCAGCACCTTTAGTTTTATTATCAAAAGCTAAGGTAAACGTCAAAACAGATAATCCGCTTGTAGTGGTCTTTAACTCTGGTGTTTTTGTTAGTCTACCGACTAAAACTACTCTATTAATCATTTTTTCTCCTTAATCTTGGTCGACTGTTACTAATGTTCTTAAAACATTGACATCGAATCTTGTAAGACGATCAAATTCTTTAAGAGCGACATTGTCAGCTTCAACTTTGATTACTACATAGTATCCTTTAATTTCTTTCTTAATAGGATAAGCTAAATCTCTTAATCCCCATTCGTTAACATTGTTAACCTTACCACCATTTTTAGTAATGATTCCATGGAGTTTCTCGATTTGAGCTTTTCTTGCAGCGTCATCAAGGCTGGATTTAAGAATGTACATAATTTCGTACTTTTTCATTTTTTAACCTCCCTTTGGACATCTGGCCCTAATCAATTCTGTTAGAGCAGAGAAGAACACTTATAAAGTGCTTTAATATTTTATCGAAAACGGCATACTTTGTAAAGTATTAATGAAATAACGAATTTGGTCGTTTACATAAGTACAACAAATTCATAATTTTATTTTTTCCGTTTTGCCAAAAATAAAAGAGGCAAAGCCTCTTATATTTACTTTTGATCTCTCATACATGGGAAGAGAATAACTTCTCTAATTGATGGCTCGTTAGCTAATAATGTAACAAGTCTATCAATACCAATTCCTATTCCGCCTGTAGGAGCCATTCCATATTCGAGTGATTCTAAGAAATCATTATCCATTTCATTAGCTTCATCATCACCTAATTCTTTAGCTCTTAATTGTGCTTCAAATCTTTCTCTTTGATCTAATGGATCGTTTAACTCACTATAAGCATTTGCATATTCTGTTGAATTAATATATAACTCAAATCTCTCGGTAAAACGAGGATCTGCACTCTTTTTAGTTAAAGGTGAGACCTCAATTGGGTGTCCATGTACAAATGTTGGTTGGACTAAATCTTCTTCACAAAGTTCTTCAAACAAAGCATTCAAAATATAACCAGTAGTTGTCCAGTGTGGTTCAATTTTAATTCCTTTTGACTTAGCATAATTAACTGCTTCTTCAAAAGTAATATCTCCTTCAAAATCCAAA
This sequence comes from uncultured bacterium, assembly GCA_949299335.1. Taxonomy (GTDB): domain Bacteria; phylum Bacillota_I; class Bacilli_A; order RFN20; family CAG-826; genus Onthovivens. The sequence continues at coordinate 28,485 of CASGAD010000020.1, read as the reverse complement.
CCTGTTTTTTCTTTAACAAGTTCAGCCATTGAAACCCATCTAAATTCTGGACCAAAATCTATTTCCTTACCTTGATAATTTATTTTGGTTGTTCCTAAGCATTCTTTACATGTGTTTCTGATTACACCTTCACAAAGTTGTCTCATTGATTCTAAATCACCATAAGCTTCGTAAAGTTCTACAGTAGTAAATTCAGGATTATGTTTAGTATCCATGCCTTCATTTCTAAATAATCTACCAAATTCATAAACTTTTTCTAATCCGCCAACAATTAATCTTTTTAATTGAAGTTCGGTAGCGATTCTTAAATAAAAATCTTTATCAAGTGTGTTGTGATGAGTAATAAATGGTCTAGCATTTGCTCCGCCTAAAATTGGTTGGAGTACACTAGTTTCAACTTCAACAAAACCTAAATTATCGAAATAATGTTGCATACTTCTAACAATTTTTGGTCTAAGTAAAGCTACTCTTTTTGCATCTTCATTCATTATTAAGTCAACATAACGATGTCTATATCTTTCTTCAACATCTGTTAAGCCATGGAATTTTTCTGGTAAAGGTCTTAAAGCTTTTGTTAAGAATGTAAATTTACTAACTTTAATAGTTAATTCACCAGTTCTAGTTAACATCAAATGACCTTCTAAACCAACAATATCTCCAATATCAGTAAGTTTAAAAATGTTATAGTTTTCTTCACCAACTGAATCGATTGATAAATAGGCTTGGATTTTTCCGAATTTGTCTTGTAAGTTTAAAAAAGATGCTTTTCCCATTTTACGTAAAAACATTACTCTTCCAGCAACATTTACATGAATTGGATTTGCTTCTAACTCTTCATTTGTTTTATCTTTTGCTTTTTCTTTGCAAGTTTCAGATGTATCAGTTCTTTCGTACTTTTGTCCCCAAGGATTAACACCTAACTCTTGTAATTTATTAAGTTTCTCTCTTCTAGCAAGTTCTTGATCTGTAAGTTTGCGTTCCATATTTTACCCTCTCAATTTTCTAGAATATTATAAACAAGTTTATATAATTTTTCATCTAATATCGTTTAGTTAAAGATAAATCTTTAATAACTTTAATAAGAAGCCAAAAGAAGCAAAAAATAATACTAAAAATAGGTTTTTATTCCAAAAGTTTAATAAAAAATCCCTTATTAATTTAATTTAACAAGGGATTCTATTTTTATTCTTGTTTTTCTTTTTTAAAGTATTTCCAAGGTTCGAATAAGTACAAAGCCGAAATAATGGTACATCCAAAAACTGTCAAATCAATTGCGATTATTCTTGGAGTAACCCAGTCTTGTGCTTGACCTCCACCAATAACGCCGGCATTAATTTTATAATCATCATCCGAAGTATAATCTCTAGCATATTTATAAGTAGAAACATAGGTATATAAATTATGTTTTAATGCGAGTTTAGCACAATACATCTCTGTTGGATCATTAACATCTAATGGTTTTCCGTTATTATTTAAAGGATTTAACCACATGTCGTTTCCAGCAACTACACCCATTTGTGTATTCATGATGTCATCGCCACTACTCCAGTCAGTAATCACACTGCCTTTAAATCCCCATTCATTTCTTAAAATTTCTGTGCATAAATCATAAGAAGCACCTGCCCAAACCGGTCCTACTCGATTAAAGGCAGTCATAATGCCGTTTGCACCATCTTTAACAGCTATTTCAAATGGCTTTAAATAAAGTTCTCTAAGAGCTTGTTCGGTAATCCAAGTATCTACACCTTTTGCGTTGTCTCCTTCTTCACTTAAAACAAAATGTTTCAAATAGCAATATAATCCACCAGATTTAGCACCTTGAATTGTCGCACTTGCTAACTTTCCAGAAACGATTGGGTCTTCACTATAATATTCATAGTTTCTTCCGTTATAATTTGATCTATGTAAATTTACTCCTGGTGCATACCAACCGTTAATGCCACTCTTATTTGCTTCAAATGCCATTGATTTTCCAATTTCATTAGCCAATTGAACATCAAATGTACATCCAATTACACATTCTGCTGGATAACTTGTCCATAATGATTTATCTTCTGCTACTTTTTGAGTGTTTTCATTAAATCCACTTGGTCCGTCAAAATCAAGTGTACTTGGTTTTCCAATAGACTCAATAGTTTCAGAGCCAAAACCACTTCTTTCAACTAAAGCTTTCGCTTCTGATTTTGAAACTTGATTAATTAATTTATCCCAAAGTTCACCATCATAGTCCTTAGTAAGTTCATCCACTAAGTTATCATTAAAAATTAAATCTTTAGAATTCTTTAACTCTTCTGAAGAGGCTTTTGTACCATCTTTTTTCGTAACAACATAAAGTTCGTTGTTTTCTTCGAATTTTGGCATTTCTTCTTGATTGTTTGCTTTACTTACATACGTTCTTGCTTTACTTATTTTTGTTTGATCTTTTGGTAAACTAGCAGCACGATCCCTAAATGTCGCAATAAAATCTTCTCTACTTAAATATGTTTCGTTTATCCCAACGTTTGATCCGTCAATACTTACTCCAGCATATGCATCCTCTCCAGTAAATCTATTGATGACATCATAATTAGTAACTGGATCTTTTTGAAATAAAATATCTTCCTTAACATTATAAGTAATAATATTTCTACTCATATTTTTTAAGTTATGTGCATCAGTTCTTAAAGATAATTCATATTGCCCAGCATCCAATTCATAACCTGTGTTTAAATTATTGTTTTTGTCATAACAATCATAACTTGCCATAGAATAAGCGTCTACGGTAAGTTGAATATCATAATATTTGTCAGGTTCAATTGTTGGTGTTTTAACAAAATCTACTAAATTTGCAGCGCTTTTCTCAATTTCACCATCATAATAAGGCGCGCTATAATAAAGTTGAACAACATCCCTACCAGGATAATTTCCTTTATTTGTTACCCTAACTACAATATTAATTTTAGAATCCTTGTTGATATTTGAGTCTTCAGGTAGACTTACATTAATTACTTCCCAATCAAAATTTGTATAACTTAAACCATATCCAAAAGGATAAATAACTGCTGAATCATAACCATTTTTTAATCCAGAAAAGAATCCTTCTTTGTTGGCAGTTTCATACCAACGATAACCAAAATAAATCCCTTCTTGATAAACTATATTTCCACCAGTAGTTGACTTATTTGTTACAAAACAATTAGCATAGACTGGTTCGTTTTTATAATCAAAAACATACGTATCAGCAAGTTTTCCGCTAGGAGAAACAAGCACTTCCTCCTTTTCCCCATCCTCGTTTAATACTGTCTTTTTCCCAGCAAGTAAATTTGCAACGCTTTCAGCTCCACATAATCCAGTAGCCCCACAATATAATGCTGAATCGATACCTCCATCTAATAAAAATTCACATTGCATATTATTAGTTGTATTTAATAAAACAATTACCTTATCAAAATTCTCTTCAACAATTTCTAACATTTCTTCTTCTTTTTTAGCCAAATCTAAATAAGACCTTGAAGTATCAACTTCCCCACTAAGATAATCCGTCGAAACTGTAGGAATTTCACCAACATTTTCTCCACTTATTCTAGATAAAACAACTAAAGCAGTGTCGGAAAATTCTTTCGCGTTTTCGATTAATTCATCAGTATAAAAACTTGAATCAGGTTGAATTATTTTTCCGTTTTGATTCATCGACATCCATGGATCTGTAGTAGGAATAGCTTCTTTATACTTATTAATAATTTCTTCATTGTATTCAAAGCCAGCTTGTTCTAATCCTCCAAGTATTCCAACTCTTTTAGCTGGGTCAGGTTTACAAGAACCAGAACCAACACCAGTAAAAACCCATGCATTATCTAAAGCCGTATATCCAAAAACATTGATTTTGTTATTTTCTTTGGTATTTAATGGCAATACATTGTTTTCATTTTTCAATAAAACTGTTCCGCCTTCACTAATTTTTCTAACCAAATCAGCTCCTAGTTTTTGACTTTCTTCATCACCATAAGAAGATGAACTGCCAACAATAGCACTGTTGATAAAGTCTTTTCCAAAAACATTATAAACTAAAATATTACCAACAATAATCGTGCCACTTAATACTAAAAGAGATGAAAATAATGCTATTTTAAAACCTTTTTTCATAAAAACTCCTATATTTCAATTACAACTTGATAATTACTAAACCAATATTGACTTGTTCCATCAACATCTTCGAACTCTCTTCCTTTTATATGAATTTGATCTTTGTAAACTTCAACATAAAGTCCTTGAGCTCCGCCATTTTCATAATTACCATCTTTATAATGTTTACCATCACCGTTACCTTCCCATAAATATCCAATTGCTCCGGTGTTGAAGAATGATGGACCGCCTTCTTCAATTAAATAAGGGTTTTCGCTTTCAAAACACCAATGAGAATGGCTTGAAAAAAAGTAAACATTATCTTTGCCATCTATTATTTCTCTAATCTTACTTTCTTCTTCTTTATTATATCCATACCACGTTTGTTTTAAAGAAGTTAAGGAACCACTAACAGTATCTCTTAAGCTGCCATGAGACATAATGAAAATTTTTTTATCTTTGCTTTGATTAATTTCACTTTCTAACCAAAGTAGCTGCTCTTCACCCAAATAGCAATCTGCTCTAGAATTACCATCAAGAGCCATTGGCATTCTAGTTGTTCCCAAAAAGATAAATTTCATATCACCATTATCAATAGAATAATATTGTGATTCATTGCCTGTTTTTTCTTTCCGTAAATTCAATCTTTCATTGAAATTTTTAGAAATTTGACTTTCACTCATTCCTTCATAGTAAGCATTCTCACTTAGCTTAATAAATTCATGATTTCCGATTCCAACATACATAGGAATTTCGTTTTCTTTAAATACTTCAGCATATGATTTATAGAATTCATCATAATTTGCAGCACTGCACTCATCAACAATATCACCATTAACAAAAATTCCAAAAGAATTAGGATTATTTTCTTTTATATCTTTAAACGCTTTTACACTTCTTCTATAAAAACCTTTTGTTGATGTATTTACTTGTTGATCACTAATCACTTCAAAACTTGTTACAAGTTCCACATCCTTTTTATATGCAGTGACATCGATTGTACCTTTATCGACAATATCGTTTTTATCAAGAATTTCAACCCATAGTTTAGTTGCCCTAATAGGAATTAAACTATTTTCTTTAAATTCATATTCATACTCTGTTGCTTTTATATTTTCTATAGAAAATAAAGAGTCATAATCTTTAAAAGCATTATTATCATTACCCCATTTGACCGATAAAGAAAAAGAACTTAAATCAATGTTTTCCTTTTTTCTTATTAATAATAAGCCTTCTGCAGAGTTTTTTATTTCAGAGTCATGGTAATAATTTATTTCAAGATATTGACTAGTAATATCTTCTTTTATTAATGGTTCATCATTAGGATCATCTTGTTGGGTGTTATTGGTACACCCAACAAGGCTAACTAAAGATAAGCAAAAGATAAGAGGGATTATTTTTTTAATTGTCATAACTAATATTAGTTAATACGACCATAAACATCTGGATCATTCCATACGCTTATATGAACGACATCAGTTACATCATAACCATTATTGGCGTTAGTTGTATCTTTTTCCATGTAAACAATCTTATAATAACCGCCTGTTTCAGCCCCAATTAATGGACGTTCTGAATTTGGATTTTGTCTAGTAATATCACAAGGTTTATTAAGATAATAGACTTGGTCACTATTATAAGCGCTGTTTGTTGGATAATACCAATATAAAGAACCTGGTTGATTTTCTTCAACAGAATCTTCTTCTTTATATAATCCTACCCAGCATGTATTTGGACTTGATTCACTAACTTTATCAACAGTTACATAAATTGGTTCGTTATTAGCATCGTCGAAATATGTATTTCTATCAGTCCACATATTGACTTCGTAAGCTGTTAAATTTGCACTTGCTGTAACTTCAATATAATCTAAAGCTCCAAAATAAGCATATTCGTTGCCTGTATAATTTTGAGGTTCCCAAACGATTCTATTTTTGCCAGCTTTTAATTCAACTTGCTCTTCAATTGTGAAATAAGTGAAATTGTCTTTTGCACCTTTTTTATTATTTCCTTTTAAAGTGTTTGGCGTACTAATTAATGTGCCATTGACCCAAAGATCACCAATACTTCCTGCTCCAACATCTTCAATGGTTGTGTTTTCATCAACATAAGGTGTGGCCATATTCATTGAAATTGTAACAAATGTGTCTGCACTTGCTTCAATACCATAAATAATTTTAGTTGTTTCTAACTTATTAGTGTAAACATCTGTTTGGACTTTTTTTGCATCAATAAATTCAACATAAGTTGCACCACTACTTAATTCAGGATAGCCAACACGTTTTGTAGTATTCGCTTCAGCTTCAAATTTATAAGTTGTTGAAGGCATTGGTTCTTCATTTAAAAATGGAGTTAAAGTTCCAGAAACTGATTGAATTTCAACATAGTCAAGAGCACCTTTGAAATCATACTTACTTAAATCAGAGTTAACAACAACACTTATTTCATTGTTGCCTTCAGGTATTTCTATCCAACCAGTTGTGACAACATTGAAAGTATTTCTGTCATCAATTTCTCCAGCTTTTAAAGTAATGTTTTCAATATCAACTTTTTTACCATTAATATTAAGTGTAAGAATATCTTTTAATGCTACATCGTTGCCTTTTTCAAGAGAGTTTTCAAAAGGTGTCGCAATATTCAAATTCAGTTTTGCTTTGATTGTTGAATCGGCATTTACTCCCATCATGATATTCATTTTTTCTTTAAATTCAACAGAAGTCTTATCGCCTAAATCAACTAAAGGATTGTCTTTGTTTTCATAAATTCTTGTGGTTGAAGATTCAACTTCGAGTTTTAAAGATTTATATAAAATATCTGGGTCTGCATTCTCTACTTCAGTAGTATTAGCTACATAACTTAAATCTTTAGAACTCTTAACAGAGATTCTATCAACATTCCCAAAGCAAGAAATTGTTCCATTATAAATGCCTTGATTGATAGTAGATTGATCAAATCTATTTGAACAAACAAAGGTTATTGTATTTAATCCTTCATTTAAACTAATTTGACCAAGTTCAACGTCAACCATTGCATAATAATCAGCGCTTGATCCTTGTTTTTCAGTACCCTCAACAGAAATTGATTCGGTATCTAAAATTTTTCCATTAATCTTAATAGTATACCGATCAGAAAAATTATATGGTATTGAATCCCAATATCCTAACCATCCACTTGGCCCCATAAGCCTCATTTTTAATAAAGCGTTATCGTCTTTTGCTGAAGAATTAATTCCCCAAATGATTCTATCGCCTTTTGAAAGTGAGCCTACAACTCCTGTTCCACTAACTCTATCATCAACTACATCTTCGACTCTAATTGTCCCGTTTTCTGCAGGAATAACATTGCCTTCTTCGGCTTCAAAAATATTTTCAACTCTTCCTTCTTCATCAACACCAAAAACATCTAGTTTGACTTCACCTTTCTTATTAGGATTATCTTTCGATCTAGCGGTGATAAATACACTTCCTTCTGCTAAACAATGGATTTTTCCATCTTCAATTTTAGCAACTTCTTCATCACTACTACTTAAAACGTATTCTTTGTTAGTTGCGTTTGTTGGTCTAATTTTAATTGTTGGTGTCAAAATATCTCCAACTTTTGCTGTTGCTTTATCGAGTTCAATACTAATCTCGCTAACTTCAACTTTCTCATTGTCTGTAATACCTGGATTATCATTATCATCAGGCTTTTCAGTTGTTGTACAGCCTGTAACACCCAAACCAATTAATGCAAAGGCTGCTAAAAATAATAATTTTCTTCTTTTCATGAATTTAACTCCTTTGTAATAATATTAATTATTGATGTAAGCGCTTACAACCTACATTTCGCAACAAGTTATTTCTCTTTCGTAAGTGGTTTATTCTGAAAAGTCATATTTATTGAAAATAAATTATTTTCCTGATTTATAAATAACTCTCCACCATACGATTCAACTATCATCTTCATGGATTTCATACCAAAACCATGTAAGTTTTTATCTTCTTTAGTGGTAATTGGTAAGCCATCTTTTAATTCAACAGGTTCTTTTAAATAGTTTTCTATTCGTATGATAAACAAACCATTTGTTTCTTTTGACTGAATTCTAATAAATCTATCGCTATGATTTTCAATTTTAATTAGGTATTCAATTGCATTGTCGATTGCGTTCCCGAAAAGAGCGTAAATATCGCTTTCCTCAATAAAACAAAGTTTCTCTCCATCAATAATTCCTGTTAAAGAAATTTGCTGTTTATTACAAATAAAGGATTTTTCAGCCAAAACAACATCTAGAGCATCATTCCCAGTTTTTAAGACACTATCATAAATCATAATAGAATTCTCAATTTCTTCAATGTAATTATTATCTAAAGAATTCCCTTGTCTCATTTTTCTAATTTGGTGCTTCAAGTCATGGCACTTTGTATTAATTATATCTATATTTTCTTTAGCGATTTTATAGTGTTCCTTATCATCTTGCCACATTTTTTTAATCATATCTCTTTGATGCTCAGCTTTTTTCGCTGAAATTAGTTGATAATAAAAAAGCAATGTTAAAAAAGATATACAAAAAGAATACAAAGAAGAAATTAAGACATATTCAGCATTTTCTTTTGCGCCTTTAGAGTTAACAACAAATGAATTTAAGACAATTGCACTAAATGCAAAAAATCCACACAAAAAGAAAATCCGCTTTTTATCTATATAAAAATCAACTTCTTTAATTTTTGAAGCAAAGAATCCATAAGTTAATAAATAGACGATGAAAAACACTTCAATATTTATTGCTAAACTAAAATAATCCATTTGAAGCGCCGTTTCATCTCCATACATTCCGATTACAGAGCTAACATCTAACCCACTCATTATCATTATTATTTGAACAATCGAATACGATAAATGTTGTGTAATATATCCAGCTGAAGTTAAATAAAGCAAAACAAGCCATTTGACATCATAAATAAAAAATTGACCAATTACTGTTAAAAGATAAATAAATATAAACAATAAAGAAATATACCGAGCTTCATAACTAAAAACGGGTATTGCCATTGTTAAACCAATTAGAAGTATATGAACGCAAGTAAACCTAATTAAAAAATAGGATCTTTTTTTCATCCTTTTTAAAAACATAAATTGAGCAATCAATATCTCAACTAAAACGATTATTTTGTAGATGAAAAAATTATTAATATCATACATAAATTAGTCACCAACAACAAACCTTGTAAATTTTTCTAAAAAACTTTTTTTCTCTAAACGAGAAAGATAAAGCGTTTCTCCGTTAGTCAAAATAATATTAAATCCATCAACTTCTTTAACAAACCTCAGATTCAATATTATTGATTTATTTATCTTCACAAAACCTTCTGTTTTTAATTCTTCGTAAACTTTTGCTAAGCTTCCCCACGAATTTATTTCATTTGAAGTTGTATGATAAATTAAACTATGATTAACTACTTCAACATAAAGTAAAGACAACGCGTCTATTCTAAAATTTTTTCTGTTTGAATTTATAATTATTTCTTTTCTTTTTTTGTAACTTATTTTTTTAAGAGCTTTGGTCATTAAGGTCGAAAACTGACTATAATTTAATGGCTTAGAAACAAAATCAAAAGCACTGACAGAGTATCCTTTTATAGCAAGTTGGACTAAATTAGTAATAAATATCAACAGAACTTCTTCGTCTATTTTTCGTAAACTTTCGGCTGCTTCTAATCCGTTTATTGTAGGCATATCAATATCCATAAATACGATATCAAAATCAGATCTATATTGCTTAAGAAATAAAACAGCGTTCTCAAAATAAGAAATTTTAAATTCGACATTATTCTTAATAGAAAAAGCATCCAAACATTTCTTTAATGAATCATAATCATCTTGTTGATCTTCTACAATTGCAATATATAAAATTGTTTCCATAAATAAATTTATACTAGGCAATAATTTAAAAGTCAATTTCAATAAATAATAATTGAATATTTTAAATTAGTAAAAATTATTTTGAAAACTTTGCGATTATTTCATCAAATTCATTTAAATTCGTTGCAAAAACCAAAGATTTACGCAATTCTTTATATTTATCTTTGAACATTAAAAAGAATTTAGGCGCTATTCCTTTTAAAATAGATGTGGCAATCGCTTCACCTTTTTCTAAAACTAATAAACTTTTATATTCATTAAAATAGTTCACTTGTTTTTCGAAAGTTGTTTCTTCAAGTGGTTCATTGTTTAAAAGGCGATTAATGTTAGTGATTAATAGTGGATTTCCTACTCCACCTCTAGCTACTAAAATTGCATCAGCTCTAGTTATTTTTAAAGCGTTAATAGCATCTACTGGTGTATAAATATCTCCACTTACTCCAAAAGGAATTTTAATTAAATCCCTAACTTTTGAAAGTTCCTCAAATCTTGGTTTTCCATGATATAAATCCTTTCTTGTTCTAGCATGAATCATAATAAAACTTACTCCGGCCTTTTCTAAAGTCTGGACAGTCTCATTAACATTAATTTCATTATAGCCAAGTCTAATTTTAGCACTTACTGGTTTAGAAGACTTTTTGACTATTGCTGTCATTAAATCAAGTAAAGCATCTTGATCTTTTAGCCAAGTTGAACCACCATTTGACTTAACAACCTTATTTACAGGACATGCTAAATTAATATCTAAAACGTCATAATTAATTCCTGTGTTTTCTAAAATCTCAATAGCTTTTAATAATGTTTCTTTTTTTCCTCCAAATAATTGGACTCCAAGTGGTCTATCACTGCCATCAGTTTTTAACATCTCAAAAGTCTTTTTATTCCCATAGATTAAACCACAATCACTTATCATTTCAGTATAAGTAATTGCTGGATTAAATTTATTCATAAATTTTCTGTAAGAAAAAGAAGTTATTCCTGCCATCGGAGCAAGAATAACTTTCCCTTTCAATTTTAAATCCTTAATTGTTAAATCCATTTTAATTTTCTTTTGGAGTTACGTTTTCTGAACTTGAAGTTTCTTGAGTAGCGTTTTCACTTGTTACATCTTTAACTTCGTTTTCAGGTTTGTTTTCACTTTCTTTTGTTTCGTTTTCTTTCAAAGTATTAGTGCTACTCATAGCAGCATCTTTTTGACTTACCTTTTCAGGTGGTAATTCACGATGTTCTAATAAGTAACTAATTTCTTCTTCGGTAATAGTTTCATGAGTAAGTAATGTTTCAGCAATTAAAATAACATCATCTTTTCTCTTTTCAATTATTGATAAAGCTAAACTATGAGCATTTTCAATAATCTTTCTAATTTCTTTATCGATTTCATCTTGAACAGCAACAGAGAAATTCTTTTGTGAATTATAGTCTCTTCCAAGGAAGACACTACCTGTATTTTTCTCGTATTGAATTGGTCCTAATGAAGACATACCATATTCAACTACCATTGATCTAGCAATTTGAGTTGCTCTTTCAATATCATTACTTGCGCCAGTTGATACATCTTTAAAGAAAATTTCTTCACTAGATCTTCCACCAAGGAATCCACAGATTTCTGCTTCTAATTCACTCTTGGTGAGAAGGAATCTATCGTCTTCAGGTCCCATTAAAACATGTCCGCCAGTTTGGCCACGTGGAATAATTGTAATTTTTCTAACTTTGTCTGCGTTAGGTAAGGTAAGACCAATGATTGCGTGTCCTGCTTCGTGATATGCAACTTGTCTTCTTTCTTTTTCTTGCATTTGCTTATTAGATTTTGCAGGTCCAGCAATTCTTCTATCGATAGCTTCATCGATATCAGCCATAACAACCATTTCTCTGCCGCCTCTAACAGCAAGAATTGCAGCTTCGTTAAGAATATTAGCAATATCAGCACCGCTAAATCCAACTGTTCTTTTTGCTAATTGATCAAAATCAATTGATGGGTCAATCTTCTTATTGCTTGCATGAACTTTAAAGATTGCTTCTCTACCTTTTCTATCAGGTAAATTAACTGTAATTTGTCTATCAAAACGTCCGGCTCTTAATAATGCAGGATCAAGAACATCAGCTCTATTGGTTGCAGCAATGATAATGACTCCAGAATTTTCTTCAAAACCGTCTAACTCAACAAGTAATTGGTTAAGGGTTTGCTCTCTTTCGTCGTTACCTCCACCAAGACCAGCACCTCTTTGTCTACCAACAGCATCAATTTCATCAATAAATACAACACAAGGAGCATTTTGTTTAGCTGTCTTAAACAAATCTCTAACTCTTCCAGCACCAGCACCAACAAACATTTCAACGAAGTCAGAACCAGAAATTGAGAAGAAAGGAACACCAACTTCTCCAGCAACAGCTTTAGCTAAAAGTGTTTTACCTGTACCTGGAGGACCGACTAGTAAGAAACCTTTTGGCAATTTAGCACCACATTTTGTGTACTTTTTAGGATTCTTCAAATAGTCAACAAGTTCCATCATTTCAGCTTTTTCTTCATCACAACCTGCGACATCTTTAAATTTAACTTTGCTATCATCGATTCTTCTAGCCTTAGACTTATTAAATTCAAGTGCGGCTTGATTACCACCAGCACTATTCATTAAAAATCTAAAGAAGATAAATCCTAAAGCAATAATTAAAACTGTACTAATAATTGTTGGTAACCAACTCATTAAGGCACTTTCTTGATATTGTGCACTTTCATAATACATTGAACTAGTTACCGTGGAAGGATAAGTGTCTTTTCCTTTTGATCTATTGATTTGTTCTACAACAGCTTCATAAATTGTAATTTTGGAATTACTATCTGCAGTTGTAATAACTGGTGTGTAATAATCACTATAAATGAATGTTGTGTAAAAGCTAGTTACAGTATATTCACTTGTATTTGTTGCGCTCTTTTCAATCGTAGAAAAATAAAAAGTAACTTGATTACCATTAGCTTCTGCTTTTGCTTGATAAATATCGTAGCTTTGACTATCATCTTGGTCTTTTTGAACAAGTTGAATTGCATCAGAACTAGCGATATATTTGTATCTTTGATTTGTTTGATTAAAAATGAAATAAACTAAAAAAGCAATTAAGGCAATAATAACTGCATAAATTAGGAAACTATACCATCTAGAGTTTTTCTTCTTTTCCATTCTTTTCTCCTTTCATTTCAGTCAATAGATATAACTATGAATACTTTATAAATAAAGTAACTTATTTACCGATACGATATTTATTGTACATTTAATAAATAATTTTACAAAACTTTTTACTTACTCATAAATATCATTAAGGTTAAATTTAAGTAATCCATCTCCTTTAATATTGCGCCCAGTTTGATATTTCGGAACATAAATTAAGTTCATATCACTATCGTATATTCCAGGCCAAACGCTTCTAATTGAAAGAGGGACTTTCCAAGAAATAAATTCACGATTAACTTTTAATGATTTTCCGTCATAAAAATATGTTTCATTAGGCTTAACATTTTTAATAAATAGAGGAAATTTTTCTTTTACTAAATCAAAGTTTTTAGCCTTTGAATTAATCATAAACACACCACTAACATCTGGTTTATCAATTTTATACACATAATCGTTTTGATCTTCGTGAATAGACAATAATCCATACTCATAATATAGGTATAAATTAGGCTTTAAAGGGTATTTCCAATTTCCTTTTTTAGACTTAATTGCTAAATAAATTTCTTTACTTGCGCCCTTTGAAATCGGAACATAAATGTCGCTTTTTTTAAGCAATTCAATCAATAGGATGTCAAACTTATCATCACTAATTTCTTTTAAAAAATCTTTATTAATTAATAATGTTTTCTTTTTAAAAAATCTTTTATTTAAACTTAAAAACTTTGCAATTTCAGCGTTTTTATTTTGAATTTCAATTAAAATAGCATTTCTTTCTTCACGAGTTAACTTTGAAACTATGTCGTTTCTAAATTTATTGCGTTTAAACTTTGAGTCAAAGTTAGATGGATCTATGGAATATGGAATATTATTTTCTATACAATAATCTAATAAATATTTTTTTGAGTAGCCTAATAAAGGTCTAACTACATTATAGTTTTTTCTAATTAAAACTTCTTTTAAGCCAAAATAACTAACGACATTATTTCTTTCTTTTTGTAAAAAATAAGTCTCGATTAAATCATCTTCATTATGTGCTACTAAAACATCTTTAATCCCAGTCTCTATAGACACTTTTTCAAAATAATCATATCGAATATCTCTAGCCCAATCTTCTTCGTTTACCCCTTTAGGCATATGAGTTTCTAAAGCATGCACTTTGATATTATACTTACTAGCTTCTTTCATAATGCCTTTTTCATCATCATCAGCTTGTTTTAAAATATGATAATTTACATGGGCAATTTCGAAATATATATTTTCTTTAACTAAATAAGAAAATAAGGCCATGGAATCTGGTCCATAACTACAAGCTAAAATATATTTTTTCTTTTTATCTAAATTAGTCTTCATTAGTCTCAATTACTTCATCGCTTATTAATTCATATAAATCTTGAGCCACTTCTTTTTTAGCGTAACTAGCAATTTTAACTACTTTAATTGTTAATTTATGGCGTCCAAGAGGCAAAACAATTAAATCTCCTTCATTCACTTCGCTAGAAGGCTTAGCAACTTTACCATTAATAGTAAAAAGTCCTCTGTCTAGTAATTCTTTAGCAACTGTTCTTCTTTTAATTAATCTTGTTAATTTTAAATATTTATCAATTCTCATCAACTATTTTCGCCTTTCTTTGAGAGGCATATACTTTATGCACTACCTCTAACACATCTAAAAGTGTAAAAACCCACTCATCATTTTTATCAATGTCTATATTAATTAATTTATCTTTATAAGACATTTTAATTCTATTTACAAATTTTATTAAAGCAGTAAATAAACTTGTCCCTATTCCATTAATTGTGGAAAATTTATCACTTAAAACTACTTTAACGTATTTAGGATACTCATTATAAGTTTTAAATTCCTCTTCACTTAAATAGATATCAACTGCTCTTTTAATAAAAAGAGAGGAAACACTATCAGGTAACTTTCCATATTGGTCAATAATTGTTGCTTTTAAATCATTGAGCAAAGGTATTGAAGTTGTTTGTAATATTTTTTGATAAATTTCAAGCTTTTCATCGCTTTTTGCGAACTTTTGAGGAATATAACCATCAATTGTATTAAGCGATTTAATATTCCTATTTTCTTCTCTTTCACCTTTTTTCTCCTTGATAGTTTCGTTTAATAAACGAATATACATATCAATACCTACTGAATCAACAAAACCAGCTTGTTCAGGCCCAAGAATATCACCCGCTCCACGAATTAATAAATCTCTTTGAGCGATTTTATATCCACTTCCTAATTCAGTGAAATCTTGAATTGCTTTAAGCCTTTTTTTAGCATCATCAGTTAACTTTTTGTTTTGCTTAATCATTAAGTAGGCAAAAGCCATTCTATCACCTCTTCCAACTCTACCTTTAATTTGATAAAGTTGAGCTAATCCAAATCTATCTGCATTCTCAACTAATAATAGGTTTGCATTTCTAACATCAATTCCGTTTTCAATAATTGTGGTTGCAAGTAAAATATCGATATCTCCACTATAGAAACTACTCATAACATCATCAATATCTTCTTTGTCCATTCTTGCATGAACGATTCCTATACGAGCTTCAGGCACCATCTTTTGTAAAACCAATGCCTTTTTACCTAGCAAAGCAATATCATTATATAAATAATAAACTTGACCCTTTCTGCCTAATTCACGTTGAATAATTTCTTTAATTACACCCTCATCATAATTAATAACATAGGTTTGTATAGGAAATCTTCCTTCTGGAGGCGTCTCAATTGTTGAAATACTCTTTAATCCCACTAAACTAGACTGTAAAGTTCTTGGGATAGGGGTTGCACTTAAAGTCAATACATCTATATTTTTATGCATTTCTTTTATTTTTTCTTTTTGTTCTACACCAAATCTTTGTTCTTCATCAATGATAAGTAGTCCTAAATCTTTAAAGATTATATCTTTAGATAAAACCTTATGCGTTCCTATTAAAAGATCAACTTTTCCTTCTTGTAAAAGCTCTTTAATAGACTTCTCCTTTTGTGGATTTACCATTCTAGTCAAAATTTCAATTTTTACAGGAAATTCTTTAAAACGTTCGATTGCAACCTTATAATGTTGCATCGCTAGTAATGTGGTAGGACACAAAAAGCACACTTGTTTGCCACTTAAAATAGCTTTCATAGCAACCTCTAAGGCAACCTCGGTTTTTCCAAATCCTACATCACCACAAAGAAGTCTATCCATTGGATGTGGCTTTTCCATATCCTCTTTAATTTCTTCAACACATTTTCTTTGATCTTTCGTTAAGTCGTGCGAAAAACTGATTTCAAAAGACTTTTGAATATCATCGTCCTTTTCAAAAGCAAATCCTGGGATTTTAGCTCTCTCTTGATATAAAGATAGTAGCCTATCCGCTAAATCGTTTATTTTTTCTTTGATTTTCTTTTTGGTTTTTTCCCGTTGCTTTGTTCCAATATTTGTAAGCCTGGGTACACTACCTTCTTTTCCAACATATTTTCTAATCAAATTAAATTGATACAAAGGAATATAAAGTTTGTCATCGTTAGCATATAAAATTTCAATATAGTCGTTATGTTTACCATCTATATCTATAGTTTCAATTTTAGAAAATTTTCCAATGCCATATTTTTCATGAACAACATAATCACCAGGTTCAAGTTCTTCAAAGCTCTCAATAATTTTTCCTTCTTTAAACTTAGTAGTATAAGCTTTAATAGTCCCTTTTGAGCTAAATAAATAACTCGGTGAAAGAACTATGATATTCTCTTGAGGTAACTCAAAGGATAAATCAAATATACTTTTAGATACTGTTACAACACTAGTCTCGTCAAATCGTAATTCTTCACTATACGAATAATTAATATCTAGTTTTTTTAAAGTCTCAATTATTAACTCTTTTTCATTTTCATTAGAAAAAGTTAAAACCAATTTATAGTTTTGAGAGACGAAAAACTCAATTATTAATTTAAGGTTTTTCTCTTTTGAGTTTAACTCTTGTACACCTCTTAAAGGAATGGATACATCATCCTTCGATATATAAAACCTATTTAATATTGTAGTTGAAATAGCATTAGTGAATAATGCGGCTCTTTCATTAAAATACTCTAAATGAGATATGGCTTTTTGATTATGTTGAAGTTCTAATAAAAACTCTTGTGACTCTTTTAATAATGTACTTCTTGATTTTTCAAAATCATCTTTCGAGGTAACAATTACTTTTGAGTTAGGCATAAAATCTATCAAACTGGTATGAAAATCCTGCAAAAACCCATAATATTTATAATTTTTGTTGCTAAATCCGCTCTCTAAAATTTCTCTAATATCTTCTTCAACATTAGTTTTTAATTCCTCTTTTTCTTCTTCACTCCTTGTTTTATAGTCATTCTCTAATTGATAAACTATTTTATTTTTTGCCTTAGCAATTTCATCTTCATTTAATAAATTTATTGAAGCAGGAATGATTACACATTCATTTATTTTTTTATATGAAGTTTGGGTATCAATATTAAAAAGTCTAATTGATTCTATCTCATCATCAAATAATTCAATTCTTATTGGATTTTCATAATTTAAAGTAAATATATCAATTACTCCGCCCCTAAAAGCATATTCTAAAGATTGATCTATTTTATTAACTCTTATATATCCTATTTTTGCTAAGCTGTTTTTAAACTTCTCGATATCGATTTTATCGCCAACTTTTAATGATAAAAAACTATTATCAAACGTCTCAATACTTGGATAAAATCTCATTGCTGTTGAGGCAGTTGCAATTACAACAAGATGTTTTTCGTTTCTTAATCTATATAATCCATAAATTAATTCGCTTTTTAATTCTTTAGATTCGCTTATATATTCCACTCTAATTAATTCGTTAGATGGTAAATATACAATTTTATCTTTTGGGATAAAACTACTAATTTTTTCAAAAATCAAATTAGCCTCATAGGCGTTATGAGCATAAATTAATATTGATTTATTGTTTTCATTAAATTTTTTATATGTTAAAAAGATAGTTCCAATTAAAGGATCTACAACATAATTTGAATTTTTCTCTTTCGTGTCGAATAAATCTAATGTTTCTTTAAAAAAATTAATCAAGTTATACCTCTATTTATTAAACATTGTCATTGCTTTATTAAAACTTTCTTTGATTGCAATTTTTAAAGCTTCAACTGCGTTATCTTGAGCTTTCATGATTTCAATAGTTTCTTCTTTATTAGGCTTATTTAAAACATAATCTATAACTCCAAAAAGAGGGTGCCCTATTCCAATTTTTACTCTTTTAAAATCCTCATGCCCAGTTCTAGCAATTATCGACTTAATACCATTATGTCCACCACTTGAGCCTTTAATTTTTAATTTTATATGACCAATAGGTGTATCCATATCATCATAAATTACA
Organism: uncultured bacterium; assembly: GCA_949299335.1. Classification (GTDB taxonomy): domain Bacteria; phylum Bacillota_I; class Bacilli_A; order RFN20; family CAG-826; genus Onthovivens. The sequence continues at coordinate 9,943 of CASGAD010000020.1, read as the reverse complement.
ATAATATCGTCGATATCAATCTTAAAGAAATTCATCACTTCAATGACAGAATCCCCGCTTAAATTCATATATGTCATTGGTTTTAATAAGATTAAGTCCTCGTCAAAATATCTTGCCTTAGCATACTCTCCTTTAAAACCACTTTTATCAAAAGTGACACCTAACGAATCAGCAAACTTATCAATAACATCAAATCCCATGTTATGTCTTGTATGTTCGTATTCCTTACCTTTATTTCCTAAACCTACAATTAATATCATATTCTTACCAAGTACCTATAATAGTATTACGAATTTCTTTTTGAAAGTAAAAAACTTTTTTTACTTCTATATGTATAACAATTCTATACCTTTATTTTTTTCTTTTTTAGTTTATTTTAATTTTAATTACTTTCTTTATATTGACATTTTAGTCAATCGAAACTAACATTTATTTGCTATGCCTAGAACATTTAAACAAAACGAGGAAATTAAAGATAAAAGAAAGGCTCAAATTTTAGAAAAGAGTCTTATTTTGTTTGCTAACGTCGGTATTAAAAACGTCACAATGGACGAAATATCTAAGCATGTTGGATGCTCTCACGGTCTTTTATATCATTACTTTTCTAGTAAAGAAGATTTATACGAAGAACATAGGAGACTATGTAAAAATATCGTGGAAGGAAAAATTAGAGATGTAATGGCTAAAGGAGAACCTAACGCAAATTTCTTAGTTGAGATTAATCAAGTATTTATAGATTTAATTTTTTCTACAAACCAAAGCGATTGTTATTATCTATATTTATATACGCTTGCAAAATTATTCAATTTAACAAACGCTAAAACTTTATTCCCTGATAGCAAAGATATAAATAAATATTTTAATGAGGCTTTTCAAGATTATTTAGATTTACATCCTTCATTTAATAAGCCTTTATTAAAAGAAAAGATTAAGTGCTATTTAATTTTTATAAGTGGTCTTGCTATTAATTACATCAAATTTCCAGGTTTATTTACTAAAAAGATTGACCATATGTCAATTTATAATACGTTTTTTGAAGCAAATTAAGGAGGAATTTATGGCAAAAGTATTCAAATGTCTAAAAAACAAATGGTATTTATTTCTAATTGTCATGCTTGCGATTATTGCTCAATGTTACTTGCAATTAATGCTTCCTGAATATATGGGTAACATTACTAAGTTAATTATGAGCGATGATCCAGACAGAATAACTAACATTTGGATTAATGGTGGATGGATGATACTTATTTCGGTAGGTGTTGTCGTTTTAGCAACCATTCAAAACTTTTTAGGCGCAACATTAAGTGCTATCGCTGGTAGAGAATTAAGAAAAGAGGTTTTCGCTAAGGTTAATAACTTAGATCAAACTCAGTATAACAAGTTTGGTACTTCTACTCTTATTACAAGAACTACAAACGATATTGAGCAAGTCAAAAGCTATTTATTAATGGCAATAAGAATCGTTGTTATGTCACCAACCTATATGATTATTGGCTTAATTAAGACATTAACTCAAGATGCTATGTTATCGATTATATTAGCGATTTGTATTCCTTTAATCATTGTTGTTATGGGATTAATTATGCATTTCGCTACACCTTTATTTAGAAAGATTCAAACTAAAATCGATAATTTAACCGTGGTATTGCGTGGAAATTTAACAGGTGTGCGTGTTGTTAGAGCTTATAATCAACAAGATACTGAATATAAAAAGTTTGATTTCGCTAATAAAGATATGACTTCTGTTTCTAGAAAAGTAAATCGTTTAATGAGTATAGTCAACCCAACAGTTTCTATTTTATTTAATCTTTGTTATATAGGAATTTATGCTTTAGGCTTCTATTTATTGGACAATGTTCCTATTTTCTCAGGTGGAGAATTTAACCAAGATATTCCTTTAGTTATTACTAACGTTAGCGTAGTTGCTCAATATTCCTTACAAATCATGCAATCCTTCTTAATGCTAGCAATGATTGCTGTTATGTATCCTCAAGCAAGCGCATGTGCTAAACGTATTAGTGAGGTTTTAGATGCACCTAAATCTTTCGATGAGGAAGAATATAGTGAAGAGAAGAAAAATCTTTATTTAAATAGAAAATCTAGAGGAATCATTAAATTTGATAACGTTACATTTGCTTATCCAGATAGTAATAAATCTTGTATTTCTAATATTAGTTTTGAAACTAAACCAGGTAAAACTACTGCTATTATCGGTTCTACTGGAAGTGGAAAATCTACGGTAATTAATTTAATTCCTCGTTTTTATGATGTTACTGAAGGTTCAATTACTCTTGATGGAGTAGATATTAGGGACTTAAATATTGCTGATTTAAGAGAATCCGTTGGTTTTGTTCCTCAAAAAGCAGTTTTATTTAAAGGAACGATTAGAAATAACCTTAAATTTGGCAAAGCTGATGCAACTGATGAAGAAATAAACGAGGCTTTAAAAGTCGCTCAAGCATATAGTTTTGTCGATAAACTTCCTGATAAATTAGATAGTTTTGTTTCTCAAGGAGGTAAAAACTTCAGTGGTGGTCAAAAACAAAGACTTGCCATTGCTAGAACTTTAGTTAAAAAACCAGAAATTTATATTTTTGATGACTCATTTAGTGCTTTAGACTTTAAAACAGATGCTAGATTAAGAAACGCTTTAAATTCATATATCGAAGATTCTAGTGTTATCGTAGTAGCTCAAAGAGTTTCATCTATTTTAAATGCTGACACTATTATTGTTTTAAATGAAGGAAAAATGGTTGGTAAAGGGACACATGCTGAATTATTAAAATCGTGCCCAGTTTACCAAGATATCGTTAAATCTCAACTTGATCCTGATGAAGTTGATAAGACTATTAAAATGATGCAAGAAGTTGCATTAGAAGGAGGTAAATAATATGCCAGGTATGCGTGGAGGTCCTAGAGGCCTAATTGACAAACCTAAGAATATGAAACTTACCACCAAACGTATGCTTCAAGACTTCAAAGGCGAAAAATATTTACTATTACTAGTCGTTTTATTTAGCATTACATCAAGTGTATTAACAATTGTTGCTCCACTTGTTTTAGCAGATTTTTTAAATAATTCTTTGCCTTCTGGTGGCGCTTCAACAAATCCAGATGCTATGGCTAATAATCCTTTATTCATTTTTGATACTACAAACAATCTTTTAGGAATAAAGTGGGATTATTTCTTCTTAAACTTTGGAACTTTATTAGGCTTATATGCAGGAAGTGCAATTCTTAGCTGGGCTGCTGAATTTATTAGTGTTTCAGTAACAACTAAATATGCTTATGAATTTAGAGACAGAATTATTAAGAAAATTGATTTATTACCTTTAAGCTATTTTGATAGGGTTCCTTATGGAGACACTCTCTCAGTTGGAACAAACGATGTAGATAATATTTCTAGAAATCTTCAATCTATTATCACTCAATTATCTAGCGGCATAAGTCTATTTTTAGGCTCATTAATTGCAATGTTTGTTTATGAATGGAGACTAGCGTTAGTTGCTCTATGTGCTCTTCCTGTCACCTTAATAGTTGTAATGTTAATTTCCAAGAATTCCCAAAAGCAATTTATTAAATATAGAACTGAACTAGGAATCCTTAATGGTAAAATCGAAGAAGATTATGCTGGATTCAATATCATCAAGCTTTTTAATAAACAAAAAGATGTTGAAGAAGACTTTAATCAAGTAAATGAAGTAATGTCTAGAGCTGATGGTCTTAGCCAATTCTTAAGTGGTTTTATCTTCCCTACAACTATCTTTATTAATAACGTTGCTTATGTTGCAATTGCTGTTATTGGTGGATTAATTGGTCAAGTTGGTACAATGGTCGCTTTCTTTACCTTATTAAATTTATTTACAAGACCTTTCCAACAAATTGGTCAAATAGCAAACGTTATTCAATCAGTTTTAGCTAGTGGTGAACGTATTTATTCCTTACTTGATGAAACCGAAGAAGTTAGAGATAAAGAAAATGCAATTAATTCAGAAGAAGGAATTAAAGGTGAATTTGATTTTGAACATGTCTATTTTTCTTATTTAGTTGAAAAACCATTAATTGAGGACTTTACACTTCATGTTAACCCAGGAGATACTGTAGCAATAGTTGGTCCTACTGGTGCTGGAAAAACTACAATGGTTAACTTAATTATGCGTTTTTATGATATTACAAATATCGCTAACGAAAACGACTTAATTAATAAATATAATTCAGTAACTAAAAAAATTAATGATATATATGGAACAAATGAAACTCCTGAAATTACTTTAAATCCTACTGCTACCATTCAAGAAAAAACAAAGTATGTTAGAGAAATAGCTTTAGCTTACTTAGTAAAAGCACAATCTACTTCTTCTAAAGAATTAAACGCTGATGAAAAGAAGATTGACACAAACTTTGCTTCTATTATTGACAATATATTTAATAACGGAAATATTAGATTAGATAAAAAGACTATCTTTAATTACACACGTAATACTTTAAGAGGAAGTATCGGAATGGTCTTACAAGATACTTGGTTATTTAGAGGAACAATTAGAGAAAATCTTCTTTACGGAGACCCTAACGCAACTGAAGAAGAGATTGTTAACGCCTGTAAAGAGGCACATATTGATCACTTTATTCAAACTTTACCTGGTGGATATGACTTTATGTTAACAGAGGATGGCGAAAATATTTCTCAAGGCCAAAGACAATTATTAACTATTGCTAGAGCTCTTATTTCTAAACCAAAAATTATGATTTTAGACGAAGCTACAAGTAGCGTTGATACTCGTACCGAACAACAAATTCAAGATGCTTTAAATAGAATTATGGTTGGTAGAACAAGCTTTGTCATCGCTCATAGATTATCTACAATTAAAAACGCTAAACTTATTATTGTTATGAAAAAAGGACATATTATCGAAACCGGAAATCATCAAGAATTACTTGCTAAAAACGGTTTTTATGCAGAACTTTATAACTCTCAATTTAGTGGCGTAAACCCAATGGAAAAAGAGGTTTTAGATAGTTAAACCCTGCAAAAATTAATTATTTTAATGAAAAGATGCAACTTCATTTAATAGCAGTTGCATCTTTTTTACCAGTTTATAGATGTATATTTATAAAACTATTATTTAAATAAATTGAGTCTCTTGTTTATAAAAACCTTTAATTAGTATTCTTTAAAATAATCAATTTTCATTAAATCTTGATTTATATAAATTAATTTTATTAACCCATTTAAAACGCTTATCTATTTAAAAGCGTTAATGTACTTCGATCTCCTCTTTCTCTTTCTTTTCTTTAAAATCAGTTAATGATTTATAGATATCCTTTAGTGAAGGATATACTTTAATATAAACTTCATTATAAAGTTCTTTATATTCTCTTGCTGCTAACTTATTTGGAGTAAATTTTTTAATGTACCTTACCATGTGTTCTTTAGCTTCACTCACATTATTAAATTCTCCTAACGCAATAAATTGAGCCATTGCACAGCCTAAACTTGAAGACTCATATGTCTCACTTTTATAAACAGGGAGATTAAATAAATCACTAGTGATTTGACAAATTGCATCACTTTTTGATCCACCACCACTTACTGTTAGATATTGCGCTTTTACATTTCCTCTTCTTTCAATTGAATCAAGTCCCTCTTTCAAAGCATATCCAATACCTTCAATGATTGAACGATAAATATGGTATTTTGTATGTACATCATAGAAACCAATAATTGATCCTTTAGCTAAAGGTCTACTTAAACCTGGTCCCCAATATGGCTGTAAAATTAGTCCATCACAACCTGGATTTATTTGCATAATTTTCTCATTAAAAATTTCTTCAGGGGCAACTTTTTCAATCATTGCTTCTAAACTTTCTTTCTCTCCAAATTCTTGTAAAAACCATTTTAACATCCGATAACCACGATAAATTTGAACTTCCGCAGTATATGCATTTGGAAAACATGTGCTATATGCAGGTAAAAACCTTTCTGGCTCAAAGTATTTTTCACCGACAACTGCAATACTGCTTCCAGTTCCATAACTAATATGAGCACATTTATTTGTTATCGCTCCACATCCAAGCGCTTCACAACTTTTATCGTTTCCTGTAGCAATATATTGTAAACCAATTGGAAACCCAGTTTCTTCATGACATTTAGCTGTAATTTTTCCAATTATACTGCCTTCATTGACTATTTTTGGCATTAATTGAGGATCAATATTAAAAATAATTCCTTTAAGAGCGTTCTTCCTATACCAACGTTTTTTTCTATAGTTTATTGGAAAATGACCAGTCATATTGCTTGCACTATCACTTAAATTACCTAGCATACGATAGTTAAAATAAGAATTCAATGGTGCGTAGTATCTAATTTTAGAATAATTTTCTGGTTCATTTTCTTGTAACCAAATAGCAGGGGTTCTCTTTCTATTTAAATTAACTGTATCTGTCATACCGGCTATACTAAATAAAAAAGAATATAAAGAAGGTAGTTTCTTTTCTAACTTTGCTTGTCTTTGGTCAAGCCAAATAATTGATGGCCTAATAACATTAAAATCTTTATCTAAATAAACAGCCGTGTCTCTAAAACAAGTAGATGAAATAGAAATACATCTATCTAATAGCTCGGGGTGACTTGAAGTAAGTTTTTTTGCAGCTTTACACATACAATTATAATAATAGTCAGGATTTTGTTCACAATAGCCTGGCTTAGTAGAAAAGTATGGTTCATCATAAACAACATGCTCAAATGCTAAAAATTTTCCATTTTTATCAATAATTGATACACGGACACTTTGCGTTCCATAATCAATCGCTATAACTAAATCTTTATTTTCCATAATTAGATTATATTCCAATTCCTCTACAATCTAAATTATCTTTTTATCGATAAACCCCTATTTGTTGTGCGTTTTAAATTCAAATTTCATTTTTGGAGGTCTAATTTTATATATAAAATTTAACTCCTTCAGTTCTTAAAAAATTATTACAATTATTCAATAAAAATATTGCAAATATTTCACTCAAAAACACGAAAATTTTGTATGCAATCACTTTAATCACTAGTAAAAAATGATATAATACTACTAGGTTGTTAAACAACTGCCTACATGGAGGTTTTTAAATGGCAAAACAATATGTATACCTCTTCAAAGATGCTCACGGATTAGGAAAAGAGCTTCTTGGAGGAAAGGGAGCTGGCTTAGCAGAGATGACATATATTGGAGTACCAATTCCACAAGGTTTCACAGTCTCAACAGAAGCTTGCACTCTCTATTATCAAAGTGGCAAAAAGATGCCAAAAGAACTTGTTGATCAAATCGACAAAGGAATTAAAGAAGTTGAAAAAGAGTCAGGAAAATCATTCGGTGGCTTAGATGAAACAAAGACACCTCTTCTTGTTAGTGTTAGAAGTGGCGCTAGAGTTTCTATGCCAGGTATGATGGATACAATTTTAAACTTAGGTTTAAATGACAAATCAGTTGAAATCCTCGCAAAAGTTTCACAAAACGAAAGATTCGCTTACGATTCATACCGTAGATTTATCTTAATGTTCACCAACATTGCAAAAGGTTGGCCAAGAACAGATATGGATAGAATGCTTGACAAAATTAAAGAAGATAACGGTTATAAAGTCGATACAGAAGTTACAACTGAACAATTAAAGAAATTAGTCAACGATTACAAAGCATACTATAAAGAAAAATTTGGTGAAGATTTCCCATCAGATCCATATGTTCAATTACATGAAGCTGTCGAAGCAGTCTTCAGATCATGGGATAACCCAAGAGCTAACGTTTATAGAAAGATGAACTCTATTCCTTATGAATGGGGTACTGCTGTTAACGTTCAATCAATGGTTTTCGGAAACTTAAATGCTAATTCCGGAACAGGTGTTGCTTTCTCAAGAGACCCATCAACAGGTGCTAAGAAAGTTTACGCTGAGTATTTACCACAAGCTCAAGGCGAAGACGTCGTTGCTGGTATTAGAACTCCATTCCACATCGACTACTTAAAAGAACAAATGCCAGAAGTTTATGCTCAATTCGAAAAGACAATCAAAAACATGGAAGCACATTATAAAGATATGCAAGACATGGAATACACTGTCGAAAACGGAAAGCTTTACTTCTTACAAACAAGAAACGGAAAGAGAACAGCTGCTGCTGCACTTCAAATCGCTCTCGATTTATTAGATGAAGGCGTTATTACAGAAGACGAAGCAGTCTTAAGAGTTGAACCAAAATTACTTGATTCATTATTACACCCAACATTTGATCCAAAAGCATTAAAAGCTAATACAGCTATTGCTGCTGGTAACCCTGCTTCTCCAGGTGCTGGTGTTGGTCACTTATCATTCGATGCAGACGATGCAAAGGCTAGAAAAGAAAAAGGCGAAAAAGTCATTCTTGTTAGAGCTGAAACATCACCAGAAGATATTGAAGGTATGGTCTCATCCGAAGGTATTCTCACAATGCGTGGTGGTATGACATCACACGCTGCTGTTGTTGCTAGAGGTATGGGTAAATGCTGTATCACTGGTTGTAGTGCTGCTATTGTTGATGAAGAACATAGAACAGTTACAATTAACGAAAAAGTTTATACAGAAAAAGACACATTATCAATCGATGGTTCAACAGGCCAAGTTTATGAAGGTGCTATCGCTTTAATCCCAGCAGATACAAAAGCAGGCAACTTCGGAAGAATGATGAAACTTGCTGATAAATATAGAAGATTAAGTATTAGAACAAACGCTGATACTCCAAGAGATGCTATGCAAGCTGCTGAATTCGGCGCTGAGGGTATCGGACTTTGTAGAACAGAACATATGTTCTTCTCTGCAGACAGAATCTTCCATATGAGAAGAATGATTCTTGCTGATACAGTCGAAGAAAGAGAAACAGCATTAGCTGAATTATTACCATATCAAAGAGATGACTTCTATGGATTATTTATCTCCATGAAGGATTTAAAACACATCAATGTTAACGTTAGATTACTCGATCCACCACTACACGAATTCTTACCAACTGAAGAAGACATGATTAAAGAATTAGCTGATTCTTTACATAAATCAGTCGCTTCAATCAAAGAAAGAATTGCTTACTTACACGAATTCAACCCAATGATGGGTCATAGAGGATGTAGACTTGATGTTACTTATCCAGAAATCGGAAGAATGCAAGCTAGAGCAATTCTCGAAGCAGCTATCAAAGCAAGCAAAGATTTAGGTAGAGAAATTGAACCTGAAATCATGATTCCATTAACACTTGATATTAAAGAATTCAAATTCGTTAAGAAGATTATTGTTGATGAAGTCGAAAAAGTTATCGCTGAAAACAATGTTAAGATGAAATACCATGTTGGTACAATGATTGAAATTCCACGTGCTGCATTACTTTCAGGAGAAATTGCTAGCGAAGCAGAATTCTATTCATTCGGTACAAACGACTTAACTCAAATGACATTTGGCTTCTCAAGAGATGATGCTTCAAAATTCTTAGGTTCATATTATGAAAATAAGATTTTCGAATCCGATCCATTCCAACACGTTGATCAAAAAGGTGTCGGCAAACTTATCAAGATGGCAGTTACTGATGGAAGAGCTACAAGACCTACATTGTTATGTGGTGTTTGCGGTGAACACGGCGGCGATCCAGAATCAATTGCTTTCTTCAATAGAGTTGGATTAGACTATGTCTCATGTTCTCCATACAGAGTACCAATCGCAAGATTAGCAGCTGCTCAAGCTGAAATTCTCTTAAAGAGAGAACAAAAGAAAACAAAATAATTAATCTCAATTATTTGAGGGGCTGTTGAAAAACCTGGAATAAAAAGAGGTTGATTCAACAGCTCTTTTTTGTTGACATTTTTATGTTTTTAAACATACTTATGTATGTTTAATTTTTAAATTGTTTAAGTCTTTGCTTGCTGCCTTTTTTTGCAACTC
>CASGAD010000019.1 GCA_949299335.1 uncultured bacterium | reverse complement strand
TTAGATGGCTTAATTTATGTAAAAATTAGAATTACAGATTTAGAAGGAATTTTAAAACCTTTAGAAAATAAAGATATTTCTATTAAAGTTAATAATGGAACTTTATTAGCTTTAGGTACGGGCTGTCCTTATGCTAAAGATGGTTACCATAAAGACCACATCAAAACTTATTTAGGTGAAGCTTTAGCAATTATTAAGCCACTTAATAAAGGCGAAGTAAAAATCATAGCAACTGCAAAAGACTTAACATCAGTAGTCACAACTAAAGTTATTTAAGTTAAATTGTTTAATCAATAAAGTTTTTTTGCTTCTTATGGTTGAGAATATTTTTGTAATCCACTTATTCTCTGCTTCCAGTCGATACATCAATTCCTCGACAACGATAAAAACGCATTAACTTTCAAAATCCACTGTCCCGGTATAGTATTATTTAGCTTCATCATTATATCTATCTTAAATAAAATAAATAACATTATTCCTTTCTTCATTTTACTTTGCCTTTAAACCACTTTCATATTTGCACTAACTTTTGTGTATGATAATTATGTGTTAACATAATTAAATCATTGAAAATATGGTAATTAAATTCTTGGCAACATCAATTTAATTCTTAAAATTATATTTACTTTTCCTCTATGCACCATTTTAATAGTTTATCATTTACTTAAATTACGGTCTAGAACATACAAAACCACAAATTTTAATAAAGGAAATCACATTCATACATTTTATGTGCCTAATAGAAATTAAACTATGGAGAATATTAACTTTAGGAATTGTAAGAAATTTAGAAATAATCAAATTAACACGTAATGCATGGGTTTTATAAAAAAGCCATGATTTTATAACGAAATCTTTTTTTGTAATCTAACTCTAAACGTAAACATTAATACTTTCGACACCCTAGAGATAAAGGGTGTCGTTTTAATCGTTTTAATGCAACACCTAAAAATGTTTTTAACATAAATAGTTAAAAAGTTTTATTACTAATGATTCGTTAAATTCTTAACTCTATTGCTAGTTCAATCAAAAAGAATCCATAAATAAAACATCAATGTTCTAACAATAGCATTTTGGCGACCATTATTTAGATTCAAAATAATATATTTTATATAAACCTTTCCTCTTTCCTTTAATAATGCACTTTTCTTTTGGTCCCATATAAGCAATATATGACATACCTAAAAATGACTTAATAACTAAGACATTACCTCTCACTCCAATTTTACAAATCTCATCATATATTTCATATTCATCTGGATGCCAATGAGTAATTTGAAACTTTAATTTATTATTTTTACAAACTTCAAAATATCCATCATTATCATCGATTGCAATATAATAAATTACTTTATTAAAAATCCATTCTATAACTTCTTCGTTAACCAACTTATAGTCACCGCCTAAATCTTTATTTGCAAGCATCATTTTATATAAATCTTTAGTAGTACTAGGAATGATGCTTAAAGTCTCTATATTCTTATTATCCAAAGCTGATGTATAATTTCTTATTATGTATAAAGATTCAGGCAACTTCGATATATCAATGATTTTATTTTCAATATAATCCCTGGCCAATAATATTCTAACAGGCATGTTAATTGGTTCTTCAAAAAGCATCATTTGCTTATTCAAAAATTCTTCTATTGTACATTTTGATTCTCTTTTGTTTTTACCATACACAACATTCCAAATATTATTATTTTCATCAAAAATAATCTTTTCAAAATCAGGGAAAATAAATATTTGATTATTATAAACAAAATAATCTAAAGGTTTAGTTTTTTGTTTAATATATTTTATTGGTAAATTTTCTTCTACAGAATAATTATAAAAAGCATATTGATTGCTATTAAAAATTTCTCTTGAATATGGAGTTTTAAAATCTCTATAATATGCTGACTTTTTGTAAGATTTACGCTTAGCAAAATTATTAAACGGATAGATAATTAAAAAAATTATAAGTCCAAAAAGAATTACAGGTGATAAAATAATCATTAGTAAAACAAATATCAAATATTCATACCATTTCATAATATTTCATCTCTCTTTATAAATTATTTCATTTTCTTATATTTAATCATATTAATAATTTCTTTTCAAAAGGGGGTTTTAGAATGTATGAAAAAGAAATTAAAAATACAATTCTTAAAGATTATAAAAAAGGCAAAAGTATTCAAAACATATCAAAAAATATGATATTCCCAGGTCCACCATTTCTGATTGGATTTAAAAAGAAAACAATAAAAGATTTAGAAAAAATAATTTATATTTATCAAAATGTTCATTGTCATAAATATTCATCGATAACAGATAAACAAATAGCAATTAAAAAATTCTTAGGTAATAATCAATACTTTTGAGTTAAAAAAGTATGTATACTATTTAATTTACCTCACGGAACATATATTACAACTTTATTAATAGAAAAGTTGTAGCGCACAGAGTTAATTATCAAAAAAACACTAATCCAATTAATAATACATTTAAAGATGCCTTTAGATTAAGAAATGTAATATTTCATTTTGATCAAGAAGCAGAATTTACTTCACCTAAATTTCAAAGTTTACTAAAAACCCTACATGTAAAACAATCTGTCTCTATGACTGGTGTTCCATATGATAATGCAGTTATAGAAAGTTTTTATTCGATACTCAAACGGAAGAAATTCATAAAAAAACTATTAAGACTTTGATGAATTAAAAAAATCCATACCAGATTATATAAGTTTTTATAATAGTTATCGTCCACATAGAACTTTAAAAAAACATTGCTCCGGATGAATTTGAAACCGTTATTTTTGAATATAAATTATTAAATCTTTAATATTTTTATATAAAAAGTGAAACATTTTCGGAATTAATGGTTCGCATTTCGTAGTATCTTCATATGACACTAAACACATATTTTGATACTTTCGACACCCCAAAGATAAAAGGTGTCGTTTTTACTAGTTTGGTGCGACACCCTTATAGTTCAAAACCGACACACTATAAAAATTTTTGTTATATATGGGCATTTAATAAAAATAGGTATTCGTCTTCTGATTCTTCAACAAGTTTTCTTATAATCTCAATAAAATCAGAATAGTTATAAGTTGTGTGGGCTTTATCTAAAGCATCATAATATTCAACTCTATCTTCATTTTTAATTATAACAGGCGGATAACCATTTTTTATTAACTCGAAATTAAGCAAGAGTCTTGCAGTTCTTCCATTTCCATCTACAAAAGGATGTATTTTTACAAACTCACCATGAAGATAACATGCTTTTACGATGGGATGTAAGTTACCCCATTGTTTATAATTTTCCATTAATTTTTGCATTTCAAAAGGTACATTAATGTAGTCAGGAGGTATGTGTTTTGTACCACTAATTAAAACATTTTCTTGACGATATTTACCAGCGTTAACAGAATCAATTTCTTTTAATATTAAGTGATGAATAGATTTAATGTTATATTCAGTTAAAACACAATCTTTTCGAACAAGTTCTTCAATAAAGTCAATTGCTTCCTTATGATTTATGGTTTCCAAGTGATCCTTTAATGATTTGCCTTTAATTGTAATTCCGTTTTCTAAAACCACTTTAGTCTCGGAAAGAGTTAAAGTATTACCTTCAATTGCATTTGAATTGTAAGTCCACTCAACAACTAATTTATTTTTGAGTTGCTTATTCATCAAATTTGAAAATGGTCTCAATGAATTTATCAAGTCTTTCTTTTTATCAACTAGTTTAAAATCAATTGGAACATAAAATATTTTTTCTTTAACTTTATATCTTTTATCAATAGGTTTTGTTGTCTCTACTGGTATCAACCAAGTTTTGCCAACTTTTATAGCGCCTTCAATTCTACCTTCCGAACACAAAGCTCTGATTCTTCTTTCATTTATTCCCCACTTTTTAACAAAGTATACAATATTTTTTAATTCCAAATAAATCATCTCCCCTTTTGTTCCGATATCGGCACAATAATATTATAAAAAATTGCTATTGAATGTCAATATACTGCCGATATCGGCATAATACTATCATATTTAGATTATACACACATAATTTTTAAATAAATGGTTAAAACAAAAACTGAGGTTATACCACAGTTTCAACTTTGATTTCTATTCCACCTTTAAATCTAAAGGTCATATATTTATCTCGATGCACTATAACATTTTCGCTTAGAAGTTTCCAAATCCTTTATTAAATTCTAGAGCATCTTGTTTTAACTTTTGAAGGTTATAAATGAATAAATCAATCTCTGGCCTTAAGAATAAATTTAGTAATAGTTTATCTAGTTCTAATAAAAGTTTCTCTAGTTCAAGTAATAGTTTGCACGAGTGAGAAAAGTTTAACTTGTGTTATCTATTAGTTTTGCTAATGCTTTAAAAATCGATAAAAGATGCACTCGTTAAACTATTTATGGTAAAAAAATGCCCAAAATAAGGCACTTATAATAGAAAAATTGACACTAAGAGTATCAAAATTTATGTTTAAATATGGCAGGAGCTAGAGGAATCGGACCTCTACATTCTACTTCGGAGATAGAAAGTCTACCATTAACTTAAGCTCCCGTAATTAGAATTATATACAAATTCTTATTTATAATCTTTATTTTTTTAAAAACTAGGAGCAAATCGCTCCTAGTTTAATAAATTCTATGGTTCTTTAGAAGGATCATCAGGATACTTCTCACGCTTATTATTATAATGAGTATGAAGTAACTTATGAGCTAAAGGCGAACCATATTCTCCTAAATAATCTTTATATAATGTTTTTATATCAGGATTTTGATGGCTTCTTCTAATCTTTCTACCTCTATCTTCTTCATAAAGAACATTAGCTCTTTTTTGAATGTAGGTATCTTGAATATTATCATCTTCATTTTCTAAGAAGACTGGATAGACATAAGGTTGTCCTCCACCATTAACACATCCACCTGGACATCCCATAATTTCGATAAAGTCATATTTACATTCACCTTTTTTAATTTGTTCTAATAAGACTTTAGCGTTTTTCATACCACTAGCCATGGCGATATTATATTTATTGCCTAATATTGTAAGTTCAGCTTCTTTAATACCTTGAAGTCCACGACATGGAGCAAATTCAATTGGTTCAAGTTCATGGTTAGTTAAGATGTAATAAGCGGTACGTACTGCTGCTTCCATAACGCCACCAGTAACGCCAAATATTACTCCAGCTCCTGAATAATCGCCAATTAAATCATCATCGAATTCTTCATCAGGAAGTTTCTTCCATTGAATACCACTTCTTCTAATAAGTTGACCAAGTTCTCTAGTTGTTAAAACAACATCAACATCTTTAATACCGTCAACACTATTTTCTGGTCTCTCTTTTTCGTACTTTTTAGCTGTACAAGGCATAATAGAAACTACACAAATTTTACTTCTATCAATACCATGTTTTTCAGCATAATATGATTTAATAATTGCACCCATCATTTCATGAGGTGATTTACATGTTGATAAATGAGGAATTAGCTCTGGATAATAATACTCTAAATAATTTACCCAACCTGGTGAACATGAAGTAATCATTGGTCCTGGAGTTCTAGTAATGACTCTATGGACAAATTCATTAGCTTCTTCAGTAATTGTTAAATCTGCTGCAAAGTTTGTATCGAATACTCTATAAAATCCTAATCTATGTAAAGCAGCAACCATTTTTCCAGTTGATTTAGTACCAATTAGCTCACCAAATTCTTCACCAATCGCAGCTCTAACAGCAGGAGCTGTTTGGACGATTACATATTTTCCTTCCGCAAAAGCTTGATCTAATTTATCAATTTCATTATGCTCCATTAATGCGCCAGTTGGACAAACAAGGGTACATTGTCCACATTGAATACATGGAACATTATTAAATGATCTATTTTCACTAGGACCAACAAAAGTGTTAAATCCTCTCTTTTCAAAACCTAAAATACCAATTCCTTGAGTATCTTTACATGCTTCAATACATCTACCACATAAAATACATTTTGATGTATCACGAGTTAATCCTGGAGCAAGGAAATCTAATGTAACTGGAGTTTTTTCACCAATATATTTTTCTGGTTCAGCACCAACACGCTTAGAAACTTCTAAAAGTTCACATTTTCCATTTTTTCTACATGTTTGGCAACTTAAACTATGATTTGAAAGTAAAAGTTCAACACTAGTTCTTCTAGCAACAACAGCAGCTGGATCACTAATAAATACTTTTAATCCATCTCTAACTGGATAAGCACAGCTAGGAACAAGTCTTCTCTCGCCTTCAACTTTTACTAAACAAACTCTACAACTAGCAACTGAACATCTACCTTTTTTCCAAGTACATAAGTTAGGAATGTTATATCCACAAATTTTTGCTGCTTCAAGAATTGTTAAATCGTCATCAACAACATAAGGTTTATTTTCAAAATAAACAGTAATTTTTCCCATAAATATTCACTCCTAATGCTTACTAATTGCTCCAAATTTACAAGAGCTAATGCATGTATTACATTTAATACACTTATTTTGGTCAATAACGAATGGTTCTTTGCCAACTACGCCACTAATCGCATTAACAGGACATTGTCTAGCACAAAGTGAACATTTTTTACATTTATTTGGATCAATTTCAAATGTAACGAGTTTTTTACATACTCCAGCATCACATTTTTTATCATTTATATGACGTAAATAAACTTCTTTAAATTTTGTTAATGTTGATAAAACTGGGTTAGGTGCAGTTTGACCTAAACCACATAAACTACCAACTTGGATAGATTTTGAAAGTGTTTCTAGTTTTTCAATATCTTCCATTGTACCTTTACCTTCGGTAATTTTTGTTAGAATTTCTAATAATCTCTTAGTTCCAATTCTACATTGAGAACACTTTCCACAAGATTCATCACAAATAAATTCAAGGTAGAACTTAGCGACATCAACCATACAGTTATCTTCATCCATAACGATAGCTCCGCCACTTCCCATCATAGAACCTTTAGCGATTAAGTTATCAAAATCAATAGGTGTATCAAGTTCATTAAGAGTTAAACATCCTCCACTTGGACCACCAGTTTGAATTGCTTGGAAACGTTTATTATTTGGAATTCCTCCACCAATATCAAAAACTAATTCTCTTAAAGTTGTTCCCATTGGAACTTCAACGAGTCCAACGTTTTTAACCTTTCCACCAAGAGCAAAAACTTTAGTTCCAGTACTAGTTTTGGTACCAACTTTTTTAAATTCATCCGCTCCAACTCTTAAAATATATGGGACATTTGCAAGGGTTTCAACATTATTAATAATAGTTGGATAACCCCATAAACCTTTTACAGCTGGGAATGGTGGACGAGGGCGTGGCATACCACGTTTACCTTCAATTGAATTTAATAAGGCTGTTTCTTCACCACAAACAAAGGCTCCAGCACCAAGTCTAATATGAACATTAAAATCAAACCCAGAGCCTAAAATATTTTTACCAAGTAGCCCAATTTCTTCTAATTCTTTAATAGCAGTTTGAAGTCTTTTAACTGCGATTGGGTATTCAGCTCTAACATAGAAATAACCATCTTTAGCACCGATTGCATAGCCAGCAATCATCATACCTTCGATAACAGAAACTGGGTTACCTTCTAAAATCGAACGATCCATAAAAGCACCTGGATCGCCTTCATCGCCATTACAAACTACATATTTTGTATCGCTATTTTGATCGTAAGCGAATTTCCATTTTCTACCAGTTAAGAAGCCTCCACCGCCTCTTCCTCTAAGTCCAGAATCAGTTACAGTTTTGATAACTTCTTCACGTTTCATATGTAAGGCATTAACTAAACCTTTAAAAGCATCATAGCCTAAAGCTTCATCAATGACTTCAGGGTTAATTGTTCCACATCCATGCAAAGCAATTCTAAGTTGCTTTTTATAGAAAGTAATATCATCTTGACGTTCAACTTTTTTATTGGTTACTGGGTCAACATAAAGTAAATCTTCAATTACTTTGCCACCAATAATATCTTCATCAATAATTCTTTGGCAATCTTTAACTTTTACTGCGTGATAAAGTCTATCTTCTGGAAAAATTTTTACAAAAGGACCTTGAGAACAAAAGCCAAAGCAACCAACAACATTAACAGTGACTTTATCTTCCAATTTCTTCTCTTTAATTAATCTTTCAAGTGTATTGATAATTTCTTGCGATTCACTAGATAAACATCCGGTACCGCCACAAACGACTATATGCCTTTTATTATCTTTACCACTAAATTTCTTGGTTAAACAATCAGAGCAAGAAGCTATTCTAGTTGATAATTCTTCTTCTGTTTTAATTTTCTTAACAGCCATAAACTAACCCTCTTTGTCCTTTTTACGATATTCGTCAATAATAGTTTGAACTTGTGATAATGTAACTTTAGGATAAACCTTGCCATTAATTGAAATTGCAGGAGCAATACCACAAGCGCCAATGCAACGCAAAGCATCTAAAGTAAATAAACCATCTTCAGTTGTTTGACCTGGTTTAATCTTTAATAACTCACTGAATTTATCCAAAATATTTTGCCCACCTTTAACATAGCAAGCAGTTCCTAAGCAAACACCAATAACATATCTACCTTTAGGTGTTAGGCTAAAGAAAGAATAAAATGTAACAACGCCATAAATATCACTAACAGGAATATTTAATTCTTCTGAAATTACTTCTTGAACTTCCAAAGGAATATAACCATACTCCTTTTGAGTATCAGAAAGAACAAGCATTAAAGGTGATGGTTCATCTTTATACTTTTTGCAAATATTCTTAATAATATCAACGGCTTCTTTTCTTAAATGCATAATTATTTTCTCCGTTTAATAATTAAATATACTATTAGATTATAAAGAAAAAATTGGAAGTTTGAAATACAAAAAAACTCGATTTTATCGATTATTTTAAATAAGTTCGATAAAATCGCTTATTTTTCTTTAAATTAATATTTCTTAAAATTATATTTAAGGTTACACATTTTTCTATATGTAAATTAAATGCAATATTTTCTAGTATATATTGTATATTGTACTTAAAATTATATATTCATTTTATATATATTTTGATATAGAATAATACAAGTAAAGAGGAAAGAAATTATGTATTGCAAATACTGTGGAACTGAATTAAATAACGACGCGAAATTCTGCCCTAATTGTGGCAAACCTGTTAATGAAGAGACTTCTTTAAATCAAACTAAGGCTATTCAATCTTCAAATGAAGATTCCGGTTCTTTAGGTTGGGGAATTCTAGGCTTTTTTATTCCTATTGTTGGATTAATTCTTTACTTAGTTTGGAAAGATTCTAAACCAAAAGATGCTCTTATGGCTGGAAAAGGAGCTCTAATCTCCGTTATTGTTTCAGTTGTACTTGTTATATTTTCAATTATAATCAATTTAATTGTAATAGCTTCTGTTATTTAACTATTAAATTCTGATAAAAAAATGGGGCTGTTGAATAACTAAGATTTAAAAGGTTATCAGCAGCCTTTTTGTTTTTTCATAAAAAAACGCCAATTTGCGATATTTTATTGGCGTTTATATAATAATCTTTGCTTAGGAGATTATTATATATGGGTTATTTTACC
>CASGAD010000018.1 GCA_949299335.1 uncultured bacterium | reverse complement strand
GCAAAAAAAGGCAGCAAGCAAAGACTTAAACAATTTAAAAATTAAACATACATAAGTATGTTTAAAAACATAAAAATGTCAACAAAAAAGAGCTGTTGAATCAACCTCTTTTTATTCCAGGTTTTTCAACAGCCCCTTTTTAATTACTAAAATTCACTTAATAAATAAACATTGAATCTCCATATGAGAAAAATCTATAACGAGAATCAACAGCATGCTTATAACATTCTAAAGTAAATTCTCTACCCATAAAAGCACTAACAAGCATGACTAAAGTTGATTTTGGCAAATGGAAATTTGTAATTAAGGAATCTATTGCTTTATATTCATATCCAGGAGAGATAAAGATACTTGTGGCACTATTTTCTTCTTTAAAGGAATTAAATTTTGCATAATTACTTTCTAAAGTACGAACAGCCGTAGTTCCCACTGCAATAATTCTACGATGTTCAGCTTTAGCTTTATTTAACTCATCAGCGACTTCTTTTTTAATCTCATAAGTTTCACTATGCATAACATGATCTTTAGTATCTTTGACTTTAACTGGTCTAAAAGTTCCAAGCCCTATATTTAGAGTAATGTCTAAAACTTTGATTCCTTTTTCTTTAATCTTTTCAAGCAATTCATTAGTGAAATGGAATCCAGCTGTTGGAGCAGCAGCACTACCCTCCACTTTAGCATAAACTGTTTGATAATCACTTTTATTTTCACATTCTTTATGAATATATGGAGGAAGAGGCATTAATCCAATTTTATCTAATTCTTCATAAAAGATACCTTTATAAGAAAATTTAATATGTCTAATTCCTTCATCTAAAACCTTTACACATGTCCCAAGCATAATATCATCTTTAAAATGCAAGACTACATTTTCTTTAAGGGCTTTAGCGTTCCCACATAAGCATTCCCAAGTATCATCACCTAAATCTTTTAATAATAAAACTTCTACTTTTGCACCAGTTTTATCTTTAGTGGCAAATAATCTAGCAGGTATTACTTTAGTATTGTTTCTTACTAAAACATCTCCAGGCTTTAAATACTCAATAATATCCTTAAAAATCTTATCTTCATATGTTTTATTTGTTTTATTTACTGCAAGTAAACGACATTCATCTCTCACCTTGCTTGGTTCTTGAGCAATTAATTCTTCAGGTAAATAATAATCAAAAAGTTCTATATCCATATTAAAACCTCACTTCACAAGTGTTAATTATATATAAATTAATAAAATAAGCCTAATAAAATAGTTTTGTATTTAACTTAAATAATTCTAATTGTTCCATAACTATAAGATATACTATAGTTACTAATTGCATTAGCTCCGCTATCGGTTTTGCGAATGCTTTCAACCTCGAATAAGTTAACGTATGTTCCTCTTTCCGATTTAATATTATAGAAAATGACTTCACTAATATAGTCATTATTTTGTAATTCATCTGGATTATAAGTTATATCATCAATAGTTGGCGATAATGGAGTTCCATCATAAACTTTTTCTAATGAATTTGAAGTTACAGTTAAAGGGGCTTTTTCTATAGATAAAGTTCCAATAATAATGAATATTTTACCTTGGTATTCACTAGTTACATCTTTATTATTTCTTGTATCATACACTTTATAGTCAATTCTATTATTTACTGTTCCATAATTTAAAATAGAAGAATAGAAATTAACTTCAATTTCATCATAAGGTAATAATTCTCCACTAGTAATCGAATAATTTTCGTATTTATGAAGTTTTCCATCATAAGTAAAGGACTTTGTTCCAGTTTTTATATATATAATATTTTTTATTTCATCTCGAGGAAATTCATCTTCGACTGGCTCATCAGTAGGATCATCTTCATCAGGCTCTTCACCACTAGGAGAGTCATCACTACCTGGAGTTTCTTCATCGCCTTCTAAGTCGCCACTTCCTCCTTCGCCACCTTGACCACCACTTCCGCCAGGTGAAGAAGGATTATCATCAGGATTACTTGAAGGATCATGAGGAATATCTGGTTCATCAGGTTCACTAGGAGTTTCTGGAGTATAATCAATAGCATAAGTTGGGGTAAAATCTACATTTACCCAAGCATTTAAATTACTACTATAAGCTTCCACCCAAACATGGTCCGCACTATTTTTATAAACTGGTATTTCGCCATTAGTAGTATTATCTTTAGTATCTAAATAATAGCCAGAAACAACTCTAGCAGGAATTCCTATGGTTCTTAAAATCATAGCACCAGCCGTAGCAAAATGTTGAGGTTTTCCTTCTTTATCTTCCGTTAAAAATTGGCTAATAATATCGGTGTCGCTAGAGTAATCAACATTAGTTCCAACAATGTAGTTATTTTTTAAATAACGTCCAACACTATATATAGAATCAAACTCTGTTTCTTTAACTAAGTTATTTTCATTAATCATTTCTTGAATAGTTGCTTTTAATGAAGCGTCAACTTTTAAATAATTATTATTGACAAACGTTTTATAGTTAAGATAATTAAGGTTATTTTGAGAAATATAGTCAAGATTTGCAGGGTTTATACCTTCATTTAAGTAATTATACTCATAATAACTATATGAAATAGTTTTAGCATTATTAAAATTAACATCAACATCATTATCATAATAAGAAGCTTCACTAGCTAGATAATAAGGAATAAATCCACTTGAAAATTCTTTGTTTAAAGTCAAATTAATCTCTTGGATCTCTTTATTGTCTTTAATTAAATTACCAACATAAAGATTAGGGTCAAAATATGAAGTTCCATCAAATGAATATTTTTTGGCTTGATATAAATTCCCATTAAAGTAGTTGCCATAAACTTCTTGTCTTAAATAGATCGGATTATTGCCTGTTGATTCATAGGTGAAAAGAAGATTTGGATCAACTGGTTCTTGAGTGTCATCATCTTCATCATCATCTTGAGTAGGATCATCGGGTATTTCGCCTTCATCTGGATTTTCTGGAGTTTCAATATTCCCATCATCATCTTCCCCAGGATTAACTGGGTTTTCTTCATCATTGTCTTCAGGAGGTGTGCTTGGATTTTCACTACTGCCACCATTAATTTCTAAATCAACATTAACTTTATAATCGTTATCATCTAAATTTGGATTATTGTCAACTATATCGTCTTCATTATCTTCATCACCTTCAGGAGGCGGAGTAATATTTGTGTCTTCTTTAACCGTTAAATTTCCATAATTAGTTACATTAATATCATAATTAGAAGTCACATCATCTCCATATTCATCTAAAATTAGTGGGGTGATTACATTAGGAACAGTTCCTATTTCGCTAATAGTAGTATAATCTATGCCCTTTAATATATCGTTATATGCTAATGACCCACTAATAATAGAAAATTTATTAAAAGAAAATTCACAACCTTCTTGATAGAAAAAGTCAGATCCTAAAGTCACTAACTCTAATGGACGCTTTAAAATATTTATCTTTCCATAGTTATATGAAATATTATAGTTACTAGTTCTATCATCTTCTAAGTTTCCATTATGATAGATTTTAACTTCAATCTCATTAGAATAACTATTACCAGCCCCTGCTTTTTCAGGAATATTGACTTTAGTAACGCTTAACAAGTCTCCTGCGGCTAATTCACCAGTACTAATTGAGTAACTATAATTATCTAAATTTAAAGATTCTCCATAGGTTACATCAATATTAGGTGTATCAATTGTAAGATTAATTGGATTAATTTTAATTGTTCCATATTTAATAGTCACATCATAATTTTTAATATTTGATTGGAAATTTGCATTGATAATATCAAAATCAAGCTCGTTTTGATATTCTCCTTTATTAACCATTTCAAGAGAAGAAATAGTTTTAACCATTATTTGATCGCCATTGACTAGTTTGCCTTTAGTGATTTCATAATCATAAGTTGCTTGATTATTTCCGTTATATGTGAATTCAGCATTCGAAGTAGTAATTTCAATCTCTTGAGGTTCAATTACAACATTTCCATAGTTAAAACTAATATCGTAGTTATTAGTAGTATCATTTCCTTCGCTATCGTAAATCTTATAATAGTATGGTTCATTTTGATATTCACCAACATCAACATATTGATTAAAGATAATATCTAAAGTATCTCCAGCAACTAAACTTCCATCAGTAATTGTATAATTATTTAAATTTGTTGCGATACCATCGTAAGTTTTTGTAAGGCTCTCAGTTGAAATAGTTAATGGTCTTTTTTCTATTTCACAAACTGAATCATTAGTAAAACTATAATTGTAAAGTTTAGAAACATCTCCACTTATTGAATTATTAAAAGACAATGTAAATTCAGGTTTATAGGTTCCTGCATTTATATAGTCTGTTATTTTATTAGCAACAATATAATCATTATTAACTAAACTACCATTAGTAATATCAAAATCATCTTCTAAAACTAATGGCTTACCATCATATCCTTTTGATTCATTAATTTTTACTGTAATTCCTCGAGGAGTTAAAGTTGCATTAATACTAGATAAATCAATTTTATAATTAGCAGTAACATCTCTTCCATCTTTATCAACAATTAAAAAATCATTCTCTTCAAAAGCATACATTGGAATTGTTGATAATCCTTCGTAATGATAGCCTTGATGGACTAATTCATCTTCATAAGCTAACTCAAAAGTAAAGAGTGGATTTTCTCCATACATATAAGAATTGCCAACAATAGATGGTTTAATTTCTTTTTGAGCAATAGTAAATTTATGTGCATTCCCATGTACTTGCATTCCAAAAATATTTTTACCAACTGCTCTAATT
This sequence comes from uncultured bacterium, assembly GCA_949299335.1. GTDB lineage: Bacteria > Bacillota_I > Bacilli_A > RFN20 > CAG-826 > Onthovivens. The sequence continues at coordinate 17,028 of CASGAD010000018.1, read as the reverse complement.
TCATATTCTCCAGCATTAACTGGTTCTTCTTGAGTCCAAGTCGATTCGCTAACTTTTCTAAATTCATATGTTGTATCTGAGAATATGCTTGAAGCTTGATAGTCAAGTTTTTGACCATAAACAATATTTTTAACCTCTAAATCTTTATAAACCACTCCTTTAATAGACATTAATGTGGCTGCAGAAGCGGCCATTAGTAAGCCAGTCGTGATTAAAAGATACCTAAATTTATAGGTGAATTTATATAGTTTAATTAATGGATTGATTTTTTTAATATAATTCTCAGTTAACATACTAAATCATCTCCAATTTCCCATAATAATAAGTTATATCGAAGTTATCGAATACGTCTTCACCATCTATATTATAAATCGCATTTATAATATAAGTTGCATCAATTGAGCCTCTAGAAGATAAAGTTGCTGCTTTACCTTCATAAGTAAATTTTGTAGTATCAAAGTTTTCAATTCTATCAATTGTTGCTTCAAGCACTTTTCCTTCTTCATAATCCGCACTTATAGATGTTGTATATAAAGATATTTTTCGTTTATTAATAATAAAATCACCAAAATCAAAATCAAACGTATACTCATTAGAAACATCATTTCCATAATTATCATATATTCCTATATTAAATGTAGGTTCATATACCCCTGCATTAACTTTATATTCTTTATTATAAAGAATAATTTGATCATTATCTTTTATTTCACTATTAGCGTAATCTACATAAACATTAGGGAAATGATTTTCACCATCATAATCAACAATATAGTCATCTGATTTAATTGTGATAACGTTTTTATCAGTTGATACTTCTTCGTTAAATATGCCACTAGAAGAAACAAAATCAACATAGACCCATCCATGTCCTTTTATATATATTTCATTCCAATAGTAATTATTTGAAGAATCAACTGTTCCATCTCTAGTATCATGAGCAACGTATAAATACCCATTAACTAATCTAGTTGGGATATTTAAAGATCTTAAAAGTAAAGTTGCAGCCGAAGCAATTAAGCAAGAATCGCATTCATATAACCTATTATTTAAAATGTCATCAATAGGACCACTTAACGATGATAAATCGTATTGAGCATCAGGGTTATACTCAAGGTTTGAACTTCCTAAATACTCCGAAATTAAGCTTACAATTAGTTTAGGATCGCTTGGAATAATAGGGGAATACTCTGAAATTATATTAATTATCGTGCTTTTTATATCGTCAGGAACTTCTAAATAATTTTCTTTAGCGAAATAATAATATAAAGATTCAGCTTCTTTATAAGTTGAATCGCTAAAGCTTAAGCTATCAAGTAATGAAGAATCTGAACTATATTCATAACTATAACTAGAAAAAATAGTTTCTTCATTATTAAAAGACATATCATAATAAATATCATTATGAGCAATAGCATTATCGCCATCATTTATAAAATAAGTTGGTGTTAAAGCTTTCTCTGGATAAGATACCACATTTTTAATAGTCAATTCTCTTTTCTCAAAATCACTATTTTCGAGTTGATTAGAGATAAATTCATTAGGGTTTGGGTTTTCATTGACTGTATAAATATTTGCATCACCAAATCCATCAATTGAATAATTACCATAACTTTCTTTTCTTAAATAATATTTTCCAATGGCACTTGGCTTAACAGTAAATTTGATTGACTCATCATCATTTCTATTAGAAAAGTCTAAATCTTCCCCACTTCCAGTATTAGTCGCATTTGAATCATCAGGTGCTTCTCCATCTTCAAAGTCATTTGCGCCACCTAAAATTGTGTCACTTATAGCTACAGTATATTCTAAAGGAACCCATCCTTTTCCTTGAATATATACTTCTGTCCAAGCGTGACCATTTATTCCATAATAAGCTGTTTCAACATTAGCTGTTTTATATGGAGCCAAAAATCCAGTAACAAATCTAGCAGGATAACCTAATGTTCTATATAATAACGTTGCAGAACTGGCAAAATTTTGGCAACTTCCAATTCTTTCACTAGTTAAAAAATCATAAACTGTATCACCTGTTGAACTAACATAAGCCATTGTAGTGTACTTATATTCATCTCTAAAAAGTTTAACTAAAGAATCGTTAAATTTAGCTAATGAAGATGTATCTAAACCTTTTGAATAAATAAATTCCATTAAATCATCACGTAAAGAACTATCAATACTAGTGTAATTATTTACAACAAATTCATAATAATTGCTTTCTTCTTGACTAATCACATCGTTATTAAAAGATAAATCTTCTAAAGTATCTAAATTAGTTTGAGGCACATAATAATAAGCATTAACTGTATATGAACCATCACTATTATGAGGAATTTTATAATACACATCGTTTTCTTGAGAAACGTAGTCATCATAAAAATAAGGAACTAAATCATAATCATAAGAAGTTACATTGCTTGTATATTTAATAGTAAGCGAGGTTCTTTTGGATTGATATGAATTAATTAAATTTGAGAAAAAATTATTTGCGTTATAATTTTTGTTCTCATAAATTGGAGCTTTTTCAAAACCACTACCATTATAGTCTCCATAGGATGTACCTTTTAAATAATAATCACCAGTTTTCCCAGATGACAAAGTAAAGACTGGCTCCTTAAAATTCTCATAACCAGGTAAAGAATTGGAACCAAAATTAAAATCATCACTTCCATCAAAAGAAATGTCTCCATCTCCGCCAAATTCAGGAAGATCATCGATATCTGGCAATTCATCAAAACCAGGTAATTCGTCTAAATTAGGAAATTCAAAATCATCAGGCAAATCTGAAAAGTCAAAATTTGGGAATGATAAATTGCTTTCTCCACCAGTATCTACATAATAATTATTACTTACATCTTTTTGATAAAGGCTATTATAGACAAATAAGGTAAACTTAAATCCATAAGAATCCCCAATATATTCTTTAGTGACATTGGCATTAGCTTGATCGTTTGGTGCTAATCCATCACCTGTAATCTCTAAATTTTCTCCAGTTAAATAGTTTCCAACATCATCTGGATTGATATCTTTAATTCCAACATTAACTTTTCTTTTATTAATTAAAATAGTCCCAAAATCTTCTTTTATATTATAAGAACTTGTAACATTTTGACCATTAGCGTTATAAATCGAATATAATAATTCATTTCTATAAACACCTGCATCAAAAAATGTTTGGGCATTAGGTTTAACAACAATATAATCGCCTAAAGCTAATTGTCCATCTTCAATTGCATAATCATTATTTTCAATAGTAATATAATCTCCACAATATTGATCAACATAATCTGGAGTTGTAATAGTCAAATTTTCTTTGAAAAAAGAGCCTTGCCCAACCGCTGCGTAAGCAAAACAAGTAGCAGCGGCTAAGGAACAAACTGCTATAAAAATTAAACTACCATATAAAAGTATTTTAGATTTCATTGTTTTTGCCTCACTTAATTTCGAAAGTTTCTAAATACTTTTTGCATTTAGTCATGTTTTCTTTCCCGAACGTCATATTTAATTCATCTTTAAAAGGTGTTATAGAACTCGATATTTTTAAGGCATCTTTTCCTTCTAGTTTTCTTAAAATCTTTTTAGACACAAAATCATCAAAACCATCAAGTTCATTTCCTCCACATGCAACATAAACTGGTACATATTTTTTTAATTGATTTACCATTCTGTTTCCAAAATTGATATTAAAATAATCAATTAAAAGTTTATTAAAAGAATTAATCCATTCATTTAATTTACCATAATTTGAATACACCTTTTGAGCGTCTTTAACAAGTTCTTCAAAGTTAGAATTAGAAATTTTAACGCGGTTTTGCTCAATTTTTTCAAATTTATCGGCTTTTTTATCTAAATTAATAATCATCGCTCTATCATAGACTTTATCACTAATAGCAAAGGTAGATTCATCGTTATTTGCCGTTCCAATAAAGTAAACATTGCTTCTTATTTTTAATCTTCCATCTACTAATAACTTAGGATCTTTACTCCATGAATCATTAGTAATTTCTAATGTTCTTTGATCCTCATTAGGATATTCAAGTAAAGACAAGAATTCAGCAAAATAGTATTCGATTCTCGCAATATTTAATTCATCTAAAACAATAATAAAAATTTGGTCATTAAAATTTGATTTATAGAGTTCTTTTAATAAAGGTGTCTCATTAAACTTTTTAGTGAACTCATTATAATAACCAATTAAATCACTTCTTTCTTTCCACATTGGTTGAACAGCAATTACAGTTGTTTGGTTACCAATAAAATCTTCAAAGGCTAGGGCAATAGAAGTTTTACCAGTGCCAGACATACCTTGAAGAATCATAATTTTACTAGTTGCTAAATTTGAAATAAAAGAGCGAACATCATCAATTGAATAATATAAATTCTTTTGGGAAGCACAATAATTTCTAAATTGCTCACAAAAATCACATAATGAAGTTACTTTATCAAAGGTAATTTCATTAAGTTTTCTGCTTTCTTTTTCATCGATTGCAATTAATTCAGAAAATCTTTGAGCTCTAACTTCTTTAATAGGCTTGCTTCCGCCTTTAGAAGAAACTGTTTCTTCTCTTTCAAATTTATAGATTAACTTTCTATTGGACTTTAAAGCAATGTAATAAAATATCATTCCAATTGGAATCATTAAAATAAAGAAAACACAAGCATAAAGTGTGTTAGACATTATTAAAGAATCGCCGCCTACAACAGCACTATAAACAAGTAAGTATGCTAAAAAGAAGATAATGAGTAATAACTCAATTATGCTTAAAGTAATAATAAGTTTGTTCAATTTAGAATTTTTATTCATTACTTTTCCTTCTTTTTACCTTTCTTAGAATTTACTTCCTCTTTCGCTTCTTTCATTTTTGTACTAACAATGTTTTTCTTAGTTTTCTTCCACTCTTTCTCAAAATATTTATCAAAAGCAGTTTTTTGTTTTTCTAATTCATTAAAGTATTCAACGCTAGTCTCATGTTCATCTTCGTAATTATGTAAAATTGATAATGCTTTGATTCGACCTTCAAGTTCTTCAATTTTTTCTTTTAATTTAAGGATTTCAACTTCGTGTGATTTTTTTAATTCTTCTTTTTCTTTTTCAGCTAAGACAATCGAAGAATTTAATTTATCAACTTCTTCACCATGTTTTAAAAGCAATTCATTTTTTTCGTTTTCAAATTTTTCATTTAATTCAGAAATATAAGTATCGTGTTCTTCTACTAACTTTTTAATCTCCTCTTCATGTTTAACTCTTAAATTAGTAACTTTTTCATTAAGAGAAATCCTTTCGTGCTCCATATTAATGATATAGGTGTAAATAAGTTTAGTATCTAACTCATTTTTACCTATCATTTCAAAAATTTTACGAGCAGTTTTTTCAAGTTCAAGTTTTCTTAAATCTTCAATTTCTAATTCGTATTCTTTTTCGTATAACCCAAATACATCTTTTAATTCAGCATATGAAAGAAAAGCGAGTAACGTTGGTAATACAGAAAAATATTTTAAGTAATCTTCTGAAAATTCCTTTTTTACTACTTCGATTTGTTTTATTTCAAAACCATCTTTTGTGTAATTACTTAAGTATTCAAAAAGTTCTACTGCTTTAGCAAAATTAACATCGTTTTTTAATACATTAGTCTTTTGAATAGGTAACTTAATTGAAGAAGTTTTACTTACTTGTTCAATTAAATCACTTCTTTGAAGTTGTCCTATTACTATTTCAATATTCCTAATTCTCTTGATTAAATCGATGTTTTTATCGTTTTCTTCTAAATTCAAATCACTATATCTTTTGTCTTTAATTTCAATATTATAGCTAATTGAATTACGATATAAATTAACATCGTTTTTTAGAGTAGTGTTTGTTTCGTATAGTGATTTAGCCTCTTTGATTTTATCAAATCTAATTTCAACAAAGCTTTTAAGATATTTTAATAAAAATACTAAAAACTTATTTTCATATACTGAATAGTCATCTAATTTTTCAACAATTAATAAGTGAGACGGCTCAATTTCATTACTAGCATTTATTTCACGAATATTTTTACTATGCATAGCTAAATCAATCACTGATTCTCTTCCAACTTTTTTTGCTTTTTCAATTGGAACTGTTTCAGAGTGATTACGAATAAACTTTCTATTTTCTTGGATGCATTGTGATATATAAGGTAAATAAAATTCAATTGTTTTGACCCAATCTTCAGAAATAATTACATCATTTACCTTAGATTTTAATTCATTAATGTTTTTGGCAGAATTAATAATCTTTTCATAAGCAGCAGAAAGTTTGTCATTTGTAATGACTTCGTTATAATACTTTTTTAAACTTCTAAACTGAGTATATCTTCTGCCTGTTCTATCCATAATAACTATCCATTAATTTGAAATTTTGAAACATATTCTTTTGTTTTAATCATTTTGTCTTTGCCAAATTCAGTATTAATTTCATCTATAAAAGGCCCAATTGCACTATTTATTTTTAATGAGTCTTTTCCTTCAAGTTTTCTTAAAATCTTTTTAGCAACAAAATCATCAAGAGCTTCTAGCTCATCTCCTCCACATGCAATATAAGTAGGAACGTATGTTTTTAATTGATTAATCATACGATTGCCAAAATTTATTTGGAAATCTTGAACTAATATTTTGTTTAAAATTTCTATCCATTCTTCGAGTTGTTCGTAATTTTTATAGTCGATTTGCGCACTTTTTACTAAATTTTCAAAGTTTTGATTAGAGATTTTCACTCTATGACTTTCTTCTCCTTCAAAAATTTCTGCTTTTTTATCTAAATTAAGAACCATCGCTCTATCGTAAACTTTATCGCTAATAGAGAAAGTAGATTCATCATTATTTGCTGTTCCTAAAAAATAAACATTTGGCTTAATAAGTAGTCTTCCATTTTGTAATAATTTAGGATCTTTAGACCATACATCATTAGTGATTTCTAAAGTTCTTTGCTCGACATTAGGGTATTCAAGTAAAGACAAAAATTCTGCAAAATAATACTCGATTCTAGCGATATTAACCTCGTCTAAAACAATAATAAAGATTTGATCAGTGAAATTTGAACGATACAATTCTTTTAATAAAGGGGTCTCATTAAACTTTTTCGTAAATTCGTTAAAGTAACCAACTAAATCACTTCTTTCTTTCCACATTGGCTGAACAGCAATTACAGTTGTTTGATTGCCGATAAAATCTTCAAAAGCCAAGGCAATAGAAGTTTTACCAGTGCCAGACATACCTTGAAGAATCATGATTTTACTAGTAGCCAAGTTAGAAATGAAAGCTCTTATATCTTCAATGCTATAAAACAAATGTTTTTGTGAGGCACAAAAGTTTCTAAATTGATCACAGAAATCCTTTAAAGACACAACATTGTCATATACGATATCTTTTTCATTTTCGTGTTCTTTATCTAAAAGTAATAATTCAGAAAATCTTTCAATATTTTTAGAGCTTTGCTTAGCAATAGGTGCGTTAGGATTATCACCATAAATATCAATAGCTTTTTTTCCTTTTTTCTCTCTAATTAAAACAGTATTAGTATTTTTATATTCTCTAACAATAATTAAAGCAGCAATAATTCCAATTAAAAGAAATATGACTAAGGCATATATAAAAATAGCACTTGGTGAAGTAAAACTAATTAATACTCTCATGTTAATTCTCTCCTTCTTCTACATAAGTTGGATCTTTTTCGCCACAATAAATACAATACCCATCATGGTACTCATGGGCTGAAGGATCAGCAGCGATGCCAACTAAATACTCTTCTCCACAATATTTACAACGAACACGTTTAGTTCCCATAGTAACACATGTAGGTTCTTCTATAATTGCGATTAAATCATACGATCTTTCATGAACAATTTTCCCATTATAAAAAGTAAATGTTTTACTAGAATGGACACAATCACTCTCTACATAGACATTTAAACTAGGGATATAGGTTCTTAAATTGCTCTCATCTATGTAACTATTTGCATAAACATAGCCTAAATCGACTGTTAAATTTGTGAACGAACTATTATAAATAGTCGCTTCATTAAGATGTAACACTAAAAATTTGGTGTGTGAATTCTTAAATGCAAAATCATCTATGGTAACATTTGCACCCTCAGTAACCATAATTTCATTAAGATTTTTAATAGAGCCAAATGCACTACTTCCTATTGTCATCTCATGGTCTAAATAAATTAATTCTAAATTCGTATTAAAGAAAGCTCCTTTCCCAACTTTAGTAACATTAGTTAATTGTACTTTTCTTAAATTATTACATCCTGAAAAAGCAAAGTCTTCAATTTCTAGACTACTATCTATATACAATTCTTCAATGTGAGTATTGTTGCTAAAGGCATATGAATCAATTTTAGTAATTGGTATATCGTTAAATTGAGTAGGGATTGCTATTATTGAGTTTCTACCATTATAACTTGTGATTTTATAAGAATCTTTTGTTTCAGAATCATTAAATTCAAAAACAAAATGAGTCAAATTATCATTAACTTGAGTTATTGAATCATATTTATAAAAAATAAAGGAACTAGTAATAACTATAGAAATTACAAATAATAAACTGGTAAGCTTAATTCCTTTTAATTTTAAAATATGACCATCAATACCTTTTTTAGTCAATTTCTTTCTAAACTTATTATTATAAAAATAGAGTTTTTTAAATTCTGCTCTAATAAATCTAGTTTCAACTTTAACTACTACTAGTTTTGTAGTTAATAAAATCTTTTTGCTCTTTTTATTTAAATTAAATTTCTTGGTTTCTTTAGAACCATCTTCATAATGAATGATAACTTCTAATACACCATTATTAAACTTTAATCTTTTCTTCTTTTTTATTTTTAAATAATATAAATCTACCTTTTTATTTATGCTATGTTTTAATTTAAATTTAATGCATTTCTCAATCTTTTTCTTTTTAATTTTATTAAATTTAAGCTTTTTATATTTAATGGTATTAGGAACAAAAGAGCTAATAAAAAAGATAATGGCTAAAGGTAAAATAATAATACATGTAATTATAAAAATAAAATTTTCATTATAAATTACACTATATATATAATCCCAATCAAAAAAGTTATTGAAGGAAAGAGAAACTAAACTTTTAAATAAAAAGATAATTAATAGGCTAGAGATACTAAATAAAGCACTACTTAAAATAGATTTCCAAAATAATCCTTTTGTTTTTAAAAATGTGGGAGCTTCAAAAAATTCTCCATTAGCCTCATTAATTATTAGTTTAATTTCAGTACAAGCATCTGGTAATTTAACTGTAAAGTTATCATTAATTAAATCTTTTTTAGGATTATCTTTTAATAGTTTAATAACTGAAAGAACTTTTTTATTTTTATAGCATACCAATTCAAAATTAATGTATTCCACATTATCTAATAATTCAACTACAGCAAAACGTTCTTTCCCATTAGAATAAACTGAATACTCACTAATATATTTTTGATATCTTTCTTCAGTTTCATACTTAATATAAGTCTCTTCGTCCGTGTCTAAAACATTGTCTACTTGATAATAAGAAATAAATCTATTCTTAAATAAGAATCTATAAACAAAATAGACAATTAAGCAAATCAAAAAATATATGATTAAAACGATAATATTCAATTTTTAACCCCTAATTACGCATTCAAAACTCTATATCTAAAGAAGAAATAATCGTTACTATATTTTACGTATGCGACTCCTTCTTTGACACTACTTGTATTAATGACTGAATGGACTAAGTCTTCTAAATAAATTGTTTCAGTATTTCCTTTATTGTCATATCTAGTGAACGGAACACTTTTTCCTATATCATCTCCAACCGTAACTGAAACAGTTTGGGTTACTGGAAGTAAGTTATTGCCACTATTTGTAACAATATATTTATAGTAATAATTTATCCCTTCTTTTGAGACTAAAGTTACTTTACCAATATGTATATAAGAAGAATCAAAATCTTTAACAGTGAAACTAGAAGTTACATCTTCATTACCTAAAGTAACCTTATAATTAAATTCATCTCCGACTTTATAAGTTGAATTTAATGTGATGAGATAATTACGATTAATTGAGACTTTTTTAGTAATTAAGTCACTAAGTTCATTATAGTAAGAATAAACTTCATCAACTTGTTCACTAGTTAAATTATCCTCATCATAGCTAGCAAATTTATCTAAGTTAGTCATAAATTTCTTTGTATCAAGATAATCCATTTCACTAGTTGAAGGAATATATCCTAGTTTAAAAATTGAAATCAAAGAAGAAACAAATTCACTAGAATTATTTAAATATTCTTTGATTAAATCTTCATAAGGATAAACCATGGTAAATGAATTATTGATGAGTTTAGCAATCTTAACAATAGTTTTTGCATACTTTGTATCATTACCTAAATTCAAATCACCAAAAATAGCAAATATATCACTTAAAGTATCTTCATCAACTTTTGAAGCGATTTTACTAACAAGTTTAATTATGTAATAACTCTCTTCAGCGTTCTTACTTAATAATTCAAATACATTCTTAAATGTAGAGATCATACCTTGATTATTAATATCGCTTGAATAAATAGAACTTAAAGTATCAAATGGGTCATCCATTTGAGCTAAAGCATTCACCATCGTAACAAAACTCTTTTTGCTAAAGAAGCAATTGTCAATTGTTCTATAAAGGAATTTAAATAACTCAACATAATCTTCTTGAGTAGCACTAAATTTATTACCATTGTCGCCTAAGCCAAGAACAGAAATAAGGTTATAAACATTATCAATTAATTGATCATTTGCTCCATATAAAGTAGTTACGCTTGAAGCAATTTTATAGACAAATTCAGTAACAATATCACTAGCATCAAGATATTTTTTAATCTTACCACTAACGTCAATCGTCGAATTATCTTTTAAAGTTTTTGCGTATGAAGAAATATCATCATCGTCTTTAAAAGTTTCAATTGCATCATCTAATAAGTCAATTTCACTTTCATAAGCTAAGCCATTAGAATAATTGTATTTAACTGTAAGTCCATAATATAAGCCTAATAAGCCGATAGTCCCACAACTATATTCTAAGGAATAATTCGAAACTAAATGAGTTACAAAATTCACGATTTTTGCAACGTTTTCTCTTGATAAAACGAATTTTGAACTAAATAAAACTATAATATCTTTAAATTGTGTACTATTTAAAATTGATTTGATAGTATCTTTTTCAAAACCATATCTTTTAGCAATTAAATTGTATCCATCAATATCATTTATAAATTTAGTTAAATTTTCTTTAAATGTTTCGCCCTCAAATCCAGTTACTCCAGTATTTGATAATCCTTCATATAAAGTATTAGTAAAATCATTTATGTCAGCAAAATTAGTTGTTAAATTATTTGCGATACCAGTATATTCTAAACCTTTATCAATAACTCTAATTTTATCGAATCTTGCTTCAATTGTATTTTCGCCTTTGATAGGTAAAAATTCTTTAGTGCTTAAAGAAACACTTTCATTATTTATTAATAGTTCGCTTAATTGATAATTTGTTTCTGGAGTAATTGTTAAGTTAACTACTTCTCCAACATTTCCACTTGTTTTATCAACGCTAACAGTGCCGTTTTCTGAATCAATAATTTTAATTGTAAAAGTTTCTACTGGCACTTCAGTCTTTTTAAATACACATCTAATGCTATTTTCGCCTTGAACTGGCGTAAATTGACGGGTCGAATTATCAACTTTTACTTCATTAATGTATAATTCACTAATTTCATAGCCTTCATCAGGAGTAACAATAAAAGTGACTACATCACCGACATATCCGCTAGTTTGACTTGGGGTTAAACTCCACCTGCAGTAACACTTACAAAAATTGAATATGTATCTTCCTCAGGAATTACATCCAATTTTTTAAATGTTGCTTTAATTGTATTTACCCCTTTAACTGGATTAAACTCTCTAGTTGATAAATCTTTAACTAAATCGTTAATAATTAAACTTTCTAATTCATAACCTTCATCAGGAGTAACACTAAAGCTTACTGTTTCACCTACATTTCCACTTGTTTTGCTAGGAACAACAACGCCACCCTCTGATTCAGTTACAACAATTGTGTATGTTTCGATTTCTGGTTCTATTTCGATAAGAGCAAAAGTTGCTTGTATTGTATTTTCGCCTTTAACTGGAGTAAACTCACGAACTGATAAATCTTGCTCAACATCATTAATTTTTAAATTTACTAACTCGTATCCCTCATCAGGAGTGACTTCGAAAGTAACTTTTTCTCCAACTACCCCACTTTCTTTATTAGGAGTAACTACTCCTCCTTGGGTAACTAAAGTTTTAATAGTATATGTTTCCTCAGTTGGAACTTCAGTTGTAGAAGCAAATTCTACTGCTACAGTATTTTCACCTTCGATTGGAGCAAAGTAAAAAGGCGTTTCAATAGCATGATCCGTTCCATTAATTTTAATAGAAGAAATTTCATATCCATCATTAGGAAAAATTGAGATTTTTACTTTTGTTGATTCGACTAATGTGCCGCTAGATAAATCAGAAAAAACTCCACCTTTACTTTCATCATAATTTAACTTAATGGAGAACTTTTTTTCATTTACGATATTAGAACTATCACCGTTTGTACATGAAGATAAACTAGTCATTGCCAATGATGATAAAATTAAAGTTGAAACTAATAAAAATTTTCTTTTTTTCATACAAGCACCCCTCTTACTTTTTTTGTAATCTTGCACATATATGTTAGCACAATTGATGTAAAAATAACCTTTAATTTAAAAATCTTAAGATTTTTATTACATATTCCTTTAAATGCATGACAATGTCTGTCATTCTTTTGTATAACTTAATTTTTAATGGTGTCATTTTTAAGAAAATTTAATGCTCGATATTCTTGCGTGAGCTTTTATATCATGAAATAATTTAGTTATGTTACAAGTTTTAAACATCTATAAATCATTTAACAAAAAAACTGTTTTAAAAGACATTTCTTTAACTGTTGAAGACGGTGAAATTTTAGGTATTGTTGGCATAAATGGGGCTGGTAAATCTACCTTTTTACGTACAATTACTGGCGTATTTAGTGCCGATGAAGGAATGATACTTTACGATAATGAAGATATAAATGTAAACACGGCCAAAAAAAGGAGAAATATTCTTTTTATCCGATGATTTATATTTCCCTAAATATTCTAATATTCGTAATCTAATTGATTTTTATAAAACTTTTTATGAATTTGATGAATTAAGATTTAATTCCATAATTCAAAAGCTAAATCTTAATTTAAGAAATAATATTGGAGACTTTTCTAAAGGAATGAAAAGGCAACTTTTTATTGTTATTGCTTTATGTTTAAAAGTTAAATATTTATTGCTTGATGAATCTTTTGATGGATTAGATCCTTTAGCTAAAGAAATTTTAAAAGAAGAATTTTTAAACTTAAAAAGAGAGAATCCTTCGTTAACATGTATTTTAACAAGTCATAACTTAAAAGAACTTTCAGACATAATGACTACTTTTGCAATTATTGATGATGGAGAAATTATTTCTTATGGAAGTTTTGAAGAAGAGAAAAGTTTAATTTATAAGTATCAACTTCTTTTCAAATCACCAAAATCACGAAATGATTTTTTACAATTTGATGTAATGAACTATAAGCAAGAAGGAAGTATTATTCAATTAATCATTCGTGGAAATAAAGATAATATTCAAGCTGAGCTTAATAAAATGAATCCTGTTTTACTTGAGGTTTTAGATTTAGATTTTGAGGAATTTTTCATTGCTTTATCTAAAGAGAGAGGTTACTTAAAATGATAAATAAGAGGTATTTTGCACGCTTTTTTAAAGAATCACTAATATTTTTAGGTATAATCACATTAGTGTATCTTATTTTTATTTTTGCATTATGTTACTCTTCTAATTTCAAATTAAATCTTGCCTCTAATTCTCCAATTGTTAGTTTTAATGTTTTGCTTTTAATTTATCTTTTAATTAGTCCTTTATACATTCTTCACTACAAATCTTCACGCAATAAAGCTGATACATATTTTTCTTTGCCAATTACAAAAAGGTCATTATTAAATACTAGATCATTAGTAGTTTTAATAGATATTTTAATCGCTTATACCTTTTCTTTTATCATTGGTATTTTAATTGCTTATTCTAGAGAAGGATTTAAAGATAGTACAAATATTGCATTGATTTTTCCTTACTATTTATTAAGTATAATCTTTGCTTTACCTTCGTTTTTTATATCTTTATTTGTTGCTAATAAAGGAAATAATGGGGTAGATAGAATTTTATATATCACTTTTTATATTTATGGTATTTCTTTAGCGTTTAATGCTTTGAATAACTTTTTATTAAACTATTTTGCTGATAATCCATTTATAAAAAATGCTGAACTTGGCAATTTCTTTTCTTCAATCGCTCCAATACTTTATTTAAATAATTCGATTGGTTGCGCTTTAAATGCTAATTGTGAAAAAGAAAATATTTGGATTGGAGCTTCTGGCATATCTTATTTACCTACAATTATTATTAGTATACTTTCTTTAGTAGCCTTATTCTTTTTAGAAAGAGATGAAAATAAAGAAAAAAGTGAAAGAATTTCCTACTCTTCCACTACAATCTTTGGTTATAAATTAATCATTCCTTTAGTTCCTTTTATTGTAATAGGCGTACTTGCATCATTAACAAATATGCCAATTAGTTTAGGAATTGATTTACTTTATATTGAACTAATCATAATAATTTTATTTTTACTTTTATATTTTGCTTATAAACGTAAATTTATTGTCAAAATGGATATGCTTTATTTAGCTATTCCAACAGTTATAACAAATATTTTAGTTTTATTAATGTTTAGAGGTGCTTAATTAAAAACCTCTTTTATCTCCATACTTTTTCAATATTTCATCTTTATATTCAAGGAAACGGTCTTCTTGAATAGCTTTTCTTGCACCTTCCACAATTGAGATTAAAAATCTTAAGTTATGAATTGACATTAATCTAGCACCAAAACTTTCATTACTAACATATAAATGTCTTAAATATGCTTTAGTATAATTTTTACATGTATAACAATCGCATTCTTTATCTAATGGAGAAAAATCTTCTTTATACATTTCTTTTTTAATGTTAATTCTTCCTTCATGAGTCATTAATGTACCATGTCTAGCAATTCGTGTTGGCAAGACACAATCCATCATATCAATTCCTTTAGCAATGCCTTCTAAAATATAGTCAAGAGATCCTACACCCATTAAATAACGTGGCTTGTCTTCTGGAAGATATTTAATAGCCATATCAATCATATTAAAGCAAACATCTTTAGGTTCTCCAATTGAAGTGCCTCCAATTGAATAACCATCGAAGTCCATTTTTACAAGTTCTTCAGCACACATTCTTCTTAAATCTGGGAACTCTCCACCTTGGACGATTCCAAATAGAGCTTGATCCTCTTTTTTATGCACGTCCTTACCTCTTTTAGCCCACCTTAAAGTTCTTTCTGTGCTTTTTTTAGCATATTCATAACTTACTGGATAAGGTATGCATTCATCAAAACTCATCGCAATATCGGCACCAATTTTTTCTTCTATACCAATAACTACTTCAGGTGAAAAGAAAATAGTATCACCATTTAAATGTGATTTAAATGTAACTCCTTCTTCACTAATTTTTCTTTTTTCAGCTAAAGAAAATACTTGGAATCCACCAGAATCAGTTAGCATTGGGCCATTATAATTCATAAATTTTTGAACTCCTCCTGCCTTAGCCACAATGTCTTCACCTGGTCTAAGATGCAAATGATAAGTGTTAGCTAAAATTACTCCACTTCCAATTGATTTAATTTCTTCAGGAGAAAGAGTTTTTACTGTCGCAAGAGTTCCAACAGGCATAAACATAGGAACTTCCACATCCCCATGAGGTGTATGAAGTATTCCATATCTAGCACCACAATTTTTATCCACGTGCTTAATTTCTAAGTAAAAACCCTTTGCGCCCATAAAATCACCATTTATAATCTAAATTTCTTGTAGCAAGAATATATTTAGAAAATCCTTTCGTTTTCTTTGTTAATGTAATCATTAATGGATATCCAATACAAGTGATGCAAACAAACTCACCTAAAAATATCCATCCAAACATAATCCAATACATTGCACCTAATTCAAAACTGTCACTTGTTCCAACACTTGATAAATAAATAACAAATGGAATTATAATTGCATTAATAATTGAAGGAATAAAACTGTTAATAAATAAATTTTTACAAATCTTGGAGAACCATACAATTAATAAGCAACTAATTAAAGTAGCAAGTGTTCCAAAAACGATATCAAGTGGCCCAACTGTAGAAGCAATGTTTGCTAACAAACAGCCAAGTGTTAATCCAATAGTGTAAGTAGGATTAAAAAATACGAGTAAATTCAATGCTTCACTAAATCTAAATTGAGAAAACTCATAAGATAAAGGAGCACATAGTAATGTAATAACTGCATATAATGCTGCAATGAAAGCATTTGCCGTTATTGCTTGAGTGGTTAAGTTAGTCTTAAACCAAACTAGAATCTTAGATTCTTTCTTGTTTTCCATTTTGAAAACCTCCCCCTGTTAAATTTTACGTGTGGTTAGTCATGGGTAAAGACACACGAGTCGACTAAAATTATATATAAAATTTAAAGTTAAAAAAAGTTAAATTTTAACAAAATAAAAGAGGGAACTCACCACCACTATTATTCCTAAGACTTCGACGTTTTCACTCAAATTATCTTTGTGAGTTCCCTCAATTAAGGAAGGCAAGATATCTTTAGATATCTCTTCTTGATTTTATTATCGTACATTTCTTTATTTTAGTCAAGTTAAGAGGGCTATGTGGATCACGTTTCATAATTGTAGGTAACAAATTTAAAAGGAGCCTTTATAATTTAAGTTTGTTAAGTAAAGAAAGGGCTCCTATATGAATATTATACTTGATTTTAATGAATTATCACAAACAACAAATACAACAGGATTACGTTT
>CASGAD010000017.1 GCA_949299335.1 uncultured bacterium | reverse complement strand
TAAATAATTTAGCATATAAAAAGTTTTTTAATATAGGAAAATTCAATATTTGTAGACTTTTTACAATCCAAAATCCAAGACTAAATTCAACTCTAAATATCCGGGGGCTTAACTGTTGAATTAACTTTTACACTTCACCCAATATTTATAATTACATATTAAATATTGAAATATTCACTATTAAAATAATAATTCTACTAATCCAAAGTCTTTTTATTAAAAGGTCTCTATTTTTAAAGGTCTTAGCATAATTTCTTGGATAACCTCACTAGGCTTTTTATATTCATATAATATTTTATAAAGCGCAAAGATAATTGGCATATCTATATGATGTTCATTAGCGATTTCATAAATTACTTTTACTACATATAAACCTTCAACAGTTTTTGTGTTATTTTTAATAGCTTCTTCACTTGAATCAGCCTTACCAATTATTTCTCCAAAAGAGAAGTTTCTAGATTCTTTTGATGAAGCAGTTAAAATTAAATCACCAACCCCTGTTAAACCAAAAAATGTTTCTTTATTAGCCCCAAAAGTTGTTCCAAATCTAACT
The DNA here is from genome assembly GCA_949299335.1 of uncultured bacterium. Classification (GTDB taxonomy): domain Bacteria; phylum Bacillota_I; class Bacilli_A; order RFN20; family CAG-826; genus Onthovivens. The sequence continues at coordinate 64,811 of CASGAD010000017.1, read as the reverse complement.
AATTCAGATAAACCTCTAGTGATTAAAGCGCTTCTAGAATTTTCTTTGTAGCCTAGTCCATATAAGATTCCACTAGCGATAGCAATGGCATTTTTAATACTTGAAGAAAATTCTGCTCCAACTTCATCAGTTAAAGCGTAAACTCTAAAATAATGATTAGAGAATAACTCTTGGACAAACTTGGCTACCTCTAAATCTTTAGAGACAGAATTAACGCAAGTTAAATCATGTTTTAAAATATTTTTAGCAAATCCAGGACCTAAAATCGAAGCCAATTTATAATCTATATTTTTTGACAAGTTTTTTCTTAAATAGTCTAAAATACGTGAATTGGTCGATGGTTCAAGGCCTTTAGTTGCGTTAATTATCAATACTTTTTTATCAATTAAATAACTATTAAACTTATTAACTACATTTTTAATAGAACTAGAAGGAACAGCAATTACAATAATCGAATAATTTTTAATTTCATCCAAATTTGATGTAAATTCAAGTTCATCATCTAGTTTAAAATTCGAAAAATATTTATTTTCAATATGTGTCAAAGATAATTCTTTACATCTAACTTTATCTCGACAATACAACTTCACTTTATGACCATTAGAATTTAAAACACTTCCTAAACCTAACGCAAAAGCACCACAACCATAAATAAATATTTCCATTATTTTCTCTTTCTTAATACTAAATTTATTGGTGAACCTGTTAATTCAAAAGATTCTCTTATTCTATTTTCAATATATCTCATATAGGAGAAATGCATCCATGTTGGCTCGTTTACAAATAAAGCAATAGTTAATGGCTTCGAAGAAACTTGTTGAGCATAATAAATGCGGCATCTTCCTCCATTAAATTCAGGAGTTTCATTCATCATTTGAGCTTCTTGAATAATATCGTTTAAAACACTAGTTTGAATTTGGAATGTATAACTTTCATATACTTTTTCTAAAGTGTCAAATATATCATCAATTCTTAACTTGTTAATTGCTGAAGTATAAATAACTGGAGCATAGTCTAAAAACTTAAATTCTTTACGAATTTCTTTAGTGAATTCATTCATTGTGTTATTGTCTTTTTTAACTAAATCCCATTTATTGACAATGATAATAATGGCTTTTTTAGCTTCTATTGCATAGCCAACAACATGTTTATCTTGCTCTTTAATTCCTTCATTCCCATCAATAACGAGCAAGCAAACATCACTTCCATCGATCGCTCTTAAAGCTCTTAATGCTGCATATTTATCGATGGCTTCGTATATTTTTCCTCTTTTTTTAAGGCCTGCTGTATCAATTACAACATATTCTTTTCCATTACGGACAAACTTTGTATCAACAGCATCTCTAGTTGTTCCTTCAACATTTGAAACTATAACTCTATTTTCATTTAAAATAGCATTACATAAACTGGATTTACCAACATTTGGTCTTCCAATAATTGAAAATCTTAATCCTGTTAATTGAGATTGTTTTTCTTCGTTTTTTGACAAATATTCTAAAATTTTGTCTAAAATTTCACCAATTCCAACACCATGTGCTCCACTACAAGGAATAGGTTCGCCTAATCCTAATGAATAAAACTCATAAATATTATTAATTAGGTGACTATCATCAATTTTATTAACTGCTAAAATAACAGGCTTATTTGACTTATAAAGCATTTTAGCCACTAAATAATCATCATCGTTAAGACCAACTTTTCCATCTACAACAAATAAAATGACATCTGCTTCATTAATAGCAATCTCGACTTGCATTCTGATTTGACTTTGAAAAGTAGAATTTTCAAGTTCAATTCCACCAGTATCAACAATATCAAAATATTTAGTGAGCCAAGAAGTATGGGCATAAATTCTATCACGAGTTACGCCTCTAGTTTCTTCTATAATAGATTTTTTCTCACCAATTATTCGATTAAAAATTGTTGATTTTCCTACACTAGGAGAACCAACTATTGCTACTAAGCCTAAAGACATTAATAAATACCTCTTTCTTTAGCAATTTGTAAAATTTTATTTGTAACTTCTTCAATTGTCATATCAGTTGTATTAATTTCTATACTATCATCAGCTGGATGAAGTGGACAAAAAGAACGATGAGAATCGATATAATCTCTTTTATTGACATTATGTAAGCAATCTTCATAAGAAGTTTCTAAACCTTTTTCTAAGTTTTCTTTATAACGTCTATTGGCTCTTTCTTCAGCGGTAGCAACTTGGTAAATTTTTAAATCAGCATGATCCAAAACATAAGTTCCGATGTCTCTACCATCCATAACAACATTTTTATTTTGAGCGATTTTTCTTTGAGATTCGACTAAAAATAAACGAATATTTTTATAACTTGCAATATAGCTGACATTATCAGCTACTTCATTAGATCTTACTTCCTTACTAACATCTACTCCATTTAAGGTAATGTGATTATTTTCATCAAAAGAAATTTCTATTTTTCCAATTAATGATTCAGATGCCTTTTCATCTTTAGGATCTAAATTGGCCTTTAAAACAGCGTATGTATAAGCACGATACATCGCTCCTGTATCAACATAAATAAAGTTAAGTTTATTAGCAATAATCTTTGCTACTGTTGATTTTCCACTTGCACTTGGACCATCGATTGCAATTGAATAGTTCTTTTTCATTTTCATCACCCACCCTAAAAATTCTTAAGTGAAAGTATTAATACTGTAATTAGCAACGCAATAATGATTGCTACAAAAAGAAAATAAGCAAATCTTTTTAGTGTTTTTGCTTTCACATACTCATCATAAATTGTTTTTTCTTTAACGACATAAGGCTTTTTTTCGTGTCCGGTTTCATAGACATGTTTATTACTAGTGTCTTTTTTAACCTTCTTTTTCTTTACTTTTTCTACCTTAGTAGGAGCTGAAAAGATTGTAGATGTTCCTATTTCTATACTACTTGTTTTAGTATCATTTGTTTCTTTTTTAATCTCTTCACGATACTCTTTAAATTTCTCAGTTCTACTTTGCGTTTTTGCCATGCCGTAATTATAACAAACTAAAAGATATAATTGTAGTTTTAACTACTAATAAATTTCATTCAATTTTGCTTAAATATTTTTAAGTTTTAATAATATTTATTAAAAACTAACGATAATTCCACCTTTTAATGAGTAGAATGCACATAAACCTCTATTATTTTCAACGATTACATCTTTAAATTCATATTCTTCTTTGATTAAGGTTTGTAAATATAAAGCATCATACTCATTATCGGTATGTGAAATTACACAAATTCTATCTTTGGTATCACTTACCATTTTACCAATATTAACAACTAAACGTTTTAAAGCGCCTTTTAAAGTTCTAATCTTTTCTTTAACTTTAATTTCACCATCATCACCATAACAAAGTGGTTTAATAAAGGCCATTGTTGCAATGAAAGCTACAACTTTACTCATTCTGCCGTTTTTAACTAAATTATCAAATTTATCTAAGACAAATAATAAGTTAGTATTGTCCCTTTTTTCTAATAAAATCTTAGTGATTTCTTCATAACTTTTACCTTCTTTAATAAGGCGATATGCTGTATCAACTAAAATTCTCATTGCCCCAGCAACAAGTTTAGAGTCAACAATTAAAATATCAGCACCAGTTTCATTCATATTTTTAGCAACTGTTGCACTATTAAAACAACCACTTAATTTAGATGAAATTGTAACAACAATAATATGCTTAGCACCCTTAAAAGCTTCTAAAAAATCATTAGGTGCTGGACAGCTTGTTTTACCTGCTTCTTTACTTGAATCTAAATCCTTAAACATGGCTTCTAAATTAATATTATCGTTATCAACATACTCATTGCCATTAACTCTGATAGTCAAAGGAACTACTTCAAAACCAACTTCTTCATCTTTAATGTAATCACTTTTTAAATTTGAACTACTATCTACTACAATTTTATATTCCATAATACATCTCTCCTAGAATTTCAAAAATTATAACTATCTCTCGATAATATTATATCATTAAATCAAAACATCTTTATAAAGTATTTACATTTATTCTCGAAAAGAAAGTGAATTTGAATTAACTTTTATTTTAAGATAAATTTTATAGTTATAATTTATATAAAAACCCTGCAAAAAGTTATTTTTTTATTCAAGAAAGTCAATTTTTTGAAGTATATTTATCTTTTAAAAAATATTTTTTATTGATTAAAAATTCACTTTCTTTAATAATAGAAAAGGGCTAAAGGTCTATGGATAAAAAAATTATACTTGTTGGCGGAGGCACCGCTAGCGGAAAAACTTACGTTATTGATCAAGTAATTAAATTACTTGGGGAAGATAGTGTAACTCATTTTTCAATTGATGATTACTACAAGGATCTTTCTTTAATGTCAATTGAGGAAAGAAAAAAGCAAAATTTTGATCATCCTAAAGCATTCGATTGGAAGCTTATGAAAGAACAGCTTATTAAATTAAAACATGGAGAAACTATCGAAAAACCAGTCTACGACTATAAAGAACATAATAGAAGCAGTAAAGTTGAAAAAGTTACACCTAAAGATTTAATCATTGTGGAAGGCATTATGGCTTTAGTTAATAAAGATGTTCGTGAATTAGGCGACTTAAAAGTATTTATTAACGCTAGCCGTGAACGTAGATTACTTAGAAGAATGGAACGTGATGTCAATGAAAGAGGCAGAACCTATGATTCCATCACTACTCAATACTTTAAAAGCGTCCAACCAATGTATGAAGAAATAATTGGTCCTAGCCAATATTATGCTGACTTAATCATAAATAATGATGGATACGATAATAAATCGATTCAAGTCTTAGCAGCAGTTTTAAAAGATGTTAGAAATAACAATATTCAATAAATTATAAATCATCTTTTAAAGTTGATGATTTAGAATATAAATTAGTTTTTGTACTCACTTCATCAACTTTAATAAAATCATTTTTACTAAATTTAGAGACCCATGTCATACTTTGAGGCTCTTTTTCATGACCTTCAAATATTGGTTTTAATCCAATACTACTACATCTTAAATTACCTAAATACATTATATAGTCTTTAATCATCGTAATATCTAGTCCACGAATTTCATTTCCAATCACATAAAATGCCCATTCGATTTCTTGTCGACAAGCTTCTTTTATCATTGCTTGAAGAGAGAGCTCCATTTCCTTAGTGAATAAGTTTTGTCTTTCTTTTCTTAATTCTAAGATGATATTTCTAAATAAAGAGAGGTGAGAATTTTCATCTCTATTAACATTTCTAATAATTTCAGCGGTCCCTACCATTTTATTATTGCGACCTAAGTTATAGAAAAACATAAATCCAGAATAAAAATAGATACCTTCTAAAATATAATTAGCCACTAACACTTTAATGAAACTATTTAAATTACTATCATTTAGAAACTCTTGATAAGCATTAGAAATAAATTCATATCTTTTTAAGACTAATTTATCATTTCTAAAATCATAAAGTATTTCATTTCTTTCGCTAGGAGAACAAAGTGTATCTAATATATAAGCATAGGCTTGGGAATGTATACTTTCTTGAAAGCATTGAATATTTAAACAAAAGCTAATTTCAGGAGCACTAATATATTGATTGATATTAGGAATATTTAATGTTTGTAGGCTATCTAAAAAAATTAAAAAAGATAAAGTTTTGTTATAGCTCCTTCTTTCAGCAATTGTTAAAGCTTTTCTATAATCTTTAACATCTAAATTCATATTAACTTCTTCTGGAATCCAAAAATTGCTAATTGAAGTTCTATACCAATTTGATACCCGATCATATTTAATGTTATTAAAATCATTAATGTTAGTTAGGTTAGCATTAACTATTAACTTAAACTTAGAACCAATTTCTCCACGAGAATTAAATAATGATTTTTTAATTAATTTATCCATTTCATTCATAACTTCACCTACTATTAATCATAATTTAATGACTTCGAACGTACAAAATAGACACTCTTTAAATTAGCTTCATAAGCTTTAATATATAAATCTAAAATTTGTCTCATTGAATAACTATTATTAATGTAAAGATTTAATGTAATTCCTTGATCGATAAATCTATTAATTACTTGATTCACTTTAATTAGATATTCGCTATTAATTTCATAAGCATCTTTATAGTAATTAATAGTCTCTTCATTAATACCTTTAATAACTCTAGGCATCATTATTTTACTATTTGTTTCATAATAAAATTTAGAAGATATAGGTCCTACGCCTTGACTTGTTGAAGATATTAAACTGGCATATCTAGAAGATCCTAAAGCTAATAAATATCCATTTCTTAATCCGTAATTTTGAATATTTGACTTGAGTTTTGCCCGTTTTATTGATAAATTTCCATGTCTTTCAAAGTAATTGCCATTCTCATATTCACTACCATTAAAGTAAGGATAGGCTCCTCTTTCAATAGCTAATTCATTACTTGCTTTTAATACATAATACGAAATTCTAGAGAATAAATTATTAGCAAATATTAAGTGTTCTTCACTATCAAAAGAGATAAGTTTACTAGCCACTATATCATGATAGCCACTAACTCCAATCCCTAATGAACGATACTTTTTTAACGTTTCTAAGGAATTTAAATTAATTGAAGTAGTTAAATCAATTGCGTTATCTAAGGCTCTAACTCCTAATCTAATTACTTCTTCTAATTTTGAATCACTTTCATAATCCAAATTAGCTAAGCAAATTGAGCCAATTAGAGAAGTTGGATAATCGTTTTCTTTATAACGCTTTACAATTACTTCATTATTATTAGAAGTCACTTCTTTACTAACATCGAGTAGTTCACTACTAGAATTATTTTGCATAATTTCTAAGCATAAATTAGAGGCATAAATCATTCCTTTATGTTTATTTGGATTTTCTTTATTGGCTATATCACGATTAAAGCAAAATGGTGTTCCAGTTTCAAAAGCACTTTTAACTATTAAACGAATTATTTCTTTAATTGGAACTTCTTTTTTATTGATTCTATCGTCGTGAACGCAATCTAAATAACGATTTTCCCACTCGATACCATAATAATCCTCTAAATGATAGTTTTTAACTTCATAAATTTCATGAGGATCCATTAAAAACCACATAGCGTTAATATTATCTCTAGCTAATTTCCAAAAATAATCTGGATAACAAATCGCAGGTAAAATTGAGTATTCATAGTTACCTTTATTATTTTTCAATTCTAAAAATTCAAGTAAATTTTTATGCCATACATCTAAGTAGCAAGTGACTACTCCATTAACATAGTTCTTTTTATTAATGGCTTCAACTACTTCATTAATTACTTTTAACCATTTTATGATGCCGTTATTGCTTTCATAATTATTATCTAAATAACTAGAAGCACGTAATTTTCCTAAGTATAGTCCAATCCCACTACAAGTTTTATAAGTGGAAGCTAAATTAGAAATTGAATTAAATATACCATTAACTGAATCATCAATAATATCAATAAAACAATTTGATAATTGACTACTAGGTCTTCTAGCATTTTTTAAAATTGGTAAAGAAAAGACAAATTCAAACTTAGAAAGGATATCATAAAACTTTTTAACATAAATTAATTTATCTTGTTCATTCATGGCTAAATGCATCGCAATAGTCATAAACATTTCTTGAGGACTTTCGATAAATGAATCATCCTTTGTTTTAATTAAGCATTGAGACTTTAAAATATCTAAAGATGAATAGCTAATTAAGCGGTCTCTAGATTTTAAAATCATTTTCTCAATTTTATTAATTTCATCTTCACTATACTTGGTCAATAAATAACTACCATAGTAGTCATTATCAACTAAGTATTTGATTTTACTAAAAAAGCTAGTGATATTATATTCTTTCGACTTAGTTTTTATGTCAATATAAAGCTTAAATAACTCAATTCTTCCAGCTATATAGTCCCATTTAGGTGCTTCAATACTTGTTAATTCCAAGGCTGATTTAATTAAAGTATCCATCTTAGTAATTTCATTATCTTCAGCTACTAATAAACTTTTATATTTATTAACTAAATGTAATAAGGAGTATTCATTTCCAGGAAAATCTTTTTCAATATTTTTAAATAATAATCTTAAGTCATAACTATTAAATTGAGACACTATATAATCTCGATATTCTCTAATTTGAGTTCTTGAATTTCTATATAAAATATAGGATTTGGCTATATCATAAAAATCTAAAGCCATTAAAGCTTTTTCGACTTCATCTTGGACATCTTCAACTGTTACTTCTTCTTTTAAATCTATGGAAGCATGAATCAAATTTAAAATCTTAGTACCATCATCTTCACTTAAAGATAAATTTAAAGACTTAAATGTTTTAGAAATAGCATTTAAAATCTTAGAGTCTTTAAAATCTTCAATTCTTCCATCACGTTTAATTATTTTTTTATTCATCATCTTTCTCCTTTTTATATATTCCTTTACTTCTTTTTTAATTTCAAGAACGAAATAATCTTTTAAAGCAAAAAACAAAGAATTAGTAGTTTTTCGGTAATTAATTTTTTATCATAATTACTTAAAGAAAAAGATTATGAAGTTTAAAAGAGACTTAAACTATGATAAGATTATTTTCATGAAAGAAACTATTATTGGAAATTTAATATATGGTCAATCCGGTGGACCAACAAGTGTAATTAATTCAAGTGCCTATGGAGTCATTAAAGAGGCAAGAAAACATAAAAATATAATTAGTAAAGTCTATGCAATGCATTTTGGCTTAGAAGGTTTATTAAATAATGACCTAATTGATTTAGATAACTACACACTAGAAGAACTAGCAAAACTTAAAAATACTCCTGGCGCCGCTTTTGGTAGTAATCGTTATAAATTATCTCATTATTCAGCCGACGAAAAAGATTATATAAAAATAATCGATATATTTAAAAAATATAACATTCGCTTCTTTTTATATAATGGTGGAAACGATTCTATGGATACTATACATAAAATCAGCGAATATGCAAAAAAAGTAAATTATGAACTTTATTGCGTAGGAATACCAAAAACAATCGATAATGACTTACCTTTTATAGATCATACTGCAGGATATGCTAGCGCAATTAAATTTATTGCTAACGCAGTCAGTGAAATTTATTTAGATGATCATAGTTATAAAAAAGGCAGAGTAAATATTGTTGAAATTATGGGCAGAAATGCTGGCTGGCTTACTGCAGGAAGTTTATTAAGTAAACTTAATGGTACTGCTCCTGATTTAATTTACGTCCCGGAAGTTCCTTTTGATTTAACTTCTTTTTTAAACGACGTTAAATCAATTTATGAAACAAAACAACATTGTTTAGTTTGTGTTAGTGAAGGAATTAAAGATGAGAACGGAAACTTTATTTTTGAAACTAGCGAATTAAAAGATAAATTTGGTCATACTCAACTTGGTGGCGTAGCTTCTAGATTAGCTAAAATAGTTGAGAAAGAATTTAACTATAAAACTCGTGCTTTCGAATTGTCTTTACTTCAAAGAGCTAATTCAATACTTCCTTCTAGTTTAGATATTAAAGAAGCAATTAAAGTCGGTGAATTTGCATTAAAAAAAGCAATTAAAGGTGAAAATGATAAGATTGTAACTTTAAAAAGAATTGGCACAAGTAGTAAATACAAAATAAAATACGACTTAATCGACATTGCTTTAGTTGCAAACAAAGAAAAATATTTACCATTAACATATATAAATTCAAAATGTAACTATATTAACGATACATTTTTAGATTATGCTTTGCCATTAATTCAAGATAAGAAAGATAATACATTTAATAATGGTTTATTAAATGTATTCAAATTAAAGTAATTAAAGAGTAACTTCGACTTTATAACGATATGTTTTATCTTTAATTTTCTTTTCTAATTTATTTTTGATTATTGATATTGCTAAATCACTTACCTTCTCATAGTTAAAAGTAATTGATTTATAATCCTTCATATAAAATTTTAAGCTTAAAACATCATTATCATAACCGATGATTTTGATGTTTTCTTTTAATAAATCATTTTTTTCTAATTCATTAATTAAACTAAGTGAAGTAATATCGTTATAAGCAAATATACCATCATACCCTTCTTTAATAAATTCAAGAGCATAACTTAAATCTTTAGAATCGATTATTTGAATATTAACTTCTGGATGTAATTCTTTAGCATTTTGGAAGCCTTGTAATCTTCTTAAGCTCGCTTCACTTCTACTTTCTTCTAAATAAAGTAATTTTCTTTTATTTAATGAATATAAATAGTTAAAAGCTAATTCTCCACCTTTTTTATCATCCGTATAAATTGAATCTACATATGTTGAACTAGAAATTCTGCCAAGAAGCACTAAAGGAAGATTATTGATTTTAGCAATTTCAACAGCTTTTTCACTAAATTCATTAAAAGATATGATTATATCAGCATTTCTAAAAATACACTTTTTAATTAATATATCATCTACTTTAGTAAATGAATCAGTAATCATAATTAAAAAATCATAATTTTCTTTATTTAATTTACTAACTAATATATCACCAAGTTTAATAAAATAAGGATTTTTAATGCTATCAAAAATAAGAGCAACAACATATTTTTCCTTAGTTTTTATTTCGTTATATTTAGATTGATAACCAAGTTCAATCGCTTTTGCTCTAATTAACTTTTTTGTATCTTCACTAATATCGCTACAATCTCTTAAAGAGCGAGAAACACAAGTTACACTCACTCCTAAACTATAAGCAATATCTTTTAATCTAATTTTTTTATTTTTAACCATACTAAATCCAATATATATCTATTTATATTTTACTTTAAAAATATATACGATAATATCAATATTTTAATTAATTTTGTATTATTGGAAAATTAAATTGAGCTTTTACTATTTTATATGGATTAGTTGGCTTATTATCTCCTATTACCTGTCCATATGGATTACCTGCAGTTTCGTTTCCAAATCTTGCAGTGAAACCGCCTTTATAATTTAAATATTCTTGAAAATCATTATAGTGATTATAAGTATAAAATACATGCCTATTATTTAAATCAAGGTCAGTTTCGTCTAAATTCATATAATTATAAACAAATCTACAAGTTCCTCTATCAATTTTATGTCCGTTATTATAAATTTCTACTGGATTAGAGACAGTAAATCCACCAATTGATCCAAAATCACTTTCATAGTATTTATATTTATCAAATATTCCTGTAAGTTCTGGTTCATAAGGATAACGTTCAGTATCTCCAGAAAAGTCAGATTGATTTAATCTTAAGTACTCTCCCCAAGTACTTTCAATTTCATAGCTACTAGCCTTCTTTTCTACTAAATGATTTGCTGGAATATCACCAAATGCAAATAAATAAGCGCTTACATCTTCTAAACTAGAATATCCTCCACCATAATATATTTTGTAATCAGTATTATCTAATGTATTTACTTTATATGAAATATAGTTACCATATTGATCAACTTCATATCTACATAATGAATTCATTAAATATGAATCTTCATACATTGGCACTTCAAAAGGTAACTCATAGTTTAAAGAAGGAATATGTTTTTGAGGAGTAATATCTCCACTCATTAAATAATGTTTAGAACGGAAATATGAATCTTCATAGCTATTTGAAATAGAATAATTTTCATAAAACTCTTCTTTAGTTACATCTTCATAAGGATCATCTTCTTCAGCAAAATCTATATTTACTACTTTAGTAATTATTTCTAGATTATCAACAATACTAAAATCTTCTTTAGATGAAGTATCTCCGATAAAGTTAGCATCTAAAAAATTAAAGTTCTCTAATAAAGTCACACTATAAGTGTTAATAGAGTTTAAAGTTAATTGTTCATTATTAAAAAGTATTGATTCAACCTTATACCCTTCATTTGGTGTAACTACAAAATTTAATGGGGATTTTGCAAGATATTTATTATCTAAAATGGTAATTTTTCCAAACTCATTATGAGATATAAATAAAGTGCAATCCATTGTTTCACTTTTTTGAGCAAAATAAGGAGTAACTATATTTTTGCCTTCTTTTAAAGTGAAAGAATATAAATTTTCACCTTCAAAACTAATAGTCTCTCCACTTGAGATTTTTAAATCTTCCAAGTAATAATTACTATCAGTTTCAACTTCTAAATAGATTTTACTTCCAACATTATTTTGTAATGGATTCTTACAAATTACTATTCCACCAATTGCTTCATTTATAGTTACGCAATCTCCTTTTAAAATTGTTGTCTCATCTTTTTTATCATTATCGAAATCTTCACAACTTGTGCTTATTAAAAGTAATGAAGATATAGCTATAGCCCCTATAAATTTCCTTTTTAACATATTAATTCACCTATTGGTTTAATTATATCAAACAACTCTTCTTTTTGATAATAATCTAATGATGAAAATAAAAATAATGATTGCTAATTAATGTCGGGGTTTCATCTATCCAAGAACTATTTTTAATATTTAAATATAGTGTATTTTTAATCCTAACTTTGTATTTGCTTACTTAGTAAAAATTAAAGTTTTTTTATCAAGATACCATTAATTTAAGTTCATAAGTTATTATTAAACTGGTTGATGGATCTTTATTAGAATATTTAGGTATTACTAATGATAGTTAATGGCTTGAAATTTTAGTTTCAGATGGAGTCTATATTATTATTGCCTTATTCGCTTTAATAAATACGGAAAAATAAATAATAAGGTTACAAAAGAGACAATTAAATTATCTCTACAATAACTAAAAAGTACTAAGATTCAAAACGACGTAATTTTTTTAAGTCATGCTATTTGAATAAAATCGTTGAAATTTAAAAAAGACAAGTTCACAACCCTCTGAATTTAAATTTTAGAAAACAATAAAAAATCTCTATACAAATAAATTCGAAAACATAAGATAAGTATTACTAATAATATAAAAATATTTGCAGTAATTTTACAAAGCTAATAAAAATCTATTATACAACTATTTTATTACCTAATTATTAACTTTATTAAGAAATATTAATGTTTACATCCCCGTTTACTGACGCTATAGAATAATTTATTTCAACATTTCCAAATGAACCAGTAGTAGGGCTATATGTTTGTTCTACTTCCACATCCCCATTATTAGTAACAGTTAATTTCTTGCTTCCAGTTAACGAACGTTTATAGTAAATATTTAAACCTTGATGCAGTATTATCTCAGAATCGCTTAAGAAACCAGGTCCTGTTACTTCATAAGTGTATAACCGAGAATTAGTACTAAGATTGGAACTTAAATTCCTTATTCCGGAAATAATAGTTATATTAATATCGCCAGTTACTTGAATATTAAATGTACCCATAGCACATTCCTCTGTATCAGTATAATTATAAATTTGGCCATTCATAATAACTCTAGACACAGTCTCATTACAAGAGAATTTAAAAGTTAAATTCGTTCCATAAACTATATCATCGCCACTACCATAAGAATTTGTTTCTTCATCAATAATGCTGAAACTTGCATTATAAGTTGTTACAGATAAAGTATACACGCCAGCATATGCCTCAATAATTAACCCGCCATTCCCAATAGTTAAATTAATAGAGTATTCTGTTGATGTAATGGAAGACGAATAATCAACACCATTTATTATTAATTTCTTATTAGGTAAATCAGCGTATTTGATATTGATTGTCACATTTAAGTTCGCATCAATATAATCCCTATTCTCTTAATACCTGCCAGAGTTATCATAAATTGTAATACTTTCAATATTTTTCTGCTTAATTAAGACAATCGACGATTCAATCCAGTATTTCCCTCTACCTTCATATAAAAAATTTGATTTTATATTTTCCAAATTATTTTCGTTATTTATAAAAGCACTAGCATTATTTGTGTACGTATAGTAATTTGCCTCATCATTATTACTAACTAATTCTTGTGTTGTGACAGAAGAACTTCCACTAACTAAGAGTAGAGAACCATTGGAATCAGTTGACACAAATCCTGCAAAATTATTTGCATACACCTCACCTAAAATTACAAAATTTGCATCACCATATCCAGATTTATATAAAGCCCCAACATATTCACTAGAAACATCCTTATACACAACTGTAGTGCCTGTTAAATTCAATGTTACTCTTTCGTTAACAAGAAGTGACGAACCTGGCATAAATTTTAATAAATTATCAAAATTATAAGTTGCTCCGCTATCTTCATCTAAGGCATTGAGAGAAATGTTCATATTATAACAAAATGGAAAATAATACTCAGAACTATTTAATGTTCTAGAAGCTGAAATACCGGAAACGGTCAAATTCAAAGTAATAGATACTTCCTCCATATCCATTCCGCCATAAAAATCAAGTTTGATTGGATTTATTCCGTTTTCCACACCATTATACTTCATGTTCATAAATGAATTATCATGCAATTTAAATAGACAATTTGATAAATTTTTGTCCCCGACTAAGTTTATTTGCGCTGTGAAAGATTTACGAGAATCTCCTGACACAGAGTCTGATAAATTAAAACAAAAATGTGCATAAATATAACAGCCACTATAAATTACTGTATTAGTACTAATATTTGTTATCTCATATTGATCAAATGGAAATATTTTGGAGGAACTTAAATCGCTAACAATACTTACTATGAAGCCAAGACCGCCAGTTAAAGCAACTGTCGCAGTACCTCCTCTGAATAAAATTGAAAAAGGCAAATGAATAATACTGCCACTATAACTGATAATTTCGGAACCATTATTACTTGATGACTCATTAAAATATCCAAACCCATTTATAGTACCATAATTTAAAATTTTAGCATTTGCTTCAAGTAAAAATTGAGTACAATTTCTAGCAGGAAATCCTCCCCGCTGATTTCCACTAGCTGCAACAATTTCACCATAATTTTCTATTAAGCCGTAATTTGTTAAAGAAATCCCTTCTGAAATAGTAACAGTACTCACATATGTAACTGTTTTATTATGATAAGTATTACCACTATAAAAATCATCTGCGGCGTTCCAATTTCCTCTTGTTCCTCCATCATCGTATGATACGATTAGTGAATCGTTTGAACTTATTGTACAATTTCTTGTAATAGTAGGATTCGTTCCTGGCAAAACAATAATTGTATCCGCGTCACTCCTTATATTTGCATCTTCAAGTGCCTTTTCAATTGTGGTGTAATAAATTCCAGTATTCGAATTATAGCAAACAGGATCATTAACAATATTACCTGAACTGCCACTAGAGATGTCAGTTGAAACTAGAAAATTGCCAAAGCCAACTATGCAGGAAACGACTATACTTAAAAATAAAATTAAAAGAGCAAGAAAAGTGTTTCTATGTTTTTTAGTTATTTTAATCTTCATAATTTATTCCTACACTTAATCTATAACTAGATTGTTCGAGATTGCTATCAGTTATATGAAATTCATTGTTATACAGATAATCAAAAGATGCTTTGTCATTTGCATTAAATGAAAACTTAAATTCAAACCGACACATAGTGTTAGTATTTGCATAGTCATTTGGAGTAAACTCATAAGTAAAGGAAAATGATATTTTCTTATTGATATCATCAATTAAAAAATTTTCATTACTTATTCCGGTGTTTATAGTTGCACTCGAAAAATAAGAACCACTAGTACCCCTATAATACTTTACACTTGAAGAATTTTGATCAAAATAACTCGAACTCAACAATGCATAATTATCTCGAGACGCATTTGCATATGAAAGATTTAGTGAGAAATTTACAATATTTTCACTATAATTTTTATAAAAAGATACTACATCAAATCTAACATAATATGTAATGAAAGTACTAAACATCATAGTTTCATTAACTACAAATCCACTAGAATTATAATTAAACATACTAATTCCTGTATATGGCAATTTAGTACCATCACCTTTCGCAGTATTTAACGAAAGATAATCACTAGATATTATTACATCTCCATAATTGAATTGAATATCAGTTGATTTTTGACCAGCTTCTTCACCAATAATAAAAGTTGAAAATCCAAAACTAAAAAGGCAAATGCTACTAGCAATTGCAATTACAATCAATGTACATTTATTGGACTTTCTACCGATCATTATTTACCCCCGAATCGCATATAAACTAAGATCTTTAGTAACAGCAGTTAAATTTGTAAAATGACCAGAATTTGGTGTAATCACAGCATCACTCCACCATCCTTTAAAATCTAAGTTTTCATCTTCATTATAACATTTCAAATTATCTTGATTTAAATCAATAAAAGCGCCATATGCTAATCCACTAATTGTTCTTACTTCAGTTGAAGATATATCTGGATTTGTTAAATCTCCGTTTATCCACTTTCCTCCGTTAAGATTAAAAGTGACTGTATAAGTTAAATCACTTCCAACGCCTTTAATGCTAAATAAATATCTCCATGTTCCACCAGTTTTTTTATAAACAGCTCCACTACTTTCTATTACATAGAAGTCTCCTTCATTTCCCAAATCATTAGAAGGATAGGCATTTCCGCTCAGCCACTTAGTGGATTGTGGAGCTGGGACATAAATTTCCTCACTATTTCCGTCAGTGTAATAAACCACTAAGCAATAGTACTCTTCATCACTTTTACTCTCATCATAAATAATAGAAGCAATGCCAACACCTGAATTTAAATAAATAGGTTCCTCGGATGTGCCATCTGTATAAACAATTGTTATCTCATAGTTACCATTTTGATCGGAATTCATAATTATATTACTAATTCCTTTTCCATCTTCACCTTTTTTTATAGTAAATTCGTCACTATATGTGCCATCACTATATTCAACAACTACTGTCGTATTTCCATCTTCATCATAGTTACAAATAAAATTAGTTATTTCTTTTCCGTCTTCTCCTTTATAAACAGGAACCGTTATAACAGTTGGTTCTCTGTTTGAATCAGTATATGTAATTATTATAGTTACAAGTGTCTTATCTTCACTTAATTCACTTGTTACCGTTGCGATACCAACACCATCTTCTCCGTTAATTGCACTAGGAATTGTAAAAGTTAAAGGGCTTTTGCTCTCATCAGTAAAAGTAATAGTTACTGTTGTGTTGCCATTATCATCAGTTTTTATATCAGTGCTTGATATATTTAACTCGTCACTACCAAAAAAGGCAGAACAACTAGAAATTGAAACGCTTCCCAACAATATACTTAGAGTTAAGCACATTTTTTTAATTTTTTTAAATCTCATAACTTTTACCTCTTATAAATTAGCTTTTAAATCGCTTATTTGTGGATTTTCGTTAAATAATTCAGGGTCAACATTTTGTGTCACTTTTCCATTTGTAATAAATTTAAAAGGCTCAAAGCCTGCTGCAAAAAGAACACATTTAGATAAGATTTTAATTAGAGAATCAATTCTTCCACCATCTATTGATGCAACATATTTATCGATATTAGTCAATAAATCAACATATATGTCATCGCTAAAAGTATTTTCAGCATTTTCAATCTCTTTTATTACAATTGAATTATTTAATCCTCCTCCATAATACGCAATTATTGTATTAATATATTCTTCATTATCTTTAGTATAAATATATCCTTTTGATTTACACATATCCTTTAATATAGGTTTCATTGGAAAGAAGTCATCGA
Organism: uncultured bacterium; assembly: GCA_949299335.1. Classification (GTDB taxonomy): domain Bacteria; phylum Bacillota_I; class Bacilli_A; order RFN20; family CAG-826; genus Onthovivens. Next base: position 47,187 of record CASGAD010000017.1, on the reverse strand, counting down.
TTGAGAGTTCGATATCTTGTCCCAATGCACTTGATGCAAAAACAGAAATTCTCTCTTCTATTAAACTGGTTGTATCGATATCGGTATACTTTTTCCAATCATAGAATTTTGTCTTTCCTTTAATTGTAACTTTAGAAGGAAGAGATGTTCCACCTATCTTATTTGGTATGTCACTTTGCAGCATTCCGCCTAATGTCGAAACTAAAGTTTGGGAACCACCATTGTACAAAAAAGGCCCATTAAATTCAGTTTCTAAACCTATTGAAAATAATCCAGAGTCATCAAACAAGACATCTTCAACAATGACTTCGCTAGCATATATGTCTTCATCATAAGATTCATTATTTAAAGCATTTTGCAAAATTCTTAATGATTCAAACATTTCTCTTTGATTTAAGAAAATTCCATTGCCTGCACCAAGAAACTCTTCCAAAATCATATTAGCTGAAGCAATGTTAGTTGAATTAATATCAAAGAATTCATCAAATGGGACACTATATTTTGTGCCACCAATTGTGACATCAATGACTTTACTGTTATCATAAGGCATAATTTGATTACTGCCTACTTTTAAATTAAATTCGCTACTTCTAGTTAAAATGCAATTTTTAATAGTGAGATTTTTAGTATCGAAGGCACTAATTAAATTCTTGCCTAATTTAACAGTTGAATTTTTAATTGTTATGTCATCACCTTTTACTTCAATAACAGTTCCAGTAAAAGCATAGTTGCGTTTATTAGAGTTATCATCAATATTTTGTATTCTTAAGTCGTTGACTATAATTCCATTTCCTTTAAGCATCATTCCGGCATTGTCTTGACCATAAGCTTTAACAAATGGCTGGTTCCCACTAGGATCTCCTATTGTCACGAAAGCAAGTGGGCCAAAGAAATAATCTTTTTCATAATCAGGCGCTAACTTTTTAAGATTGATGTCAATACTACCATTATTTGGGAAACATAAATTATTCATATTGATTGAAAAACCATTTCCATAGAAATCTTTTTGTACTTTTATGCCTACCTTTACTTCTGTAGAAATATTTGTCCCGCGATTTGCGTTATAATCATCTATAAATTTATGGTTATAGCTAGTTTCAATATAAACTAATTCATTAGCAAAATTAAATGTTCCACTCTTTTCATCATAATTACCAAATAAACTAATATTGCCACTTTTTTTAGTAAATGATGGATCTATTTCATACTTATAAATGCCCTGGCTTGTATATGTGGAATCAATTTCAACATCTTTTCCTACATATACTTCTCTTAAACTTCCTAAAGAAGTTTGCATAACAACAATTTCTCCAATAGTTGAGAAGTTTGTACACATTAATAAATCATTGTAGTCATAGACATTTACACCATCTTTAACAAGTTTAAATGTATATGTATTAGAAATGAATGGTTGATCAACACTTACTAAAGTCACATAAGAATTCTCAGCATAAGAATTAATCGTTATCACATTATTTGAATAAGTTAAATTATCACTCTTATCTAAAACACTAACCTTATCAGTTTTTACATTGTCTCCTACGACATCTATATCAAATTCAATAGTTGAATTAACCTTTTTAGCTCCATCCATTTTCACTTCATCATACTCTAAATCATACAATCCGTAATAACGAGTTGATTCAACTTGTTGACCGCTTTGAGTTCTAGTAGGATTAATTAATATTGTTCCGTTTTCATAAATTATAGCTTTAAATTCCCTTTGAACGCTCTTTTTAACGTTTGAGCAAACTACTGTACATTCACCTTCTTCTAAAGCAAATAAATAATAGTTATTTTCTTCATCTTCTTCGATTTTAGCTACATTAGTCTCTTCTTTTACATACCACATTAAATCATTATCAGGTGCTAAAATTAATATGTCACTTACTACTGGAGTAGCTTTTAATTCATACCCAGCATCTCTAATTTTAAATCCTTCTTGTTCACGGTAATCAAAATCAATTCCACTAATATCACTAGCAACCGTAATATTTAATAAAACAACGCTAACAAAAGATATTAATCCAATAACAAAAGGAATAATTAATAAAATAATAAGAGTCTTCTTTTTCATTTATCTTACCTCCATCCTTTTAAAAAGTTTGGTTGATCTACTTTTCATTTTAATAATACTTGATACAAATAAAACTATATATAAAGTAATTGATAATAGATACATACCATAAGAAGGGACTCCAAAGAAAATCATTAAAAAGTTAAATGTTAAGATTAAAACAGGGAATCCTATTGATATTAATTCATTAATAAATAGTAATTTATTATTGAAATCGCTTAGGTCATGCATATCAATATAAATTGCATAAATATTATTTGAAACAATTAATAAAATACCCATCAGTAATGACATGCATGTTGCTAATGGAGAAACTACTCCAGAACTTCCAATCACAATTATAGTAATTAATAGAGAAAAAATAGATAAACTAGTTGGTATTATTAATTTAGCTAATATTTGTTTAAAAGGTGAAATAGGTATATATTTTACTATTTGAATGCATCTTCCTTCACGAGACATTGATAATGATGCACTGCTATTAATAACACTTGAGAATAATATTATTAAACTGATGTTAATGACATTTATTAACTCAGGAAAATAAACTAAAAATTGAGTTAAAGATTGATATAGGACTGTGTTTAAACTAGAAATAACAACATATGTTAAAAAAGGAGCCATAATCAATAGTGATGTGTAGGAAAATATATTTCCACTGTCTTTAAAAATGATGTCAAATTCTTTTTTTAATAACATTCTAAATGGAGAAATCATTTTAATTTCTTTTTGATTTTCTCTTTTAACAAATAAGTCAATTTCATTTTTGCTTAATTTGATGTATGCAACACTAGAAATCGTAACCCCTAACGATAATGAAATGATGATTGAACCAAGCAAAATACATACATTAGAAAGAATGTTTGTGCCATTAATAACAGAGTCAAACAAATAATAAATTGGTACAAGATAGTATAAGGAGTTATGCAATGAATCAATAAAGTTTTTATCAAATACACCACCAATCATTGAATCCCTTAGTGCGTTTAAAAATAAGTTTAAAACAACTTGATAAACGAAGCACAATCCTATAACTAAAATCGATGCTAAAATAAATTGTACTATATCACTTAATTTAATTAATTGATAAATAAACTGATATATTACAACAAAAAACAACGCTAAACCTACACTAAATAAACTAATTAGTAATGGATATAAAATAGAAAATACATAAAAGTAAGGGATATACATTCTAGTAGAACCAAACACAATTAAAATAGGTGTTGAAACAATAAAATGTGTCACAACTTCTTGCAAATAGATGTATAAAATTTTACTAAAAATTAATTCTCCAGTAGAAATTGGCAGCGGCAAAAGAACATTATTGTCTAAATGATTAAAAAGTGTTTTCCTCGCTCTAACTGTCGAACTAATAATACTAACAATCATCATTGTAAACAAAAAGAGGACCAAAAAATCAAATGTTCCATATTCGGAATATTTTTCTATTTTTTTGTCTAAAGAAAAGAATATATAGCACTCCAAAGCAATAAAACAGCCAATAAATATAACTTTTAATAGTAAAGAGAAAATATTAGCAACTTTGCTTTTTGATGTTACTTCTTTTCTTTCAAGATGTTCTTTTCTTATTAATTCAATTACCATCATTCTTGATTACCATATACATTTAAGAAAATTCTTGATAAATCTCTTCTCTTTAATGGTTCCTTATTTAAGTCAATTAGGACTTCAACTTTTCCGTTATTAATAATTGCTACTCTATCACAAACTTTAGAAACAAGATCGATATTATGTGAGGTGATAAAAACAGTTTTGCCATATAATGCGAAGTCCTTAATCATTTTTAAAAGAACTTCATAAACCATAATATCAAGTCCCACTGTTGGCTCATCCAATATCCATAATTTAGGATTATGAATTAAACTCGCCATTAAGCAAATTTTTTGTTTCATACCATGAGAATATTCCTTTATTTTTCTATTCATATCAATAACACTCATAGAAAATTTTTTTAATAAAAACTCATAATTTTTGTTAAAAGCACTTTGTAACATACCATAGCTTGAAGCAATAAATTGTAAATACTCATTGCCAGTCATCATTTCATAGGTGGTTGGTTCGCTAGGTACATAGCCAAATAGCATCTTTGCTTCTAAAGGCTGAGTTTTAGCATCCTTCCCACAAATTAAAATATCACCACTATTTGGCTCTTTAAGACCAACAATACAATCTATAGTAGTTGATTTACCAATACCATTTTTACCAATAAATCCAAATACTTCACCTTTTTTTACACTAATATCTAGTCCTTTTAAAACATCTTTCCTTCCATAACTTTTATATAAGTCTTTAACTTCTAAAACATATTCAGGGATGTTAATATCTGAAATGGTCATATTTTCATCGGTTTCATCGAAAATATTATTAATTTTCTCTTCGTTCATTCAGATTTCCTCCTAAAAGACTGTATCCATAGTAAATTCTTTTTTTCATTTAGAATCGCATACTTGGATTTACAATTATGGCATATATATCCATTTGTTTCGAAATCCACTTCTTTTTTGCCGCATACTGGACATTCATTTTCGTATATAGTTCCATCGCAGTCAAATAGCAGTGACAGGGATTTAAAATAATTTCTTATTAAACTAGTGTGATTGTTATAATATGGCGAAATTGTCATTATATTTCCAACCTTTTTTGAAATATTTTTGCAAGTCACAACAAGCAATCCATAATCATTAAGTTTATGGTCGTTATAAAATTTAGCATAAAACTCATCATTTAATGAATAAGTTGTAGTAATGTAGTTAATACTTTTATATATATTTGTTTCTTTTTTACTGACTTGGTCATTCCCTAAATAAAAAGTTTCACACTTTAAATAATTGTCTGACACTTCATCAATATAATATTTAAATGCTCCATTTCTAAAATTAAATTTTTCAAAATGTAACATGCCATTTTCATCAAAATATAATTTAGCATTTTTAATTGTCGAACCTATTTTTTTAACATTTTTAAAAATATAGTCGATTAATGTAATTACAACATAATTATGATAATAAATATCATTCAAATATTTATCTTTTTCATCATCAAGTAACATATTCTTATAAAATTTATAACAATAACTATATAAAGAATCATGTATTAAGATGTTTGTAGGCATAACTTCTAATGGCTTATGCTTTGACGTAATTCTAAAAAATTCTGTCTCTTTTAAGATATTAATACGTTTAAACAATTTAATTGCTGTTTTATAAGCTTTTGCCTTAATGGATTCATTTTCAGTAAATACATTCTCGATTACTTCATTATCTGGGAAGTCATTTAATATTGAATGTTCACCATATGTTAAAAGGTTCAATTCCATCTTTTCTTCAAATGGTTGAATTAATGGAGTCATCTCACTCAACAACTCTTTAAGCTCTTCAGAAAGTAAACTTATCAATAAAGAGATAAATCGATTTTCGTATGTGTCAATTGTATCAATGTTTATTGTTGTATGAACATATTCTGGAGTCATTACATTATCTTTTGATTTCCATAATTTCGGATCTTTTATTGTTTCAAAAAAATTTCTATTAGAAACAGATGTTGCTTGTTCACTTCTTAAAACAACCTCTTCAATATCACTTTTTATGTGAGGCTTATAAACTATTGAATAAATTTTGTCGACAACACGTTTAATTTCTATTGATTCTTTAAGCACTTCTTCATAGTTAAAAACAGTTGAGAACTCAATATTATTATTTTTAATAAAATCTTCAAGCATAGAAAAACTCATCTTAGATTTAAAATTTCTAAACATAAATTTATTAAATCCTTTTAAATAATAAGTTTTTCTAAACATATGACTATAACTTTCTTACTAATTTATCGATTGTATGTTTTGATAATTTAAACGATTCATCACCATAGGTTTTTTCAATAAGAGATTTTAGGTTTGTTAAACCTTTTTTAATATAGTCTTCAAATCTTCCATCAAGTTTTGAAAGAACTTTCTTAGAGAACATAAAGTCTAAAGCTTCTTCTTTTGTGCCACCACAAGCGACATAAACTGGTACTAATGTCTCGATTTGGCGCATAATTCTATTGCCGAAAGTTAAATCGAACGTATCATAGGTGTAATTTGTGATAATAGAAAATTTCTCTAAATCCCTCGTTGTCAATCTATTTTTAGCGTTATTTGTTGCTCCAGCAAATAATTCTTGTAATTTAGTAAACGAAATTCTAAGTTTACTAACATCTTCCAACACATCAAAAGGTTCATTTCTGTCATCAAAAGAAATTGTAATAGCTCTATCATAAACTTTATCAGTAATAGTATATGTTGAATCATCTTTATTCGCAGTTCCAATAAACCATGTATTAGGTGAAATTTTTAATATACCATCTTGTAAATGTTCAGGAGCATCAAAATCATATGGCAATTGCATAATTTTTAAAGCCCACTTATCAACTGGATACTCTAAAATTGACAAAAAGTCTGCAAAATAATACTCAACTCTCGAAATATTGACTTCATCTAGAACCATTATATTTATATGATTATCCTTAAATGTTGATGAATATAATCTCTTTAAAAATTCTGTCTCATTATAAGTTTTTGAAAAGTCATTATAATACCCGAGAATTGACGTTCTATCTCTCCAAGTAGCTTGTACTGCCTCAAAGAAAGACTCTTCTCCAATAAAATCGCTAAAGTATCTAGCAAGTGATGATTTACCTGTACCACTTAAACCTTCAAGAATAATAAATCTACTTGCCGCCAATCCTGAAATAAAAGCTCTTATTGTTCCGATATCAAAATATAGTTTTTCGTTTTTTGCTAAATAATTTCTAAATTGAGTACATAAAAATGATAAGTCGGTAACATCATCAAATTCTTCGTCCACTTTTGACATTGAGAAATAGTCAATCGAGCATAATCCTGGAAATACACGCTCTTTATCTTTTAATACTGTTTCGTTGCCGAGATTAACCTCACCATTGCCTCCTTGTCCACCGGCAATAGCACCATTAAAGTTATTATCATTTCCAGAAGCTTCCCCAAAACTAGCTGAAAGATTGCCCTGTTCTTCAAGAAGTTGTTCATTTTCTTCCTCTTGTGCTTCTTCATCAAGTTCTTGATTTTTAACTTTATTTCCAAAAAATCTAAATGGCTCATCGATATGTTTAAAATTAACATATAACATGATGCCAAACATTATAATTGATCCAAGGATGAGAAAAATTAAAAGCCCAATTACCAAACTCTCAACTACGAATAAGAAAGAATTAAACATAAAGGAAGGATCATAAGGATATTGAGCAGCTAACGCAATCCCTATTCCAACACCAAATATAATTAAAAAAGTTAATAGATAAATTAATGAGTATTTTTTTGTAAAAATTTTGTTTTCATAGTATTTTGCCAATCTCATTTCATATATAAAAGCTGCGGCAAAAATGAGGATATAAAGGGAAACGCACCCTAAAAATATCCATCCACAGAATCCTGGATTATTAGCAGGAAATCCTAATGCTAATCCCATCTTTTGAATAGGATTATTTGCCTTCAACACAGGATTAATTGAATCAATGCAAAGACCACTAAATAACGCTAGCAATACATAGAAAAAGATTATTGCTATTGCTATGAAGTTCTTTCTTGTAAAATGAGTTTTCATATGAGTTCTCCTTTATATAATTAATCTTTTTTGGTTTTATTTTTATTAAAAACTTTTTTAATTTTATTTAAGAATCTATTCTCAGAACTACCACTTTTTTCTTTGCTGTTGTCATTATTGTCAAAAGATTTTATATGCTCACTTACTAATGCGCACTCTTCATTACCAAGTTCTTCCTTTTTTATTAACTTATTACTTGAGAAGGTAAATCTATATCCGTTGAATAAAATACAATCAAAATCTTCTTTTAACATCTTCTTTTCAGCTTCAACATCAGTATCTAAACTATATTCTAATGTTTCCAAAAGCAACTTAGTACGTTTATCAGCTACATCTTCGTATTTATTTTTAAAATGTTCAAACATAATTAGACAATATATGATTGAAACAATTGTAATAATTCCTGAATTGGATTGGAGAAAAACGACAAAAATACCTACAGCTGGTATATCAATTCCATTATAATAGCCAATTATATTTTCCTTTTGCAAATAGCCATCATATAACTGATTTGTATCGCTAATTGAGTTTGTATCACCTCTAGTAACATAACCATTATCATTAATTGTTATAATCCTATGAACATAAATTTGTCCATCTTTGCCATGAAATGCTATTACATCGTATAATTGTGGTTCTTCATTAATACCATAAGATTGTATTCCAATAATATCATAGGCTTTAAATTGATTATCTAAGTTATATTTTTCTCTTAAATCACTATCAAAAAGATAATCATTATAGCTGTTTTTGCTACTCATAGAGCCCGTTGCGATAACAATTAAACTTGTATTATTGACTGATATTAAACTTCCTGTTGCTCTAGAGTAAACAGAAAATCCAAAAAATATTAACACAATAGCAAGAAATAAATAACTAAAAACGTTCTTAATGATATTCCAAACTTTTTTACTTTTGTTATTTTTTTCTTGTTCCCTAATTACAGCCATATCAATCAAATCAAAATCAAATTGTCCATTTACCACTTTGTCAATATTACTTAAATAATAATGTCTAAAAAGAAAAGTAAAAACTATTGAAAAACTCAATAAACAAATAATTGTTACTAAAAGCGATATTATTTCGATACCATCCATATATTAAGCTTTCAAATTTGGTTGAATTAAAACTTCAATTTTTGGATTACTATGTTGAGATTTCAAATTTCCAAATGTTCTTAATTTATTTTCCCATCCAGTAGCAGTATAATCACATGGATTTTTATTATCAAATTCAGATCCCCATTCAAATGTCGAAGTAACCTCACAGCTTAAGGTCATGTTGTTTGAATTTAATGTAGATTTAGCAATAGTTTTGGCATTATTTGTTCCACTTATTGTTGTCTCTTTAGTCTCAATTGTTATGGAATTTTCTGATAAATTTGTAAAAGGCAAATTAACATAATTTCCATTAGAATAAGATAATAAATCATCGTTAGCAGTGAATTTAATTGTAACATTTTGCAATAATTCAGTTAGAGACTTATTCGCTGAGATTGTAAATGTAAAGGAAAACTCTAAATCTTCTGTTTTATTATCTCCATTAGTAATACTTTCATTTAAACCATTGTTTTTAAAATCAAATGAAATATTCAAGTCTGGATTTTCACTAATTTTAGTTACGACTGCATTATCTACTACATCACCGACATTAATTGTGACTTGTTCTGTTGCACTAGTAACACCTCCTAAAATGAAACTAGCAAAACCAAGTGTTCCAATCCCGACGCATGTAAGTAAACTTACAATCCATACCATTTTTTTGCTTTTGTTTTTTTTCATATTTATACCTCACTTAATTCTTCAGTTGACACTGTAAATTCTATATTAATTTTCTGACTTCCTAATTTTTCCCTCATCAGTTCTAATTCTTTATATGCTTCTTGAACTGTAAGCAGATATTTATTTTTATTATCTTCTGTTTGATTTGCCTGATAATTTCTAAGTGCTAATCCTATTGCATTATTATAAAATTCTTGTGGTGACTGATTGTTAAAATAATTTCCATAATTTATTTGGAGTTTATCTGTCAAATCAATAATATATTTTTTATAACTGGTAGCATTTCCTTCAATTTTATAATCCTCATATGTCAAAGATGTTATATCGATATCTACATCAGACAAACATATATATTGATATTTACCAATTTCCCTGTCAAAAAAGTTTTTGGTTGTTATTTCTATATCATTAAAAGCTCCTGCTTCAGTATTATTTACTGTATCCCCAATGGAAATATTAGAATTCATTTCGATTTGGGTAATTTTTAATGTATTAGACACAATTAGTTCAATTTCAATAGGAATTTCAACATTATTCGAATTACTTGTGCTTTCACCATCAATCACATCATTTTCAGGCGCAAACTTAATATCCCCAATTTTATCAACTTTTTCAAAAGTTCCATCTTCACTCTTTTGATAAGGTATTATTTCGCTAAAAACTACGTGATTTGCAACGATTTCCATATTAATCATTGTAGATGTGTTACTGCTTGTCACGCCATTTCCTGCAATCCAACTTGAAAAACCAACGCTTACTAAAGCAATCATTATCAACGTTGTAATAACAACAAAATTTCTATTATTTTTCAGCTTTGGTTTAATCATATTAAATATTCAATGTAAAAAAGAAAGTCATTTTTAAGCTATCAAAAGCATTTTTAAAAACATTTAAAAAATTTTCTTGATCAGCAATTTTTTGAGCTTTGTCTAAATTCGTTGAATCAACTCCTTCGCCTCCGATCCATTTACTATATTCATCATTTAAATATGTACATGGCGATTCATTATTAAACGCACTGCCCCATTCGAATTCAATCTTTGTAGTGTCCAATTTATAAAAAATATAATTAGTAGACAAATTCTTTTCAGATTCAGACAAGTCATTTTCTGATATTTGAGTACATGTTATTTCTTGATAACTAGATTTCAATTTGATATAAGATAACTGGCTGCCATTATTATTATAAAAAATACCAGTGTTTATATTATTATAAGTGAAATTTTCTTTATTGAACTCAATTTTAGATAATGAGACGGTTGGCGAATTACCACTTAATCCCTTTCCAAGCATTACTCTACTAGAAGATATATCAAGTTCGAAATCAGCTTCTGACCCATCATTTTTCCAAACATCACCAGTCGTATTTTCAGATAATACTATCTTTTCACCATTTGCGAATACAATATCTAAAAATTTAGATTGGTTCGAAACACTATCAACTTCAATCGTTGCATAATCAGAATCATTCTTAACTTCAATTCCTGCAACCCATGTTGATAATCCAACAGAAAGCACAGAAACACACATAATGGAAGAGATAATAAAAATTATTTTTTTATTTTTATTGTTGGCTTTCATAAGTCTCAAGCGTAACTGTTACTTTTACAGTCGCATCCTCCAATCTGTTTTTCATTGTAGTTATTTCATTAACAGCCGCGTTAACATAAGAAACTTTTTCTTCTGCGGTTAACGTTGATGATACAACATGATATTTCTCATTATAAAAATTTACAGGCGATTTCTGCTCAAAAAAATTGCCCCATTCCAGTTTAAAATTATTCTCACCATTATTTAATTGATATCTATATAATCCGTTTGATGAAGTATAATCGTTATCTTTCGAAATCTTATTACTGAGATTTTCGCCTCCCCATGAAATTGTGTTAAAAGTTAAATAGTTAAAATCAGTTTCATTTGGATGAAATACTGTAGTGGAATTAGTAGTTTCTTTAACACTTATTTTATTCTCTTCTGGCAAAGCGACATCAATTGTCAATTTATACTTTTTCAAATCAAAATTTTCATCAGTTGTATAAATATTTAAAGCAGAAAAAGAAAATGATAAAGAGTTTTCTGAAATACTAAGTCCACCTTTATCATCAGTACCAATAATATCATTACTTCCTTTAGTATATGAGACACGTTCTGCAATTGCTATAGTTTGATCATCTTCAAACGTTGCCTCAAGAATCAAGCTAGTTGAATTAACGTTATCAACGCTTAAAGTTAAACTTAATTCTTCTTTTGTATCCTCAACACCAATAAGCCATGTTGATAAACCTATAGTACCAATTGCAACACATGCAAATGAGATACATAATCCCAAAATTTTTGTATTCTTCTTGCTTTTCATAAAAAGCCTATGCTAATTGCCTTTCTTAGCTTGCGCTGTTAATATAACATGGATATTTTTTCCATTTAATGCCGTTTCCATTTTATTCATTTCGGCAGCAATTTTGGTTGACGCTTCGCCATCAACAACAAAATCAGGTGTAGTTGTTCTTGTATAAAACTTACTTGGTTTCATATTACTAAAATATGAGCCCCGCTTAAATAACTCAATTTCTCCATCAAATTTGTAAACTATATTAGTTCCATCATCAGTAACAGTCCAATTGCCATTAGTTTTAGTAGGCACTTCTATTGAATCGCATAAACCTAAATATTCATAATTTCCTGCATTTCTCCACGATGTAACTTCATAATTATCAATCTTATTATTATCAGTGCCGTTATTTTCATCATCGACATCTATTTTTCCACCTTGTTCACTATAATTAAAACTAGGAACTATCTCTATTGATTTGCCATAATAATCAGAATTATTGCCAATAGTTAAAGTTATTGTTCCAGATACAATAAAGTCTGTGTCTTTATATTCCTCATCTACTTTATATCCATTGTTTACAAATGTAAAATTGCCTTTTTTAGCAGGGCTATCAGAACTTGTTTTTTCAGTCACAATAATACTATTATCTCTTGTAAAATCTACCTTTAATTCAAAATTATTACTTTTAGTTCCATCTACGATTGCGTTTGTGCCACCATTATCTACACTAGCAACATTGATACCGATGATCCAAGTCGCAAAACCTGTCGATAATACCATCACTCCAAGGAAAAAAGCCGTTCCTCCGACAATCCATTTTCTTTTATTTGCCGATTTTAATTTTCTCATCTTATACTCCTCCATTAAGATAGAAACTTCTTGAGGTTTTTAATATGTTATCTTTTTTACCCCATAAGTAAGACTTTCTAAACATACTATTACTAAGGAATTTCAGAATAGTAAGTCTTAAAACTTAAATTATTATTGCTTTTTGCTTATCCAAATAATTATTTAAGCCCTTTTACTTTTTTCATGACTTAATGATACCCCTAAAAAATATGCTTTGTCAATTTTTAGATATAATCTAACTTTCTTAAAAAGGTAATATTTTTAGCTAAAATCATAAGCTTTAATTAACCATAGATCATAAAAATAACAAAATAGTGACACTCTTTATGATTAATGATGACATAAATTGACCCTAATAAAGACTCTATCAGTAAAAAACTAGAAATTTCTTTAAATTTACTCGAATTAAAATTTAAGTTTCATAAAATAAAAAATAACTTCCAAACATGGAAGTTATTCAAAATATGACCTAGACTAACTCAGAAATTTTTAGTTTCGTAAATTGTAGAGAAAAATTTAATTTAACGCATTTTTTTATTTAAAAGTGACATTTATTTGCACTTCTTTGTTAACCAAATATGTTTAATAGGAAAGAAATTATTGTTAGTCTAGGTCGATATTTTATCTATTTAACTATTAAGAACATTAAGTTTGTAATAGTCAAATCCAAGGTTCTTAATATACTTCATTAGCTTTACTTAGCTATAAAGTAGTCAATAAGTTAATAACTATAAGTTCTTAATGAAGTAAAGATATAATAAAAGTAATAGTAAATTGATCTAATAAAATAACTAATGCTCAATTTAATTCTTCTAGTAATAAAAGAACTAGTTTTAATAGCAAGACTAATAATGTCAATGCCACACGTAGCATTGACTTCATTCACCCCTTTATATATTAAAACTAGTTCTTTTACCATCATTTGTTCCCTCTATTTTTTCATATCAAAAAATATATCATAGAACTAAATTAAAGTTTAAATTTGCTATGAATTCTTAATAAATAAAAATATTTCTTGATTATATCAACTTTAAAATTAAAGTAATCTTAATATCGTTTAAATTTATTTTAAAGCAATAGTATAGTCACCATTTCTTAAACTATTAGAGACTATAGTTAAATTAAATAAATTAGATAAATAAGAATTAATCACTCCAAAAAGTAAATACTTATTCCAAGAGTAATTTAATAAAGGCAAAGCTTTATAGGCATTAAATTCACTAGAATCTAGTTTTTCATTAGTAGATAAATAAGAAAGTAAGAAATCTTTAATCTCTAGTAAATTATTGTCATTAACTACTAATAATTCTTTTTTAATAAACTTATTTTTGTCTACTAAAATAAAATCAGGCAAATAGTCTAAATAAAACTCTAAATAGTTTTGAATAGGTCTTAAACTATACTCTTTGATGTAACTTAAAAGATCTTTAGAGTCAAATTCATTTAAAGAATTTAAGTAACTAGCAATCATTTCAAATTGATTAAGACTATTTAACTTTTTAATTGAAATAATAGGTCGCTTATAATAATAAAAATCGTTAAATAAGGTATGAAGCAAAGAATATAGTCTAAAGTGATTACTAATATTTAAACTAATTAAATAGTCGTACTCTTCTTTATGTGCATTAAATATATAATCAAATAAACCTCTAGAAGTTAAAAAATCTAAAGAATTTTTCTTTAAATATTCATTAATAATCTCTTTAAGTTTATCTATTAATTCTTTAGATAAAGCAAAATCTTTTAAAGGAATAAATTCTTCGTTTTCAAATTGAACATAACGATTTAATGAATTAATTGCATCTAAAAAAATATATTCATTTATTTCTTTATGTAAGGCATTAAATTCATTAAAAGTAACCTTTCCATCGATACTATTTAAGTAATCAATAGTCATCTTTTTAAATGAATCTTTTAATTTTAATGGCTTAATATAGTCTCTAGTATGGATGTAAAGTTCACTTAAATAAGAATCAATAATTCCCTTTAAGTAATATTGATTTAAAACACCATACTCCTTTAATTCATTTTTAAATTTATTAAAGATGGTGACATATTTTACGCTTCCATTAGTAGAATCTATATAATCTAAAATACTATCAACTAATTCTTCATTTAGCTTAACAACTTTTTTACTAGATTTATAAGTTCCTTTATCAATTAAAGTGAAATTATATTTAGTGATGATTCCTTCTAAAGAACGATTGGTTAAATTAAAGCTTGTGTTAAACTTTTCAATTAACTTTTCATTAACTAAATACAAGACATTTAAGTCATTAACTTTAAAGCCGTCTTTAAATTCTGTCTCTAAAAGTAAAGCGATGATTTCACTTTCGTTTTTACCTTTTCTTAAGTAATAGTTTTTATTAGCTATAAATCGATAGTTTTCTTTTATAATCGCTTTTTTAAATAAAAAAGAAGCTTCATAATCTAAACCTAAAACATATAAACTATGCTCTTTTAAAAAGTCATCAATATAGCTTCTAATACTAAATTCATAAGGAAGATATAGAATATGATAGTTACTAGAATAAGAGATATTAGAGTCATCTAAACTATATAAATAAATAAGCTTATTAACTATTAATTCATCATTAAAATAAGAAATTAACCCTTCAAAACTAAGATATTTTTGATTATTTTTAACTTTTAAAAATGTTACAAATAAAGGTAAACTAATTTCATCTAATTTACTTTGCTTAATTTTTGTATTTATAGAATTTAAAATGATTCTAACTCTATCTTTGGCCCTAGAAACTTTTAAAGCTATTTCTTCATTACTATATTTTTTAGTATCATTAAATCCTTCTTTTAAACTCAAGACCTGATACTCAATTTTAGTTAATTTAGTAAAAGCATCATTAATAATAGAAAGTAAAACTTCATTAGTTAATTCTTCTTTCATTAACTTTAATTTATTAATAAATAAAGGATAGTCGAAGAAAACTAATAGAGTAATTAAATCGCTATCTAACTCTTTTAAATCTTTAAAAGTATTAACTGCATTTCGATAAAGTAATTTAATTAGTTTTTTATTTTTAAACAATAAAGATATGTCTACTTCTTCATAACTTAAGTCCACTTCTTTAATAGCATTAATTACTTTTTCTTTAACTGAGTCATAATTATATAAAAAGTTAAAAATATAGGACTTTATTTTAAGTTCATTAAATTCATTAAAAGAATTAAGTCCACTAATTACATATGGCAAGTAGTCTTCAATATAAATATCGGTTTGTAAAAAAATACGAGATAAGTCATTAATTAAAGTTACTCGATCTTTTAAGCGATAAGCATTTAAATAAACAATATCAGTTGACTTAAAAATACTTTCAAAAGTTTGAAATAATGGGCAACCAATATTTTTACGATACACTTTTAATATTTTAAAAATGTAATTAGATAAGATGGATTTTTTAACTTTAATATTTCTATTTTCTAAAGTCTTAACAACTTTATTTAAGACTTCTTCACCAATTTCATTATATTTATCTAGTGAAGCAATTTCTTTAGCAACTAAATATTCTATCACTAAATCATCAAAATAAACTTCTTTACCTTTACTATATAAGTACTTACTTTTCATATTAAAAACCTAGTAATATTATACCGATTAATTTTCTAAATACATATATTATTTTAAGTGGTAAATTAGTCTATCTTAGTCATTAAATTCTTCAGTAGGCTTGACTTCGTTTGCTCTACCAAGTTTAGCTTCCATTTCTGCAACTTTTTTCTTATTTAAATCATAACCAAATAGTAAAACGAAGAATTGAACCATAAAGGTTACAATATAAACTATACCAAGTAAAATTCTTACTTGTCCTGCAGTACCTTCTACTTGTAAATTAACATCTATTTGAGGATCATAAGTTGTAAAAATTAATAGTAAACTTACTAAGCTAGCTCCAAAACCTTGAGCTAATTTTCTTCCTAATGAATAAGTAGCGTAAACTACTCCTTCTTCTCTTTTACCAGTTTGCAATTCTTGAGCATCAATACAATCAGCAACCATTGCCCAAGTAACCATACTATTAACAGCAATGCCAAGTCCAACAAAGAAAGCACTTAAAACCCATAAAAACATACCAACACCAGTTGAAAAACTTTCAATTGGTAAACAGAGTAAAATTATTCCAGCAACTCCACCACATAATAAAGGCCAAGTACTAGCTTCTTTTTTACCGAACTTTTCAACGATTTGTTTAATAAAAGGAACAAAAAAGAAAGCAGGTAAGAATCCAAGTAAAGTAATAACTCCACTAAATTTAGCCATACCAGGTAAAGCAATTTGAATAAAGATAGTGCTTAAATTTTGCATAAATGCTAAGGCTAAAAGTTGGAAAATTGAAGAAACTGTTAAAGAAACAGCCGAGCGATTAGTAAAGAAAGCACCAATCGATTTAAAATAATTATATTTATGTTCTTTTCTTTGAGTCTCATAATCAACTTGGACTCTTTCAATAGTTCCACGAAGTAATACTTGAAATGAAATTAAACCAATAACACCTAAGGTAATTCCGATAATAATTAATCTTTCACCTAAAATAACATTATTAGAGTCAAAAATTAAAATTGGAATAAGAATTAAAATTATAACTTGAGCGATTAAAGCACCGATGCTTCTCCAAGTTGATAATTGGCTACGTTCACTAGAATTTGATGTAATAACCGAATTCATTGAGCCATAAGGAACATTAACGATAGTATACGACATATCCCATAATAAATAGCCAACAATACAAATCACAATTTTCAAAGCTAAAGGAGCATCTTTAATTGGTATAAAGCATAAGGCTCCGGTAAAAATCAACACAAATGAGCCCCAGAAAATCCATGGTTTAAACTTAGACTGTCCAGGTTTTGGTTTAATAAAGTCCATTAATCCGCCCATAATAGGATCATTTACTGCATCCCAAATTTTTAAGCAAAGTATCAATATTCCCCAAACAGTTAAACTTAAGCCCATGTATTGGGTCCAAAACGCCATAAGTTGAGCATTTAAAGCAAACGACATGTTGCATCCAAAATCTCCTAATCCATAAGAGATTTTATCTCGCCAACCAAACGGTTTAGCAATTTCTTCTTTAGTGGACGCTCGAACTGCATCTTTATAAAATTTCATATGTTTCTCCTTTTATAATTATTTATGAAGTTCTAATAAAATATCATTAATATCGTAAATGTAACTTGTTGGCAAATTCTTACTAAGTTTTAAAAGCGTTCCAACTTTCATATGTTTTAAAACTACTAACTTTACCCACGAAATATTGACTAATTTTTTACCATCCTTTTTTAAATTCATTAATAAATTAAAAACACCATTAACAATTTCATTATTTAATAAATGCCCTACTTTTGCATTGATATTAAAATAATTTGTACGTTTTTTTAAAATTAGTTTCTCATCTTTATAATTATATGCAAAGGATTTATATATATTTTGGGTATCTTTAACTTCTAAAGGTATTTTATTTAAAATTTCGTTTAATGAAAATAAAACATCTTTTGTAATAATTTTTGAACCAGCAAATTTAAGAATTCTTTTGATATTCATTTCACCAACCATGTTTAAAAGATCCTCGTTAGAACCACCTTCTCCCATTCCTAATTTTTTCATAGCAAACTTCATGCCAAAATCTATTAAGGCTTTGCCAAGAGGAACTTTTTTTACTTCATTAATTGTCGAATTTATATTTAAATAACCTTCAGGATATTTAAAATCAACTGGATTGCCATCTTTGTCAAACCAATTAGTAACTCCTTCATTATCGTCTAATTGATAAGAAGCATCTTCTTTTTCTACTTTAATAAAAGTTGCTTCATCTTTAAATTGTCCATATTTCGCTATTATTTTATTTTCACCATCATGAAGTTTAACATTAAATCTGGCAATATGATTTTCAACTTTTTTAGTGTCGATAAATTTATCTTCTTGATAAAGACTTACCTCTTCTAAATTAGTATATATTTTAACTTCAATTTTTTCATGTGAGCGATTAATAAAGCGCTTTGAAGTAATATGAATAAATTTATCTACATCATTCCAATAAGCTTTGTAAATATAAAAGGAATCTTTTTTGATCTTTCTATCATAAGTAACTAGGCCCTTATTATTTCTTCCTTTCACTCCTCCTTCATCGCGATTGTCTGCACCAAAATCAAACATATTCCATACATGTGTTGACCATAAATATGGACGAGTTGCAAATATCTCTAACATTTTTTCATGATAATAAGCTTGATATTCTTCACTATAATCACCTTGTGTAGGGTAAGTAGAATGCCATTTTAAAATTCCTTCAGCCCCATATTCACTTAATCCAAGTGAGATATTCGGATATTTTTTATGGAAATTATCTAACCAAGGTCCATTATCTTCTACTTTGCCAGCATACCATCCAAAGTAATGATTATAAGAAATTACATCGGTAATTCGGCACATTTCGCTATCAATTTTATTCATACTAACTAGAGCTAATGTCGTTAATCTAGTAGGATCTAATCTATGAACTAAAGCATTTAATTCTTTATGATCTTCAATTAATTTAGGGGATTCTCCTCTCATTGTTATTTCGTTAGATAAGCCAATAAACATAATAGAAGCATGATTATAGTTTTGAAGAACCAATTCTTTCATTTGACTAAAAGCGTTTTCTTTAGCTTCATCCATATGCATTGAAATATAAGGGATTTCAGCCCAAACAATAAACCCATACTTATCACATAAATCATAAAAATATTGGGCATGTTGATAATGAGCGAGTCTAATAGTATTTGCTCCTACTTCCTTTATCAACTTAATATCTTCTTTATGATCTTCTTTAGAAATTGCCCAGCCTTTATTTAATCTATCTTGATGACGACTTACACCATGTAAAGGGTAGCTTTTATCATTTAAAAAGAATCCTTTTTCACTATCAACATAAAATGTCCTAAATCCAATGTTAAATTCGACCTCATCAATAATTTTATCCTTATCTAATATTCTTGCACTTAATTTATATAAATAAGGATCGATAAATCCATTCCATAATCTCGGTGAATCAATCTCTAAAATATTTTCTTTATCAGGATTATCAACTTTTATAGACCTAATAACTTTTGTATCATCAATTAAACTATACTCAACTTCATAATTACTTAAAAAATTATCAATAAATGAAGTTAAATAAATATTCCATTTATCGTTTTCCTTCTTAATTAAAGCTTTTACCCCATTAGTACCATAATAATTTAAATCAAAATGCGTTTTATTTACTTTGATTATGCTTACATCACGATATATTCCTCCAAAGAAAGTAAAATCTGCAAATTGTGGATATGTTTCTTTATTAGGCTTATTATCGACATAAACTACTATCTCATTATTATCTAAATGAATATACTCATTTAAATAAACTCTAAATTTTTGAAACCCACCTTTATGAGTAAACGCTTTCTTTTTATTTATATATACTTCAGTTATATTAAAAACACCTTCAAATTCTAAATAAAGATCTTTTGTTAAATCTTCTTCAGCGATAGCAAGATATTTAAGATAAGTTGCTTTCGTCCTTAAATAATCTCCTCCTCCATCTTGTCCATCTAAAGCATTCCAAGTGTGAGGTAAAACTACACTAGAAAATAAAGAAGCGTCGATTTTATTAATATCGACACAATCTTTATTAAATAGCCAATCGCTATTTAGTAAAATTTTGTTTCTCATAAAGTCTCCAAATATTATTTTGATTAAATCAAACTATCTTTATTTTCCCTTATTTATACTGATAATTCAATTTAAAAGTATCATCAAATTAATATAGTTAATTTAACAAATTAAATATTTAAAAAAAACTAGTTTTTGCGTAGATTATAAAAAAATGGTAGCACTTGCTACCATTTTACTTTAATTAGTTATTGCTCCTTATATTAAGCCTTCAACCATGTATTCATAGCCTCTAGCTTTAAAAGCAACTGTTTCATGGAATTTTTTATTCTCTTCACCTGTTACCCTATTTTCGAAATCTTGAAGTTCTTCATTCCAAACTCCAGTACCATTAGTTTTAGATAAATCATAATATCCTTTTAATGTTGGGCTTCCTTGGAAAGTATAACTATTTTCGCCATAAGTAGAATAACACATTGTTCCATTAACAGCATTCCAATGGACATCTAGAGAACTCATAATGTTAGGAGTACTATAAATTCTTTCAAGGGCTTCTTCATAAGGATGTCCACCAGTTAATCCTAAATTTGTATCTCTTTGAGTAGGTTTATCACTAGGAGCTATCCCATAACTAGTTGAATATCTCGCAGCGCTAATTGCTACTCCTTTAGGGTTTAAGGTATTAAGTAATTCTTGTGAATTACTTCCATTACTACCATGATGAGATGCTTTGTATAATGTGACTTGAGGTAACTCTTCTCTTTTTAATAGCGAAGCTTCAGAAGCAGTTGTTAAGTCTCCGGCAGTAAAGAATTTAAAATCTTTATATTGGAATAGACATGCTACACTATTTGGATTAGATCCACCATTTTCATCGTTTTTAATGTAGTTTCCTGTATCTAAAATATCTAATGTGAATTCATCGGTTAAATAATATTTATCTGTAATTCCATTATTAAAATTAACACAATCATATGCTGTATGATAGGTTGCGCCTTTATCAATATATGTTTGTTTTAATCTAGCAAATGCACCATTTTGTACTCCACCATAGTCAATAATAGTAGAAACAAATTCAATGCCTTCTAAAGCGTTTGTCATGCCTGCAATATGATCACTATCTCCATGTGAAGCAATCAATAAGTCAAGTCTATTATCATGCATTTTCTCTTTTAAGACTTGATTTACATAAGTTCCATCATAAGCCTCACCAGAATCAATTAAAATATCGACATTACCCTTTCTAATATAAATTGCATCAGCATACATTTGTCTGACTTCGATAAAATAAATTTCTAAAGGTTCGTCTTTTCCTTCATTACCAGTATAAATTGGTGTTTCAGCTGTAAAGCCATTACCAACACCTTTTTGTCCTACTGGTTCTGCAACAAATAAATAAACATTTGTTGAGATATTAGGATTTATCAAAGAGGTGGCAGTAATTACTGCCTCTCCCTCTTTAACAATATCCACAACACCCATATCAGATATTGTAGCAACACTTGTATCATTGATTTTCCAAGAAACTTCTTGAGAAGCTGTACTTGGATTTACCTTAGCTGTTAAAGTATATTGATCACCTACTTCAGCATCAAGTTTTCTTATAACTGTTCCGTTATTGAAAACATCAATAGATTTTGGCGAAACTTCGGTTACTTCATTTCCACACGCTGAAAGTAAACAACCAATAGCTAATAAAGCAAATAATTTAGTTTTTCTCATTGTATTTACCTATTATTTATAGAATACAAAGTTATCAAGATTTAATCTCTTTCCTGTATTTTCTTTGAATGTTAATTGGAATCTCATTGTTGTGCTTGTTTCAGGAATTACAACTCTAATTGTTTCTAATGTTCTTGAATTACTAACATATTCCTTATTGAGTGTCTTCCAAGTTTCACCACCATCAATTGAATACTTAGGAATTAATGTACCTCCAAATACATCTCCACCATATGTAGCAAAATCAAAATCAACGGTTGTGAATTCAAAATCAGTTTGTAATTCTACTTGTCCAGTTTTATCAGCCGATTTATTACTTTGAATTCTTAATCCGTAAATTCCGTCATGAGCATCTGAATCTGTTGAACTAATTAAGCAGTTCTTTAAGTTCCATGTTGCTTGAGGATTACCTAAAGTAACTTTACCTTCAGCATAACTTGGTTTAGTAACACTATTACCATAATTATTTTCTGGGTCTGCATCTTCTAAATTAAATGTATGAACAGTTTCTAATTCTTCATTTCCAATAACAGTTACAAAGTAATCTTTTTGAACAACTTCAGAATTTAATGTGAATGTAGCAGTAAATTTAGCATCAGTTGTTCTATCAGGTGTACTTAATTTAGTACCATTATTATCAAAATATTCACTTGTTGTAGCCCAACTAATTGTAACATCATAGCCTTCAACAGATGTTGGTAAATCAATTTTTGTTGCATCAGCGGCTACACAATTTGGTAAAGTAACTGCGCCAACTGCTAATTGAATCTTATCTGCA
Organism: uncultured bacterium; assembly: GCA_949299335.1. Taxonomy (GTDB): domain Bacteria; phylum Bacillota_I; class Bacilli_A; order RFN20; family CAG-826; genus Onthovivens. Next base: position 24,361 of record CASGAD010000017.1, on the reverse strand, counting down.
TCGCTTAATTCTGGAACAACCAAATCATCTGCTTTAACAACGTAAAGTTGTGGTTTAGCGCCACCATAACCATAGGCGTGCATAATTCCTTTAGCATCAATTAAATATCCAGTTGGAAGATTTCTTAATTTGTCGTTAATCTTAGCAAATTCATCATCACCACAAACACTTGGATCAATTCTAATAGTAAAATCATCTTCTTTAACATCGACAACTACATTGTATGCCTTTGTATCGCTTACTGAAATTTCACTAGTTGCTACTTGTTTAACTTCAACCATTCCACCTAAATACGGTCTTATATTATCTAAAACATTTGGCTTTTTATCAGTAATATCAGTAACTGTAATATCAAATGTTTCTGAAATTTCTTTTATATATTCAATATTTTTAACTTCAAATGTTCCATCAGTATGTTGATATCTAATACCACCAATTTCATAGGATTTTCCTAATTCAAGGACTTGTTTTTCTTCATCAAGACCCCATAAATAGTAGCCTTCGCTTCCGTTCATGACCCAACAATTATATGTACCCTTTGAACTTTCAGTAATATGAGCAACTTTTCCTTTAAATTTTAAAGGTGTATCATTTTCTCCATTAACCCAGTCATCATGAGTTGTAAAAGCCATGTTTTCATAATCATATGTTGGTTCGACATCAGATTCTTCATTAACAGTGATTTTAATTGTTGCACTTACATTAGTGTCAACAGTAGATGTTGCTTTAATTGTAGCTTCGCCAGCACTAATTCCTTTAACTACACCAGTAGCACTAACTGTTGCGATTTCTTGATTTAATGAAGACCAAGTAACACTTGTTGATGCATTTTCTGGAGTTACTTGAACCGATAAAGTTGTGGTTCCATCAATATTTACTTCAGTAGTTGAACTAACAACTTTTAAACTTGTAGGTGCGATATCTTTTGCTTTTTCTATTTTTAAAGAATATGTTCCTCTAACGTCACTGTCTAAATATGAAGTAGCCATTACTTCAACTGTTCCTTCTTTTGTAGCCGTTAAAACTCCAGCTGTTGTAATAGTTGCTTCCCCTGTAATTTCAACTACACTCCAGACAACTTCTTGAATGGCGCCTTCAGGAAGAACAGTCGCCTCAAAGTTTAAAGTTTCACCAACACTAATTGAAGTTGCATTTCCTTCAGCGCTAATTTTGATGGATTCTGGTAAAACATCTGTTTCACCACAACTAGAAAGACCTAAAGTAGATGCAGCAAGAACGAATAATAGTACATTTCTTTTTTTCATAAATAATAAAACTCCTAACCTAAATTTTTTTGAAAAAATAAAAATAATTAATTAATGTTCGTATAGTATTTTTTAAAAATTATTAAATATTGTTTGGCATAACCACCTCCTTAATCGTTAACGAAAACTAATCGCATCGGTTAGTTATTTAGCTTGTTCACTCAAGTAAACTTAGGGGGGCGATTGCGACTTTCTTTACGTACTTATATTAGTAAAAACAAAATATAAAAGTCAACTTTAGTTAACTAAAATATTTATTTTTTTATATTATCTTAATATTGTATTGATTATTTCTTACAAAAAAGGCGCAAAAATAATATTTTTGTATTATTTTTTACAATACTTAAAAAAATAAAAGCTTTTGGTTAGTTAAAACTTATTAAATTGCAATATTTTAAATTATTATTTTATTTGCTAATTAAAAACGCATTAACTTTTAAAAAATTAATAAAAAGTTCAAACCATTTAGAAAAAACTTGTCTTACTAATGAGATCTCATCAGCTAATTCTACTGATTCATCACCTAATGAAATGCCATGTTCTCCTTTATTAAAAATATGAACTTCAAAAGGTAGATTTAAACTAGAATATTTATTAACTAAACTTAATGTATTTTGATAACCTACTAATTTATCTTTAAATGTCGATACAAAAAAAGCATTAGGACTATCTTTAGTGATGGCATCTTCAAAACTTAAACGCTTCATAAGTTCCTCATCGTTTCTAGTTAAGTTAATAAAACTACGACTATGAGAATTAGTTTTATCATAATAATTAACTGGATAAATATATGCACCAAATTTAAATCTAGGTAATTCTCCTAGAATATCTTTATAATGTTTTATTTCAAAAAAGTTTGAAACTAATCCAGCTAAATGTCCTCCTGCGCTAAATCCTATTACCCCAATTTTATTGATATCAATATTTAATTTATCTCTATTATCACTAATATATTTTAAAGCAAGATATCCTTCTAATAATTGAGCTGGATACATAGCATTTTGAGTACAACTATACTCTAAAACAAAAGCTTGAATATTATTATTCAAAAGTTTTAAGGCAACTGGTTCTCCCTCTCGATCCGAAGTAAATTCATATCCTCCTCCAGGAAATACAATAATGCCTGGATATCGACGATTTATATTAATCTCTTTAGAGTTCTTCTTAGCATACACTGTCAAAAAACCTTTTTCGTGTTCTTTTCTCTCTACATGATAGTACTCATATAAATCAATTTTTAAATAAACCATATTTTTCTCCCTTATAATGCGTTTTTAAAAAAGTGTCCTCTAGTATGAGTTGAACCATCAAATGTTTTATCTACTTCTTCATTATTTAAAACTTTAGTTAATGAATTTATTACTTTAATTATTTCTTCTTTAGATTCGTTAGTAAAAACTACTCTAAAGTAATTTACTCCTTTAATTTTATTAACTTCATCAATAATATTATAAGTCTTAGCGTTTAATATAGTCATAGAACAATCATTATTAAACATTAAAGGGAATTCCATAAATTTGTCTTTTAAAGTAAAATTATTCTTTTTGCATTCCCCACACATTCCAAGTCGCTTTAAAAGACAATATTTTGTATGCATTAATTTAGTTTTACCATATACGATTAATTCTAAATTAGGATAAGTCTTGAAAGCATTATAGTAATTACTTACTAAATAATTAATATGGTCCTTATTAATTTCTGGTGATAGAGTAATTCGCTTCACTCCTAAAGATGAAAGGATTCCTGCACTTATATAGTTAGAAACATTTAAAGAATAATCACTAACTAAATCTACATTTTCATCTTTATATTTTTCTATTGCGCCTAATCCACCAATTAAAATCTCTTTATTTGAAGCTACTTCAATATATCTAGGATTATTTCTTAATACCTTGTTAGTAAAGTAAATATGTTCAATTCCTAATTCTTTAACAATTTCATATTGCGTAGCGTTACTAACTTCTACACTAATTGAAGGAAGTTTCAACTCGTTAGTAATGGGATTAATTTGTCTTTTTTCTTTTAAAATCACTTTTTCATTTAGTCTAATTAAGTCAATTTTTTCGATAACTTTTCGCCTTAATTCATTTAACGACTTTAAAGGGATAAAAACATTCTCATCCATAGAAATATTTAATTCATTTAGTTTATAAGGGGTATCATTAAGTTTAGAAAGCTGCTTAATAATGTTCTCTTTGCTAGTGACTGAACTAATTGCTTTTTCCACTTTAAATTCACTAGTTTCCATGACTTTAATGTCATCAAAAATCCCTTCTAAAACTAATTTTTGATTGATTTTTGCGTAGATATTAAATGTAATATCAAGTTTTTTGTATTCTTTTTGCTTGAAAGATTCATTAATTAAATCGTTAAATTTACTATCCTTAGTTTTATACACTTTTGCGTTTAACTCTACCTTTTTATGACAAGATATAATTGCTACTTTATTTATTGATTCAACTTCTTTAAAGGAAGCATCAAATAATTTATTAATTGGTAAACTAATCTCTTCAAAAGGATTATTAGATTCAATTCTTATTTGGTCGCCTTTATTAAGTTCTTTAAATAGTCTAATCCAAATAGTATCTTTATTTATTTTAACTACCTTACCAATTTCATAGCCATAATTATTTGGTCGTTCTATGTTTGTAATATCTTCACTAGATTCATCTAACATAAATCCTTTAGTATAAGTACGATTGAATACTTTATTAATATTTTCAAAATCAACCTTTTCGTTATCAATTATTTTTCTATAAAAATTAGTGACTGCCCCTACATAAACTGGCTCTTTCATTCTTCCTTCAATCTTAAAAGAGTCGATAAAATCCATATTTTTAATATATTTAGAAACATTTAGGTCTTTCATTGAAAGTAAGTAACCTACTTTTATTTTCTTATTATTAGTTAAATCAATTAAAGAATAAACTTGGCGACAACATCCAGCGCAACGTCCCCTATTTCCACTTCTCTCTCCTATCATTGAACTCATTAGACAATTTCCAGAATAAGAAACACAAAGTGCTCCATGAATAAAAGCTTCAATTTCAATATCTAAATTATCTTTAATATTTTTTAGAGTTTCTAAGGAGGTTTCTCTAGCGTATACAACTCTAGTCGCGCCTAATTTTTTTACTAAAATAGAACCATAAAGATCATCTATTCCCATTTGAGTAGAAATATGAGGCTTAATCGAATCATAATGATTAGCAATATAATTTAATAAAGCTAAATCTTGAATAATTACTCCATCCACATGAATATTAGCAAGTTCATCAATCATTTTAAAAGCTTCATCTAATTCTTCATCATATAAAATAGTGTTCATTGTGACATATATTTTCACATTTCTTAAATGAGCAAACTTCACTAGTTCTTTAAGTTCATCAATTGAAAAATTATTAGCATAGGCACGAGCATTAAATTTTTGTACTCCTAAATAAATGGCATTTGCACCATTACTTATAGCCGCATAGAAAGCTTCAATTGACCCAGCTGGAGATAATAATTCATTCATACTTTATAATCGAAATTTTAGCATATTTAATTATATTTATATAATATAATTACTTTCAAAACGATTAATTTAGAAGTATCATACTATCATGAGTGAATTAGAATTATTAGCTCCTGTTGGAGATTTTGAAAGATTAGTTACAGCCATACATTTTGGATGTGATGCTGTTTATTTCGCAGGTAAAAGATTTGGACTTAGAGCTTTTTCAAATAATTTTGACGAAGAAGAAATGAAAAAAGCCATTAAATATGCTCATGATCATAATGTCAAAGTTTATATTACTGTCAATATCTTAGCTCATAACGAAGATTTTGAAGGAATGATCGATTATTTAAAATTTTTAGATGAAAATCATGCTGATGGCGTCATTGTTAGTGATTTAGGAATTGCTAGTTTAGTAAAAAAACACACTTCTTTAGAACTGCATGTATCCACACAAGCTAATATTACTAATATTTATTCAGCTAAAATGTGGGTTAAATTAGGTGCTAAGCGACTCGTTTTAGCTAGAGAACTATCTATTAAAGAAATTAAAGAGATTAAAGAAGCTATTGGTAAAGATATTGATATAGAATGTTTTTGTCATGGAGCTATGTGCATTTCTTATAGTGGAAGATGTCTTTTATCTAACTATTTAACTGGTAGAGATTCAAATAAAGGGGCTTGTGCTCAGCCTTGTAGATGGAACTATGCAATAAGTGTTAAAGATGAAAATAATATCGATGGTATCGAATATTTTCCTATTCAAGAAGACTCTAGAGGAACCTATATTTTAAATAGTAAAGATCTTTGTATGATTGAACATCTTAAAGAATTAGTTGAAGCTGGAGTCACTAGTTTTAAAGTTGAAGGCAGAATGAAATCTAGTTATTATGTTGCTACTGTAATTAATACTTATCGTAGAGCGCTTGATGATTTAAAAGTCAATAAAGTACCATCTTTTAATTACATTAATGAATTAAAAAAGACATCAAATAGAGCTTTCACTACTGGATTTTATTTTAATAGTGATTCTAAAACTAATACTTTAACTTCTAAACTATTTCAAACTTATAAATATGTCGCTCTAGTTGTCGATTCTAAAGATGGTTACTTATTAGTAGAACATCGTAATAAATTCAAAGTTGGAGATACTTTAGAAGTATTATCAAATTCAGATAATTTTAATAAAACCTTCAAAATTGAAGAAATTTTAGACTTAAATAAAAATCCTTTAGAAGAAGTCAAAAAAATTAAGCAAAGAGTCTATATAAAATGTAATCTAAAGCTTAATGAAAATGATATGTTAAGAATTAAAGAAGAAAATGAAAACTAAGTTAAAAGATAACTCAATATTTAGATGGATTATTATTCCTTTATGTATGGCCTTATGTTTTTTTGGCCAATTTATTCCTGGAAATGAGGCCTTAAGTAATGAAGCAATTGGCGTATTGTTCATCTTTTTAGGCACTTTAATTTTATGGCTTACAATTGGTATTGATTGGCCTAGTTTACTATGCATGTTGTCTTTAGGCTTTATAAATAGCTTGGGCTTTAGTAAAGTCCTTTCTTCAAGTTTTGGGAATTCTACTTTCGCTTTTTTACTATTTACTTTTGTTTGCACTTACGCTTTATCTAAAACCACTTTAATTAGAAGAATCGCTATAACATTTGTTAATTCTAAATTAGCTAAAATTAATGGTTACTTCTTTATTTTTCTATTTTTATTAGCTGTTTTACTATTAGGTTTATTTATATCTCCTAGTGTTTTATTTATAATAATGCTGCCAATCCTCAATGAAATTTTAGAAATTTCAGGAATTGATAAAAAAGATAAAATTGCTAAAGTCTTAATGATAGGCTTAGGATTTACCGTTTCTATTAGTAGTGGTATGACCCCTATTGCTCACGTATTTCCAGTATTAGCTATTAATGCTGCTAGCCTAAATATTTCTACTTTTGCATATATGGGCTTAGCCATTCCTGCTGGATTTATTTTATTTTTATTAATGTATTTAGTTTTAATTATTTTTATTAGGCCTGATGTAAATAAAATTAAATACGATAATATGAATAAACTCAAAGATGAATTACCTAAATTAGATAAACGAGATATCTATACTTTAGTTATATTTATAATTGTTTTACTTTTATGGATTGTCCCTTCTTTATTTGAATATATTTCACCTGAATTTTATAAAACATTCAATAATTTTGGTACAAGTATGCCTCCCTTATTTGGGGTACTTGCTTTATGCGTAATTAGAGTTAATAAAGAACCACTAATTAAAGTAGATGATGCCTTTAAAAATGGAGTCCCTTGGAGTAGCTTAATAATGTGTACTGCTACTTTAGCTTTAGGAGCAGCTTTACAAAATGAAGATATAGGAATTACTCTTTTTCTAGAAAATTACTTAGGACCAACTTTAAATAACTTATCAGCAATAATTTTATTAATAATATTTGCTTTATGGGCAGCTTTACAAACCAACTTATCATCAAACATGGTAACAGCAACTCTAGTAGCAACTGTTGCTAGTACAATTTTAACTAGTGCTACTACTTCTTTAAATATAGAGGCAACAATTTGCATTATTGGCATGCTAGCAAGTTTTGCCTTTGCTACTCCTCCTTCAATGCCTCATATTGCCATTATTTGTAATGACGAATCCACTTCAACTAAAGACGTTTTATTATATGGCTCAATAATGATGATACTTTCAGTTATTGTGTCTTTATTAATCGCTTATCCAATAGGAACTTTAATTTTTTAGGAGAGAATCTATGACTAATCTAGACGAATATAGAAAAGAAATTGATGAAATTGATACTAAAATAATTACTTTATATGAAGCGAGAATGGAAGTTGTTAAAAAAGTTATCGCCTATAAACTTGAAAATAATATACCTGTTTTAGATTCATCTAGAGAAACAAAAATGCTCGATAATAACTTAACAAAGTTAAAAAATGAAGAATTTAAAAAGTATTATAAAGATGTATTAGATGGTTTTTTAAAGGCAAGTAAAACCATGCAAAGTGATATTTTAAAAAATAGTAATTAAACTTTAAGATGCTTAGATTCTATCTTTATTTTCGTTTAGAGTTAACTCGTAAACTATTCCTTTAGCTAGCCTTTTATTTGAATGAAAAAAGTGATTACCTTCATTAAATTCAAAAAAGACATTAGAATATTTTGTCTTTAAATAACTATAGATATTTAAAGTAGCTTTTTCTATTTTTTTCATATATCGATTTCTAGTCTTTTTTTCTTTATTTCCTAATGAAATATAAATCGATTTTATATTTCGATTTATATTTAAGGAAGTTACATAATCTAGAAAATGTGGATACCATAACGATCCAGAAACCGAAACTATTTTACTAATATATTTAGAATTTAAGCCTCCATAGATTGCAAATAGACCACCTAAAGAATATCCAGCAAGTAGACTATTAGAAACATCTAATTTAAAATTAGATTTTAAGTGCGTTATTAAATACGGAATCAATGTATTATCAATAAAATCCAAATGACTTTTCCCTTCTCCATTTAAATTTTTAAAAAAGTTGTCATTCATTTGAGTTTTATAAGGCGATAGTACCTTGCTCCAATCTTCCAACTTTATATCAATTAAAATAAACGAACTTCCTTCCCTAATTAAATCAATAACTTCATTTATCTTTTCATTTTTATATGAATTTAAAATAACTAAAGGTAAGGAAGTCTTACTTTCCAAATTATTAATATAGATATCAATCATGTAATCATTTAAATATATGGTTTCTCTTAGCATACTTTACTCGTTAAATAGTTTAAACACTTTCCCGATAGGTAAGATATATAAATTATTAAATTTTAATATTTTTTCAGGATGATAATGTCCTGCAATCCATAAAGAAGACTTACCATTTAAATCAAAATAGATGTAATCAAAGTACCCTTGTAAAGGACTTCTTTTTTTAGAGGTACAATCAAAAAAATAAACTAATTTATTAAAGACACATAAAGGCACATCATGAGTTAATATCACATCTATTTTCTTACTTTTAAAATTAGTAATTCCTTTATCGAAATTAGTTTCATCAATTTCTTCTTCCCACCATGTTTTAATGTTATATAGCATTTCTCTAACTTCTCGCCACTCTTGATCTACTGAAATGCCTCCTCCATAATACCAAAAATTTTTATCATCTATCGTTAAGACTTCTCCATTTTCTACATAAACTAAAGAATCTATATCTTTATCTACATATACTTTTCCATTAAATCTTTTGCTAGTTTTAAGACTATAAATAGCCTTGTAGTTTTCATGATTTCCTAGTATAACAATAAAGTTAAAATTAAACCTTTGTAGTATTGATACTTTTTTAGTTTTTTCGCTTTCATCATCATAAAAAACAAAGCCAAAATCTCCTACAAAAAAGACAAAAATATCAAGGTTTTGTAGGTTTTTTGTCTCATTTTCTATCTTTTGTAATGCTTCTAATAAAAGTTTAGCGCTTCCATGAAGATCACCAATTGCATAAAAAATAGCCTTATTTTTCATAAGATAATTATACTAAATTATTTACCTTTTGTCGGTTATATTCGTTACTTTATACTTTAAAAAATCATCATTAAATCATGAATGAATAATAGCAATTTTTAATATAATTTTACTTTTATTAACTAATTTTCTTTTTTTGTTTTATCTAGCTTTTCAAGTAGATATTTAGAAAATATTTGAATTAAGCCCAATGCAATACTAAAAACTACAATATAGAGAAAGTCAAATGCATTAAATCCTAAAAATACTCCATAGGCACTATTAGTTAATAATAAAGAGATTACAAGAACTACACTTGATAAACCAATAGTTAATATTTCATTTACTAAGATATCTTTACTAGCTTTTTTAATTGTTTCTTTTTCTTCGATTAATAAATACCTTTCAACTTTAAAGCGAGAAAACACTTCCCCTCCAATAAACAAAATTAAAGCAATTATTCCAGTAGTTAAATAACCTTTAAATAAATTCGCACTCATGCTATTAAGAGTTTGTTCATTTTTAATATTCATATTATTGACTATTAAATTTTCTTCATTAATAGTAGAAACTAACGTATCAAGTTTTTCATCATCAAAAGCATTTAAAGAAATTAAAGCAGAATAATAATTTGTGGAATTTTCTAAGAACTTTAAAGAATTAGCTTCGCTAAAATAAAATCTATCTACATTATTTAATGGATCTAAAGCTACTAAAGTTAACGCAGTGACTGAATTATCGCTAAATTTAATATTAAAATCACGAATAGTAAATAATTCATCATCATAAATAGTAATTAAGTAATCTATTAATTTAGTTAAATAAGATTTATTTTCTTTATGCAACGCAACTTCAACACTATTTTTTGGGTAATTAGAAAGAACAGTTTTTAAATATAGTTTAAAAATTTCTACTTTTTCTTCTTCTTTTAGGTTATTTAAATCATAGCTTTGACCATTAAAATATTTTGAAGCATATAAATTTATATCAAACTTATTTTCATCAAAATATGCTTTATAGTTTTTAGAAGCTAAATAATTAAGTGCATAAGAATCTAAATTAGTTATAAACTCCGATGGTTTCTCATTAATTAAAGTGTCACTATTAGCATCAAAGACAAATTCTTTAGGCAAACGTATTTTAATAGAATCATCGATTTGATTGGTTGAAGATAAATAATTAACATATTTATCTAAACTCATTCCAAATGATGAATCATCTAAGTTAGTACCTTCTAGATAAACTAAGTTATCATAATAATATCCACTAGGAAGCAAGGCTTTTTCAGTCGATAAATATAAGCCTTTATCATCATGATAAAGCATAGAAACATTATCTTTAAAAGAATAAGAAATATCCAAATTGTCTTTTAATAAATCATAATAATCATTAGAAACTAATAACATATTAGAATATGAATAATTAAACATTTGTACTAATTCTTCAGGAACAATAACATTTTTACCTTCTAAAATATCATTTTTAATATCATCATATTTAGAATAATCAAAGTGAGTATTTATTATTCCTTTAATAATTAAATTATCATCTAATAAATATGAGTAACTTAATGGTTTACAAATTAATAAAGAAGGGTCTTTACTAATCTCTTCTTTAGAAAGTGAATATGTTTCATTTTCTGATTCAAATTCATACCCTAAAGTTTCAAATATATCTAATTGCACATCGGTGATTAAAACTTCATTAATTTCACTTGGCAATTCTCCTTCAAGTGAATCAAATTCATCATATATACTTAAATCTTTTAAAACTGGCAAGTAGTTAGTTGTATTCTTTGGAAAATAATTGTTTAATAAATTTGAAGATGTTTCTTTTTTCTCTTTTATCACATTACTAAAATCAACTGTCTCACTATAATTAGAGACTACTCCATTAAAGTCAAGTGTATCATTAACCTTAGTTAGTGTCTCTTCGCTTATATAATTGCTAGCATAGTCATTAAGATCCTCTAAGTTATATTCCTTACTTAAAGAAATATAATCACTAGTATTATTTCTAATGATGTCTTTATTAACTTCACTTAAACTTAATGAATTCAATTTTATTGAATAAGCTAATGAAAAGGTTCCAATTATTCCAAAAACTAAGCTAAAAACCCTTAAAATTATTTTTTCTTGCTTTGCTTTCATATAATCACCTCTTTATTATTATACATCGCCTTTATAAAAAAAATACTATTGAAAATCCATAGTGTTATTTTTATTTATAACCTTTTAATTATTACTTATACTATTTAATAAACAAAATTCAATTACTATGTTTTTAAGCATAATATTTTTTGATTCTAGTTACATAATAAAAAGAGTTATCTAGTTAACTTTTTAAACTAAATAACTCTTATTTGTTATTTTAAAGAATTAATATTCTTCTTCATCACTTGTTTCTACTTGAGCTTTTTCTTTTTCTTTAATCTTAATTTTTCCACTTGCAATTAAAGCGATATAAGCAGCATCAGCGAGTAATAATGCACCAACTACAGCCCATGCACTATATAATCCTATTCTCCAAGGAGCCATATCATAAGTAACATTTGCTCCAGGAGCGATGCCTTGCATAATATTTGAATTTGCCTTGTTATAAAGTGTTTGTTTTGTAGCACGTTTTAAGTAATACTTTGCTGTATTGGATTCTGTATCATATAAACCATTTGAACCGTTATTTGTAAGAGTCAAGTTTCCACCTCTTCTTAATAAGTAATCAGTAGTCATATATGTATTTGGTTGTCCACCAGCATCAGTGATTGTTGAACCAACATAACCACATTCATCTTGTAAAATATCAATGATTGAAACACTAGCACCTGCGTATGTAGCACCGATTCTATTATAAGCGGTCATAATACCTGTTGCTGCTGGCATTTCTTTTTGTGCCATGACATATTTACCATCTTCATCTGTATCGTAGTAATTAACTGTCATTTTTGCTTCTTTAATGTAAATTTCCCAAGGTTTAACATAGATTTCTCTAAATGCTTGTTCGTTAGCCCATGCACAATATCCGTTCTTTTGTCTATTAGTTTCTTGGTCATTTAATGCGAAGTGTTTCATGAAGGTAATTAAGCCTTTTTCACTGGCTCCGCTTGCTTCGCTAGCGGCAAATTTACCTGATAATAAAGGATCTTCACTATAATATTCATAGTTTCTTCCACCAAATGCACTTCTATGAGTATTAGCACCATAACCATATAAGCCGGTAATTAAATCACCACCTGCAATTTGATTAGCTTGAGCTTCTTCACCGAATGCTTCACCTATTTTTCTAGCAATTTCAACGTTGAATGTTGAAGCTACCATTGGAGCACCACAATACCATTTGTTAATATCTTTAATATTTAATGCATGTGCATAATATCCATATGGGGAGTCTGCATCTTTTGATAATGGGACGCCATTTTCTTCATCAGCAACTTCTTGCCATCCACCATTAGAGAACATGTTGACCATTGAATCAACTGTAAATTGGTCAATGTAATCATCCCATTTTGGATCATCATAATCCACGCCTCTCATATCGCTTAATTTATAACTAGTTTTATCAACATTAGTAGCTACTTCTTCAGTAATTGGATTATTTTCTTCGGCCCACACATCGTAAATAGCGACTTCTTTTAATGCTCTCTCATCAGATAAGATATAATCGTTTCCAGTTGGTGAAGTTGGGAATGAATCTTTGAAATTACTTCTAGTGAAATCGTGAACATAACCATCACCTGTACTTCCTTCACCGAATTTCTTAAATTTATAATTTAATTCATCATCTTCTTTATTAACAGCTTCTGTTTTATCTGTATAACGTTTTCCATCAGCATCTTCTCTAAATACAACTTTATCTTCTAAAGTATATGTAAATTTATGTTTTGCTTTGGTTTCTGCATCTTCATTATCAATGGTTGCCCAAGAATGAGAGTCACTAGAAAGGTAGAAATTATAATCACCAGCATCAAGGATATAGCACTTTTCACCTGTATAATCATAACTTGCATAATAGTCTTCTTGAACTCTAATAGTCAAAACTTCAGAAGCGCCTGGTTGTAAGTTTGTGCTCTTAGCAAATCCACCTAAAACTACATGTGATTTTTCAACACCACCATTAATATAAGGAACATTTACATAAATTTGTGCAACCCCTTTGCCAGCTACCGATCCTGTATTTTGAATCTTGACTTTGAATACAAATTCATGAGTTTCAGCATCATAAGTTGGTGTTTCACTATATTCAAGGGAGAAATCAGTATAAGATAAACCATATCCAAATGGAAATACGACTGAAGTTTCATAATCATATCCATCGTAATTTCCGTGTAAAGCCTCATAAGCAGCTGTTTCATGATATCTATAACCAATATAAATATCTTCTTCATATTCTACAAAGTATGTTTCTTGTTGATATGAATTTAATTCAGCTGAATTTGAATATTTATATGAACCAAAGTTTTGATATGTTGGTTCTTTAGTTAAATCGCGAACATAAGTATCAACTAAATGTCCAGATGGATTTACAGTACCATTTAAAATATTTGCTAATGCTGTACCACCTTGAGATCCACAACATCCAGCCCAAATTGCTGCTTTTACTTTCGAGAAATCGTATTCATTTTGACTATAAGGATCTGTATAAATACCATTTTTTAAATTTGGATCATTATCATTTAAGAATCCTAATTCCATTGTATTAGCTGCATTAATTATTAAAATTACTTTATTGAAATGTTTTGAAGCGTAATCTATTAACTTTAATTCAGCTGTATTTAAAGTTAAACCAGTTCTATGGTTTTCTTTTGCTCCTGCATCCATTGATTGGTCATTTCCTTCACCAGAATTACGTTTAATTGTAACTACTGCGGTGTCATATGAAGAGAATGTTGATTCTGCGCTTTGTAATTCTCCAGCTGGGTCATCAAAATCACCTTTAGCATTTGCATAAATATCATTGACAGCTTTATTTGTATCAAAAGCATTTTCAAGGCCTTTTCCTAAGGAAATTGCATTTTTTGTAGTGGCTGGATCTTCACCACCACTCATATTATTATGCCATGAATAATATCCAAGAATCGTAACTTTTGCTGTTTTAGCTAAAGGTAATGCATTGTCTTCGTTTTTTAATAAAGTCATTCCTTCTTCAGCTGTTAATTGAGTAACTTCTTGAGCATTTTTTAAAGCCTTTTCTTGACTATCAAATTCATAATCGTAATATTTTCCATCTAAACCATCACCTGTATCTGTAACATGGGATTGTCCAGGGAATAATAAGTCAAGATTTCCACTTTGTGATTCAGCAACTAAATGAACTGTAGTCATTAATGCTAATAAAACGATTCCACTTGCTGCAAATGTAATTATTCTTTTATTTTTTCTTTTCATTTTATTTTGTCTCCTTTGCTTTTTTAAGTTTTAAAGCATATTTCTTTTGATATATTAATAACCCGCCATTAGCAGTTTTTATTAAAGTAAACAATATACCGAATACCAAGATTAAATAAGGATATATTTCTTTAGTGAAACTTACTTCTCCATTTAAAGCTGGTAATAAGTATTCGTTATAATAACTTTGGTATGAACCTTCAACTTGAGATGCCATTAAGATTGAGAAGTTATCACAATTAAATAGCATGATTGATCCGAATAATATTGTTCCTGCCATTACGAAGTCTAATATAGCTTTTTTTCTATTTGTTCCTTTTTTCTTTAAATTATTTAAGTAGATAATTGAGCAAACTATAATTGCAATAAAAGGAATAAATAATCCTAAGCAAGTATAAATATCAAACCCAAATTCTGTGTATCCTTGGATCATCATTTCACCCATACCGAAGAAAATTGATTGCCATCCAGGATAAGTAAATCCATTTTCATATTTTGTTCCAGGTAATGTTTTTATTGTAAATACCCCACTAAAGTTAAATAAAACCAATAAAATTAACATTACTAATCCAGAAATTAATGAAGCGATAGTTGTTATTCTAACAAATGTTTTTATCACTCCTATTTTATTTTTTTCTTGTTCCATATTATGCCTCAGGTACATATGTCAATGACACATCGATAGTTTGTTCACCGAAGAATGATGAAACTTTAATTTGGAATGAATAGACATATTTTCCATCACTTCCTTTATTAACTGTTACAGCTTCTTCTCCATCAAACGAAAGTGTAAATATATCATTTTCAAATTTATAAGTTCCTTGTTTACTTAAAACTCCACCAGTATATAAGAACATCTTATTGTCGTTATTAGTGAGATTAAGTTCTACTTCTTTAGTACCACCATCTGGTCCTTGTGTTGTATAACTTCCTGTAAATTGATAAAGTGTTTTGCCATCAAAGTCTTCATTACTCATATCACTCCAACTAACACTACTATTTGTTGAGCAGAAGAATGCAGAGCTTGAATAAGATAATCTATATCCTGGATGTGCTGCATTAATTGAATTTGCAGCGACATATTGAACATTTTTATCATCAATTAAAGTGAAAGTATCATTTTCTAATTTCCATTTTAATCCAAGTGTTACAGCTCTATCAGAACCCCTTGCTGTATTAAATACTGCTGTATTATCTTTATGGCAATAAATATAACCATTAGCAACTGAGTTATTATTTCCAGTTACTTTACCAGTAAAAATATATGTACTATTTCTTTCATCCCATGTCTTATAATCACTAGCAAGTTCTTTTCTAAATTCGCTATCTTTTGCTTGGAAAAGTGTTGTAGCACTTCCAGAATCTGTAGTGACTAAGTAGTAGAATTGATGTCTACCTTGATTTTTATTGTAGTCTGTATGAATAACTGTCTTTGCATCATCATTGAAATTAAGAATATATCCATATCCAGCTTCTTTTTCCCACGAACCAGTAAAATCAAAGCTAAATTGTGAATAATCAGTTGTATCAGGCTCTTCAGGTTCTGTTTCAGTACTTCCTCCTGGGAATCCTCCTCCTGGGAATCCTCCTCCTGGGAATCCACCACCGCCTTGGCTTGCACCCTTTCCTGTACAAGTAGCGTTAAATGTCAAAACATTATTATCTTCAAGATCAATATTGAACTTATACTTATAGCTACCTACAGTAACTTCTGCATCCCATTCTGTTGAAGTAACTCCAACGAATGACAATTGTTCAGTTTCTTCGGTTTTATCATCATTGTTTTCAGTAGAACCACAGCTAACCACTCCAGCTCCTAAAACTAAGACAGATAAAACACTTAAGAATAGTTTATTATTTTGCAACTTCATGTTTATCCTCCTTTTCGAATTGCACATAAATAGTACAAATTTAAGTTATGAAAGGGCTTACATTGTGATAAAACTTAAAAAACAAAGGATAGAATTGCTTCTATCCTTAACAAAACTTATCTTTTTAGGGACAAAACTAATCAATAAAAAGATTACTTGCGTTCCTTGTTAATGAAAGATACTTTTTTATTACTTCATCCTTTAATTTTGGTGATAAAGGGAGTTTAACTTTATTAATTAATACAACTTCTTTAGTTTCTATTCTTTGTATAAATAAAGAGTTAACAATAAATCCTTTTTGAATTCTAATAAATCCTTTGTCATTAAGCGCTTCTTCTAAATCCTTCATTAAAATACGTAAACTAGTTGATTCACCATTCTTTTTATATACAGTTTGATAATTTCTATTTCCTTCTATATAAACGATTTCATTTATTTTAAAAGAATATATAACCGTGCTTGTTTTAATAGTTAAAATATCTTTATCATCTTGAGAAGCAAAAAATTGTTCAAAAAATGAATTAAGGACTTTAGAAAAATCATCATATAACTTACTTTTTCTAATAAACCCAAAAGGATGAACTTCGAAGCATTCAAACACAAGGTTTTCTTTTTCGCTTAAAAATATTATTGAAGTATCAAAACTAATATCTTTAATTCTTCTAGCAACTTCAATACCATTCATCTCAGGCATATCGATATCTAATAAAACAAGATCATAGTGCTCTTCTTTAGCACTAGCTAAAAAATTTAAGCTCGAAGAAAATGTCAACAAAGAATATTGGTACTTTTTTTCTTCTAAATAAGAAGTCGCAACGCCTTTAGAGATATTTAAAGCAATATTATCATCATCTAAAATTGCTATTTTAAGCATTTGTATCTCCTTTTACACTTAATATTACATCACAAATAAATAGTTCGCCTTCGACTAAAAAATCAGCGTAACCGTTGTACTCTTTAGCAATACTTTTAATAATTTTCGTGCCATAACCATGACCTCTACTTTTGCTAGTCTTTAATTCTTTAATATAATTACTCTTATTTGTATCAATTGAATTCTTTACAGTTATTCTAAAATAATCATTATGAATTTTTATTGAAACCTTAATCGGTATATCCTTAACAAAGTTATTTTCGATTGCGTTATCGATTATATTAGTTAATAACGATACTAGATGAGTTTTTCTAATCGGCAAAGTTTTTGGCACAATGACATCTAAATCTAAACTTGTATTAGCAATTTTAGCTTTTGTTAATTCTAATTCTAAAATAACTCTAATTGTATCATTAGAGCATTTAAAAGCATTCAAAACTTTCAAATTCGTGTCACTATATGATTCAATATACTTTTTTTGCTTCATCTACTTTATTAGCTTCAAGCAAAAGATGAATATAAGAGAAATGATTTTTTATATCATGACGAAGTTTAGAAATCTCTTCATAATTTTCTTTAGACACTTTAAAAGCTTCTTTTTCAGCGTTAGTTAAAGTAGCATTAACCTCTAACTCTAGGTTTTTATTTGCTGAATAGGTAACATAATATAAAGAAAAATAGCATAAATCTAAAATAATAATTAAAGAAACATACATTATAATAAATAAGATATACATCGTTATATCGAATTGATTTTCTATGAAAAAATTTTGAAGTGCAGTTGAAACAAGTAATAAAATAGAAGTTAAAATAACAATAGTTAAAATTGAATCAGGAATTTTTTCATATTCAGAAATATTAAATTTATTCATTACAAAAGTTAATGAAAAAATCAATAATAAAGGCGCTGAACGAGCAAAAGTAACTAGCGCTACATTATCGTTACTTAAAGTACCAGCAACATAACCTAAGTCTTTAGATACTTCCATATCGACAATAGCTACAGCGATAAAAACTATATATTTAATACTTCTATTAATATAATTTTTATCTTTGTACATTAAGAAAAAGTAAACTGCAATTATTACGCAATATGTTACATTCATTACTGCTGGATGCATCAATTTTAAAGCAGAAAAACTTGAGAAAGTTAAGGCCAATAGCAAAGTAAACAAGCCAAATAAAATAACAAACTTGATAAATATCTTTAAATAAAACTTATAATCTTTATAAAGTTTTAACTCTAATAAAGAAAGTCCTAAAGCTAAAATTAAAAGAGTTATGATAAAAGTTCCATCATATATATTAGTAAAAAAATTTATCCATGCATCTTGAAAATTCATTATTCTAATTATATCAATATTTTCTATTTAAGTTTCTATATTTTTATTTTTAAAAATAAAGACTAACAAATGTGTACTAGTTAATTTTCAAATTAAATTATTCTTTTATTCAAAAACCTCACAAAAACCCAATATTTTATCTTCGCTCTTTAATTATATCTTCTTTAGTTAATTCTCCAATTAATAAAGATGAATCTTCATTATGTTTTAAAAAATTTGAGTTCACTTCTTTTTCATCAAAATTAGCATAACAATATTTACACTTGGATAAACATGAGTTATAAGCTCCAATATCAACCATTTCAACACATTCACAATTATTATTTTTTCTATTAGTTTGCTTTTTAAATTTCACAACTTTATTAAGTGGATTTATTAATTTTAAGGCATACTTCTTAGATAGACATGCTCCATTAATAAATCCATAATTTAGAAATTTCTTTTTTTCTCCACAAGTAAAAATTTCTATACCATTTTTACTAGCAATTTCATAAAAACTTTTAGCAAGTAAATCATACTCTTTTTCATTTATATCTATTAAATTTAATACTTTCGAATTATGTTTTACATTTTTATAAATATCAATAAAAGAAATAACTACATAAGAGACATACCCATTTAATAATTCACATAATTTACTAAAAGCCATTAAGTGATAAGCTATTGTATATTTTTTATTTTTTAAAATAGGATCATAGCGAAGAAAAATTCTATCTTTTCCATATCTAGAAGATAAATATTTAATGTCTTCAATAACTTCTTTTTTAATTTTTCCTATTATTGGCTCGATATCATCATTATAAGGAGTCAAAGTAATATGAAAAACCAAAGGCACATCTTTTAAAATACTTTCTACCTCATCTAAATATTTTAAAAATGGTCTAGGATTTTTTGAGCAAAAAACTATAATATCTACATTAGAAAAATGAATCCTAGAAACCAAATTTGGATTATAAGGATTTCTTGTATCTACATACCCTTCTTTAATTCTTTTAATAAACCAATTAGGATAGTAAGATAAAATATCAGTTCTCCCACTAATAAATAAAACCATAATAATAACCAACTATATTATTGTACTTTAATTATTATTTTCACATTAAAATATAATTTATAAAATTAATTTATTTAATAGCACTTAGACCTAATAAAAGATATAACAGACTTAATGATTAAAATTAATATAATAAGCATAATAATTAAAGAACTATAAAAAGAAACCAGTTTCATATTATAACTATAACTGCCATTAGCTAAAATCAAGGTATTTTCTAAAACAATAATAGACATCAATGTAGAAATTAAATTATTAAACGAATTTGTTTAACAATTAAATTGTTACTTAAAGATGTCTTTTTTAAATTTACTAATGATATTATTAAAGAAAATGTTGTATATGCAGCAAATGCAATTGCTATTATTTTGCCATAATTATATTCTCTATTATTTTTTAATAATATAATTGCCGGTCCAATCATAGATGCAGTAATTAAAAACAATAAACAATATGATGCAAATATAATTACTCTGCGTTTTTTAGAATTTTGCGATAATTTAATTTCTCCGACTATAAGAATAATTTTAACTATTAGTAGCAAAAATAATAGACAAAGATACTTAAGTTCCAGCTTGTCTTATTTATTAATCCTATAATTCCATTATATAAAGCATAAAGAAAATAACAAATTATTGAAATAAAAGTTAAGATTATAGTCCTAAGATCAAAATTGTTTTTTAACAATTTAATTAATTTCCTTATCATAATAAATAATTAAATCTTTTATTAGTTTCGCTATTTCATCTACTCCATATATAAAATCGGTATTAATCCAATTAAACAAGACTGATGATAATCCAGCTATATAGAAATCCATAATGAATTTATGCAATTTTTCTTCAATTTTAAATTTGGTTAATATAAGGGAAAAAAGATTTATAAATAAGTTTTCATAAGTCACAGTAGCATTAAATAATTTTGGATTATCCTTTAAGGCTTTATAGATATTTTTATTTTCTTTCACAAAATTCAAATACGGTATCAAAAATTTGTCATTAATAAAAAACAACGATTTCAAGTCGCTTATATCATTTATATTAAAATTTTTCTTTTCGTCCCCTAAATGTTTATTAAACGATTCAGTTAATCTATATATTGATTCTTCTAATAAATCAGATGTATTTGAATAATGCAAATAAAAAGTTGATCTATTTACTTTAGCTAACGAACAAATTTCTTTAACACCAACTGACAAACTAAATGCAGGTTCATAAGCAAATGCGGCTTTTAGTCTGTCAGTTGGCGATATAATTCTAAACATAGTTGCAACAATGAAAAACATTGAAATAGTGATAAATATATTATACATTATTCACATGATTTCAGAAAATTTGTTCGTTAGCACTCGCTTTATGTATATCTCAAATATCTGCGACTAATACTATTTCAATTAACATAGATCCTGAGCCAATTGTTGAAGTTTCTACTCAAGCAATTGATGGAGAATCTTCTTTATATGGGTTTAATATTGACAGAGATATTTTTGATATATATCGGGGTACTAGTGACATTAAAGTTTCATATAACTCAGTTTATTGTGGAACAGTTAGAGTTAATGTTGGAGGTGTAAAAATGAAAAAAACATTGTATCGATTTCTTTCAATAGTTATTTTTATTTTGCTTTTGGTTGTGACTTTGGTTTTGATGATAACTTCAAAGGACAACATCTCAAATCTATTGATATTTGGCTTTAGTTCAATTATAACAACTTTTGCTATTTGCAGCTTGTTAATCATATTTTTATTAACCAGTGATAGAGACTAAGTTTAAATTTAATCAAAGTTCAATATTTTATCGAATATTCAAATAATTAGAGTCTTGATAAACTGTCAAAGGATTGCTCTTTCCAGAAGACTTTTATTAATAAACACAATTAAATTGTTAATATACTTTAAATTTAAGAAAATTGCACTTTTTAACTAAAAAATTGCATATGAAAAAATTTTAGATAAAAATAAAATTAAACACTTAAAAATTGATATATTTATATTTTTAGAATCCAAAAAGAAATTAAGAGTTCGTTTGTTGAGGCTATATATTACTCATTTTTATAGAATTAGATTGCCTATTTCTTTTCATAAACTTAGTAAGAAGCAATAATCAAAAATTAGTAGAAGAATTTTCAAAAAAGTTATGTGAATTTTTGCTTTCTCCGTTCTGCAATAACTAAAAATTATATTATATATTTCATTCTCAAGAAAAAAACACGATTACATCATGCTTTTTCTCTATTTTTAACCTAAATTAATATAGGTTTTCGTGATAAAGTTGGAGCACCCTACGGGAATCGGACCCGCATAGCCAGCTTGGGAAGCTGGTGTTCTACCACTGAACTAAGGATGCACTAGAAAATAATAGCATAAATTGTCAATTTAAACAATTAGGCTATTACTTTAAGTCTAGAAATTAAATCCATTATAACCCCAATAAGGAGTAAAGAAATAATTCACATAAATTCGAGAAGCTGAGATATTTAAAGTTTTTGTAACTTCTTCAGTTAACAAACTTGTACATTTATTTAGTGTGGAATCATTCACGCTATTACCATAGACTTTAACTTCAATTATGCAAGCAGGATCCTTTTTACCTTGAAAATATAAATTTGCTTTATCACTTATATTTACCATAAGCCAAGTTTCACTTTTGCCTGGCAAAGTAGCAATTATTCTTCCAAAAGAAGTTTTTAAAAGTTCTTCTTTGTCTTTTCCTATAGTTACATTAGTTTTTAAATCAATAAATGGCATGATTCTTCCTCCTTGAATAATAAATTTTATTTTTACCTAATTTTCTTTTTCTAATTAAACTATAAACTAAAATTCCAATAAATATAATAAGGTATACACTTAAAATTAATATTCCACAATTAACAAAAAAACCTTCTGGCAGAGCTTTAATGATTGGGTCGGTATGGCTATTAAATACCCAATTATCTTTTCCAGGAAAGAAAACTTTATGAAAAAAAGTGTAAGCACCATTTAGGTCGATTAAGGCGTAACATCCTAAAGCACCTAAAAGTATTACCGGGACTAACATCATAAAAATAGCAGGAGAGATGTTAAATGGCCTATATATCAAATTTCTATTTTTTCTTAGTAAAATTAAATAAATAACCAGCAAAACTGTACTTATTATTAAAATAATATAATCTAAAACAAACAATACTTGGCAATCTAAAAAGTGGCTCTTACCACTTTCACTAAAAGGAAACACACCTTCACTAAAAGGTGTTTTAAAAAACATTAAGCTATCCATTAAATCGTTAAACGAATAAATTAAATCACTTTTGCTTACTCCAGTCACTTCAACTAGATTATAAGCATCAATATGTAAATAATAAAATCCACGCCAAAATAAAGGAATAGCAATTGCAAAGCTTAACGAAAATAAAGTAACTACTAAACTATAAATAATAGTGTTTAAAATTTTACCAATTTTATTCATTTATATAATGTAATGCACTAGCTGCATCTCCTACTGCTGTAACAATTTGTCTAACATCTTTATTAATACAATCACCAATAGCAAATAATCCTTCAATTTTAGTTTCAAAATGATTATTAACTTCAATAAAACCTCTAGAATTCAATATGCCTAAATCATTTAAAAAATCTGTAGGTGGTAACTGGCCAATATAAACAAAGATTCCTTCAATTTCTAGTTTAATTAATTCTTTAGTGTTTGTGTCAATTAATTCAACACCTTTAATCTCTTTATCACCGATTAGTTTATTAATTGATTTAAATTCAATAACTTCAATATTAGCTAAACTTCTAACTTTAGCTATTTCTTTTTTGTCTCCTTTTAATTCATGCCTAGTAATTAAATAAACTTTTTTAACGATGTTAGCTAAATACATTGTCTCGGTTAAAGCGCTATTTCCTCCGCCCACTACTAAAACAGTCTTTCCTTTATAAAAAGCTCCATCACAAGTGGCGCAAAAAGAAATACCTCTACCTAAATATTTGTCTTCGTCTTGAATATTTAACTTTCTAGGCTTTGTGCCTAAAGCGAGTAAGATTTTCTTGGCCTTATTTACTTCTCCATACATTGTTTTAATTTCAAAGCCACCATCAAACTTTTTAATGCTTATAACTTCATCATACTTAACATTAACACCAAGGGAAGTAAGTTCATTCATGAAGTTCATAGCTAAATCACTACCAACAATTTTCCCTACTCCTGGATAGTTTTCAATTTCAAATGCGTTAACAACATTTCCACCGATACACGATTTTTCATATATATCAAAATCTAAACCACTTCTTTTAGCGTATATTGCGCTAGTAACTCCAGCTGGACCTGCTCCGATAATAATTAAGTCTTTCATGTTAATAATTCCTTTTTATTTAATTATTTTAAATAAAATGATTAAAATTTTAAATAATTAAGCGCTATAAAATAAAAATATGTGAAGTGTAAAAGTTAATTCAACAGTAAACCCGCGAAAATTGATTTTAGTCTTTCACAATATTCAAGTTTAATTTTCTTTTTCATAACAAATCAGAAAGTTGCATTTAGTTGTTCATAACTTATGATAAAAAAGGTGT
>CASGAD010000016.1 GCA_949299335.1 uncultured bacterium | reverse complement strand
ATAAATAATTTAGCATATAAAAAGTTTTTTAATATAGGAAAATTCAATATTTGTAGACTTTTTACAATCCAAAATCCAAGACTAAATTCAACTCTAAATATCCGGGGGCTTAACTGTTGAATTAACTTTTACACTTCACCGGAAAGTAATAGGAAATATGAAAGCCAGATATAAAATAATTATTATCATATTGTCATTAGCTTTTATTTCTTGGATTGTATTTTATTTTGCGAGTCCAGCTTTTTTAATTGTAAATTCTATTGACATAAAAAGTGAAGATTTAATAAACAAAGAATTTTCGAATGTAGCTGAAAAATTTGAGGTAAAATTTTCGTCCGAAAAAGAGCTACATATTTCACGAACTGACAGATTTACGCAATCTGATTTTCTTTACACATTTGAAATCGATGAAGGCGTTATAAAAATAAATGATGATTATACTTTTGTTTTGATGGGACAAGAAAAAATGATTTTTCTGCAAGAAAGTATGTTGCTTTTAGAGGTGACAAAATGAAAATTAAAAGAATAAAATTCTCTAAATTCGATTACTTTAATATTGCTTTTATATCAATAATTTTGATTGTCTTGAATTTCTTTAAATTTGAAGCGTATAGTAGGTTAGCATATTCACTTTATTTTTTATTTAATTCGATTATTTATTATTTTTTGTCACTTATTGGATTAAAGCCTGAATTGCAACTTATTACCTGGAATTATTGCTTACAAAATGGTTTTGCAATTAAATTTTTACCAACTAATTTTGATAATTTAATTAATTATCTGCAAGCATATTTTTTTACTGTCTTTAATTTTGATTATTTTTCTTCAAAGCTAGGTTTTTTAAAAAATATTGCTCTCTATTTGAATCTTGCCGTTTTTATATTAATGCTATTTGTTTTAATAGTATTATTAGTTTCGCTTTCTACTCAATCAAAAAAAGATCCCTTGATAATTGGAAAAACAAAAGGATTAGTGAAATATGAGCATTTTGTTCATGTAACCCTATATAAAGTTAGAATGACAATCAAAAGATATTTTTCGCATAATCGTTCGCATAGATATTTTTATATTATAATTGCAATTTTATTATTTTTTCATTTTAATGTAATCGCTTTAATTATTGATACAGTTGCATTTTTGTTTTTAGCATTAGGGAATTTATTAATTGTACCTTATGTTTTTTACTATTTTATTTTGTGCGTGCTTTCAACGTTGATTTATTCGTTTAACGGAATCCCTTCCATTATAATTATTTTTCTGGCTTTCGTTTTCATTTTTTGGATAGGGCGGAGGCACGCACAAAATAAAATTGAAAAACTTAGAAAGAAAAACGAGAATTTTATTGAAAAAAGAACTGATGTTACCGTTTTAGTTGTTGGCGAAATGAACACAGGTAAAGACTCTTTCTGTACTCAAGCTGTTATGACTACGCAACGCCTATTTAAAGAAAAAATGGAAGAAATATTAACGGATTATCGTAATTTATTTTATAATTTTGATTTTAAAGAATATGAACAATATATCGATGAAGCAAAAAAGAACAAACAGATTACTTTATCACTTCAAATAAAACTTTTGTTTTTAAAAGTTAAAGCGCTTTATGATGAAAAAGACATCATTCAAAGAGAATCACAAATTGATGAGCTTTTAAGGGAGTATAATTTCCCAAAAAAATTTTTATACTATCGTAAAGATATTTTTAATGGCAGTGAGCCAATAGCTATCCTTGACATGTTATCAGATTATGGCCAGGTTTATTTTTTATATAATAATGAAGAGCCAAATGTTTATTCGAATATCGCATTACGTTTAAGCTATATGAGAGAAAATTCCGAATACTTTCCTTCATTCGATTTCGATATTTTTAAAGAAAAAAATGCTGTTATTTTTCGTGATAGATCACATTACTCGAAAATATGGAATCAGGACACTTTTAGACTTGGAATGAGGTTTGATGAATTATCAGGATTAAGTGATTGCGGAATCTATGACTTATCAGAACTTGGCAAAGAACGTGGCAATCAATTTACAAATTCAGGAAAAGATAAGCAAGATAAAAACCCTAATCAAAAAAACGATGAATACAACAAATTTATAAAATTAATAAGACATACTTATACGATTAAATATTATCCTTTCATAAAAGTGTTTGCTAATGATCAAAGAATAGGTTCAATTAATGCTGATTTATTCGAAATTTTTGGAACTGTTATAAAATTAAAACCGGTTAAAAAAATTAAAAACGCTTATCCGTTTTATTCATTACTAATTAAGCCATTTTTAGATGGATTTATTAACGCTACAAATAATATTGCTAAATCGTTCACTACCTCTAGGAACTACATTTCACTATTTAATAGATTTAACGCTTTTGTTAATCATTATGTTTACTTATTAAGATCTATAATAGAATCTTATTTTAATTATAAAAAAGTTGATATGAAGATTATAACGAGTGGAAACGAAGAACAAAATGTCAAAGATTTTTTCATAATATACAAAGAAGCTTATGCGGGAAATTATGCAACGGATTGCTATTTCAGATTTTTTGAACCATTAATTTTAAAAAAAGAAAAACGTGAATTCAACAACGGCGTTTATAAAGCTAAGTATGCAACGTTAGAAGATTTTGAAAAGCAAAATTCACTATTAGTAAAAGACATTGAGACGTGTAACGCTTTTAATCCAGAATTAAGCGAAAGTGAATATGATAATAAATATTTGAACATAATTAAAGAGGCTTGCAAAAGATATCCAGAAGTATCATTGAGGGATATTTATTTGACTTTATCTAGAAAATACGGGAAAGAATTTAAAAATTATAAATTTTTTACAAAGTATGTAAATCAAAAAAAGATAGTTGACACTAAGAAAAAGAAGAGGTTAATTTAATGGGAGCTAACGTTTATTACGATAAAAAATATAAAAGACGGTATATTAAAAATTATGTTGATGGTGTGAATCATACAATTCTTTGCGATGAAAATGGACATTATTTTTTAAAGAAAAAAGATGCAAATGATTTTATTAGAAAGCATTATGCTTCACTTTTAAGACAACCTAAAAACGTGAAGAATTATTCGTTTGCTGATTTAGAAAAAAAGTTTCTTTTAGAATCTAAAAATAAATTAAAGGAAAGTACATATTCAAACTATTGTTATACGATAAATAAGTACTTTGAGGCTCTTTTTGATGACATAAACTATAAAGCTATTAAAGATAATGATCTTTTAGAAATTAGTAGAAGAATTAATTCATTAAAAATATCTATAAAATCAAAGAAGAAATTATTTGTTGCTATTAGGCAATTTATGTTATTTTTGGCAAGATATTTTTATTTCGAAGTTAATATTAATCTTGTTTGCTTATCAAAGAATTTGTATGAAGATGAACATATTTTTAATTATTTGACCGAAGAAGATTTTATACAATTTATTAATGCCTGTGATAAGCCGATTTTCAAGTTAATGTTTACTCTTTTCTTTTATTATGGCTTGCGTTGTGGTGAATTGCGTGGTTTGAAAGTTAAAGATTTTGATTTAAAAAACAAAATTTTATACATAAATAGAAATGCTTCGACAAAAAATATTAATCATGTAACTCAATTAACTTCTCTAAAAACAGCTTCTTCAAAAAGGTATTATCCTTTGTCAAATAAAATCATTGATTTATTTAATGAAGCAGCTAAATTTAAAAACCCAGAGTGTTTTGTTTTTACTTTATGCAAGACTGAGTTTGAGGCAAAAAAAGAAATAAATATTATGGGTGATACAACGATTAAACGTTATAAAGATAAATATATTAAAAAGAGTGGAGTGAATTATATTAGGATTCACGATTTTCGCCATAGCTGTGCAATTTTTTTAATTAATCATGGTTTTAATATTGCGAGAATTTCATCATGGCTAGGTCATTCCTCTCCATCAGTGACTGCTCAATATTATTTACGTTTTCAAGATAAAAATAAGGAGGAAATATTAAAAATATTTGAGGAAATTTAAGAATAAGCAAAAATGCTATTGACTTAATAGGGGTACACCTATAAAATAAAATCAGAAGGGAGGATATAAAAATAGGTACACCTGCAACAAAAGCGTCTACCAAGTTTCAGAAAAAAACATATCGAACATTTAAGTTTAAAGTGAGATATGATACTGAATCCGTAATAATTGCTCATTTAGACAAACTAAAAAGTAATAATGAAATGAGTAATTATATAAGAAAATTAATATTAGACGATTTAAATAAAAAAAGTTAGTAGCTATGTTTGCGACCGTACTACTAACTAGGCATGAATAAAGTCCTTTTATTCATGTATAAATTTTAACAAAAAAGGAGAACATTTTAAAGATATGATTAAAATTTATACAAAATTAAATAAATATTCGTTGGATTTAAGTATAGAGGTGTTTATATGGTAAGCAAGAAAAATTATTATTACTTTTGGCAATACTCTATAGATTTTCTAACAGTTGGAACATTAAAATCACTAATTGCTGATTATAACAAAAAAGAAAATTACTTTGGTTATTATATGAAAGCTTTATACGAAGAATTAATTACTAATATTATTAATGATATTGGTAAAATTCCAACAAAAGAAATAAATAACAATTTTTATATTGATGAAGAAAAATTACAAATTATCTTATGTATCGATCAAAAAATATGTCATGAATTTACTGACGCGATAATTAAGTATGATTTAGTTGTTTTTGATAACGAGAAGAAAAGTTATTATTTGAAAAACGTCGAAAGATTTATTGGGTCGAATAAAGTTTATAAAAAGCAAGCGTGCGAAAAAAAGTCAGATACAGCTATTGCGATAACAAGAAAGCAAAAACGAATGTATGCTATCTTAAAATCTTATGGGTATACAGGCTCGCTGGAACAATTTGTTTCAGGAACGGATAGAGATACAGTTAAGTCGTTTATTGAAGCTACAATGACTTCTAACATTAATTTAAAAGAGTTTTTTAAAAATGGTTTGACGAAAGAAGATTATTTATCTCTCGGAATCGATCCAAAACTTTTTAATGGCAAAATTTTAGAATAGGTATCATTATGTTGAATATGTTGAGTAACAATACATTAATTGATCTTAGAAATTATAATGTTCCAGAAAATGTATTAAACGTTACATTAGACCTTTATAATATAAAGTTCAAGCTTAAAAAAACAAAAGATTTCTTTGATGACTTAAAATTAGACATTAAGGAAATTATAAAATTTTTGAAAATATTAAAGCTAGTGTATTCTATTAATCATTTGCGAATTACTAAAGCTATTAAGAATGATAATATTCTTGGAATTGATTATTCGAAAGATAAAGAATTAGATAATTTTATTAAAGAAGAAGCTGATATTATTGCTATTTCATCTAATGTAATTATAATTTTGAAAGATTTATTTGACGATTTAAACATTATAAACGATCATTTAGTTTTTTAATAATCAAACTATTTCGTTTTAAATTCCTTTAATTTTAAAAAAATACCTGCAAAAATGGTATTTTTTTATTGTTTTATTAAATGAAAAGTAAAAATATTGACTATTACCATATTTTTTAGGTTATGTAAATGGTCGAGATTTGGTCGAAATTGTAAATCCTTGTTTTACTTTAGTTATTGAATGCAAAATTTATTATTAATGTTGTTTAGAATGATAAATGTTATGAGTTTACGAATAACATTGTAACTCTTTTTCTTTATCTATTTCTTTTTCTTCCTCTTAGGTTTCTTTTCCTCTTATGAATTTATAAAGATAATATTATATAGATTAGTTATTAACTAGGTTAAGAAAAGGTTGTAGATTAATTTCTTATTGATTTCTTAAATATAATTTTTGGTATAAAAAAAGCCGATTAAATCGGTACTTTTTAAAAAATGGTGCCTCTTCGCAGAATCGAACTACGAATAGATCCTTACCATGGATCCGTTATGCCATTTAACTAAAGAGGCTTTCAGCTTATTTAGTATAGCATAACGGAGCCAACACTCAAAGAAAATATTTTCGTTGTGGCAAAGAAAAATGATGCTTGATAAGAATCGCCAACTGACAAACTAAATGCAGGTTCATAAGCAAATGCGGCTTTTAGTCTGTCAGACCTCCTTTTTGTATTATATAAGTACCCAAAACAAAAAAAGGAGGTGCTTATATTATATGGGAAAAAACAAAGGTATTCAGT
>CASGAD010000015.1 GCA_949299335.1 uncultured bacterium | reverse complement strand
TTTGTTTAATTTTCTTTTAAAATGACTTATTTAAATATCATTAATGAACTAAACGCAGTTTTGAAATGCAAAAAACTGCATTTGGTCTGGCAAACTGCGCATTTGCTTATGAACCTGCATTTAGTTTGTCAGTTGGCGTTATTAATATTTCTTTTAATTTCACTAAATAACTACTTTCCTTTTTTGATGATTTTATTCATAACTTTTGCATTTTTACCTTCACTTTGTAATTCATCTATAGGAATAATAAAACCAGTTTTAGGATCAATATAACGTTTATGGTTAATAACTCTAATATAACCTGGGTGTTGATTAAATTCTTTCTTTTGAGTGACTAAAAATTCTTGGAAAGAATAACAATCATTATTTATCCCTTCGGCCATGCTTTTAGAAAGAACAGTCTTAACAGTTAAAAATAAGATTTTAATGTCGAGCATTAAACTATAGTTAGCAATATAATATAAATCATATCTAAGTTTTTGCTCATAATCACATCCTGGATTAGTCATAACTTGTTGTAAGCCAGTAATACCTGCTTTTACATTAAATCTATACTTATATTCTGTATTTGTTTTTAATTTATCGTCAACATCTCCATGCATAAATGCTCTAGGCCCGACAAATGACATATCGCCTTTTAAAACATTTAAAACTTGAGGAATTTCATCTATTCTAGTTGCTCTAATAAATTTACCAACCTTTGTAATTCTAGCATCTCCTTTTAATGCAGCTTTATTAGGATCAGCATCAATATACATACTTCTAAATTTAAAGATTCTAAAAGTTTTTAAATCCTTAGTATATCTTTCTTGTCTATAAAAGACTGGTCCTTTACTATCAAGTTTAATTGCTAAAGGAATAACAATCCAAACTGGAGAAGAAAGAATTAAAAGTAAAGAACTACAAATTATATCGAAAATACGTTTAACTGCGCCTTCAACTAAGTCAATTCTTAAAGGTTTTTGTTCTAAACTTAATAAACCACAAACATTTTTAACTGCAGGACTTAAAGAAATAATATCAAAGTATGATGAACATAAATAAACATCTTTATTTAAACATGAATTAAAGTATAAAAGGAATTTTTCTTTAGTTTTACTTTTTAAAGTATTTAATAAAATAATTTGATTTGTATAATAAAACTTTTTATAGATTCTATCATCTACTTCACCATCAATTTCGTAAAAGACAAATCTTACTTTTAATCTTTTATTTTTCTTTTCAATTAATTTTCTAGCCAAAGCTTCAGCATCTCTCTTTGGCCCGATTACCATTACTGATTTTAATTGATAATAATCTATCAAATTAGCAATAAGTCTTATAATAAGTAGAAACACCATATAAATTGTGGCGCTAAATAGAGCTATAAAAAACCATAAACTAGCTCCTTCTTTATTAATTAACGATATAATGCTTCCACCTAAAGCAACATATAAAGCACTCCATGAAAAACTAACTAAACTTGTAACAATTACTCCTTTATACATCGAAAAATTTTTAGAGTAAAACTCAGTAAACATCAAAGCAAAGAAAATGAAGATCCAAGTAAATATATAACTAAGACTTGTTAATATTTCATTAAATTTTAAATAAGTATGAAGTTCTCCTGGTAAGAAGTTACATACTAAAATCCCAATTGGAAAACATAATAAGGAACTAACTATTATAAAAACTTTTTCGATAATAGTTAATTTTCTTTTATAAGATGAGCAATCATTTAAATAATGGTCATCATCGTAAATTACAGAATCATTTAAAACTTCTTCCATAAGAATTCTCCCTATAAAAGCCCTAGATTAAAAACATTATACTAAATGTATTTAGTATTTTAATATGAAATTATTTTTAAATAATAAAAGTTAAGAAAAAATCTATTTTTTTCCAAATTCTTTATAACTTAATTATCTATCTTTATCTTCTTTAGTAAAATCAATATCGATATGATCTAAATTATCTACATTATTATGAATGTTTTTAATAATGGTACTTTCACGCTTTTCTCTTTTAAAAACATCAAATAATTCTAATATTCCAAATACACCAGTAAGAATAAAGAATATTCCAATTAATATAGAAACAACATTATTAGCTCCATCGTTAAATGCAAATAAAACTATACTTAAAACAATATAAAGCAAACCAATAAGTAAAGTAACCCACCATGATTTAACCTTAAACTTTTTAATATCGATAGAATTGATAACTTTACTTAAACCATTAAATAAAAAGTAAAAAGCTAAACTAAACGTAACAATTGAAAGCGAAGCATCCTTAAAAACCATTAAAAGTATACCAATACAAAGAGTAATAATACCTTCTAAAAATAAAAATCCACTTCCAATAATCAAAGTTGAACTAAATAAAGCAAATAATAGAATTAATGAGCCTATAATAATCATAAATGTTCCGGCTACTAAACCTAAACTTGCTCCAAATCCTTTTGGTGAAGCAATAGCAAATATACCTAATGCAATCCAAAGGATGTTAAACAAAATAGATAGTATTTTATTCATTAAAGTCTTTTTGTTAAACATATTTAATCTCCTTAAATAAAATTTTACCATATTTTGAATAATAAGTAATTTATTTGCATAATTTACTAAACGTATATAAATAGTTAATTTTTGCAAAGATTTTATAAATTTTAATGGTGAATAATTTGTTTTATTAACTTAAAAATAATTTAAGTTAATAAAAAAACTCTAACAATTATGTTAGAGTTAAAATCTTAATAGGTAGTGACCTAACCGCGGAAATAATTATTTAAACTACCCCGTGTCGTATTAAAACAATTAAATCACACTAATAAGATACATAAACAAATTATAATTTTCAAACAAATTGCTTTAATATTTACATTGTCTTTTCATTTATAAAGTTTATTAATTTTAGTCTATAGAAAATTATATTTTTTGCAAGGAAAATTAGTAAATATTTTTATTATGTTTTTAATTATCATTTTATATAACTATATTTGTTATACTTTTAAATATGAAAAAGATTAATATTTATCCAATTGTTTCATCATTACATGATGACATTTACATTAAAAGCGAAAGAGAAAAGTTACTTAAAGAGCTAGCCTCACTTACAGGCTATACGTTTAATATCACTACTATTGATACTTTATACGATAGTGATTTAGCTATTATATTAGTAGAAAGTGGCGGAAGCGAAAATTATTTTTTAGAAGTAGAAAATAAATTAAAAGAACCATTTATATTTTTAACTTATAAACATAATAATTCTTTAGCTGCTTCTTTAGAAATATTAGCTTATTTAAATAGACAAAATAAAAAAGGTGAGATTCTTCATGGAGAACCACCAATAATTAGTAAACGTATTAAAGAATTAATGGAGAATAAATAATGAATAGACTTGGAGTTATTGGTAAGCCAAGTGATTGGCTAATTTCTTGTAATGTTAATAAAGTAACTTTAAAAAATAGATTTGATATTGAATTAGTAGATATTTCTAGTGATGAATTAATTAAAGCAATTGCGTCATTTAATAAAGAAGAAATTCCTAGTAATATAATTAAAGCAAAATACGATAAAAACGAATTAAATTTAGCCTATCAAATATATTTAGCAATTAAATCATTAGTTAATAAATACGAATTAAAAGGATTTACTATACGTTGTTTTGATTTATTAAATACAGTTCATTCTACAAGTTGCCTTGCTCTTGCTTTATTTAATGATGAAGGAATAATTGGTACTTGTGAAGGAGACTTACCTGCTTTAATTTCAATGTTTATAGTTAAAGAAATCTTAAACAAAGAATCTTTCCAAGCTAATCCTAGTGAGATTCATTTAGATACATCTAAAATGATTTTAGCTCACTGCACTTTACCTCTAAAAATGACTACTTCATATAGTTTAACAACTCATTTTGAATCAAGAATCGGAATAGGAATTAAAGGCGAACTTAAACTTACTGATTGTATGATTTTTAGAATCAGTGCAGATTTAGATAAATTTGTTCTTTTAGAAGGAGAAATAATAAATAATCTTTCTAGAAATAACTTATGTAGAACTCAAATTGAAGTCAAAATTAAAGATCATATTAACTATTTCTTAGAAAATCCTTTAGGAAATCATCACCTTATAGTTTATGGTAATGATAAAGATAAGTTAATTAATTACTTAACTTCTAAAGGCTTAAAAAGTTTATATTAAAAGGGGCTGTTGAATAACTAAGATTTAAAAGGTTATCAGCAGCCTTTTTGTTTTTTCATAAAAAAACGCCAATTTGCGATATTTTATTGGCGTTTATATAATAATCTTTGCTTAGGAGATTATTATATATGGGTTATTT